>NZ_LR027818.1:0-1652 GCF_900607215.1 Prevotella rectalis
GATCGGTATAAACTATAGGGTTACTAATACAATAAGTATAAGAACAAATACATACTTTTAATTCCTGCATAGGATCGCAACTCATCCACAAACTCAGCCTCGGTTCATAGTATCTTGCACCATAGTAATACATACCCGTCTCCTCGTCAAATTCCTTGGCGTTGAAGAGATAAGGCGTGTTCCACGTGTTGTTGCGCTCCTCGATGAACACTTCACCAAACGGCACATATTCGATGTGCTGCGATACCTCGCCGTCGAGATTGGTGATGTAACTACTGCTCCCCAAGTGGTCGGGGTGGTAGTAGAACTGCATCTTCTCGTACTCGTCGTTGGGCTTGAAGTTGCCGTCGCTTGCCGCCCGCGTCATGGCTTTCGCCTGTGCTGCTTCGGGCGTACCATCGTCACAACAGAAGCCCTGACCGTTTACATAGTCGTTATTGTCCTCACCGTTGTAAGGGATGTCAAACGTCTTGTAGTTGTCCTTGATGGATTGGATCTGCAGGTTGTACTTGGCCTTGTAGTCCACCGTCAAGCCGTCCGCCTCATTGCCTGCATACGGGATGCGTCTCGGGTCCGCACCGTAGCTTGCGAGGTCGCCAAGCTTGCTGACTATTCTTTGACTACCGATGTAGATGTGCTTGGTGTACTTGCCACCCTGTCCAGCAACTAAGTATGGGCTGACATAGAGACTGAACCTTGCCGTACCGGTGTTGCCTCCCGAGAACTCGGAGTTCACATAAATAGCTTCATTCTCGCCTGATGTCTTTACCGTGCGCTCACCGTCGGCATCATACCAATAGTTGCTCACAAAGCCGTTCTCATCTGCTGCAAGGAGTCTGTTCTCCTCGTCCCAACGGTACTTCTGCTCGGTCGCCTTTTCATCCTCCTTGCCGTCTTTCTTTACACGAGAGGTATTGATGTAGACAAGGTTTCCATTGAGGTCGTAAGCGTACTTGTGTCCGTTGTTGATATTCGTACTCTCCGTAGGAGTCTCTTCCGTGCGGTAGTTGATGTCACGAACATTGTCGAGTTGGAACTTCTTGCCTGCATCCTTGCCGTAAGTATAGGTCAGGTCGTAGCCTGCATGGAGTGTACCCTCAAACTGTACGCCCGTTTGCGAGAGGTGTTGCTTCTTGCTTGTGATGCGGTGCATATTGTCATAGCCCATCGCAAGGGTGTAAGAAGCCGTCTTATTGTCCGCTCCTGCGTGGCGATACTGCAAACGCTTGTTGTATTCCCGCACGATATTATCCCAGGGCAGGTTGTCGCCAAGTTTAACCCAGCGATTGGACTTGCAAAATCGTGAGAGTAGCTCCTGAAGATCAAACAAATCATGATTACGATATTGAGAGTAGTACTTCATCTTGCTTCTTGTTGTTTTTAACATCCAAAGGTAATCATTTTTTACAAATTAACCAAACATTAAGAAGTATAAATAATTAATGATTAACGAGTTATATTTAATCGTAGAGTCAACCAGCAAGTGCAAAATTACAAAACGTGTTTGAAGAACTCGCACTTAGGTGTAGAAAAGTTTAATTTTTCTCTCGGTCTTTCGTTCAATTTCTTTTGTATCGACATAATTCTCTTGTCTGTGTAATGTTCAAACGAATCCTTTTTCGGTATATATTGTCTGATTAGTTTATTTGTAT
>NZ_LR027818.1:1753-16234 GCF_900607215.1 Prevotella rectalis
ATAAGTGCATTTTATAATGCTTACAGTTTGAAACTGAAAACCAAGCCCCAGGATGAGTAAAACGGCTGCAATACCGATGGATAAAGAGATACAGAGCTTTCAGTTAATTTTTACCGGACAGCAATATTTGAAAATACCATCCCGTTCTGATGGTAAAAAGCACCATCAGAAACAGGAATAGCGGTTTTAAGTGAAACGAAGCCAATATGTTGGAATGCTGTTTTCAATGTTCAATCCGAATTTGCCAAATTATGGATTGTTTGAATGCTCTTCTGGTTTGCTTTCTGACTTTTTTGCAGGTGCTTCTACACGCTCGTAACTTACGCCTGTCAATGTGAAATAACGTCTTGAAGGCGAAAGGCGTACTACTGGTTTTGTGATGTGAACATGGGGATTAAAATCTTCTTTGCCTTTCTCCACTGTCTTGCTCTGAAACGAGGGACAAAGCGTTCCTATGTCGCCAAAATCTACGATGTCGCCATTCTCAACGTGTCGCTTCGCTATCTCGGCAGCAAGCCTAAGTACGGCTTCTACTTCTGCCCCAGTGAATGTTGTAGCACGTCCTACTTCGTCGCAGAAACTGCGATGATCCACCCGCTTTCGTCCAGTGGGGCGAGCTTGTAGAACTGTTTTGCCGGCAAGTTTGCCAACGGTTGCCTTTCGCTCCGTGAGCGTATAGGCTAATGGTCTGTTTGTCATACTCTTGTTGTTTTAAAGTTATACATTCTGTTATTTCTCACTATTGTGGCTTGCGTGCCACATTTATTACTCTTTTGTTTATGACGTCATATTTGAGGAAATATGACGTCATATTTTGGGGTATATGACATCATATTTTGAACTTTAATGCTCATTCTTTAAGAATCAGGTAGTTATTTTAATAACTCCTGATTCGAAGCATTACCTCTGAATCTTAATAGCTTTCTGACTATAAAAAAGAGTGAGAGCAACGCTCCAACAATAAATAAAAACTTCATAATTTGTATTGTATTTGCTTTTTCCTCGTCAATTTTAATCCATTGGTAATTATTTTTGATTTGGCTGTATTCATTGTAGTTTATATCCTTAAATGATATGACAGGATTTTCTTTGTCGCTTTTATAACCAATTTCATATGATACTAAATATTTTATGTTATTTAAACTGTCCGTACATTTCAATAATACAGATGTATCATTATAACCATAACCCAAAAAGTTCTTTATCTTAAAACTGCTTTGTCTGTGTCTAAAACCGCTCCCCGTTAGCTCAAAGCCGTCTTCATCAAGTAAAACAAAACTTTGTGGATAATCAGAATTGATTTTTGGTGTTAATCCATACGGCATATTCTTATTGCAGAAACTACATTCCAATCCATAATGATACCCTGTTCTATCGTATATGATATATAGTAGAACAAGTACAAAAAACACGACTCCCAACACTATAAATTCTATTACTTTTTTCATAACCAATCAAATTATTTGTTGTCTTTAATAGGCTTAAAAAAGTATGTTCTTTCTCTTGTTTTATAATGATATGGCGTACCTCCAAATCTTTCTAAATTTGGACCAGGTCCGTCAGGCTTCGTATTTGTCCAATCTCTAATATTTGGAATTTTACCCAATGTATTTTCATCAAGATAATCAGGATCCCAAAAACCGTCCCTCGAAAATAAAGTATAGGTTACATAACTTGATTTGCCATTACCGCCTACCTTATAATCTACATTTGTTCTTCCTATATGGAAAGTTGATTTTGTTAAATCAACTGAAAAATAGCCCTCTGGGGAAACAGCTTTACTTGTTATTTTAGCATGCTTTTCTTGGAACCTACTTGACGATAATAGTTGTATTGTAGATTGATCACCTACGTCTGCGGATTCTCCTTTTCCGTGTAAGTAGTGTGATAAGGCTTCATTAGTATTATTCACAACAGCTCCACCTTTCGACTTAAATCCTACCCACAAATCATTTTTAGAAAATTCCTGTCCTACTTTAAGATTTAGAATACCTTTGTCATTTGCACTAACCCCACCTCTGTTAAGTATAGTCATTGCATTCTTTTGGTTTGTTCCTAAAAATTTTGCTAATGTGTATGAATTATCACCTTTCTGTGATTTGAGATTTCCTGCTGCGCTCCACTCCCAACGACCGTCTGGATCGGTATATCTAATTGGGTTATTGAAACAAAATCGATATGATGTCCAATCAGGTGCGTCCGCTGCTTTGGGATCAACGCTCATCCACAGACTCAACCTCGGCTCATAGTACCTCGCACCATAGTAATACATACCTGTTTCTTCATCAAATTCTTTAGCATTGAAGAGGTAAGGCGTGTTCCACGTATTGTTGCGTTCTTCTATGAACACTTCGCCAAATGGAACGTATTCGATGTGCTGCGATACTTCGCCATCAAGGTTGGTGATATAGCTACTGCTACCCAAATGATCAGGATGGTAGTAGAACTGCATCTTCTCGTAGTCGTCGTTAGGCTTGAAGTTGCCGTTTGCAGCCCTTGTGCGTGCCATAGCCCTTGCCTGTGCTGCCTCCGGCGTACCATCATTGCAGCAGAAGCCTTGACCGTTTACGTAGTCATCGTTGTCCTTACCATTATATGGCAAGTCAAACGTTTTGTAATTGTCTTTAATGGATTGTAACTGCTGGTTGTACTTATCCTTGTAGTTAATGGTAAGACCATCAGCCTCATTGCCTGCATACGGTATTCGTCTTGGGTCTGCGCCATAGCTTGCGAGGTCGCCAAGCTTGCTGACAATACGCTGCGAGCCGATGTAGATGTGCTTGGTGTACTTGCCACCTTGCCCTGCCACGAGATATGGGCTGACATAGAGACTGAAGCGTGCCGTACTGGTGTTACCCCCCGAGAACTCGGAGTTTACGTATATGGCTTCGTTCTCGCCACTGGTCTTCACCGTGCGCTCACCATCGGCATCATACCAGTAGTTGCTTACAAAGCCGTTCTCATCGGCTGCCAACAAGCGGTTCTCCTCGTCCCAACGGTACTTCTGCTCGGTTGCCTTTTCATCCTCCTTGCCGTCTTTCTTTACACGAGAGGTATTGATATAGACAAGGTTTCCATTGGCATCGTAAGTGTACTTGTGTCCGTTGTTGATATTCGTATTGTCCGTAGGAGTTTCTTCCGTGCGGTAGTTGATATCACGAACATTGTCGAGTTGGAACTTCTTACCCTCTGCACTACCATAGGTATAGACGAGTTCGTAGCCTGCGTTGAGCGTGCCGTCAAACTGTACACCTGTCTGCGAGAGATGTTGCTTCTTACTCGTGATGCGGTGCATGTTGTCGTAGCCCATAGATAACGTATAAGAAGCGGATTTATTGTCCGTTCCCTTATAAGTACCTGTTGCGCTTGCCAAACGATATAGTGGGTCATAAGAGTAACTATGGCTCATCTGCCCGCCTGCCTTGCCACTCTGTGGGAGTGGAGCATTGTTCTTTACGCCGAGTACGTTGCTCACTATGTCGGTTACTTTGACGATGCGGTCAATACCGTCATTATGAGTACCAAGATACGGTACTGTTACTACCGCAATGTGGTACTGGTAATATAACAATACGGTATCGACAGTACCAGGGTGCGGTAGTCTATCTCGGAAATAGTTAAGAGAAATCGTAAACATCCTCGTAGTGTTCAAATGTGAGATTGTCCGTATATCCACAGCTACGGAAAAGACTGATAATCCACTCCTGCTGTTCGGGAGTGAGCAGGCGGCTGCCATTGTAGTAGCGGTAATAGGTACCATGTCCGCCCAAGAACTGCTTGATGTCGTTGCGCAGCCTCGTGCTGTCTTTCTGCTTCACTTCAGTAAAGATGGTGTCAAATCCCCATGCTCCGCGCATGATCCGCAGCGGTTTGAACTCGGCGCATTTTCCAGTGTTCAATGCTGTGGGATAGACGGCAGGACCCGTGTGAATGACGCTGGGTATGAATGTTCCTGCAAAATGTCTTAGGCAGGTGGGCGCCTGCGGACAGCCTTCGATGAAGCAGACTGCAAAAAGGGGTGGCACCATGTCGTATGTAAAATCCTTGTGTTCCATTGTCATTTACCTTTCATTTCCAGACAGTTGCTTTGCAAGCGTTTACCTATGCTTACTGATGCCAGCAAAGATGTTGATGTAATTTCCTGCTTATTCATAAACCTCCATATTGATGGCTGTCATTCTTTTAACGTCATTCTCTTCGATTTATTGCTCTTGTTCTTACCATGCCCGTGCTATTTTTCCCACTTTTGGCAAGTTTCATTGCACTGCAATACAGACATAGGGGCTCAACTCCCAATCTGGAGCATAAAGTGCCGAAGCATTCTCGTATATTCATTCTTCTTTGTTTTGGACTACAAATATAGCAAGAGGCAGAGAATCTATCCCTGCCTCTACGCCTAATCTTGTAAAAATCACATTGATATTCAGATGGCTATTTTGCAAACTCCCAATTTGGGCATTACCAATTTGAATCATGTCTAAGAATTATTCTTTGGACTGCAGTGATTTTAATTGAATAACAACTTTCATTTGAATTAATCTACCTTCACCCGATACGTTTTCTTTATTTTTCCCTTTCGATTAAGTATAAACATATAATAATATTGTTGGAGTGCAGTATTTATAACCGAATAATAGTTAAGTGATTTCCCATTTTTTTGTAACTTACATATTTGTGCAAGAATGATTCCATCCTTTATATTCGAAAAGAAGACACTATACTCCGTATGATGAGAAAGTTTATTAAAGTTTTTATCTAAAACAGAAGAATAAGTATCTAAACTTTGATTATTCTGTCTTTCAATAAGTGTCTTTTCCCATGAGCTATTCTTTACTGTTCTAAAAAACATAAAGCAGTCTAAATCATAGGCAATCCCTGAGACAGCTACATTTTGTAAATCAACCTCTAAGTCCCTTGAAATAAGCACAAGAGCTCTCTTATACAAGGACAGACTGTCCACTGATTGTGAATTTGCACATTGTGAAAACAACAACACTATCATATACACACAGAATATTTTCCTCATTTTTTTACGCTCGTTTTAATGTATTCCGAGAAAACACATGGGGCTACCCCCTCTTTTATACTATTTAAAGAACTCTGATCAAAAGGAAGATAACTATTAGTAGCTCCCTCATTTGGAATAACACTTTTATAGTTAAGTCGTTGACCAAAGTTTTTCCACTGCATATTAAGTTCTTGTCTAATCACATTCATTGCATTAACTACATCTCCTGTACCATATAGTTCATCCGTGTCAACCATGCTACCTCCAGGACCTGTATGATGAAGCTCATGCAAGAGGGTCATTCCCCATCCTAATGTTGCTGTATTAAGGTTATACGTATTTTCTATAAAATCTTCAATTTGTGAAGCAGATAACCCTACCTGATTTCCACCATTAGGGGTCACAGATCTTTTATTTGTAACAAATACATCTATATTAGGACCATCGATTATTTCCATTAAGAATTTTCTTGCTGTCTCACTCCCTTGATCATAGATTGGATTACCATGTGCATCCTTTTCATACTGCATATAATCTCCAGAGACAGTAATATCCAATCCTGTTATCAATTTTAAATCCTCAGTGATTTTATCGAGATTATTCGTGAAATATCTCTTATCCATCATCTTGACAATACTCATATTCAAAGAATCACCTCTAAAATCTTCAAATTTAATAGGATTTTCCGCACAATAACAATATGCAGATAGCTGCGGATATTTTTCTGTGAATCTATCCACACTCATCCACAAACTCAACCTTGGCTCGTAGTACCTTGCACCATAGTAGTACAATCCAGTCTCCTCGTCAAATTCCTTTGCATTGAAGAGGTAAGGGGTGTTCCAAGTGTTATTGCGTTCTTCTATGAATACTTCGCCAAACGGCACATACTCGATGTGCTGTGATACTTCGCCGTCCAAGTTGGTGATGTAGCTACTGCTACCCAAATGGTCAGGGTGGTAGTAGAACTGCATCTTTTCGTAGTCATCGTTGAGCTTAAAGTTGCCGTTTACAGTTCTTGTGCGTGCCATAGCCTGTGCCGCCTCAGGTGTACCATCGTTGCAACAGAAGCCTTGACCGTTTACGTAGTCGTCATTGTCCTGCCCGTTGTATGGCAAGTCGAACGTCTTATAGTTGTCTTTAATGGATTGTAACTGCTGGTTGTACTTATCCTTGTAGTTAATGGTAAGACCATCAGCCTCATTGCCTGCATACGGTATTCGTCTTGGGTCTGCGCCATAAGAAGCGAGGTCGCCAAGCTTGCTGACAATACGCTGCGAGCCAATGTAGATATGCTTGGTGTACTTACCACCTTGCCCTGCCACGAGATATGGGCTGACATAGAGACTGAATCTTGCCGTACTGGTGTTGCCACCCGAGAACTCGGAGTTCACATAGATGGCTTCATTCTTTTATTTGTATTGCTGGTTGTTTTTTTCCTCGCCGAGAGATGCAGACAACCTCTCGCTACGCTTCGAGAACGTCTGCATCTCTCGGCGAGGGCTACTCTTTTATTGCACTTCGTTTTGGAACTTGCAAATTAGCAAGACCCTACGTATCTCTTTTCCATTCATAAATATATTCATCTTTTCTATCATCATAGGATGATAATGATTCTATTACTATCTTAATTGAATTATGTTTATAATTAAAAAAGATATTGAGAATATTCCCTTCCAAAATATAACTTATTTTTGAGAGCCTTCCGAATTTAATATATAGCTTTATGTCTTTTATTGTATTGTAGGACAAATAAGATTGTAATATTACAGGACTAAATAAAACATTGAAACGACAATTCAGATTACGAAATGTTACATGGGTGCTATTTTTGTTTATAGAAATCGATATATGATTTGAAACTTCATCACCATTCGGAAGAATGGATTCATAAATGTTTTGCAAATCAGAAATATACTCCTCTAATAGGAATGCATGTTTAACATAAGGAGACAAAAAAGTCTCCTTATGCAGTTTAAATTTAGAATAGAAATTTATGACACGAAAATTAGAGTTCTTGTACACTTTTGTTTTTGCAAAAGAATAAACATAAATATTCTTTTTATAAATTACAGAATCGACCTTATTCCCATCGTCATCGCTTTGCACAAGATGTCTCAACTGTCCTTTAGATGTATAACTCCTAATCTGGACTTCTTTTGTATTGTAATAAAGTTTCCAGACATTTTGAGCTTTATTATCTAGCAGACAAGAACAAAGTAAAATGCAAAAAAACGCTCTTCGAAGCCATAAATTTGAAAATAAAATCATTTTATAGTCCTCCAAAAAATAGTTAATCCATATTGTGCAGTGGAAGTAAGCCTAATTCTTCCCTTATTCTTCATACCTCCATAATTGTATCCTGCAGTTTTTTTCTGCGGAACATTAAATGATCCATTACCAAATTTTTTATTTACAGCATTTTTCCACGATGCATACTCCTTATCACGCATACTCCACCCCATGACGTTCATTTTATACATAAAAGTACCATTTGATGGCTTATTCTGAAACTCCTTAGGAATCATTGCTTGTTCTGCACCATCCCATTGATCTGCTCCATTGCTATAATCTATAGAACCTGGTGTAAATGCATTTATAACAGCGGCATTGGCTGTTTGCATTGCATTTGTTTGTTTGCTTAACGTTGTTCTTCTAAATGCTTTTGCACTCGGAGAGTCTTTACCATACGCTACTTTATTCTTGTTCACATGAACAGAAGCTATTGCAAACATTTCTTCTTTGCTAAATATACCATACCCTATAGAACTTTCTGCATATACAGTTGATGCCAAAGTATTAAGCTCTTTCTGACCAATAGACAATTTAACAGGGTGTTCGAATACATTCACTAGAGAGCCATTCTTGTTTTTTTCTTTACGTACACCAGTTGCTGTATATGCCATATTATCCTGTTTCCCATCACTACCAAGCCATTTACCAGCATCTGTATAATAATCTCCTTGACCATCAGGATCAAATAGATTTATTGGATTATTATGACAATAAGTGTATGCACTTATGTCAATATATTCCTCAGCAAGCGGATCCGCACTCATCCACAAACTCAACCTCGGCTCATAGTATCTCGCACCATAGTAGTACATACCTGTTTCCTCATCAAATTCTTTTGCGTTGAAGAGGTAAGGGGTATTCCATGTGTTGTTGCGTTCTTCAATGAACACCTCACCGAACGGCACATACTCGATGTGCTGCGAAACTTCGCCATCAAGGTTGGTGATGTAGCTACTGCTACCCAAATGGTCGGGATGGTAGTAGAACTGCATCTTTTCGTAATCTTCATTTGGTTTGAAGTTACCATTTGCAGACCTTGTGCGTGCCATTGCACGAGCCTGTTCCGCCTCCGGCGTAGCATCATTACAACAGAAGCCCTGACCGTTTACATAATCGTCATTGTCCTTACCAGAATAAGGCAAGTCAAACGTTTTGTAATTGTCTTTAATGGATTGTAACTGCTGGTTGTACTTATCCTTGTAGTTAATGGTAAGACCATCAGCTTCATTGCCTGCATACGGTATTCGTCTTGGGTCTGCACCATAAGAAGCCAAGTCGCCCAGTTTGCTGACAATTCTCTGACTGCCTACATAGATATGCTTGGTGTACTTACCACCTTGCCCTGCCACGAGGTATGGGCTGACATAAAGGCTGAAGCGTGCTGTACCAGTATTACCACCCGAGAATTCAGAGTTCACATAAATAGCTTCATTCTCGCCTGATGTCTTTACTGTGCGCTCGCCATCGGCATCATACCAGTAGTTAGATACAAAGCCGTTCTCATCGGCTGCCAACAAGCGGTTTTCCTCGTCCCAACGGAACTTCTGCTCACTTGCCTTTTCATCCTCCTTGCCGTCACGCTTTACACGAGAGGTATTGATGTAGACAAGGTTTCCGTTGGCATCATAGGTGTACTTGTGTCCGTTGTTGATGTTCGTGCTGTCCGTAGGAGTTTCTTCCGTGCGGTAGTTGATATCACGAACATTGTCGAGTTGGAACTTCTTACCCTCTGCACTACCATAGGTATAGACGAGTTCGTAGCCTGCGTTGAGCGTGCCGTCGAACTGCACACCTGTCTGTGAGAGATGTTGCTTCTTGCTCGTGATGCGGTGCATGTTGTCGTAACCCATAGACAACGTATAAGAAGCGGATTTATTGTCCGTTCCCTTATAAGTTCCCGTTGCGCTTGCCAAACGATATAGTGGGTCATAAGAGTAACTATGGCTCATCTGCCCGCCTGCCTTGCCACTCTGTGGGAGTGGAGCATTGTTCTTAATACCGAGTACGTTGCTCACGGCATCATAACTATATGCATTGTCCATGATGGTGCCTGCCTTAGCATTCACTACGAGGTTCTGCAACCTGCGTCGCTGCGGGTCATAGCTGTAGAATGTCTCGGCTCCATTGCAATACTTCAGATAGGTGCGCTGCTCGAACTTGTCATAACCTATCTTGTTCACATAGTCATAGCCGTAAGACTTGTAGCCACGCACGTGGTCTACCTGCCCACCGAGGTTGTAGCCGTAGGTTACTTTCTCCTCATCGGGGTAAATCATTTCCAATAGGCGGTTATGGCTGTCGTACTTCCACTGTGTTACGTAGGTTGCCACTGCCTGGTTGGGCACAATCAGCGTGCGCACGGTCTTCAAGACCTCACCCATCTTACCATAGTAATACTCAATAGCGCCACTGCCGTCCTCACGGAGCATCAATCTGCCGATACGGTTGTGAGAAGAGTTGATGCCACCATAATGGTACTTCACGTTGTTTTCCGGATGGTCAGGATAATTAATCGCCGTCAGACGTCCGTAATCGTACTCGTAATTGATAGTCTTGCCCTCCTTTTTGAGGTTGGTTGTCTGCTTGGTGAGCACATTGCCCAAAGCATCGTAGGTAAAGGTGGTGATACCGCTGGCAGGGTGGTTTACCTCTGTGCGACGGCCGCCCATATCATAGACGGATGTCGTTACGTTGCCCTCGGTGTCTGTTACCTTGACCAATCGGTCGATACCATCATACTCGAAAGAAGTGGTAATGATACCATCAGGTCCGCTGAGTTGCTCGGTCTTCACCGTCTTGCCACTACCATCGGTATAGGTAGCCTGACGATTACCCAACGCATCAGTTACAGTCGTTACGAGTGCATTGCTACCTGCGTCCGTAGAGTATTCCGTCTTGGTCTCAGCATTGTCCGGAAGTGTTACTTTCATGGCACGGTCAAGCACGTCATAAACCGTTACGGTTGGCGACACGTTGTCAAAAGCCTTGTTGAAAGTTGTCTTGTTTCCCACTGCTTCGGTTACAGGGTAGTAAGCCTTAGCCACATGACCGAAAGCGTCATAGACATTGCGTCCGCTGACAATCATCACGGTCTCGTCTTTCGGAGCACTACCCTTGGCAGCTGTCGTTACCATACCATCTTTTTTCACCTGTACTTTGCTGATTCATAATATTAGTTATACAATAATCTATCAGGGGTTACTTGATAATGTCTCTTCCATCGAAACCACAACTTCCTTTTCTTTATTTCAACTGCGACGTAATCTCCTCTTGCGTCAATAATATGACGTGTTATACATCTTTTTACTTTCACCTTATCTCTTTTATCGTATAAAATATCACCAACTCTTAACTGAATATCTAAGGATAAAAGATACCTCTTCGTAGGTAAGACTGTAAAAGGACTATTTGTTTTTAATATTTTCCAATCATGACCAACCCTAACAAGGATCTTTCTGGTTGGTGATAATTTACAAAAGAAGACGTAAATCATTAAATCCGGATAATATGAGACCGCATTATCCCTATCTATTTTCAGACACGTTGGTTCATTGCCATTCCTTGATCTTAATTCATCAAACAGAGTTCCATCTAAATTAAGAAATGTATATACGCTATCAGATGATACGTAACTGCCGTTTTTTAAGTAAAGAACAGCAACAAGGTTATCACTCCCCTTAGATATCAAGGGGAGTGATAAAATAATCAATATAAGAAGTGTTTTTTTCATTTTCGTTTTCCAATAACAACTACTTCAGGAAGAGCATTTATATACTCTACTGTTTTTATATTGGGTTTGAATCCTTGTAAGTGCAAATGATTGGAATGATTACTTCCTATTCCCCTACTTTTTGCAGAACTTGTATGAGGCAATAATTTATTATTGTATTTTTCTGAAATCATATCCTTCCAGCCAAACTTATGGAGCGCATTTGTTAATGCTTGTTCTCTTTGTTCATCAAAATTATTAGACCCAACATCGGTCTGACTCCCTGACTTGTCAGTCCGCAAATAACGTAAGTCACCATTTTTTCCATTTTTATGCGATACACTTGGTGCTGGTGAGCGACCATCACTATAACTAAATTGATTTATAGTTATATCTGAAAATGCGACTGTTCCAACCGCTCCAATCAATGCCGCCAAAGCATTAGAAGAAATAAAACTTTTATTCTCAGATCCAGACTTTACTGCAAATGCAGCAGATTCTCCTTTTGTGTTTGTAAAAGATATTCTTCCACTTAGTCCGATTAAGTCTTTTTTATTATACTCAAAAGCACCAACAAGGACATTTGATTTCCCATCAGAGAGATAAAAACTGTGAGTTTTTCCATCTGTCTTTTGTCGAATAATCTCTCCGCTGACTTCATTTATGATAAAATTATCAAGACCATCTGGATCTATATATTTAATAGGGTTATTATTTGCTTGACAATATGTGGAGATTTCAGGGTGTTTGCACTCTAAAGGGTCCACACTCATCCATAAACTCAACCTCGGTTCATAGTACCTTGCACCATAGTAGTACATACCCGTTTCCTCGTCCAGCTCCTTTGCGTTGAAGAGGTAAGGGGTGTTCCATGTGTTGTTGCGCTCTTCTATGAACACCTCACCGAACGGCACATACTCGATGTGTTGCGATACTTCGCCATCAAGGTTGGTGATGTAGCTACTGCTACCCAAATGGTCAGGATGGTAGTAGAACTGCATCTTCTCGTAGTCGTCGTTGGGTTTGAAGTTACCGTTTGCAGTCCTTGTGCGGGTCATTGCCCTTGCCAGTGCTGCTTCCGGCGTACCGTCGTTACAGCAGAAGCCCTGACCGTTTACATAGTCGTCATTATCCTCACCATTGTATGGCAAGTCAAACGTCTTGTAGTTGTCCTTGATGGATTGAAGTTGCTGATTGTATTTATCCTTGTAGTTAATGATCAAGCCATCAGCCTCATTACCTGCATACGGTATTCGTCTTGGGTCTGCACCATAGCTGGCGAGGTCGCCAAGCTTGCTGACTATTCTTTGACTACCGATGTAGATGTGCTTGGTGTACTTGCCACCCTGTCCTGCTACGAGGTATGGGCTGACATAGAGACTGAACCTTGCCGTACCGGTGTTGCCTCCCGAGAACTCGGAGTTCACATAAATAGCTTCATTCTCGCCTGATGTCTTTACCGTGCGCTCGCCATCGGCATCATACCAATAGTTGCTCACAAATCCATTCTCATCAGCTGCCAAGAGTCTGTTCTCCTCGTCCCAACGGTACTTCTGCTCACTTGCCTTTTCATCCTCCTTGCCGTCACGCTTTACACGAGAGGTATTGATATAGACAAGGTTTCCGTTGGCATCGTAGATGTACTTGTGTCCGTTGTTGATGTTCGTGCTGTCCGTAGGAGTTTCTTCCGTTCGGTAGTTGATATCACGAACATTGTCGAGTTGGAACTTCTTACCCTCTGCGCTACCATAGGTATAGACGAGTTCGTAGCCTGCGTTGAGCGTGCCGTCGAACTGCACACCTGTCTGCGAGAGATGTTGCTTCTTGCTCGTGATGCGGTGCATGTTGTCGTAGCCCATGGCAAGGGTGTAGGACGCCGTCTTGCTGTTGGCTCCTGCATAGGTTCCCGTTGCGCTTGCCAGACGGTACAGTGGGTCGTAGGTGTAACTATGGCTCATCTGCCCGCCTGCCTTGCCACTCTGTGGGAGTGGAGCATTGTTCTTAATACCAAGCACGTTGCTCACAGCGTCGTAGCTGTAGGCATTGTCCATAACAGTACCTGCCTTGGCATTGACTACGAGGTTCTGCAATCGTCTGCGTGCAGGGTCGTAACTGTAGAACGTTTCCGCTCCGTTACAATACTTCAGGTAGGTGCGCTGCTCAAACTTATCATAACCTATCTTGTTCACATAATCGTAGCCATAGGACTTGTAGCCACGCACATGGTCTATCTGTCCGCCGAGGTTGTAGCCATAGGTTACCTTTTCCTCATCGGGATAGATCATCTCCAAGAGACGGTCATGGCTGTCGTACTTCCACTGTGTGACGTAGGTTGCCACTGCCTGATTGGGCACAATCAGCGTGCGCACGGTCTTGGCCACCTCACCCATCTTGCCGTAGTAATACTCGATCGCGCCACTGCCGTCCTCACGAAGCATCAGTCTGCCGATACGGTTGTAAGAAGAGTTGATACCACCGTAATGGTACTTCACGTTGTTTTCCGGATGGTCGGGATAGTTGATTGCCGTCAGACGTCCGTAATCATACTCGTAATTGATGGTCTTGCCCTCCTTTTTGAGATTGGCTGTCTGTTTGGTGAGCACATTACCCAAAGCATCGTAGGTAAAGGTGGTGATACCGCTGGCAGGGTGATTTACCTCTGTGCGACGGTCGCCCATATCATAGACGGATGTCGTTACGTTGCCCTCGGTGTCTGTTACCTTGACCAATCGGTCGATACCATCATACTCGAAAGAAGTGGTAATGATACCATCGGGTCCGCTGAGTTGCTCGGTCTTCACGGTCTTGCCGCTACCGTCGGTGTAGGTAGCCTGCTTACCGCCGAGAGCGTCGGTAACGAGTGTCTTGAGAGTGTTGCTGCCCGCATCGGTAGAGTATTCGGTCTTGGTCTCGGTATTATCAGGAAGCGTTACTTTCATGGCACGGTCAAGCACGTCGTAAACCGTTACGGTTGGCGACACGTTATCAAAAGCCTTGTTGAAAGTTGTCTTTTTGCCCACTGCCTCTGTTGTTGGATAGTATGCCTTCGTCACACGACCGAAAGCGTCATAGACATTGCGTCCGCTGACAATCATCACGGTTTCGTCCTTGGGTGCACTGCCCTTGGCAGCTGTCGTTACCACACCGTCTTTCTTCACCTGAACGGGACGTCCGAAACCGTCCACGAAGGTGACGGTCTCCATATCATCGCTTGGGTGCTGTATGTCGTAATGCTTCGTCACTGCGTAAGCAGGTGCAGTGATGCCATTGGTGCCGAAAGTAGCCTTAGGCTGATAGTCAAAGGCAATGATGTAAGGCACACCTGTTGCCAACTCATTAGGACCACGCACAGCTTTCACACGTCCGAGGTTGTCTATATCCGTTTCATAATAGAAGTGGTTGAGATCCATACGGCGGAGTGCCATACCATAGCGGTAGTCGAAGTTGGCTGCCTCGCTACGGTAGCCAA
>NZ_LR027819.1:0-75160 GCF_900607215.1 Prevotella rectalis
TGATGAGATGTCCCATCGCCCATGTTACCACATAACCGCTACCTTCCAAAAATCCGTCTTGTCTGGTATTAGCTCCTACTATACGGGCTATATCTCTGGCTACCGAGGGTTTCTCGGCAATAATACAAGTAATCATAGTCGGGTTTGGTTTTAAGGGTTACATCTTGGGTCCACGGCGCTGCTGTTTCTTCTCGTCCTGTTTCTGCTTTTGGGCGGCAGTGGGCTGTGTCTGCCCGGACTTTAACGGCTCGTTCACGTTCTTGGTGGCTTCGTTGGTCTTGCCTTGGTTGTTCACTGCAACCTGTGTCTTGTGTTCTTCGGCTACGGCTACCACCTTTTCCTTGCCGGTCTCCTGCTTCTTGTCTGGATTCCACTTGTAGAAACGCGGGCGGTTCTGTTCCTTGTCCATCTTGACGTAGGCATTAAAAGGTTGCCCTTCCTTGTCCACCATGTTCTTCAGATAAAGTGTGCGACCGCTGTCCAAGGCTTCACGCTGCTTGTCGGAGAGTTCCAAACCGCAGAGCTTATGTGGTGCGCCTTGTTGTTGGCTGTGCTGCTGTCGCTCCTTCAAGCCTTGCTTGTTGTTGAAGATAAACTCGATGCCTTTCTTCTCGGCATTGACTTGCAGGGTAGCATCAAAGGACTTACCACTCTTAGCGGTCATTCCTTCCACTTTCACGGCTTTGCCCTCTACAAGGTCTTTGTACTGCGCATCGGAAAGCGTAACGCCTTTGATTTCCTTTGGAATAGCCACACGGTCGGCACGAAGGGCAATGAGTTCGTTGGTCTGAGGGTCAATGGAGACGTATGCGGCAAAAGGTTCGCCCTTTTTGGGCGTTATCTCGATGGTCTTTCCAAGATTACCCGTTGCAAGGAGTTGTTCTTTCTCTTCATTAGAGAACTTGTGTCCCATATAGGGGAAGTCGAGCTGTGGCTCTTTGCGAAGCGGGTGAACTGCCAAGCCGATATTACCCTCGCCATCGGTACGAAATGCCAAACGGGCATCGGTGTAGATGGTGGTATCACCCATAGGTATGGCAATGGTAACAAGGTTACTCTTCTGCCAGTTGAGCATTTTTGCCAACTCTCCACTCTGTTCCAATCGCTCACGGGTAAGTCCGAGGTTGTCGAGCTGCTTCCAATCTATCTTTGACTCGTCAATCGCAGTGGCATTCTTCTGTTTGGGTAGGAAGTCGTCAAAGCGCACTTGACTATCTGCCAACTGCTGCTTGTTCTCTGGCTTCTCACGGTTCTGAAGCATGGTGTGGAGCGATGCCACACCTTGTTCTACGTTGTTAGCTACTACTTTGTAGAGTCCGAAACGGGACGGCTCGTTGAACTGTTTGAGGAAATTGGTCATGAAGTTCTTCAACAAGCCATCCTTGTTGTTGAACTTCAAAAAGGCTACCTGATGCACGTTTTTGGCTTCCGTTGTTTGGAGCTTGCCTTTGTCGTCAATCCCAGAGACCACTGAGAGTTTCCCAGCTTCATTCTCGTTCTTCACTTCCGCGCGGTCTTCTAATACCAGCACATAATTGTCATTGTTGTTCGATTCCATAAATCATTTATTATTGAATGAATAATTCATTATCGAACAGCAAAATTATAGCAATAATATTATGAATTTAGAAATGAGGAAATGTTGGGAAGTAGTAGGAAATACCAGGAAAAGAAAATTATTGGTTGAGCAAACAATAATCAAAAGCAGAATTAAAAATACAAATTTATGTATTTATGATTTTTGCAAAATCGCCATTTTAAGGTATTGCATATTCTGATTGACAACCATAACTTTGCAAAAATGATGACTCTAAGGCCTTTTTTGACATTTGTCCTTCTGTTTCTGTTTAATCTCACAGCTAATTCCATCATATTGGATATTGTTGTGGGTGATACCATATCCCCCACACTCAGGTCGGATTCTTTACTCAAAAAAACGATAGAACTTGATGAAGTTCTGGTTATCGGCGAGCGCAAACTGATTACAATGCGGAAGGATACGACCTTTATCAATACCAATTGTCTGCGGGTGAGACAGGGAGCTAATCTGGAAGACCTGATACAGGAAATTCCGGGTATGGAGTATGACAGGAACAACAAAACTTTGTCGTTCAAGGGAAAAATTCTCAATGGGGTAAATATCAACGGAGAAAAGTTCATGGGCAACGACATCATTGCTGCTTTGGAAAACCTGCCTGCCGATGCCGTGGAGTTGCTGAAGCTATACGACATGCTCAGTGCTCTAGAGAAAATGACGGGTGTGGACGACGGGGCTGACAACTTCGTGCTGGATATCAAGACGAAATCTTCCTATAATGGCAGCCTGACGGGTTCTCTTACGGCAGAGCATGGCAGCCAAGACAGGCGTAAGGATGAGATGCAGGGTAATCTGTTCAATGCGAATGGCGAAAACGCGACGCTGACAATCCGTTCAGACAACCTGAGCAACACGAGCGTGGGAAAAGATAATTTTCAGAATATACTGGCGGGAAACATCGTGAAGAAATTCGGTAAAAAAATTACGTTTAATGCTAACCTCTCGCTCAACACCTTCCATAATGAAAGCACGAGCGACGACTTCTATGAGCAATACCTTACATCTGGAACAAATTATCAAAAATCCACGTTATTCTTCCTTGGTAAAAGTCATAACCATTCGGCAATTATAAGCTTTCAGTACAACATCAACGAAAAGACACTGTTGAATGTCATGTTCAACGGAACCCTCGGGAATTCGGACAACCTGACTGACAACACGACCTCTCTTTATGAGCAAAACAGCACGAGGGCAGACACGTTGACCTCGGGAATGCTGAGAAGCGGTGCTAAGGGAAACAACAGGAAATATTACTTTTCTTCCGACTTCACCCGACGCATCGGTAAGGGTGGAGCCTCCATCACTTTTGAGACATCACTCAGCGGCAGTTCAGACAGAACGGAGAACAGCAGCCTTTCAAAGACCAGATTCCATCATCTGCTCAATGCGTTAGGTAATGACTCCGTTCTCCTTCGCAACCTCTGCCAGCAGATGCCTTCACGACGAAACGAAGCCCTGATGTCTCTGCGCTACACACAGCCCATTGGCAAACAGCTGAGATTGCAGGTCAGTTATGGGTTGCGAAACGAGAAGAGCATGAACACAAGCGATACTTATGACGATGCCATGCAGCATCTACATATCGACAGCCTTAGCTATGAAAGCGCACTATCTACATTGGGACAGCAGATCAGGCTGCAAATGGACTATAAGGGCAGTCGATGGAAAATCAACGGAGGCATTAATGTGGAGTGGCAGCAGCGCCACATCAGCCGCCGGCACACACTGCAAGCCGTGGACTCCACCGTCAGAGCCGTTGAATACAAGCCTATGTTCAATGTGAAATGGAACGGACGAAGCCTGGATATGGAACTGCGTTACAGCGGCAGCAGTCAGCTGCCCTCCATTCAGGAACTATTGACGATTGACGACAAGCGTAATCCGCTTTACCATGGACTGGGAAATCCTAACCTTAATCCATCATTTCGTCAGCAGCTGTCTTTTAGTTTGGATCATCAAAAATCCGGATTGACCCTGACGGGCAACTGGAGGAACACATTCAATGATCTTGCGAACGAGGTGTCGTATGAAGAAAATACGGGCGCACGGACCTACAGGACGGTAAACGTTGGAGGAAACTATTCCGTTTCCGGAATGCTGCAATGGCAAAAGCAGATAAAGCGTCTCGTGCTGTCGGGCAGTACAGGAGGTTCTTTTCAGAACCACGTCTATTTCCTGAACGAACAAACGCAAGGCAACTCCTCGAAATGTAAGACGCACATATACGGAAACTCTATCTCCATTAGAGGCAGTTATCAGCCTAAATGGGGAAGTATAGACCTGCATGGCAGTTTGCAGACGAGTCGTTCACATAACCTTCTGACAGACATTCGTGTCAACACTTTTGATTACGATTTTGGTGTCAGTGGCACAATCGACATTCCCCATGATGTGCAGATTTGGGGCGACGCAAACGGTCGCCTGCATCGCGGAACCTATGCGGTGACTGATGACGACCAGTGGCTGCTGAACATCGGAGCATCGTGGCGTTTCCTCAAAAAGAAACAGGCAACCCTCTCGTTCAAGTGGAACGACATTCTGAACAGGCGCACCCCCCTTATGCGCTCTGTTACGGAATACGGTTATCACGAGAGCTATCGTCCACAAATCAGAAGCTATGTCCTTCTCTCTTTGAGATACCGTTTTAGCATAAGTAAGCGTAAATCAGAGGGAAATCACCACAAATAGTTATATCCTCATAAATGAGGATAGGGAGTTGTCCGCTAAAATCATAGATTTTGGGTATTGTGGCATCATTATAAATAACCTATCTTTGCACCAAAACAGTTTAATTAATATAAAAAAATGAGAACCATAAGAAAAATCGCACTGCCAGTAATGGCATTTCTTGTAATGGGGCTTGCCTCATGCAACAAGGACGAGGCAATTAATTACAGTACAAAGTCCCTTAAAAACACAGAGTTGATGGACATTCTGAAAAAGAGGGGCTTTGCCTTTGACAAAGACGGCAAGTTGGAACTCAACGACTTGGCGGAGAAAACCACCACATTGGATTTAAGTGGAACCAAACTCAAAGATCTCAGCGGACTTGACATTCTGCCCAACCTGAAGGAGGTGAAGCTGTCGAACAATGACTATAAACTTTCATTCGACTTTTCACAACTCCCCTCGCAAATCACCGGTGTTGATTTAACCGGCAATGAGATTTATGAGTTTACAGGGTTGACCAAAGAGGACGAAACCGGCAATATCACGATATTGCATCATCTTAACAAACTTTACCTGCCCAACAGTGCAAAATACAACGAGGACGAAATCGTGAATTTCTTCACGACTGCAAAAGACGTTGATATGCAGATGAGCGATGAAAAAGGAACTTTGCAGAAGTACAACACACTGCGCGAGGTGCCGGACGAAGTGCTGCGCAAGGGTATGAAAGAGGTTTTCCCCAGTATTTTTACTGGCGACAAGGTAGATATTGCCAAACGAATTGTTAATCCAGAGGAGGCTGTCATGCCAACGGCATTTATGGAGGCAGATATTAATAATTTCGAGGGATTGCAATATATCATACACAACAAGGGCTGGAGAGGTACTACAGTTGTTACCTACACGGAAAGCGAGAAAGAATTTACAACGTCGATACCATATCTCAAGATTCCTAAGACGGTGCAGGGCTTGATATTGACCAATGTCAGTACGCCAAATGGTATAGACATCAGTGCTTGCACGGATCTCATGAAAGTGAGCATCAACGATAACCCATCTCTCAAGGAACTGGATTTTAGCATGGTAAAGGCATGGGGACAGCGAGGTTATCAGACGGAAATAGCCTCTGAAGGGATGAGCTATATGGAAATCGTGAACTGTGCGAATTTGGAGAAGATAACGCTACCAAAAGAAGCGAAGCACACCAGTACACTGAGTTTCATTGCACTGCCGAACTTGAAAGAGCTGAATTTTGCGAACTTCGCCTTTGTGCCAAACATGGACCTATACGATTTACCTAAGTGTAAAATAACTTATCCGACGAACAAGCTTGAAGAGCATACAGTTACAATGCCTAATGGCACAACTGAGAAAAAAGAGGCTATATTTACTATTTCCAAGGAATTGTTTGATGCGACTAATGCAAAGGAATATGTTATGAAAAACAAGGGAACTTTGCGTAGTGGCACGTCGTTTTCTTGTATGAACTCCGTTCTCGACAAAATGGCAAGAAAAATGAAAGCCTATGACTGGTCTAAGGATTATTAAGTGATTTCACCACTTATGTTCTTTCATTTTATTCATTCACAACTTTTTGATTTTTTAAAACATGAGAAAGTTATTTTTGATGCTTGCGTTTATCGCAACAAGTTTATTCACTGCCAATGCGCAGGTGAATGGGTTTAACAACGTTCTTTTCGCACAAGGAAGCGAGAAAGTGGCAGGAGTTTACACGGGCAAAATCATTCATGCCTATATGAACAAAAAGAAGGATGTGGCCTACCGTTTCCAAGACTATGTGAATTTCGAACTGGTTGACAGGGGAGGCGGTATGTACGCACTTCGCGGTATTTTGGAATTCCAAGCTGGACCTGCAAAACACGAGATTGACTTCTCGGACGAACGGGTTACGCTCAACACCGATGCCAATGGCAACATCATCAGCGCGACTGGCAAAGGGCATATCAGAGTGTCCGTTTGGAAACAGGATTGGGTGAACAGTGATTTCACGGTAACAGTTCCCGTTGGCACATCATACGCAAGGGACGGAGTCCTCAATCTCAGGTTGGAGTGCGATGTAGTTGGTGGTGTACTTGGCAAGCCGTATAAGGCCATCTTCGAGTTTAATGGTAATAAGTAAGGAGACATGACTAAGGAAAAGTTTTCGCTTTTACTTGGTTTGGCACTCACCGCCTGTTTGGTCTTCTCGTCGTGCAATAGCGACGAGAAGATTAACTCCACTCCCATTCAGGACGAGGTGATACTCGCTAAAGCCAAGGAATTGCTGACCAAGGAAGAATTTATAGTGCTTCGTGCACGCGCGATGATGGGCCCTGAGGACAAGACGCGGTTGCCCGAGGGGTGTCCGCTTAAATATTATTTCTCGTGGAACACCGCTGCAGGTAAAGCCGACCGTCCGCTCAACATCAAACTCATCAAATTCACGGTAGGAAGTATGCCACTCACGGTAGATTTCAACATCCACTGCAAGTTCATTCCGCTTAACAAGTGGGAACGCGACGAGTACAAGGGCGACGGATGGATAAAGTTCGTAGGCGAGAAAGGCGACGTGGGATACATACCTAACGAGAAAGACGAGAAGGGTATCTACACCGATGGAGAAGGTGGATTGGGCACCGTAGTGGGCTATCTCAACGTAGACACCAAAGAGATAGAATTCTCAACCAATTTCAACGTGATGCTGATGCAGAGTTTTGTCTACCGACAAAAGATTGATTACTCTAAAAAACTTACTTATGAACAGGACTTCAAGCAGTACGAAGAGGATCTTGCGAAGTATAAGAAAGAGCATGGCATTCTCTAATGTAATGAAGATACCTGTACGAAATAACAAGTGGAGTGAAATGAACGGGAAATTATCCATCCCGTTGCTGCTGTGTCTCCTCCCTGTTGGGGTAGTGGCACAGCAGCCGCATATAAACAGTGCAGACAGCGTGAGGAGTCTCGGCGAGGTGATAGTAACGGGATCACGTACGCCACGCCCTGTGAATTCGTCTCCCGTGACCACGCAGTTACTCAGTGGCAAGGTTATGAGAGATGCTGGCTTCGGAGATTTTCAATCGGCTTTGCAGCACCTCACGCCCGGACTCAATGTGCAGAAGGTGGCTTTCGGCAGCGAGATGAGTATGGACGGCATGGATGCACGCCATGTGGTGATGCTGCAAGATGGTGAGCGCATGACGGGCGATATGGCTGGTAATTTGGACTACGAAAGGTTCAATATTCACGGCATAGACCGCGTGGAAGTCGTCAAGGGAGCCAGCAGCACGCTTTATGGCAGCCGTGCATCCGGAGCAGTGATCAATGTCATCGGAAAGAAGACGCACAAGCCTCTTGACATAGATGTGGGCGTGCGCTGGGGACAGATGAACGAACGCAACTACAGGAATCCCAAGAAGAAGGATTTTATCTATATGTTCGAGAAGAATGCCGACCGTCCCAACCTCTCGGCGTGGCTCTCAGCGGGTGCACACCAGGGCTGGTTCACGTCGCAGACCGATGTGTGGTATAGTTCCACAGATGCCTTCTATCTTTATCAGAAAGTGGGCGATCGCAAGGTGTACTCGCGCGAAGCTAATCCATGGCTGCACAAAGACACTGTGTTGCAAAGCACCTTCCCTCGCCCGCCGATGGGCATCGAGGGCAGGGAACATATAGTGGCTTCGCAGAAACTGTGGGTAGAACCCATGGCAGAACTGTCGGTGCAGCTCTATGGGTCGTGCTTCTTCATGAATAGTTACGACCTGGTGCAGGACCTCGTGTTCACCCAAGCGCGCGACTGGACTTACGGTCTGAAGGCATCGTATCGATGGAAGGACTATCTCACGGCGAAACTCATGCTTCACACCGACCGCTACGCCAGCTTCAAGCGACACGAGCGGCGAGACGAGCGCAAGCCGGTCTATAAGTCGCGAATCCTTCAGCCGAGACTCACGCTGCAAAGTCGCTATTTCGACGGTCACGAGCTGAACGCCGGCATCGAACTGTTTGACGACGTGCTCACCTCTGACCGTTTCGTGAATCACAAGGTGACCACACGCACCCTGAGTGAGATGGAATGGTTTGTGCAGGACGACTGGTCGCCCACGCAGCAGTGGACGGTGTCGGCAGGACTGCGCACCAACTACTCACGCGTGTTCGGACTGATATGGCTGCCCAAGGTGGCAGTGAAATGGCAACCAGATACTCACTGGGCCTTGCGTGCGGTCTATTCCAAGGGCTCGCGCTCACCCAGCATCAAGGAACTGTTCTTCAACTGGGACCACCTCGGCATGTTCGTCATCAGGGGAAACGAAAATTTACAGCCCGAAAAAAACCATTACCTCTCCTTGGGCGTGGAGTATGCTTCGCCTAAGCTCTTCGTCAACGCAAACGGCTACGCCAACCTCTACCGCGACAAAATAGAGGGCGTGTGGAAGATTTACGATATGCAGTACAACTTCCTCTACACCAACCTCGCACGGCAGACCGTGGCTGGCCTTGACGTGCTGGCACGATGGAAACCGTGGACGTGGCTCACACTCGATGCCAACTACTCCTATGTGTATATCACTGCGGAGAAGGGGCGGCGGTTCTCCACCACCTCACCCCATGCGGCGACAGCCAATGCGACGTATAAATATAGCCGCCGCGGCTACAACCTCGGCGTGACGCTCTCTGCCCAAATCATGGGTGAGAAACGCTACGATGTGCAGGATCGTCTCTTCCTCCCTTCCGAGGGACGCGGGCGCGATGCCTATTTCCGCTGCACGCTACCGGCCTATGCGCTGTGCAACCTCAACGTAGCACAGACTTTCAGTGACAAGTACCGGCTTTCGGTGGGTGTAAACAACCTGCTGAACTACAAGCCCAAGACTTTAGGCTCAGGACTGACCACGTTTAGCGTACCGGCGGAGGCGGGTGCAAGGCTCTACGTGCAATTTGAAGTAAAAATCGACAAGAAGTAATGATGAAGAATAATCTTACAGATAAGACCATCGGCATACTCATGGCAGCAGCCTCTGCAATATTACTCGGAAGCTGTGTGCATTACGATGCCGACGAGTTCGAAGGAAAGGTGATGCCTCGCGCCACAGGTGCCTATACGGGAGTTACCGACGACTGGCTCTACTTCAACCTGCGAACGGGCAAGGCGTTCAATCTTTCCGCTCCCAATCAGGATATCACAGAAGGAGACCAGTTGAAACGTCTGGACTGGGACATCGCCTTCTGCGGAGCGCATATCCGCACCAATGGCGGCACGTCGGGTCCGGGCAAGGGGGCGGCGGCAGACCTCGGTTTCGGCGACTACGACCACTGGCAGGACAGAGTGCAGATTCCCGACGATGTGAAGTGGGTGGAGGACGACACAACCTCCGTCTATGTCACCTACTCGCAGCGCGAGTGGTACAACTACGTGAACACTCACTACCTCAAGCCCGACGGCACACCCGACAACGACGGACACCCATGGTTTGACCCCAACCGCGGACCGGCACGACGGCTCACCAGTGGCAATCCGCTCTTGGAGCAGTGCATCAAAATAGAGGGACCTCCCATGACTTACACGCCGTCCTATCACGTCTACGTTATACGCTGTGCCGACGGTGTGCGGTGCTTCAAACTACAGGTGGTGAGCTGGTTCAACCAGCAGTCGTCCATCGATGACGAGGGCGGCGGGCAGATGAGCTATTACATCGATGAACTGAAATAATAATAACAACATATCATCAATGGAGACAAAACGTAAAATATATCCTTGGCGCACTATCGTATCGTTCTTACTGGTACTCTTTGCCATGCCGTTGGGACATGCGCTGATGATACTAATGGAGAAGTTTATGGACGAGGGCGCCATGCATGTAGCAGGGTTTGCGATGGGTTTCGTGGGGCTTGTCCTCGTTATCGTCGGCGTGTTCGTGAAAGGCGACACCCGCCAGACGCTGTGGGGACTCTTCGGCGGACTGCTCTTCTGGACGGGATGGGTGGAATTTCTCTTCCTCTACTATGCCCGCCGCTACGGCGTGCAGCCTGAAATGGAGAACGGCGTGGTGGTGACCAAGCCCGAATATCTCATCATGCCGGCCTCATTCGGACTGTGGATGATGGTGATGACGATGTACATCTTCAGCACCAAGAACGGCTGCGACTTCATCACGTGGATACAGAAAATGGTGTTCCGCAGCCGCCGCAAGGTCATCGCTGCCCAGCCCATGACACGCCACACGAGCATCGTGACGTTCATGGAACTCAACATGATGCTGTGGGGACTGTACCTGCTGCTGATGTTCTGTTACGACAAACGCTTCGTCGGCGACCACCATCCCGTGACGTTTTTCGTGGGCCTGGGCTGCCTCGTGGCATCAGTGTTCATGTTCCTTAAACAACTGCGCATCGCCTCGTGGGGAGCAAACATACGTATGGCGATAGCCACGGTCATCGTATTCTGGACGCCCGTGGAAATTCTCGGTCGCATCAATTTCTTTAAGGAATTCTGGGTTGAGCCCGAGAAGTACAGGTTGCAGATGATTGCAATCCTCGCGGTCTTCATTGTTCTCGGCTTTTATCTTTGGATAAAGAGCAAACAGCACAGGAGAGCTAAGACGAATGATTGAACTCCACGCATATAGCAAACCTAATCATAAACCCAAAAGACGGCTTGATAGCCGGTCTTGATAAAAAAACTTCAACGATGAAAGAAAATTTCAAAATCTCTATTCTCTGGGTGTCGATAATTGCAGGTATGTCTGCACATTCATTAATGGATATGATACCCCTTTTCTGGAATGCAAACATAGCAATCTCCAATGACGGTGTGGCTCCTATGTCGATGCTTGTGTTGATGGCGGTCGTTTCTGTCACCTTGCCGATGACGGGACTGCTGCTTTCGCTCTATGCCTGTAAAAGTCGGTATAAGTTAGTGCATTTCTGCCTTGCCGCACTCATTGCACTGTTTTGCACAGCACATTGCACGGAGCTTATATTCACTTTCGAGTTTCCACAGCTCTTTATCCACCCCATGCTAGTTGTGCTGAGCATAACGCTTGCCTATGAGTCGTGGAAATGGTATAAGGAGGCGTAAGCCTTTTATCATTATAAGAAACGCACTTGTCTTAATGATATAATGCGTTTTTTTATCTCACGTAATGAATACTGTTCACTTTTCCAATAAATCTCGTTATTTTCAACAATGAATAAAACGATATTCACCTTTATCTTATCGTTCATTCCCTTTTTCGGGTGGGCACAGGAACAGACCGTTTCGCCTTTTCACAAGGACGACCACGAGGGAGGACTGTTTGCAGGCGGCGCCGTCACTTATTAGAACAACACCAAGACCAAAGCCACTACGCTACAGTTGTATCCCGAGGTAGGCTGGCGGTTCAACGAGACATGGGCTACGGGCATCATGTTGGGTTATGCCTTCGGCTCGGAACGTGGCGAGAACGGACGAGAGAAAACCCATGCCCTGAAACTGTCACCTTTCGTACGCTACTACTATCTGCATAAAGGACTGTTCAACCTGTATTTAGACGGCGGTTTCGGCTACAACTACATCACTCCCGTCGGTTCTGCCGGAACTTACAGGCATCATGGCTTTGAGGTAGGGGTGCGTCCGGGCGTATGCGTGGATCTGAAGCATGGTGTGGAGCGATGCCACACCTTGTTCTACGTTGTTAGCTACTACCTTGTAGAGTCCGAAACGGGACGGCTCGTTGAACTGACGTAGAAAATTGCTCATGAAGTTTTTTAGAAGTCCGTCCTTGTTGTTAAACTTCAAGAACGCTGCCTGATTGGCAGCGATTACTTCGGTGGTTTTAAGGTTACCCTTGTCGTCAATACCGGATACTACGGAGAGTTTTCCCGTTTCTTTCTCGTTCTTTACCTCAGTGCGGTCTTCCAAGACCAGCACATAGTTGTCATTGTCTTTTGGTTCCATAATTATTTGTTATTTATTTGTTATTGAGTTACTATGTTGAACGACAAAGATATAAGCAATAATCAGATTGTTTATAACATAAAGAATTCACGGGAAAAGAAGGGAAAATAAAGGTATTATTGAAAGGTGTTTTGTAAACCTTAATTTGATTACTTGCCAAAATATGATGTCGATTTCTTCGCTATCTGAGAACATGAAGTTTTAATGAAAAAGGAGATGTTGAACTTCTGTTATTACACTCTATCACACCAAATGTTGGATGAGGCAGATTTAATATTAAACCATTGATACATACTATATAGAATAATATCACCAATATTAGGTATATACAGATAAGTTTTTTTTTGTAAAAACTCCGCAAGTCATACCGTCTTATTGGTATTTTTATGGTACTTGCAAAAAAAATAATGATATTAGTTTGCTTATTTGTTTTTTTTTGCTTTCTTTGTAAAAAGAACTAATACAGTTAAGAATATATGCAATACCGACAATCTGATAGAAAGCTATATTTTCATGAACTTTCCACAACAAGCCAAAAATATTTTATTCCTTATATCGAAAAATATAAGGAAATAACTCATGGAATAAATGTTTTGGAAATAGGTTGTGGTGACGGAGGAAATCTTTTGCCTTTTTCTAAAAAGGGATGCAACACTCTTGGGGTTGATTTGGCAGAATGCAGAATTAGTGATGCTAAAAAGTTCTTTCATGAAGCCAATGCTGCAGGAGAATTTTTTGCTTCAGATATATTTGAGATTAAAGGGAAGGATGGGCTTTTTGATTTAATAATTTGTCACGATGTTTTAGAACATATAGAGAATAAGTCTTTTTTTATATCTTCCTTAAAAAGATTTCTTGCCCCACGAGGGGTTGTTTTTATCTCTTTTCCTGCGTGGCAAATGCCGTTTGGAGGACATCAACAAATTTGTAGAGGAAAGTTCCTTTCTCATCTTCCTTGGTTTCATTTGTTACCTAAAATTTTATACGAAAGCCTTCTCAAACTTGGGAGAGAAAAAGAAGATACAATTAAGGAATTACTTAGCATCAAAAAGACAAAATGTCCTATTGAGCTTTTTGAGAAATTGATAGAAAAGAAATTTAGAGTTCTTGATAGAACTCTGTTTTTCATAAATCCGCATTATGAGGTGAAATTTAAGTTAAGGCCTCGCCTATTACATCCGACAATTGGGAAAATACCCTATATTCGTAATTTTTTCACAACGTCTTGCTTCTATTTATTATCATAATAAATTATTAAACAAGGTAATCTTACTTCCGAAAAGCGATTTCATAATCTCAAATTATTAATTAAAACCTGACAGCAATGAAAAATTTAATGGTTAAGAAAGCTGTTTCTGCTTTAGTTTTTGCTCTTTTTTGTGTAACTGCAAATGCACAAATGAAATTGTACAGTAATGGTCAATTAACAATTGGCAATACTGCACCCTATGGTTTCTACAAACAAACCATTGAAGGTCTTGGAATGTACTTCAAGTGTAAGACAAGCAATTTTTTCCAAATTGACGTCTCACCTGTTGGTACCCGTTTGGCTAGTCATGCCGACCAAGTTGTATTCTACAATACACAGACAAGTACTTTCAACAGTATTCAAGTTAAGGATGTTTATAATTACTCTGATGCAAGAGCGAAATCTAATATTCGTTCTTTACAAAATGGATTAAATTGCATTCTCAAATTGCGTCCCGTGTCATACTCTTTTTCAGATAAACCTACTAGAGAGGCTTCTTTACTAAGGAAAGGAGGAGATGAAAGGGAAATAGGTCTACTCGCACAAGAGGTTGAAAAAGTTTTACCTAATGTAGTTTTAACTGATGCGGAAGGTAAGAAATTGATTAACTATACTGCACTTATCCCTGTAATGATTGACGCTATCAAATCTTTACAAACGGAAATAGAACTTCTTAAAAATAAAAAATAGAATCCTATGAGATACAAGAATTTTATACTACTTTATACGGCGTTGATTTGCTCTTCTGTGGTAATTATATCTTGTAGTGATGTAATAGATAATAATATCATTAACAAGTCCGATAATCAAATTTCGACACGAGCAAGCCACAGACGCCCAACGGATTATTATTATTGGTATAATGGTAAAAAAATAGAAATATCTTCTTTACGAAATTTATACTATATTTCATCATCCGATAGTTCAAAGTTAGTGGCTATTGACTTGAAAAATTCTGCTGTTTCTACAATTACAACAAAGCAAGCAGTACAAAGCCAAAAAGGCTCTCAGTCGCGTTTTTGGAAAATAGTTGAAATAAGACCAGTTGGCAATGTAACTACGAATGGAATTCTTAGTTCAATGATACAAAAATTGAAAGGAAACAAAGATGTTCAAGTTGCGCCAGTGTTTGGACTTGATGAACAAGACTATATATCAACAAGTGAGTACTTTTATATAAAGTTAAAATCATCTCAAGACTATAATCTTCTCCAAAGTGTTGCGAAAGACTTTGACGCAAAGGTTATAAAGGAAGTTGATTACATGCCTAATTGGTACATTCTAAAGTCGCCGATAAATTCTAATGGTTTGGAAACTTCAAACAAATTCTACGAAACAGGCAAATTTGCGGATGTAGACCCTGCTTTTATGTTTAATTTTAAGACAAATAATTGTACCTCTGAGCCTGATTTTAATCGGCAATGGGGACTAGAAAAGGTCAATGCGTGCAATGCTTGGAAATTAACTAAAGGCAAACCTCAAATTACTGTTGCGGTTTTAGACCAAGGTGTAGATCAAAACCATAGAGAGTTCGCGAATAATTATAGTCCATTGTCATATGACATACATAATGGTCATTCTCCATCTGTTGTACGTGGAAGGCACGGTACTCATGTAGGAGGTATTATAGGTGCAAACCATAATGGAATTCAAATAGCAGGTCTTGCCCCTCAATCCACAATTTTATCCATCAGTCATGGATTGTACATTTCGCCAACTATTAGTAGCGAGTTAGCAACAGGGTTTGGATATGCGACATCTCACAATGTTGATGTTATCAACAACTCTTGGGGAGATCAGGGTGGAGCCTTTTACAAAGAAATGCATAGTGCTATCTTGGAAGATGCTATTAGGACCGCAATGACTTCTGGTAGGAATGGGAAAGGAATGATTGTTGTTTTTGCTTCTGGAAATTATAATAAATCAGTGCCAGATTATCCCGCAAATTTCCATCCAGACATTCTTGTTGTTGGTTCCGTAGACCAAAGGGATAAAAAATCTAGTTTTTCATCTTATGGGAAAGCTCTTGATGTTGTTGCACCAGGTAGTAATATTTTATCAACAGTTCCTAACAATGGTCTTGATGAGATGAGTGGTACTTCTATGGCAGCTCCTCATGTGAGTGCCATCGCTTCATTAGTTTTATCTATTAATCCAGAATTGACAAGAAAAGATGTTGTAGATATAATAGAACAAACTGCACAAAAGGCAGGAAATTATGTATATTCTACTTTACCTGATAGAACGAATGGAACTTGGAATGAGCAAATGGGATATGGTATCTGCGATGCCTTTTCAGCTGTTTCAGCAGCACAAGGAGGGATTGTTTACTTCTATGATCAAACAGTAACATCCAATAGAAATGTAGCAGGATGGATTATTAAAGCAAAAAATTTTAATGTTACAAGCAATTCATATTTGAAGTTCACATATGGTAATATTGTAACTATTGATGCTCCATTCACCATAACGAAAGGTTCTGTATTTGAGATCTCCAAGAAATAATTATCTTTTATATGCAGAAGAGGGATAAAATTTATCTGATAAAATTTATCCTTCTTCTGTCGTTCTTTTTAAGGATATTTCTTCCTTTTTCACCCTGAATTAATCTTTGATAAGATGTGATAATGATGGATCAGACTTTATCCTTTCCGTTTCCTTGCCAACAAGATTTAAAACCTCTCTCTTCACTCGTTTATAATTTTCCTCTATTGTTTCTTTGAGAGTATCTTTCCCCTCTTCATCTGTGAACTCAACAATCACAGGAATTGATAGATAGGCTTTCATCTCAGCGGAGACTTTGACACTATCCACCACTATTTCAGCATGGAAAATCTTCTGGTCGATGCGTTCATCGAAGTTGTCAGATACTGCTCCAACGAACATACCTTGTGTAAGGTTGGAAATCTTACTTGCAGGGATAAGACTATCCATCTGTGTTGAAATGGAAGTGGATTTGTCGTTACGGTTGATGGTCATAGACTGTCGTTGCTGGAGAACCTTTCCAAATCGTTCAGAAAGCGTCTTGGCCGTTTCTCCGACGACTTGCCCGGAGAAAACATTGCCTACCGTATTCTGAATCACTTTGCTCTCCTTATCCCCATAGTCACGGGTAAGCTGCGAAAAGTCCTGAAAACCCAGACACACTGCTACTTTATTACTTCGTGCAGTGGCAATCAGATTGTCCAAACCACGGAAGTAGATTGTCGGCAACTCGTCGATAATCACTGAGGATTTGAGTTGCTTCTTCTTGTTGATGAGCTTCACGATACGGCTGTTATACAAACCAAGTGCAGCCGAGTAGATATTCTGACGGTCGGGATTGTTACCCACAACAAGGACTTTCGGCTCATTGGGATTGTTGATGTCAAGTGAGAAATCATCACCTGTCATTACCCAATAGAGAGCTGGCGAAATCATACGTGAAAGCGGTATCTTGGCACTGGCAATCTGTCCCTGTAGCTGGTCTTGCGCTCCGCCCTCCCAAGCATCCATAAAGGGAGAAAGGTAGTTGGCAAGCTCATCGTAGGAAGTAAGTATCGGAAATATCTGTGCGTAGGGACGGTTCAGGAATTCTATGGCATGTGGAAAGGTGCAATACCTGCCGTTCTCATATATCTTCAGAAACCAGATAATGGCGGCAAGCAAGATAATCGGTGATTCGACGAAAAAATCTCCTTGCTTCTGAATCCACGAACGGTTCAGATTAAGCATAATGGTATAGGCACTCTCGTAGGCATCCGATATATCCGTCATAAAAGCAGGATTGATAGGATTGCAGCGGTGCGATTTGCGTGGGTCATCAAAGTTAATCACATAGAACTGAGGCTTTACTTGGTAGGCATCAAGGTGGTTGAGCAAATGGTTGTAGGCAATCTCGGAAAGGTCGGGAAACTTATAATCATAGATATACATGGCAAAGCCTTTCTCTATCTGTTGCTTGATGTAGTTGTTCACGATAGCGTATGACTTACCAGAGCCGGGTGTGCCGAGCACCATCGAGGCACGGAATGGATTGACTACATTGATCCAGCCCTTGTTCCACTTCTTCTTATAGTAGAATCGTGTAGGAAGGTTTACCGAGTATTCGTTCTCCATCAACCGAGTTTCCTGCATAAAGCTCTCATTCTCGGTATTGAACACATCGTCCATCAAGTTGTTTTTGAGCAGTCGGCTCATCCACACACCTGCCATCAGCAGACAGATATAGCCCACAGACAGCGTAAAGATATAGAGCGAAGCAGTACCCACCTTACCAATGGGCAATGCCAACAGCCACCAATTCAGAAAAAAGAGCACAAAACCTGCGAAAAGCACCGTCCAAATCTTTGGCCATGTGATTTTCTCTTCCTTCACGCCTTTTGTACCTAAACAGGAGAGCGCAAGGAAAACCACACAAAAGAGTTTCGTCCAAAGGATGGACGAGAACAAGCCCGTAGTCCGCTCAAAATTCATCAGTATTTTGTTGATGATGCTCAATGTGAAATGCCATTGCTGGAATGCCTCGTAACAAAACCAATAACAGTTAATCAGGAGGAATATCACAGATATACCCCGCATAAAGTCCATAACTTTACCCAATGCCCTTAAATCATCTTCTTGTGCCATAATAATGTATTTGTAGCCTCCCCCCAACCCCTCCGAAAGGAGGGGAGTTGGAATTGCTCGTTTATTTAATGTTTTCTTCGTCTAAGATTTACCTTACTTTGCTTTCGGAGTTTACGCTGCCATGCCGCTTCTTTCCAATCATCATTGCCCGATGCAGAGAAAGTTTCTCCCACCATATCGTCGATTAGTTCATCAACAAGGTTGTCGCCTTCCTCTGTGTCTTGTTGTAATAACTGCATGTTATTTATCTGTTCATGGCTAACGGACGGATTACCATAAAGCGATTCATCCAAGAATGGATTGTGAGCAGGGTTAGAGAAGTACTCGTTAAACTTATTGGCGGCATATCCCTTCCCCAATCGTGAGCCGTTGAGCGCAACGCCTCCTTCGTCGTCTATGAAGGTAATGCCATAGATACGTCCGCTTTCATTCTTTCGGATTGCCACACGCAAGCCCTGTTCCTCCAATCTTTGTCGAAGTTCTTCCTCTGTCTTTGGAGAGGTACGCATAACTTCCAATATCTTTCTTCTAACGGTTGGTATCAGCGGCTTGATGGCTTGCTTCGATTTCCGCATCCTGTTCTGCACGGCAGTGTGGCCTACACCACGGCCGATGTCTGAGGCATGGATGGGTGTGCCTGCCTTGTTTCCCTTGTCATTAGTCGAGACATAGACAAGCCCGTCGTATTTCCTTCCCCGAAACTCCTTCCTGACTTCTTCCACTGCAAGATTGTATGCGGAGAGAACGGCGTTCAGTTCACCCAATGAACAGAAGCGATAATGCTTCAGCACCCTGCGGAGGACGCTTGCCACCTGCTCCTTGATGTTTCCTTTACCCATATCCACCTTGGGCGTTTCTGTTTCTGCCTTATTACTAATTTTTGAACTTGGAATAAGATTATACTTCCTTTCCAAGGCATCGGTAATCTGCTTGCTCCGCCGCTTCTCAAACTTATCGTTCATCTTTCTTCCTTTGCTGTCCACCCGAAGCGACACGATGTGTATATGCTCACGGGCAATGTCATTATGCTTGAAGACGATGTAGGGTTGCTTGCCATAGCCGAGTGCCTCCATATATTCCTTTGCAATCTGCGTGAGTTGCTCATCAGATAGTTTCTCGTCTGGGTGCGGATTGAGGGAGCAGTGAAAAACCGTTTTCTTTGTCCTGCATTGCTCTGGTATCGTCTTTTGCATATCGGCAAGTACCTTATCCATTTGAAAAGTGCCATCGAAGCCTTTCCGAAGTTCGTTCACGCAGAGGACTACCGCTTCGTTGTGCTGCATCTTTTTGAAGTTATACCCCAATGCTCCTCCAAGGTTCTCGGTAGAAGAAATCTTTGCAATCATATTCCTTTATCGACTATCAAATTGTTCCGTCAGTTGGATGGCTTTCTGTTGTAGCGTGATGATTTGACCAGAGATTTTTTCCAATTTTTCAAGTAAAATCTGTGCAGTTTTCACGCTGTGATAAGAGTTTATTGCGCGTACTGTTTGGTTGTAGAGTACGCCTATCCGATGATTTTCGGCAATCAATTCCGAGAGTTTACGATAATAATCCACAGCGGATTTATCTACTGTTATCACCTTGAACTTCTCCCCAAGAATACAGCCACGCACAAAATCAGACTTCGATTTTGCACCGGATTTATGGAAAAGTTCAATGACTTTTTGCTGGTCTTTGGGGTTGGGCAACCGTACATGCCAGTTGTCCCAACGTGGCTTTTCTGCCGTCTTTTGTTCTGAACCGTGTTCCGTTTCCTTTTTCATATTCGTTTTGGCTTCTAATTACGACTTTGGAGTAATTCATCTCCCCTTCGGGGCAAGGGTATTTGTGGTACAAACGTCGGTTTGTGTTACAAAGACACACCTTGCCAATATCAAGAGTTGATGCAATAGAAGCATCCACCTGTAAGGGTGTCCGCTTCGGATAGTTTACCTCCATGTTTTCTATCTGCCTGCAAAGTTACAGTGGATTTTCAAATATCTCATTATCAGCGACATTCACTCTTTTTCCTTTCATTTCCCTGCATTTCATAGGCATCATAAAATCAGCCGAAATATCATTTATTTTGCAATCAGAACGAGCGAACAATGGTATGATAACACAAGCAAAAGATATATCATATTATCGCCTGCTTGCACCAAAGATGACAAGAAGGAACAATACATATTCATAACAATTTATTGTCATGACAAACTATTGTCAATACAACAAATTGTAAGAACTTGAAATCGTCCTTTTGGACTATCGCCCAAACCATACACAGTCAGAGCAAACTGTCTGCTGATGACTCTTAATAATGAGAGAACATCCAAACATCAAATAGACAAATAATATGAACTAAGAAATTATCATTATGGAGAACAAAGAACAACGCCCCCTTTTTCTGGGCTTCTCTTCCCAAAAGGGAGGAGTGGGAAAAAGTACTCTTGCCGAAATCGTAAGCAGCATATTGTACTACGAGCAAGGCATCAACCTCTTCGTGATGGACTGCGACCTGTCGCAAGACTCTTTCTACAAACTGAGGGAACGTGAGAAAAGTATCGTTCAGGAGAGCGAAGAACTTTCCAAATCCATGCAGGAGTACTTTCATCACCTTGGCAAAAAAGCATACAGAATTTACAAGTCTGCACCCAAGGAAGCCGTCAGGACTGCACGAAGTAAAATCGACGGTATCAGCAACGAGAAGTACCAGTTGGTTATATTTGATTTCCCGGGACATGCTGGAACAACCGAACTGATGGAACTGTCCCTTCAGATGGACTATATCCTTTCTCCGATTGAAGCCGATATTCAGTCGCTGGTTTCATGTCTGGCATACGCCAAGACTATCACGGAGATTGGAGTTTCGATGTCCGACTCCCGGATAAAGGACATTATTCTGTTCTGGAACAAGGTGGACAGAAGAGTAAGGAACATCATCATCGACGAATATACAAAGCTCATCGACGAATACGAACTCACGCTCCTGCCCGGCTATGTGTATGCCACGCACCGCTTCTCTCACGAACTTTCCACATACGGACTGTTCCGCTCTACCTATCAGCCTCCTGCAAGGGGATTACGAATGGGTACAGGGCTGGACGAACTCGTCAATGAGATAATTCAACGTCTCAAACTAAAAACGAAAACAGAAAATGGCAACGATTGAAGAAAGAAAGCAACAGCTGGAAAACAAGCTGAAGAAAATGGCAGAGGACAATGTCGTGGTGAAACCTGTCACGATACCAAACTCCTTCGACCCTTCCGAGGATACTGAGTCCTCCCCAGCAACATCAGGGGAGGAAGACAATAATTTAGAAGAGACGAAAGAAACGAAAACAGCAAAAGAAAAACCGGTAGATGAAATAGAAAGAGAGGAAACGGGGAACACGGAACAGAAACGGGAAAGGAAGCCGAGAATGGAAAAGCCCGGCGTATCCTCCCTTTCCATCGAGGACTACCGTTCCCTGTACTTTCATCCCGTCCGTTCCCAAATGCGGACAGCCTTCTCTATAAATCTGGAAACGCTGCAGAACCTGCGCAACGTATTGCAGGACTTGGGGGAGCGTGTCTCCATAGCCGCATATATAGACAACATTCTTAGGGAACACCTGCGTGAACATTTGGAATTGCTCAACAGTGCGGCAGCAAAACAAAGACGCAAGACAACAATAACACTATGATGGAAACAATACTTTTCAGTTTTATACTGATACTCATCATCATTTGGATAATGCTGGGTATCCTGTACTTCTATATGCGGTATGTATCTCCGTATGGCATCCTTATCAAGAAAAATAAAAAGGGCAATGAGCAGACTAAGGAGAATGAAGCGACGAAGAAAAAAGACGGACAAAAAGGAGAAGGAACAGAAGATCAAGCCGAGTTTGTACTGATTGGCAAAAGCCGTTCCACTTCCCCTATTATCCCACAAGTTCCCTCTGCTTCATCATTAGAAAATTCAAAGCAGAATAGTAATAATTTTGTAACGCAAAACTCCGAAAATAAAGATGACATGAAGGAAGAGGATAACGAGATGGAGGTTAGCTACGAGATGGAAAGAGAGGACGAAAACGAGGTTGCTCGCGAGGAGCTGAGTCTGCCCATTGAGTCCGCATCTGAAGATGGCGAGGTATCCAGTCAATCTATCCTCGCACGTGACTTAGGTCGCATGAGAAAGTGGCGTAAGAACAGTGATGAGGTAGATGATGCCGAAGTCAAGGAAATTGTCGGTCAACTTAAAGGCACTGACTTTATGGAGAAATACAAGGAGTATGTCGCCAAAATGCAAGGTGAGCAGTCCATCCTGCTGGATAAAATCCGAAGCGCAGAGGAAGGAGAAGAGCAGACAGATGAATTGTCCACTTTCGATGCCTCCAGAAAGAACTCTTCTGACAATCTGATGACGGAAACTGACGATATGGGTGAGCGTCCACTGTCATACTATCTGTAAAACCAATGTTCATATTGTAGAAGTGTAAAGTGATGCGGGGGTGGCTCAAAAGTAAAACAATCAACCAATATCTGTCATACGATAAAACCGAGCTACCCCTTGCCACTTTCACCCTAAAAAGAAAATAATTTGTTTAACAACTTAAAATAAAAACAGCAATGAACAACAAAAAGAAAATCACAATGCTGCTCCTGATGGCTGCCGCCACCGTAGGAGCTTATGCGCAGGGCAATGGAATGGCGGGTATCAATGAAGCCACCAAGATGGTGACCAGTTATTTCGATCCCGGCACAAAACTCATCTATGCCATCGGTGCCGTGGTGGGCTTGATCGGAGGAATAAAGGTCTATAACAAGTTCAGTTCGGGCGACCCCGATACGAGCAAGACCGCAGCCTCTTGGTTCGGTGCGTGCATCTTCCTCATCGTGGCGGCAACCATCCTACGTTCTTTCTTCTTGTAACAATGGCGAGTTGGGAAATCAACAAAGGTGTAGGTCGGACGGTGGAGTTCAAGGGCTTGAAGGCGCAGTACCTCTTCCTCTTTGCAGGAGGCTTGCTGGCTGTCTTCTTTCTCGTGGTCATTCTCTATCTCTGTGGAGTGAGCCAGATAGCCTGTCTGGTCATAGGCATAGTGGGTACCACCCTCGTGGTGTGGCAAACGTTTGCCATGAACCGAAAGTATGGGCAATACGGACTCATGAAAAAGGGAGCCGTGAGAATGCACCCACGCTACCTTTTGAACCGCCGGACGGTCTATCACCTTATCCGTAACCTTCAACCCAAAAGAAAGAAGCAATGAGAAACAAAAGCAAGATAACGACCCTTGAATCAAAGTTCCCGCTGCTCTCCATCGAGCAGGGCTGCATGGTGAGCAAAGATGCTGACATCACTGTGGTTTTCCGTGTGGAACTGCCCGAACTCTTTACCGTCACTTCTACAGAATACGAAGCAATGCACTCTGCCTGGCACAAAGCTATAAAAGTGCTGCCCGATTACAGCATCGTACACAAGCAGGACTGGTTCATCAAGGAGGACTATCAAGGAAAGCTCTCCGATGGCGGACTGAGCTTCCTTGCCCGTTCCTCTGAAAGGCACTTCAACGAACGTCCGTATCTACACCACTCGGTCTATCTCTTCCTAACCAAGACGAACAAGCAGCGTATGGCACAGCAGAGTAACTTCTCTTCGCTTTGTCGTGGGCATCTGCTGCCCAAGGAAATTACCAACAAGGATGAGGTGATGAAGTTCATGGAAGCCGTAGACCAGTTCGAGCGTATCATCAACGATACCGAGCAGATAAGGATTGTCCGCATGACAGGAGATGAGTTAGTTGGCACAAATGAAAAGGGCGGCCTGCTTGACAGGTATTTCTCTCTTTCAGAAGAGGGACATGCCTCATTGGAGGACATCCGTCTGGGCGCAGACCTTGTGCGCGTGGGCGACAATATGCTCTGCTTACATACATTAAGCGATACAGATGATTTGCCCACAAATGTGAGCACGGACAGTCGATATGAACGGCTTTCCACTGATCGCTCCGATTGCAGGTTGTCCTTCGCCGCTCCCGTGGGGTTGATGCTGCCGTGCAACCATATCTATAACCAGTATCTCTTCATCGAGGACAGCGATGCCAACTTGGAACGCTTCGAGAAGCAGGCAAGAAACATGCACTCGCTGGCACGCTACAGCCGTAGCAACCAAATTAACGAGGAATGGATACAGGAGTATCTCAATATCGCCCACTCGCAGGGACTGACCTCCATCCGTGCCCACTTCAACGTATTGGCATGGAGTAGTGATAAGGAAGAACTTCGCCAGATCAAGAATGACGTAGGTTCTGCGCTTGCTCTTATGGAATGCCACCCACGTCACAATACAATTGATGTGGCAACGCTCTATTGGGCGGGCATTCCCGGCAATGCAGCCGATTTTCCTTCGGAAGAGTCGTTCTATACATTTATAGAGCCTGCGCTCTGCTTTTTTACCGCTGAGACGAACTACAAGGATTCGCTCTCTCCCTTTGGTATCAAAATGGCTGACCGCCTTTCTGGAAAACCTATTCATCTGGATATATCGGATTTGCCAATGAAAAAGGGAGTCATCACCAACCGTAACAAGTTTATCTTGGGTCCTTCGGGCAGTGGTAAGTCTTTCTTTACCAACCACATGGTACGCCAGTATTACGAGCAGGGAGCGCATGTCCTCTTGGTTGATACGGGTAACTCATATCAAGGCTTGTGTGAACTTATCCACCGCAAGACCAAGGGCGAGGACGGCGTGTATTTCACCTATACCAATGAAAGCCCTATATCTTTTAACCCTTTTTACACGGATGATTATTTCTTCGATGTAGAGAAAAGGGAGAGTATCTGCACGCTGCTGCTCACGCTTTGGAAGAGTGCAGATGAGCATATTACTAAGACCGAGGCAGGTGAACTTGGTTCAGCCGTAAACTCCTATATCGAGCTGATATGTGCTGACCACAGCGTTATACCCTGTTTTAATACTTTCTATGAGTATCTGCGGGACGTGTACCGAAAGGATATGGAAAAGCGAGACATCAAGGTAACGCTCTCGGACTTTAATATCAATAACCTCTTAACGACATTGAAGCAATACTATCATGGCGGGCGCTATGATTTCCTACTGAACTCGGACAAGAATATTGATTTGCTAAGTAAACGCTTTATCGTCTTTGAAATCGACCAAGTGAAGGACAACAAAGACCTCTTTCCCGTGGTAACGATTATCATCATGGAAGCCTTCATCAACAAGATGCGAAGACTCAAAGGTATCAGAAAGATGATACTCATTGAGGAAGCGTGGAAAGCCATTGCTTCGGCAAACATGGCGGACTACATCAAGTACCTTTATAAGACGGTGAGAAAGTATTTCGGGGAAGCCATTGTCGTGACACAGGAGGTGGACGACATCATTCAGTCGCCCATTGTCAAGGAGAGTATCATCAACAACTCCGACTGCAAGATACTGCTCGACCAAAGAAAATACATGACCAAGTTCGACGGTATACAGGCGATGCTCGGCTTATCTGAAAAGGAAAAGAGCCAGATACTCTCCATCAACCAGAACAATGACCCGAACCGACTCTACAAAGAGGTATGGATAGGCTTGGGCGGTATGCAGAGTGCTGTCTATGCTACGGAAGTGAGCATGGAGGAATACCTTACCTATACCACGGAAGAAACCGAGAAGGTGGAGGTGATGAACAGAGCAGCACAGCTTGGTGGAGATATCGAAACGGCTATCCGTCAGCTTGCCATAGAGAAAAGAAACAATAAAAAGAAATAAGTAACAAACCATCAAAACTATAGCAACAATGAAAAAGTACATTTTCATGGCTCTCTTAGGATTGAGCCTTTCAGTTCCCAAAGCTCACGCACAGTGGACGGTCTATGATCCCGGTAACTTTGCCGGCAACATTGCCAATACGGTCAAGGAGATTGCCACCGCCTCGAAGACAGTAAAGAATACCTTGGACGGATTCAAGGAGGTGGAAAAACTCTACAACGACACCAAGAAGTATTACGATGCCTTGAAGAAGGTGAATAACCTTATTGGCGATGCCTATAAGGTCAAGGAGTGTATTCTTATGGTGGGTGACATCTCTGAGATTTACGTCACCTCGTATAAGAAGATGCTCTCGGACAAGAACTTTCGCCCGGCAGAACTCGCTGCGATGGCTTCGGGCTACACCAAGTTGCTCGAGCAAAGTGGTGAAAGCCTGAAGGAACTCAAGTCCATCGTCAAGAGTAATGTATTCTCCATGAACGACCACGAGCGCATGCAGCAGATAGACCGTATCTATACCACACTACGTGAGTACCGCTCCTTGGTGTCGTACTATACAAGGAAGAACATCTCCGTGAGTTACGTTCGTGCAAGGGAGAAGAACAACCTTGCCTCTGTCAAGGCGCTCTATGGTAATACGGCAAGCAGGTATTGGTAAATCCACAGACTAAAAAAAACTTGAAAAAACTTTCATAAAACACTTTTGCTTATGGATTTTGCCAGTTTACACGAGCTGCTTCGCTCGACCTACGATGAGATGATGCCGCTCTGTTCCCAGATGACAGGCATCGCCAAGGGGATAGCGGGCTTGGGTGCACTCTTCTATATTGCCCTTCGGGTGTGGGCTTCCATTGCCCGTGCCGAGGCAATCGATGTGTTTCCGCTTCTCCGTCCCTTCGTGCTGGGCTTTTGTATCATGTTCTTTCCGACAGTCGTACTCGGTACGATGAACGCCGTACTCTCACCTGTGGTGCAAGGAACGGAGATGATGGTACACCAGCAGGAAGGCAATTTGGCGGAACTGACCGCAAAAAGAGATAAGCTGCAGGAGGAAGCCTACCTTAGGAATCCTGAAACGGCTTATTTGGTTTCCAACGAAAAGTTCGACCAGAAGATAGAGGAAATGGGCATCATCGGTCCGGAGGATGCCGTGACGATAGCGGGGATGTATGCCGAGCGTGCTGCCTATCAGACCAAGCAATGGGTCATGAAATTGGTACACGATTTTTTGGAATTACTGTTCCATGCTTCGGGACTCATCATCGACACGCTTCGCACCTTTATTCTGATTGTCCTTTCGATACTCGGACCTATCGTGTTCGGCATAGCCGTATGGGATGGTCTTGCAGGCTCACTTACAGCTTGGTTCTCACGCTATATATCGGTCTATCTGTGGCTGCCTGTCAGCTCTATTCTTACGGCACTGCTTACCAAGATACAGGTGCTGATGATGCAGAAAGACATCGATGCGCTCAGCGATCCGAACTATCTGCCTGATTCGGGAACGTGGTATTACATCGTCTTCTTCCTTATTGGTATTGTGGGCTACTTCTGCGTGCCTACCGTGGCAGGGTGGATCATTGAAGCTGGTGGCGGTATTGGCTCCTACGGTCGCAATGTCAACCAGACGGCACAGCGTGGTGCGCAAGGTGCATATACAGGTGGCAAGGCTGCTATGGCAGGCGCAGGTGCTGCTGTAGGAAATGTCGGTGGACGTATCAAGGGAGCCTTGCTCAAAGGGAAATAGAAATGGATCAACAATACTTAATTCATCAACAGCTATAAAAGGAAAAAGGAATGGAATTCAAATCACTTAACAATATCGAGACCTCATTCAGACAGATAAGGCTCTATGCCTTTGTTTTTGCTTTTGTCTGCTTGGCGGTGAGCGGATATGCCCTCTATGCCTCGTACAGCTTCGCCAAGGAGCAGAGGGAGAAAATCTATGTGCTTGACCAGGGAAAGTCGCTCATGCTGGCTCTCAGTCAGGATGCAAGTAGAAACCGTCCCGTGGAGGCAAGGGAACACGTCCGCCGTTTCCACGAACTCTTCTTTACCATTGCACCCGACAAGGATGCCATCGAGAGGAACATGGAGCGTGCCTTCCTGCTATGCGACAAGTCGGCTTTCAACTATTACAAGGACTTGGCAGAGAAGGGGTATTATAACCGTGCCATATCGGGCAATGTCAACCAGCGCATAGAGGTGGACTCTATCCACTGCAACTTTAATACTTACCCTTATGTGGTAACGACCTATGCACGGGAGTTTATCGTCCGTCAGAGTAACGTTACAGAGCGCAGTCTTGTTACGACCTGCACGCTGCAGAACTCAGTCCGTTCGGACAACAACCCGCAAGGCTTCCTGATGGAGAACTTCCTTGTGAAGGAAAACAGGGATATACAGACTTATAAACGATAAGGCTATGGCAAGAAAAGTAAACTATTTGCTCGCTCACCATTATCTGAGATTTCACCTATGGCTTCGCCATCGGTGTGAAAGGCTCACGATAAGGCAGAGAAAGGAAATCGTCTATGGGCTGAGTTTCATCTATCTGCTCTGCTCGCTTTGGATGATAGCGCAGTTTTTCCTTCCTCCAAAGAAGGAGAAACTACCCATCCCCACGGGAAAGCTGACGGACAGTCCGATACAGACGGACAGTACTTTACAAGAGTTACACGGCAATTTTTACCTACAACATCATCAAACAATCAAAGAAAATGGATAATAAACAGAAAGAACAAATGAAAAAAGGCCTGGTCTTTGGAGGACTGGGACTGCTGTTTGCCCTTTCGATGTGGTTTATCTTCGCACCTTCGGGCAAGGATAAGACTGCTGCGGAACAGGGGCTCAATGACAGCATCCCGCAGGCAACGACAGAAAAGCTCACCGAAAACAAGCTCAAAGCCTACGAATTAGGCGACAAGACACACGAGGAAGAGCAGGCCCGTGAGGAGATGGGCAGACTATCGGACTATTTCGCACAGAACACTGCTCCATCAGAGGCACAGCGTGCGGAGGTGGCTGCATCGACAGCGAAGATAGAAAGCTCCATGCACCGCTATGAGGAGAATAATCGCCTCTTGAACTCTTTTTACGCTCCCGATCCGCATGAACAGGAGCGTGAGGCAATGAGACAGGAGATTGACAACCTCAAAAAGGAATTGGCTTCCAAAGACAGCAGGGAGGACAATGAGGAGAAACGGCAGCTTGTCTTGATGGAAAAGAGCTATCAGATGGCAGCAAAGTATCTACCCAAGACATCATCCGTGCCGTCGTCATTGAGTAATGCCTTTACGGAAAGCAAGAGAAACACCACTTCTACCACCGATATGGGTGTGACTAAAGGGCAGGCTGCGCAAGTTGGTACACCGTCAATGGAGGTCTTGGCGGAGCGCAAACAGGTGGTGACTTCACTCGGTCAGCCGATGAGCGATGCGGATTTTATCAAGGAATATGGAACAAGAGCACGCAACATGGGCTTCCATTCGCTAACAAGTACGGCTGCACCCACGATGCGCAACACGCTCAAAGTGGTGGTGGACAGAACGACCACGCTCAAGGAGGGAGACAATGTGGTGCTTCGTCTGCTGGAGACTGCCAAGGTGCAGGGACTGCGTATTCCACGTCAAAGCCGACTCATAGCCATTGCTAAGATTGAAGGCAACCGTATGCACCTGCTTATCAAAAGCATTGAGGTGGACGGACATATCATAGCCGTCAAGCTCTCGGCATACGACACGGACGGACAAGAGGGCGTGTATATACCTGGCTCGGAGGATATCAATGCGCTTAAGGAAGTTGGAGCGAACATCGGCGGTTCAATGGGGACATCCTTTACCTTCGCTTCCTCTGCCAAGGACCAGATTATCTCCGAGGCTGCCCGTGGAGTGATGCAGGGTGCAAGTCAGCTACTTCAGAAGAAGCTGCGCACCGTCAAGGTAACGCTCAAAGGGGGTTACCGCCTTTTCTTGGTTCAGTCCAAATAAAACAATCGAAAATGATAAGTAAAAAATAACATCAAATCAAAAGGAACAATGAAGAAAATTATTTTATCACTGGCTATGCTTGCCATGGTGGGAGCAACAGCCACAGCACAGGAAAACAATGATGGTCTGACACCAAGCCGTCCGCTTACTTCGGGAGAACTTTTTCAAGGTATGAGCCGTGCTATTCCAACGGGACGTGTCGTACTACCGTATGGTCTGGAGGTTACCTTTGACAAGACCGTGCATCTTATCTTTCCTTCTGCCATTCGCTATGTGGACTTGGGGAGCAATAACTTGATTGCAGGCAAGGCGGAGGATGCAGAGAACGTGTTGCGCGTGAAGGCTGCCGTGAAGGATTTTGAGAAGGAAACCAACATGAGCGTGATTTGCGAAGACGGCTCGTTTTACGCTTTCAATGTCAAATATGCCGATGAGCCGGAGAAGTTAAGCATCGAGATGAAGGACTTCCTGTCACCAACGGACGGACGACTACCGAGCAACCGTGCCGACATCTATTTCAAGGAACTCGGCAACGAGTCGCCCGTACTCGTCAAACTGATGATGCAGACCATCTATCAGAACAACAGGCGTACCGTCAAACATATCGGCTCGCAGCAGTTCGGTATGAAGTTCCTGCTCCGTGGCTTGTATGCCCATAACGGCTTGCTGTATTTCCACACTCGTATGGAAAACGGCACGAATATGCCATACTCGGTGGACTTCATCACGTTCAAGGTGGTTGATAAGAAGGTGGCAAAGCGTACCGCCATACAAGAGCAGGTGATGCAGCCGCTTCGTGCCTATCATCAGGTGATGCAGGTGCGTGGCATGGGTAGTGAACACGCTGTGTTTGCGCTCGAACAGTTCTCTCTTGCAGAAGACAAGCAGCTTGAAGTGACGCTCTATGAGAGAAATGGCGGTCGTACGCTGACCTTTCATGTAACGGCAGAAGACCTGCAGATAGCAAAGAAGATTGATAACCTCAAACTGAAATGGTAGGCTTTATGAAGAAGAACCTTATTTTATCGGCTTGCGTGGCGGTGGCAATGACTTTCAGTCTGCCGTCGCACGCACAGCGACTCATTCCTAAGCAGAAAGGGGTAGAAGTCGTTGGAAGTCTTCCCCTTATCAAAGGCGAGAAACTCTTAGCCAAGGATAACTTCGGCGTTGGCGTATCACTTACCCGCTACTTGAAACGAGAGAACTACTCCTTTGTAGGAGTTGAGTATGAACAGCAGAATATGCCGTACAGAAGTTATAACGTAAAACTCAAAGATGCACTCTTGCAGGTGGGCTATATGCACCCGATACTCTCTGACATGGGAAAGAACGTGTCGTTCTATGGCGGCATATCCGCCTTGGGTGGCTATGAGCAGCTGAACGAGGACAAAAAGCTGCTGCCCGATGGGGCGACACTGCTCGACCGCTCCCGCTTTGTCTATGGCGGTGCCGTGCATGGCTCGTTGGAAGTATTCCTTACGGACAGGCTTCTATTTCTTGTCAAGGCACAAGGGCGGTTGCTCTTCGGCTCTGACGTGCATCGTTTCCGTCCTGCGCTATCAGCAGGACTTAGGTTTAATATTTAATAGAAAAGAAACATGAAAAGGAAGATATTAAGTTCGATATGGGTAATGGGCGTACTTGCCCTTGCCGTGTTTTGTCTATCTGCTTGTGATAGGGAGCTGGATGTTCAGCAGTCTTATCCGTTCACGGTGGAGACAATGCCGGTTCAGAAGGACATCGTAAGGGGTCAGACGGCTGAGATACGCTGCACGCTCAAACGAGGTGGTGAGTTTGCTGACACTCGCTATACGATACGTTATTTCCAGCCTGACGGCAAGGGAACGCTGAAGATGGATGATGGTACGGTATTCAAGCCCAATGATCGCTATCCGCTCACGAAAGATGTGTTCCGTCTGTATTACACCTCGCTCTCCACTGACCGCCAGACGATTGACGTGTATGTGGAGGATAGTTTTGGCAAAATGCAGCAACTGACTTTCAGCTTCAATAATGAGAAGGAGGAAGAAAAGGGAAAGACCACCGCAGTAGCAACCAGAGCCTTGAACGATGCGAACAGCTAAACGCTTTGCTTTATTCTGTATAATGTGCTTGCTCTGCCAGCCGATCCTTGCCCAGCGCAGGGTACGGCTGGCAGACTTGCCACCTTTTGAGCGTGCGGTAGTTGTTGTTAAATACTTTGAGGGACTTCATAATAAGCCGAAGGATTTTCCGTATGTTGGATATGGTCATCAGCTGCAACCAGGAGAACGTTTCACTGCGGATATGACGGAACGGCAGGCTGACTCACTGCTCCGTGCCGACCTTTGGAAATGCTTTGAACACTTCAAAGGCTATGGTAAGGATGCCCTGCTGCTGACCTTGCTTGCCTATAATGTGGGTGTAGGACGATTGCTTGGTTATGGCAAGCACCCCAAGAGTAGGCTGCTACGAAAGATAGAAGCAGGAGATAGAAATATCTATCGGGAGTATGTTTCGTTCTGCCAATATAAGGGAAAAGCCTTGAATGGGTTAGTTAAACGCAGACAGGTGGAGTTTGCGCTGTTTTATATTCCATGATTTTACACAGAATGACTCTTGTGCAGATTCAAAATCGAAGTGCAATAAAAGAGTACCCCTCGCCGAGAGATGCAGACGTTCTCGAAGCGTAGCGAGAGGTTGTCTGCATCTCTCGGCGAGGTAAAGAAACAATCAGCAATACAAATAAAAAAAGGGAGACCGAAATCTCCCTAAGATTAATTAATTTTGTATTGCTATGTCAAATCAACTAATCGAAGCACAAAGATACGAAATCTATCTTGGACTTCAAAGGAAATGGAGCAAATCCCGTATAGCAAGGGAAATCGAAGTGTCCTGCTCAACGGTCATCCGTGAAATCAGGCGAAACTCCAAGCCGGACGGCACGTATGTGTGGAAGTATGCACAATCCAAGTGCGAAGTCCGCAAGCACGGCTTCAAAGGCAATCACCGCAAGCCTGAGGACTTATGGTGGCGTGTTGACTGCATGATAGAGGATGAGGACTGGTCTCCTAGCCAAATTGCAGGCGTGCTCAGACGTGAGGGTATTCACATCGTGAAGCAGACCATCTACAACCACGTCCATGCAGACACCACCGGAAAACTTGCTTCACATATGCCACATAGACTCAAATACACAAAGAGGAGCAAGGCGTTGCGTCCTACGAAGGCTACCAATATCCCTAACCGTATAAGCATACACCAGAGACCAATGCAGGCTGACGGCACGCGCTTCGGAGACTGGGAACTGGACACTATCGTCGACTCGTACGGTCATGCCATTGTTACCTTAACGGAACGCTCGACTAACTACATTCTCATAGAAAGACTGCCGCAGGGACGGAAGGCGTTACCAACGGCAAAGACCGTGGCAAAATTGCTCTTTCCATATAGGGAATCACTGCTTACCATTACCACTGACAATGGATGTGAGTTTGCCGCACACGAGGAAATAACAAGGCGGCTCAGCATGAATGGAAGAAATCCGGTGGTGGTTTACTTCACCGATTCTTACTCCTCCTGGCAGAAAGGTGCTGTAGAGAACGCAAATAAACTCATTAGAAGGTACATACCAAAAAAGGCAAACTTCAACGATTTCTCTGACCGAAAAATAATGGAAATACAAAAGAAAATAAACAGAAGACCAAGAGAAAAATTAAATTTTGATACCCCTAAATACAAATTCTTCGAAAACTTTCCATAAATTTGCATTTGCTGTTGGACTCTACAAAATTGGTTTTACCTAGTTTAAAAAAGAAATTATAATGAAAATATGGAGGCTAAGAATATGAAGATTAATAATGAATGTTGTTGTGGATGCAAAACAGAAAAGCCGGATCAAATTAAAGACAATTGTCCTGTATGTAATAATGAAGGGATTTCCGTTAGTAAAGTAACTGTTGAACATCTAGTGGTAGATGATTATCGTAATGCTGTTAACGGAGATCAATATAAGATTTGCATGAACGAGGACTGCGACGTTGTTTACTATAACTTAGATAATGAAATAAAATTCTTGAAAGACCAAGTTAGAGTTCCTATCTGGTTTAAGAAAGATGCAGATCCTAAGTATGCTTGTTATTGTAGCGAAGTCACAGAAAATCAGGTAATTGAAGCAGTTGTAAAGCATGGCGCGAAATCCGTAAAAGAAGTAAATGCCATCACTGGGGCAATGAAAAATTCTAATTGTAAAGAAAACAATCCGTTGGGAGTTTGTTGTCATAAGATTATTCAGGAAGCTATCGATAAAGGCTTGAAAATGAAATAATTACAGTCGATATGTTCCTACAAACGAGAGCCAATCTTTGATATGTTTCCATCTACGAGCGTGGATATGTTCCCCATAACCATAGGGGTTGAGACTGTAGTATTGATGTCAAGAAAATAGAATAACAAGCTATAAAACTTATAAAATCAATGGCTTATAGGATTTTAAAAGAAATCAGTTTTATAATAAATTAAAAATCGTGTTGGTAGAAAAATCGTCTACTTCTACCAATACGATTTTACAAAGAGCCAGTACTTACATCTCTTTTTCTCCTGTAAAACAATTGTATATTGATACTTTAAGGTGTTTCAATCATTCGATCTGCTAACTATTACTTTTTGGATCTAAACTTAATAAAATAGCATTAATGGCGACAATGACTGTTGACACAGACATTAGGATTGCTCCTAATGCAGGGCTTAATGTGATACCAATAGGAGCCAAAATTCCTGCAGCTAGAGGGATAGCTATAATGTTATAACCAGCTCCCCAAAAGAGATTTTGTTTCATTTTACGAGTTGTCTTGTGTGCTAATTCAATAAATGATTCAATATCTCCTGGATCAGATTGAGTCAAGATGACATCAGCTGAATCCAACGCCACTTGGGTTCCAGCACCTACAGCTATACCAACGTCTGCTAAGGCAAGAGAAGGGGCATCATTAACACCGTCACCTACCATGATAACTTTCTTTCCTTCTTCTTTAAGTGTTTTTACTAACTCATATTTGTCTTGTGGAGATTGATTTGATCTATATTCAATCTCTAAATCTTCTGCCGCGCCTTGAGCTGCTTTTTCATTATCACCTGTTGCCATAATCGGCTCTATATTGTTCTTTTTAAGAGCTTTAATTAACTCTTTGCTCGTTGGTTTTAATTCGTCCCCTAAAGCTACAGCACCTATGGCATCATTGTTTTCTACTAAGACACTGAGAGTTGCTCCTTTTGGAATATCCATATCCAGATTACGTCCGTATGCTTTTTGGCTGATTAATTGGTAACTATGGCCCTTGGCTTTGCCTTCTACGCCAGCACCGGAAATCACATCAATTGAATCAAAAGATACTGGACTTATACCTTGCTGCTTAGCGAAACTAATAATTGATTGAGCAATTGGGTGGCTAGACCCACCTTCAATACCTGCCAATAGTGAAATGATTTCTTCTTTTGTATATTTTCCATTAAGAAGTTTTACATCTAATACTTTAAACTCACCTGTTGTTAAAGTACCTGTCTTATCTAAAATCATCACATCTGCATCTTGAGCTATTTCTAAAGATTCTCGGTCTTTTACTAGTAAGCCACGACTTGCCCCTAAGCTTGTGCTACGAGCGGTGACCAATGGAATAGCTAGACCCAATGCGTGTGGACAAGCTATAACTAATGTTGTGATAGCCAATGTTACTGCCGTTGGGATGTCCGCTATAAGCGTCCATACTACAAAAGCTATTAGTGCGACAATGATCGCAATATAGAAGAGCCACCCTGCAACCTTTTGAGCAATATTTTCTGCTCTGGAAGGCTGACTTTGAGCTTGGCTGATTAAATTCTGAACTTGAGATATAAAGGATTGATCACCTGTCTCATTCACTTTAATATAAAGAACCCCTTCTCCATTTGTTGAGCCTCCGATTACTTCATCGCCAGGACCTTTTTTAACTGCTTTTGATTCTCCAGTTAGAAGAGCTTCATTTAAACGTGATTCGCCACGCTCGATAGTTCCATCTGCTGGCACATTTTCTCCAGCTTGAACTCGAATTAAATCACCTACCTTTAAGTCAGCAACTGGTCGTGTTTCTATTGAATCGTCATCTAATACTACATGAGCATCTTTTGGTACTAGCTTAGCCAGTTCTTCTTGTGCATCTCCTGCTTCTCCAATAGCTTTCATCTCAATCCAGTGACCTAATAACATGATTAATAGTAATGAAGCAAATTCAAAGAAAAAATCCATAATTTGTTCACCTGTTACGTAGCTTGCTATTACAGTATAAATACTATATAAATATGAAACACTTAAACCTAAAGAAACGAGAGCCATCATTCCAGGTTCTTTTTGTTTAAATTCGTCAACTGCCCCTTGATAGAATGGACGTCCACCATAAATAATTAATATAGTAGATAAAATAGCTACTACAATATCAGAATATGGAAAAGCAAACTGGAATGGTAGTTCAAACCCAGCCATAGGGGATAAGAGCATAATAATGATTCCTATTGGCAATGATTTTAAGAAAAGTTCCTTAAAGTTACCGTGATGATGGTGGTCATGCCCACTATGCCCGCTGTGATCATGCCCACTGTGCCCGCTGTGGTCATGCCCACTGTGCCCGCTGTGATTATGCCCAGCATGATGTTCTTGATGTTGATCCTTATAGTCTCCATGTTCTTCCGTGCTTACGTGCTCATGTTTTGAATGATCCATGTCGCCATGATTATGGTGACTGTGGGATAAATGTTTGTTGTAATTGTTCATTTTAAATTCCTCCTTATACTTAATAATGATGTAAATGACATTTGCATTGTCTATGCGATTCCTGAAAAAAGTACACAGTTGATTGAATATTACTGGGACTGTATACCGGTCATTGGATTAAGACCTGAGAGTATACACACCCGAAACGGGTTAGGTGCCAACTCATATGCAAAGGTACATATATTCTCTCGTTTGGCAAAATCCGACTTTGCACAGAAACGATCTGTGGCGTCCCTTTCGGCTTAAATGATGCCGCAATAAATTATATTTGGAATTTGGCAATTTATGATTTGTACCGTAAAATTATTTCCTATGGTATTGAATATTTCTCCAGTGCGATTAATTGGGTGGGTAAAAAATTAAAAACAATTGAAGACTTAAGAGAAGTAAAAGATTATCAAATTATCTCTGGTACTTTTTCTCTCGGCATCATTCCACATGAGGCCCATTTCTATCTTGAACAGTGTCGAGAAATACGGAATAATTTCTCAACAGCTCATTTTCCTATGGGTGCATTAGATAAGATAGAGACATTTAATTTTATCAAGAATTGCATAAAGTATGTTCTTACATACGATCTACCAGCTCCAGGATTGCAAATTAAAGACCTCATAGAAAATTTGTCATCAGAAAAACTTGAGAAAGGTGAGGAGATATGTGCTATTATAGAAAATCAGTCGTCAAAAATTCATGGTCCTATTTTACATAATTTGTTTTCAAATTATATCAAACCTGATTGTAATGCAAATCTAAAATACAATGTAAAATTGATTGCTCCATCATTATGGAATATTGTTTCTGAAGATGTAAAAAGTAGTATAGCTGTTAAGTTTGCATCTCTGCGAGAAGTTAAAGGGAAAGATGGAGCTAATGAAGCACTAAGCTTTTTAAAACTAGTTAATGGTGTTTCTTATATACCAGAATCTTATAAAGAAGTTATTTTTAAGAAACACGCTCAGTTTCTCATAGATGCTCATTATGAATGGAACAATTTTTATAATGAACCAAATTTTGCCAAAGAACTTGATGCCTTAGGATATGAAATTCCAATTGCATCCTTAAACACCTATTTAAAAGCAGTTTTATTATCTTATTTAGGAAATTGTTATGGAGTTTCTAAAGATGCCCAAGAATATAATGAAAAGATGCTTTTAAATTTAACCCAAACAGGAATAAGAGGATTGTTTAGATTAATTGACAAAAATGTAGATATCGTAAGAATTTTATCAAGTATAGGTCCTGTTAATAGGCTCAAATCCCTTATGGATTTAATAAAAGAAAAAACAATGCTCCCCGAACAACAGAAAATTATGGCTTTTAATACATTGAGAACTCCTTCAGAGGAAAGTGAACATAAAGGGTTTAGCAATTTTATAAAAGGTTTTTTTAGTATGTATCGTAATCCAAAAGCTCATACTCCAAGAATGACAGAGGATACACAATTATCAGCCATGATAGAGGTTTTAGTCGTTGCTTCCATAATTCATAACAAATTAGATATAACATATAAGACAGGATATTAGTTATTTGGCTTTTTGTTACTTTTGAGCCGTCTCAACTCACTGCCAAAAGTAACGAGGTATTTTTTGTTGGGGTTTCTTTGCTCCTTTCTTTGTCCGCCCGAAGCTCACGAAAGAAAGGAGCGGTCGGCAAATCTGCCGACCGCTTTACGTTGTGTGCTCTTTTTGAACGATTATCCGTCCCGTCTTTACTTCGGGGTGTGTGGAGAAAGCCCAATTGATTTCCTCATCGGGAAGTGTGCTGTGAATGCTGCCACCCATAACCAACCCACAATTTTGCAGGACTTTCTGCCGTGCGTCTTCCTTGCTCTCCGCAACCACATCAAACACTCCTTCAAAGATGTATTGCGTCCGAACTCTGTAAAATTTCTTCTTCATAATCTTAAAATTCAACCTTTAATAATCTATATTCCTTTGGCTCTCCATTAGATAATTTGCGGTGTGTGAGCCAAAAGTGATGTGCGCCATAGCCGTATGCAAAGAACTTGTCAAGCTCTGTTTCTTCAACTATTTTGTTGATAGCTGACCTTAACTCCTCTTTGCTGTCGGATAGGGTTATTGCGTTGATAACCCTAATGAGAATATGCGGTATCTCATCCGTCCAATTGTAGATGATGTTTTCAATCTCTGTTTTCATATCTCTGATAATTTAATGGTTCATACTTTATGCTGTTGCTTTCATTCTTCGGCTTATAAGACCTCGATTGGCATTCACAAGGTTTACTATCTGCTCGTGGTATTCCGTATTCTTGTTGCACACCCCACGACTTTGTACCACCTCCAGAGTTCGTAATGATACTTCAATGGTTTCTATTCGCTTGCCTTCAATGGTAGCCGAAAGGATAAGGGAGTCCTCCTTGAGGTAGTATGCATTAGAAAATACGCAATGGTGCATTGATACACCTTCTTCCAAATGTTCCTGCACGCTCTCTAAAACGTGGACTTGAATTGTGCCGTCCGTGAAAGTGATACCAAAAAACTTGGATTTGAGTTCCTTGAAACGCTTTTCATCTTCCATTGCCTTCTTTTGCTTCTGTTCTATCTCTTCCCTTTCACGTAATCTGAGAAGTTCCTCGTGTCTGCGGTCGTGTTCGGCTTTAAGGTCTGTTGGGCATAAATATTTTGGATTATGAATATCCTTACCTAATCTTTTAAGTGTATCTACATAATCACTCCAAAAAGAAATGTCTGCTATCTCATAGCCGTTACGGACTGCTATCTTGTAGGACTGCCATAATTCTTCAAAAGCCTTCTTGTTGCCAAGAAAGTAACGTAAATGGTCTGTGCGACCTGCTTTTAGCAATGTTTCCACTCGGCTGTCTGTAAGTAATGCAGGAATAAACTTAGTAGGCACGATGCCATAGAAATTATCCTTAAAACCATTTCTACGAAGTATGTCTGTAACCTTGAACTTCGGATATATCGGTGAGTAGGCAATATGCTGATAGGCTTCATTATCGTTGCGTATCGCCATAGGACTATAATAGGAAAAGGTATCAACATAGTGTCCCAATACCCTCTGTATGGCAACCATAGCTTTTCGTCCCTGCATATTCCACCAATATTGCCCAATCTCAATTATAGAAGTTTGTGCTTTGTAACCTTTCTCCATACCCACAATAAGTAGGAACATACGCAATACTTGAAACTCTCCACAAGTGGTAAGTATGGTGAAATACTGCTTCTGCTGCAACTTGCGCTCATAGGTTTCCTTGACCTGCAACTTTGCCCTACAATGAGGGCAAGTGCAAGTTTCTCTATGTTTGTCCATTATCCAACTATGCCCACAATCCATACAAGTAGTGCGACCTTTTGGTAAGCGGTAGGCGAAGTGGTCTATGCACTCACGAAATGCCCACTTACTTTGTGTCGTGGTTATCGGGCGAAGATGCTTGCTTTGTTCCAAAACTGCCTTTTCAAATTTGTTTCTTGGTTTCATAGGCTTAAAAATCGAATAGTGATGGTTGTACTTGGGTTGCTATGTTCTCAGTCTTTTTCACTCGTGCGTTACGGCTCTGTAACTTGGCAAGTTCCTCACGCTGATATTGCTTAATGGCTTCCTGCCTTGCTTCGGCTTTTTCTTCCTCTGTGATTTCTACAATGTGATTAACGGCTACTTGGCAAGAAACAGCCTTACCTACTTCTATATCGTCCTCATCGTAGTAGTGAACAGCCATAGAGAAGATTTCATCATCATCAAAGCCATTGCAACCGCTTTTCTGTACTTCATTAAGAATGTAGGTGATGCACTCCTCGATATTCTTGTTCGGTTTCATCAAGTTAGGGGCAAACAAAGGGTCTGTCATAGCACGCTGATTGAGATACTCGGCTATTGTCCGTGTGAAATGTTCTGTTCCTTTCATATTGCTTAGTATTTTGGGATTTCTACTATTTGATTGATACGCCCATATAGGTAGGTTCTTAGGCTTGTTCTGTCGGGTGCGTAATACTCTGTCCATTGTCCGTACTGATTGACAAGGTATTTCTTCAGCACGTCAAAGAAGTCAAAGCGATAGCCTTGTAGGGGAACGGCTGTGCGGAAATAGGTGTTAGAGTTCACCGCCTCACATAGCCAATTCTTTTCCTCACGGCTCATACACTCGCCACGATTGAGTTTTGCACGCAGGAGATATACTTTGCTGTTACAAAGGTTCTCCAAAGGGGAAACGTCCCATTGTACAAACTTCATTGCCAACACTTGCTCACTCTTTTCAGCCGTAGGGTTAATGCGGTAATGAGAGAAGGAGCTATATCCTTTTCTGTTCATCGAAGATGTTGTATTTACTTTTTGCTTATCCATAGCGACATTTTTTTTATGTGTCCAAAGATCGGAGTATGCTGATTTTTCGGGCAAGCCCTCAACAACTCGTCCTTTTTGTAGCAAAATAGAGGTAGCGGGGCGGGCTTACACAAGGTTTTGTCGGAAAATACTACCCGTAGGTGTGGAGATTTTCCAGACAAACCAAGCGGCACAGACCTTTTGACGAGTTGTTGAGAGCTTGACTCGAAAAAAGCCACAAGCCCCATACTACCTTTGCGGATAAAAAGGGAACAGCATCCGTCTTCTTCATTTCGCATATTGTGGAGCATTGGAAAGGAAGCGAAAGTGCAACGCCCATAGTGGGAAATAGAAAAGGTGGCTATCTCGAAATGTGAGATAACCACCTGATGAACGATAAATGAAAGTGTTTACAGATTCATCGTCGTGCTTCTCAAAGCACGCAAAGCAGGATGGCACAGAGAATCGCCAGCCAGAAGAGAATGCTCAGCAGCGTAAATGCCACTTTCAGAATTACCCTGACTATAAAGCGTAGTATCAGAAAACCTGCAATGACTGACACGACAGTTACGACTTGTGGCGTTACTATCTTTGAGATCAGCCAAATGGCACCGATAACGATGGAAAGCAGGATTGCGAGTTCGATAAAGCGTGTCCAAGAGAAATGGCAGACTTGCTTGGGAGAAGTCGGCTGCTGCTTGATATTATCGGTTTTGTTCGATGCGTCTGCCTTGATGAAGGCAGGTGTGTGAACGATTTCGTTAAGCCGTGAGGACAATGGGAGCTCGCTTCTATTGTCTCGGCGAGAAATCGCACTTTTAAGAACGTCTTGATTCATGATGATTGTATTCATATCGGAGCTTTTAATAGTTCAAGAGCAATAACAAGATGCTCTGGCTACACACGAGTTGTTGAGAGCTATGCTCGAAAAAAGACAAGTGTTTGTACAAACTCTTGGCATGTGGAGCGGAGCGTTTATCTTGGATCTTGACACTACAAAAGCTTCCGATGGTATTACATCAAGTCATGTTCTCACTATCGACAGTTGGCAGACCATTAACCTCAATGAGCAGAACGATTGTTCCTGTCAGTTCGGTGTAGAGTTTATCGTACTCAGGACTCGCCCCAAAGTCGTCTGTCAGTTCATACTTGTCGAAAACGCTTTGCACTGCCTTGTTCTTCAGAAGCATTGGTGTTAGTCTTTCGGGGAGTGGAGAAGGCAGTTCTTTCTCAAACTCATTCTCCAAGACAGACACAAGTGTATCATACTTTGAAAAATGCAGTCCTCGATGCAACACTTCGTTTGCCATACTCTCCGCTTCGGGATGCGAGAAGCCTTGTGCCACTGCATCGCAGTAGGTGGTAAGGGCTTCATCGGCTCTTGCCGTTATGAATGGTTTGTCACTCAGCATTTCGGGGAAATGCTCACCGAGATAGTTCTCTAATTTCAGACGGAAGTAGGATAGTTCTTTCTTTGTCGTTTCCATAATTCATGTTATTTTTAGGTTATACATTATCATATTATCAGATGCCCATCGCCTTATTGAACTTGTCGAGCTTGTCGGCGAGTTGCTCCATGTCATGCTCCACTTTCTTGTTGGTGATGCGGGCATAAATCTGTGTTATTCTGATGTTCGTATGTCCGAGCATCTTAGACACCGACTCCATTGGAACTCCTTTGGATATAGACATAGTGGCGAAAGTATGCCTTGCCATGTGAAAGGTGAGGTTCTTTTTGATTCCACAAAGGTCGGCAATTTCTTTCAAATATGAATTGATGCGCTGATTGCTCATCATTGGAAATACCTTTCCACCTTTTCTGTTAATGTCATAGTACTTTCTTATGATGGCAAGGGGAATATCCAGCAGCATGACATTTTCATCTACGCTTGTCTTATACCTCTTGGTGATAAGCCACTGTCTGTCTTCGACAGTAACAATCTTATCGTAGGTAAGATTATATACGTCAATGTAGGCTAATCCTGTGAAGCAGGAAAAAATAAAAATATTCTTTACTAACTCCAGCCTTTCTATGTCAAAGTGTTTCTTCATAATACGGAGAACCTCTTCTTCTGTGAGATAACCACGATCTACCAACTCGTAGTGTAGTTTGTGGTTTGCAAACGGATCATGCATAATAAGTCCTCTGTTCCTCGCATAGTTCACGACCGTCTTCAAGTTTCTCAATTTCTTGGTGGTAGTATTATGTGCCCCGCCTACAACTGAGGTCAGATACAATTCAAAGTCTTGGACAACAGCACTTGTTAGTTCTGACAACCCAATGTCCCTGCGGTGATATTTTGCCTGTAGGAAGCTTTGAAAGTTCTGCCTCACCACCTTGTACTTATAAAACGTTCCCTTTGTCAGCGTCTTGCCAACTTGTTGCGTGATGGAGTCAATATATTTATCAAAGACAGGGAGAAAAGTTGTAAATTCCTTATCTGTTCCAAGAAACACTGACCTGATAAGATCTAAGGACAAGCTTTCAGAGGTTTCATATTTCCTATAGATCTGCATCAAAGTTGTTGTCAGTGCATCTATTGATGCATTGACGGAGAGAGCTTCTGCCGTTCTACCGATCATTCTGCTGGTTTTGTTGCTCCATTTAGATTTATCCACGAAAATTTTAGTGGATCCAAGATTAGCCATTTCGCCTCCGAGATACATTCGGAGCATTACAGGCGATTTTCCTTCTTTGTTCTCGTAGTTGGAACGTAGGTAGTAGGATACCTTGAAAGTCGTTTTCATAACGCATCATTTTTTAGTGTAGCTTTCTTGGCTACAAAGTTCAACATAAATTGTTGAAAACGAGATATTTGTATGCCGTCAATTAGGTAGTCATTTTCCATTCACTGCTACATTTTTTTGAGAGTCTGCTTTTGTGTAGCAGTTTCTGTAGCAGAAAATGACCGAATGATGACTATCAAAAGGTATGGTTTGGCAGTCAAACGGATATGGATAAAAAACAAAAAATCGCTGTAAAACCTTGATTTTACAGCGATTATCCTTGTTTTGAAGGCTAAAATGACGTGTTGTTTGACGTCCTCTTGAAACCTCTTTGTGGACCAGCCTGGGCTTGAACCAGGGACCTCCAGATTATGAGTCTGTTGCTCTAACCAACTGAGCTACAAGTCCGGGAATTTTGATAATTCGGCTGCAAAGATAATCAAAAAAGCTGAAAGAGAGAAATAAGGGATGATATTTTTAGCGTTTTAACACATTTTGGATGGGATGAGAGGGTATTTCACGCCGATTTACCGTATCTTTGCCAAAGTTTAAGGACATGTTCCGCGAAGTCTTGATAAAGATTGGGGCAGTGCATGTTCTGTTTTGATGATGATTAGGCGACGAGATAACCGCAGGTGAGGAAAAAGGATTTGCTCACGTGTATTTCGCATCTTGACGGATTTTCATCACAAAGGTTCAAGCACAGCAATCATGAGAATAATAGATTTAACAACTGCCGACGATATCGAACTCGCGCCTTCGGTTGCCACCATTGGCTTCTTCGATGGGGTGCATCGGGGACATCAGTTCCTTCTTCAAAATGTGGTGAAAGCGGCAGTGGCTTCCGGGATGGAGTCGATGGCGATTACTTTTGATGCGCATCCGCGCGCGGTGCTTCATTCGGATTATCAGCCGAAGATGCTCTCATCGCTCAATGAGAAGCTTTACCATCTGCGCCAAACGCAATTGGATAACACGGTGGTTTTGCATTTTGATGAACAATTGGCACATTTTTCCGCGAAGGAGTTCATGGATATTGTGCTGAGAAAACGACTGAATGTGCGTCGGCTCGTCATGGGTTATGACAACCGGTTTGGGCATCACCACCGCGAAACTTTCGACGATTACGTGCGTTATGGTGCGGAAGTAGGGATTGAGGTGCTGAAGAGTTCCGCTTTTATGATAGAGGGTACGGAGGTGAGTTCTTCGGTCGTGCGTCGGCTCATTGAGACCGGGGACATGCCCTTTGCCAACAAATGTTTGGGCTATCCCTATCAGATGGAAGGTGTGGTGATTCCCGGCTTTCAGAATGGGCGACGGTTGGGTTTTCCGACCGCGAATCTCAGTCCCACTGCAGATAAGTTGATACCCGCTCCGGGTGTATATGCGGTAAGGGTGTATATCGCCGGGGAGGAAAAGGCTCATGGAGGAATGATTAACATTGGCGTTCGCCCCACGTTTCATGGAAGGAAACAATCGGTTGAGGTGAACATTTTCGATTATGAAGGAAACTTATATCGTCAGCGCTTGCGCATCTTGTTTTTCCGGCATATCCGCGAAGAGCGAAAGTTCGATACCGCGGAGCAACTGACCGAACAGTTGCGCAGGGACAAGGCGATGGCAGAGGTCATTCTCGAGGCAAACTAACGCGCTGAGTTTTTCAAGAATACAAAAACATTAGGAACATGAACAAGAAGGAGATAGCAAATTCGTTGCTTTATGTGATGTTATTTGTTGCCGTCTTTTTTCTTTTGCAATTCTCTTTCCAACTGATTTCGGTGGCTATCTTCGCTTTTCTGAATGATGTCGGGTTTCAGATGGTGGAGGAAGGGTTGCGAGAGGGAAAATATAGCGCGGTGATAGTCATTGGCAGCATCTTTAGTTCTCTGACGGCAATCGTCCTGTTTGCCAAACTCGGATGGGCGCCGGTTTCGCGCTCTTATTTGAAAACGAAACCTTGTGGTGTGCTCTTTTGGGCGATGATTTTGGCGATAGGTGCTATTCTTCCATTGGAGTTTGCGTACGAGAAAGTGCAGATTGTCATGTCGAAAAGCACGCAACAGCTTTTTGAAGGTATCATGCGAGAGCCTTGGGGGTATGTGGCAATCGGCATTTTGGCACCGATAGCCGAAGAAATGATCTTTCGGGGCGGTATTCTCCGTAAGCTGCTTTCCGCCTTTGATGGTAAATGTGCGTGGTGTGCCATCGTGCTTTCAGCTCTTATCTTCGCCCTTGTGCATTTGAATCTTGCTCAAGGCGTGCATGCCTTTATCATGGGGCTGCTGTTGGGGTGGATGTATATGCGTACGCGCAGCGTCGTTCCCGGGATAGCGTTCCATTGGGTGAATAATACTGTTGCCTATCTAATGTTTCATCTTATGCCGGAACTCTCGGACGGACAGCTTCTCGATTTATTTCATGGCAATGAGCGGTTGATGCACGGAGGGCTGTTCTTCTCGCTCTGCATCCTTTTACCGGCTATCTTTCAATTGACAAGAAGGATGAAGCGAGCTGACGCGTAAGTGGGACTTATGGGTAAAGCTTCAAAGAGTGCTCGCTCTTTGACTCCACTATGGTAAAAATCATGAATATTGGTGAATAACGACTATCTTTGCACACGATAAGAATCTTTATGGAACATAAGCAACATTACGAAGGGCTTACCGATTTTGAAGTTCAAGCCAGCAGATTGAAATACGGTAGAAACGTTTTGACGCCACCTGTCCAAACATCCTTGTGGAAACGCTTTATCGTAAAATTTCGCGACCCACTGATTATCATTCTTTTGGTTGCCGGCAGTTTGTCGATAGGCATTTCCTTTTATGAATACTTCGGCTTAGGCATTGATGCCACGGTCTTCTTTGAGCCGGTAGGCATCTTCATTGCCATTTTGTTGGCAACCGGTCTGGCATTCCTTTTTGAAGAGAGAGCAAATCGCGCCTTCACCATATTAAATAAGGTGAACGATGAAGAAATGGTCGAGGTGATAAGAAACGGAAATGCCACGAAAGTGCCTAAGTGTGATGTCGTTGTTGGCGATTTGGTGCTGTTGAATACCGGTGCCGACATTCCTGCCGATGGCGAGTTGCTAAATGCCGTTCAGCTCCATATCGACGAATCTTCTCTGACCGGAGAACCCATCTGTCATAAAAGTGTCAATAGAGATGAGTTTGACGAACACGCGACTTATCCCTCAAATCATGTCCTACGCGGGACGAAAGTTATGGAGGGACACGGGCTCTTCCGGGTGGAAAAAGTGGGTGATGCCACTGAAAACGGAAAGGTGTTTGTTTCAGCGCAGATAGACAACAGTGTGAAAACTCCACTCACCGAGCAGTTAGACCGTCTTGGGAAATTGGTTACATGGGGAAGCTATAGTTTCGCCGGACTGATTTTAGCGGGACGTCTCTTCATGTTTTTCATGGAGTATAGTTTCGATTGGGTCTTTTTCTTGCAGTATTTTCTCAATAGCATCATGATTTGCGTAACGCTCATTGTTGTGGCAGTTCCGGAAGGGCTACCCATGGCGGTAACGCTTAGTTTGGCTTACTCCATGCGCCGTATGCTGAAGACTAACAACCTCGTGAGAAAGATGCACGCCTGCGAGACGATGGGAGCCACAACGGTTATATGTACGGATAAGACCGGCACACTGACTCAAAATCAAATGCGCGTCTATGCCATAAGCTTCGATGAGAAAGATACTACCTGCCGGGCACTCATGCGAGAAGGAATTGCCGTTAATTCCACGGCATCGCTCGACCTGACCGACCCGGAACATTCCTTGACATTGGGAAATCCAACGGAAGGCGCGCTCCTGTTGTGGTTACATGAACAGGGAGAAGACTATCGAGAACTGCGCTCCGACGCTGAGATTATAGACGAGTTGCCTTTCTCCACCGAGCGCAAGTTTATGGCGACTGTGGTAAAGTCATCGCTCCTCCCGGGAAAGGTCATTCTCTATATAAAAGGTGCCACCGACATCATTCGCAACTACTGTACCACCATTTCCGGTAATTCCTCGTGGGACGAGATTACGCACCGGCTCGGTATATGGCAAAATCAGGCAATGCGGACGTTGGGCTTCGCTTGTAGGATATTGCCGGAGAAAACCATCAAGGACTTGAAATCCGTATCGATAGAGAGCATCATACGTGAGGAAGCAGCTTTCACGTTCCTTGGCATTGTTGCCATTTCCGATCCGGTGAGAAAGGAAGTTCCGGCAGCGGTGAGGGAATGCATAAACGCGGGAATAGCGATAAAGATTGTAACCGGCGACACCCCGGGGACAGCGAAAGAGATTGGCAGACAAGTAGGGCTGTGGTCGGAAGCAGATGGAGAACGTGCCATTATCACCGGACCGGAGTTCGCCATGCTTACAGATGAAGCATTGCGAGCGCGTGTTGCCGACCTGAAAATCATGGCTCGGGCGCGCCCTATGGACAAAAAACGGCTGGTGGAAACATTGCAAGCGAAGAATCAGGTCGTGGCGGTCACAGGCGATGGAACCAATGATGCCCCCGCATTAAAGGCGGCGCACGTGGGACTGTCCATGGGCGATGGCACAAGTGTGGCAAAAGAGGCATCCGACATAACCATTGTCGATAACTCCTTTCGGTCCATTGGCAAGGCAGTTATGCGGGGACGCAGCCTGTATCAGAACATCCAGCGTTTCATCCTTTTCCAACTTACGGTGAATGTCGTTGCTTGTTTCATCGTTTTGGCAGGTGCTTTCATGGGAACGCAAAGTCCGCTCACCGTTACGCAGATGCTGTGGGTGAACCTCATCATGGACACCTTCGCTGCCATGGCGTTGGCCTCATTGCCACCAACCGAAAAAGTAATGCGCGATAAACCTCGAGATAGAAAGGCTTTCATTATCACGCGTTCCATGGCCATTAACATATTGGCAGTGGGTGGGTTCTTCTTCTTTTTATTGTTGGCGTTCCTTTATATTTTGGAACATGCCACCGTTACGGGAATGGCAGACTTGTTGCGTTTGCAAATCGGAGACCACAAGCACATGAGCCCTTACGAACTGAGTCTGTTCTTCACCGTTTTCGTCATGCTTCAATTTTGGAACATGTTTAACGCCAGAGCTTACGCCACGGGAAGGAGTGCTTTCCACTTCAAGGGCTGTGAGGGATTTGGAACGATTGTGTTCTTTATCTTTATCGGTCAGGTACTCATCGTCGAACTCGGAGGTCAGATGTTCAATGTTACGTCACTTTCCCTGCAAGATTGGGTGGTGATAATCGTTTCCACGTCTTTCGTGCTCTGGGTAGGTGAACTTCTGCGCCTGTGGGATAAAAAACGATGACTGGAGGCGCGAAACAAAAATATCAATAGCATTTCTAAATAATTTTGTAAAACCTCACGCAAAGCTCTATTAAATCATGAGATTTGACGTGTCTTTTCAATGTCGAACAACGCATACTTCCTTATGTCTCCAATTCATGTTCAGGCGACGGTAAACAGATTTTTGATACCGAACATACGCCCTGCCATCGTCTTTGAAATTATATGACAAAATCAAGATCCGAGGAATGTCTCATATTTTACTGATAATCAGGATAATATAAATTGATATTTAAAAGCTAAGCTTTTGCACTGCAATACATGACCTTTTGCATTGCAAAAGGTAAGCTTTTGGAAAGTGAAAGCTAAGCTTTTTATAGACAGAATGCGAATAATTTTTAAGTATCCGATATTAATCGCCTTTGTGTGCTATAGTCATTTTACTACTTTTTCTCCAAAAACTTTATGTTTGTACTCAACGAAACAAATGTGTTGTAAGCATCCAATATTTGCCCCATTATCTCAGATTTTAACGAACTATTGATAATTAGGAGGGCGTGCCAAAGCCGGCACGCCCTCTTGTTAATTATAATAATGAATGAGATGATTAAGCTTTCTTCATCACGAAGAGAGGCTTTGGAATTACTTCTCGGGAATAGCCTCGAGAGTTTTTATCAGCAAGTCCCAGAATGGCTTGGCTGTTGCAATTTCAAAACGCTCTGTGGCGGTGTGCGGGCTGCGAATGGTCGGGCCGAGGCTGACAACATCAAGATGAGGATACTTGCCGAGAATGATGGAGCACTCAAGTCCGGCGTGATCTACCTGTACGATAGCTTCCTCGCCATTCAATTCCTTATAAGTCTTCTTTAGTAAATTCAAGATTTCGCTGTCAGGGTTGGGATCCCATCCGCCGTAGCTTGCGCTAAGTTCGGTTTTCATACCTGCCATGTCGAAGCAGCTCTTGAGCTGATTGACCACGTAGTCTTTCATGTCCTCGCGTGAAGAACGTGCCAGAATCTTTATATCAGCCTTGTTGGCGTTGATATTTACGATGGCGAGGTTGGATGAGGTCTCGACAACGTGTGGATAAACGGGAATCATGCGCACAATACCGTTGTGGCATGCGTAGATGGCATTGATGAGATTGTCTTGTATTTCAGCAGGTACAAGTGCGACAGGTTTCTCTACCTCCTCCGTGAAGAATTCCACGTTCTTTTCTATTGTCTTATATTCATTTTCCACGAGAGCGCGTTGTTTCTCAACCATCTCTTTCAGAGCTGCCACCTTGTCTTTTGCTAATGCGAGTACAACTTCCGCCTTGAACGGAATGGCGTTGCGCATATTGCCCCCCTGCCAGTAAGCAAGGCGTGCGCCTAATTCTACCACAGCCTTTCTTACGAGGCGAACCATCTCTTTGTTGGCGTTGGCGCGTCCCTCATTGATTTCAAGTCCGGAGTGTCCTCCCTTCAATCCTTTCAGCGTAACTTTTATGGCGGCTTCTTGGTCGTTAGGCATTTCTTTATACTCAAGAGTGGAAGTAATGTCAATACCACCTGCCGAACCAATAACGAACTTACCCCATGTTTCAGAGTCGATGTTCATAAGGATGTCGCCGTTCAATTCTCCTTTTGGAAGGTCGTTAGCACCGTACATTCCTGTTTCCTCGTCCTTTGTGATGAGACCTTCGATTGGTCCGTGCTTCAATGTCTTATCCTCCATGATACCCATGATGGCCGCAACACCAATTCCATCGTCTGCACCCAGTGTGGTGTTGTTGGCATATACCCATCCATCGGTGATGTGTGTCTCAATGGGGTCAGTCTCGAAGTTATGTTTGCTGTCGGGGCTCTTTTGCGGAACCATGTCCATGTGAGCCTGAAGAATGACTCCCTTGCGGTTCTCGTAGCCGGGACTTGCCGGTTTACGCATGAGAACATTTCCGGCTTCATCAACGCGAGCTTCCACTCCTACCTTCTTAGCAAAGTCGAGCAAGAAAGCCTGAACTTTTTCCATGTGTCCCGATGGACGCGGAACCTTTGTCAATTCGTCAAAATTACGCCAGAGAGCCTCCGGACTTAGATTTCTGATTTCACTCATAGTTTTGTTTATTTTAAGGGTTAGTATTTTGATATGTTTCTTATGCTGTGCGGGAAGTGGGCTGACCACCATCGCCAACAGCTTTTTTTCTCGTGAATGCCAACGCTATCCATGCGTAGATGCCCAACAGCACCACTAACAAAGTTTGTACGGTATGAACGATAAGCACAAAATAGAGCGCCTGAACATCAGCGATGCCGTATAAGATGAGCATGGTCTTTACCGCGAAATGCCATGGACCGGCACCATTGGGCGTGGGTACGATGACTGCAATTGAACCAACCACAAAGCAAAGCAGGGCACATGTAACGCCTAAATTGCTCGTTGCTTCAAAACAGAAGAACGTCAGGTAGAAATGAAGAAAGTAACTCGCCCAAATGGCAAAGCTGTAGAACAGAAACAAGGGCACGTTCTTCAGTCCTTTCAGTGAAATGATGCCCTGCCAGATGCCCGACAGTGTTTCCTTTACTTTGTCGTGGATGGTCAATTTCCTGCGGATGACGTAGAGCAACATCATGGCTGCCACTGCACAGACGGTGGTAACAAGCCACCCCATGGCAGAAAAAGAACCTGCAAGATGATCCATTCGCGTTCCGGTTTTCGAGAAGAAATTACCAAAAACGCTTATCTGCGATAGAAAAGCCAATGCCGTGATGATCACAACAATGATTGTATCGACGGCGCGTTCGGTCACCACGGTTCCCAACGCTTTCGGAAAAGCCACTTTATCGTAACGATGGAGCACACCACAACGAGCAAATTCGCCCACGCGAGGGATGATTAAACTAACGGCGTAGGACAGAAAGATGGAATTAACGCTGACGGAGTTACGCGGTCTCTCACCAAGAGGCTCCAAAGTCTGCCTCCACCTCCAACCTCTAAATGCCTGTGCGAGTACGCCGAAAGGCAGCGAGAGCAGCATCCACGTCCAATTCATCTGCCGAAGCAGCACGTTCTCTATTTTTGCGAAGTCGAAATCGCGATACATCCAATAAAGAATGCTGCCACCTAATATAAGTGGTAGGATAATCTTTATGCTGTCGTAGAGCAACTTCTTCAATCTCATTACAATGAGCAAAGATACTAAAATGCTTTTAATTACAAAATAAAATATCTATCTTTGTAACCGAATAAAGAAAAATTATGAAATCAGTCAGACCCAAGAAACATCTCGGTCAGCACTTCCTCACCGATTTGAATATTGCCAAACGGATAGCCGACACAGTGGACGCATGCCCTGACATTCCCGTGTTGGAGATAGGTCCGGGGATGGGAGTACTCACGCAATATCTCGTGGAAAAGCCGAGAGAAGTGAAAGCCGTGGAGATTGACAAGGAGAGTGTGTCGTTCCTTTATGAGAAGTTTCCCACGTTGAGGGAAAACATCTTGGGCAAGGACTTTCTGCGGATGGATCTCCGTGAAGCATTCGGTGGCAAACCGTTCGTGCTGACCGGCAATTATCCCTACGACATCTCCTCACAGATTTTCTTTAAAATGCTCGATAACAAGGACTTGATACCTTGCTGCACGGGCATGATACAGCGCGAGGTGGCTCAACGTTTGGCAGCCGTCCCCGGGAACAAGAGCTACGGCATTCTTTCCGTACTGATTCAGGCATGGTACGATGTGGAATACTTGTTCACGGTGGATGAAAATGTGTTCAATCCGCCGCCAAAGGTGAAGAGTGCGGTCATTCGCATGACACGCAACAGCATTAGCGATTTGGGATGCGACGAGCGATTGTTCAAGCGATTGGTAAAGGCCGTGTTCAATCAACGGCGGAAGATGTTGCGTGTGAGCCTTCGACAGATTTTCCCAACAAAGCCGAGCGAAGGCTTTTATGAGCGAGAGATTATGACCCAGCGTCCCGAACAGCTTTCCATCGCCCAGTTTGTGGAACTGACCAACGAGGTGGCTGACGAGCTGAATGGTATCGAACAGAACAATAATCAATGAACTATAATAAGAAAGAAACTTATGAATTGCTCCTGAAGCAGATTGTCGCTTTGATAGAAGGCGAGGAAAACAATGAAACCGGTGTGCTGGCAAACGTCTCATCCGCTCTGCACCATGCGTTCGACAGCTTTTTTTGGACCGGATTTTATTTGCTTCACTCCGGTAAGACATTACAATTAGGTCCTTTTCAAGGAACGGTGGCTTGTTTTAACATTCCTATTGGCAAAGGCGTTTGCGGAACGGCAATCGCGGAACGGCGCACATTGGTTGTTCCCGACGTAGAGGAGTTTCCGGGGCACATCGCTTGCAGCTCGGAGTCGCGTTCCGAAATCGTCATTCCGCTCCTTACGACAACCGGCGAGCCTGTAGGCGTGCTCGACATTGACAGCAAAGAGGTCAACGCTTTCGACGAGACAGATGCACATTATTTGGAGAAGATAGCCCGACTGCTGACCGACAAATTGTATTCTGCCTGATGGAAAAACAGAGAAAAGACTTGTAAGTTTGGGAATAAATCCCTATATTTGTGCTAAATTTTTAATACTGTAAAGAATATGATAGACGTTAAAGCAACATTAAACGAAGCTGAAGAACGCATGATAATGGCTGCCACCTATCTTGAAGAGCAGCTGGCACGCATTCGCGCGGGTCGTGCCAACGTTGCCATCCTCGATGGCGTGCGCGTAAGTTCCTACGGCTCCGTGGTGCCTCTCAATCAGGTGGCTTCCGTAACCGTTCCAGACCCTCGCACCATAGCCATCAAGCCTTGGGACAAAAAGGCGATAAAGGATATAGAGAAAGCAATCATGGATTCGGACGTAGGCATCACGCCGGACAACAATGGCGAAGTAATCCGATTGAGCCTGCCACAGCCCACCGAAGAGCGTCGCAAGGAACTCGTGAAGCAGAGCAACAAGATAGGCGAACGCACAAAAGTGGAGGTGCGCAACGCACGTTCGGACATTAAAGACAAATTGAAGAAAGCCATCAAAGACGGACTCTCGGAAGACTTGGAGAAAGATGCCGAGAACGATTTGCAGAAGATTCACGACAAGTACATCAAAAAGATTGAGTCGTTGCTCGAGGAGAAAGAAAAAGAAATCATGACGGTCTGACCGCTCATGTCCGATGTTCCACACACAGTTCCCGCCCCACGCTATCCAAAAAGGAGCGCGGAACTGTTTTTTTTCACAATATGCGTGGCTTAGTAATAAAGAACACAGGCAGCTGGTACACAGTGAAAACCGATGACGGACGAGTGATCGAAAGCAAAATAAAAGGCAATTTCCGTCTGAGAGGTATCCGTTCAACGAATCCCGTGGCAGTGGGTGATTACGTACACTTAATTATCAATAAGGAAGGAACTGCTTTCATCTCCGAGATAGAAGACAGGCGGAACTACATCGTCCGAAAATCGTCCAATCTTTCCAAACAAAGCCACATCCTCGCTGCCAATCTTGACCAAGCACTCCTTGTGATAACGGTCAATTATCCGGAGACTTCTACCATCTTTATCGATAGGTTTCTTGCCGGAGCGGAGGCGTATCGCGTGCCCGTGATACTTGTTTTCAACAAATATGACTTGCTGTCGGAGGACGAACTTCGATACCAAAAGGGACTAATTCACTTGTATGAGACCATAGGCTACAAGTGCGTGGAAGTGCAATCCACCGAGAACGCGCCTTCTGACAAAAGTCTTCACCGACTTCGGCCACTCTTGGATGGAAAGGTAACGCTCCTTGCCGGCAACAGCGGTGTGGGGAAATCGACCATCATCAACGAACTGTTGCCCGAAGCGAACCGACGTACCGCGGAGATTTCAGATGTGCATAATACCGGAATACACACCACTACGTTCAGCGAGATGCTGGAACTGCCTAAAGGTGGCTATCTCATTGACACACCGGGCATTAAAGGTTTTGGCACATTCGATATTGACAAGGAAGAACTGACGAGTTATTTCCGAGAGATATTCAAGTTTTCCGAACAATGCAAATTCTCCAATTGCACCCACACCCACGAACCGGGATGCGCTGTTCTGAAAGCCGTTGAAGATCACTATATTTCTGAAAGCCGCTACAACAGTTATCTATCCATGCTCGAAGATAAAGAAGAGGGGAAATACAGGGCTGCCTTCTGAACCTTATCCGGGCACTCGAAACGATGGAAAAACGGGCAAAAAATGACCTCACCGACAAGGTTTTTAGGGAGGGGAGAGAGTCGTTGATAATCAGCCACTTACGAATTGCTTTTTAAAAGCTTAGCTTTTGCTTTTCAATAGCTTAGCTTTTGAGTCCCAAAAGCTAAGCTTTTACATTGCAAAAGCTAAGCTTTCGCTTTTCAATAGCTTAGCTTTTGAGTCCCAAAAGCTAAGCTATTACATTGCAAAAGCTAAGCTTTCGCAAAAATGAACCTTTACCGGTCAGAACAGATGCCTAACCGGTGAACAGGATGGAACTCGCTTCCCATCCCTTTTTCGGCGAGCTGCGAAGAAGAAAAGTTTTATGAAAAGTCCGCCATAAACATGAAAAATAGGAGATAAACACTCACAAGCAGTGCTTACCTCCTACTTTTTTTGTTGCCTGTCATCTTCTTGTTCCCGAAGACTTCCCTATTGGAAAGATACAGACAGAACGCTACCGTTCTCCATTCTCTTCGTTTCTAAAAGAAGCCTGGCAATTGCAAGTTGTCAGAATCTTATTTTACAAGTTTCAAATCATAGTTGAGAGAACTTTTTTCAGCTTCTTCCAACTCGTTGTTTACCAATCGCAACGTAGAATCGTTCACGATCTTGAAGAACATAGTCTCAGTCTTACCCAACTGCAGTTTATAAGCCGTTACCTTCTTGCCGTCCTTATCCTTTTCCATTTTTTCGGCTTTACCGGTATAGCGTTCTACCACGTCTTTTCCCTTGTCTGCCTCAAGCATTGTCTCCGTGAGTCGGAAACCGTCCGTACTGTCGGTTGCCATCATCAATTCATACTTGATTCCGGGACCATCGGCTGCCGGAACTTCCCCTTTAAAGCACAAAGAATCAGTAAGTTCTGTCTCCTGACTGGCTGTGGTCGCAGCATCCTGAACAGGTTTTGCGGGTTGTTTGCACGCTACCATCGCAACGGAAGTTAGCAGTACCATAAAAATTTTCTTCATAAATTCATGTTCTTTTTGTTTCGTTGCAAAGATACGCATTTGCATAAAAAAAGTGATAATCAATAGTCTTAAAAACATTTAAGAAACATTTACGCGAAATCCTCGTTTGTAAAGAAAGCTCAAAGCTCCGGCAGCTAAATAAACAGGTGTACCTGCTTATTCATAAAAAAAAGAGGATACGCAGTGTACCCTCTTTTTCTTATGAGTGTGTTTTTTTTCGCAATTTAGTTGAAGAAGTATTTTACACCAATCTGCAACATCCAGCACTGGTTGTAGTTCTTGTCGAACGACCATGTCTTTGTAGGAGCATTGCCCTCCTTGTCTTTTCTCATCGAGAAGTAAGGAACGTTGTTGGCATCTATCTTGTCAACTTTCAGGAACTGACCGCCGAAGCTGCCGTTCATGTTCTTCTCCACTCCCCACTTTGAGTTGAACAAGTTGCCTATGTTCATCACGTTGGCACTCAACTGAAGGTTGTGGCGTGTGTTGCCGATGTTGAAGGTGAAGTCGTGTGCCCAGCGGAAGTCGAAACGATGGACGAATGGCGCGCGTGCGCTGTAAGCCTCCGCATACTCGCCCTTGTGGTTCTTCAGGTAAGAGTCCTGATTCACGTAGTTCCAGAAGAGTTGGCGATCAGACTCGTGTGTGAAATGAATCTGGCTGTCGTCGGCCGGAATGTACATCAAGTCGTTGGCAATCTTGTCGTTGTTGATGTCGCCGTAGTAAAAATAGCTGTAGCCCCTTGGAGAATAGCCGGTGTAGAAGAGTGCGAAATGGTCGTGATGATAAGTGTAGCTCACTGAAGCTATCAGGCGATCGGGAATCACATACTGCGAGTTCTGCAGTGCGTCGCTGTTCGGACCGTTGACGGTGTAGAGTCCTTGCCATGCCGATGATGCGTTGGAGCCGGGCATTCCCGACACCTCCTTCATCACTGTGTGGGTATAGGCTGCCATGATGCTCAGGTTGTCGATTGGCTCTGCGTTTAGTGTGAGGTTGAATGTCCAACCATAGCCTTTGTGCGTGTTCTCCAGCACGCAAGCATCGCTCACCTTATTATATGTGAAGTTGGTCGGATAGAGATAGCGGTTGTCGGCTCCGTTGAGGCGCTCCCATGTGGGCATCTCCGCATCCTTGATGTCCCAGTTAACCAGACGAACGTCGTTGATTTTCTTTGTATAGGTGAACTCTGCTGTTGCGGTGAAGGGGAACGAGGTGGGTATCTGATAATCAACGGCAATCGATGATTTCCATACCTGTGGCATCTTGAAGTCGCTGGCGATGGCGGCGATGGAACTTGGCACCGTGCCTTGCTCCGGTGTGATGCTTTCCGGTGCACCGAGCATGTCTCGCATTTGGTTCACATCGGTAACGATGCCTCCTGTAAACTTGTCGAGTCGTGGGTCTCTCGATGTTACGACGCCGTTGGTGTATCGTGTCACGGCACTCACGAGGTTTTGGACCATACCAGAGTTGGAGGGCATGTTGGTGAAGAACACCAATGGCAGGCGACCGGTGAAGATACCTGAGCCACCACGCACTTTCAGCGTGCGGTCTTTAAACACATCCCATGTGAATCCGAAGCGTGGGGATATCTGAATGTTGCTCTTGGCCCACTTGCCGGTGTCGATGTGGCGACCTCCGAAGTCGAGTTCGTAGATGGCATTGTTACGCATGATGTCGTCATCGTCATAAGAAATGTTGTCGAATCGTATGCCACCTGTCAGTTTCAGGTTGTCGAGCACGTTCCACTCGTCTTGCAGATAAAGCCCATACTGATTGAAACTGACTTCTGCCGCTGGATTGAGGTTGCCTGCATAGCCATAGGTTAGTGCAACAGCCTCAGGCGCAGCGCCTGTGAGGAAATCATTGAGGCTGCGGTAGCGGTAATAGCCTGTTCCGTTTCGCATGTAGGAGTTATTGGCCATCTGATGCTCGAAGCTCAATCCTGCCGTCAGTTTGTGGCTGCCCAGATAATAAGTGAAGTTGTCGGTGATGGTCGTAATCTTATTGTTCACACCATTGTTGTAGGTGAATAGCTCGTAACCGAGGCTCATGTACGGCTCAAGGGTCTGCTTTACGTTGTATCCGCCGAAGTCAACAGCGATGTTTTGTCCCGTTTTAGAATCGATTGTGGGGTAATCGCCCGTTGAGTAGTCGTACATGATGTCGATGAATGGGAATGGCGACGAGTTGCTGCCACGCATATCCTTGATGTTTGTGTAGGTAACGAGCAGTTGGTTGGAGATATTCTTGCCGAAACGACTGTTCAAGTCGGCAGAAATGGAGTTGATTTTATTCTCCATCGAGTACATGGAGTTTGCGAAGGCCATGGAATACTGCGATAAACGGTTGAATCCTCTCAGTCGGAAGCCAGTGTTGCCCGAATTTCCGTTGGTGGGATTCCATGCCTTGTTGGTGGTTGTGTTGTAGCGAAGGGCAAGATGGTGGTTCTGATTGATGTTCCAGTCAAGACGAGCGAGAAACTTTGTGTTGCTCTCATCTGCAGGAAAGGCATCGTATGCCCCTGTATCATAGCCGTATTTGCTTCGCATGAACTCTTGAACTTTCTGCATATCGGCAATGGTGGTTCTTGAAATGTAGTCTGTTTTTCTGGCTACACCATCTGCAGAAGGATGCCAGCGGTTGGCCACTGATGGCACCTTGGAGGTCTCGAAGTTGGCAAAGAAAAAGAGTTTGTCCTTCAGAATCGGACCACCCAGTGTGAATCCGTAAGTGGTGTTGCGGTTGGTGCCGCGTTCTCCGAGGTCGGTGTGGTCAATGCGGTTACCGTGCATGTTTTCATTGTTGTGGTAAATGTAGGCTGCTCCCTTGAAAGTGTTTGTGCCTGATTTGGTCACGGCGTTGATACCTCCGCCAATGAAGTTGGTCTGCCGCACATCGTAAGGAGCGATCACCACCTGTACCTCGTCGATGGCATCCATTGAGATAGGATTGCCTCCTCCGGGGAGTGCCGACGAGAGACCGAAGTTGTTGTTGAAGTTGGCACCGTCGAGGGTGAAGTTGGTCGAACGTCCATCGCCGCCGGCGAAACTCATGCCGTTGGCATAAGGAGATATGCGCGCAATGTCGGATATGCTGCGATTGATGGTAGGCAGCGCTGTCATCTGTGCGTTGCTGATGTTGGTGGTGGCACCGGTCTTTTCGAGTGAGAACTTGCTGGCCTTGCCCGTAACGACAACCTCGCCCAGCTCATTGGCATCCTCTGAAAGCGCCGGCGACAGCTTATAGACCTCGCCGAGCTGAAGCATGATTCCCGTATAGGTCTTCGATTTGTGCCCGACATAAGATACGGTGACGGAGTAGGGACCACCGGTGCGCATACCTTGGATTTCGTAGCGTCCGTCGATGTTTGTGACAGTGGCATAGCTTGTGCCTGAAGGCTCGTGTACAACTTGTACCGAAGCCCCAATCAGAGGCTCGTTGCTGCCTGATAATGTAACCTTGCCTCCGAGGGCGGAGGTGGTGACCTGTGCTGAAAGGGTCGATGCGAACATCACCAACAGCGCAAACAGGAATAGTAATCTTTTCTGCATTGTGGAATGAATTATAAAATTATGGTTTGTTTTTTACTTTTACCTCAATAATTATGGTGCAAAAGTAGTTAAGGAATGTTTCTAACGTGTTACATAAAAATTAAAAACTCGTTGAAACTTCTCTGTTTTTGTGTTTCCCCCATCCATCGAACTGCATAGAGGTATCAAGCAAGTTTTGCTATTTCGCAGTATTACTGACAGATGATTTGGCATCTACCAAATCTCTTCTGTCATGCCTTGCAATATATTTGATATGTTCGCAGCCTCTTCTTTCATAGGCGTAAAAGCATGAAAGCATCTCACGTATGCAAGAAAATTTCCCCTCTTTTCCAAAGGTTTTTAAGGAGTGTGATTTGTTTGAGAGCAAAGATAGAAATAAAGAAAAAGTGTTTTCCTACCCGGAAAGCACTTTATGTCCCTATTCGTGCGAACCGATGAAAAGCTTATACCAACCGATCCAATTGCAGCTTCAGTTCTTTCAGTTCGTCTCTCACGGAGATAAGTGTTTCCAACACCTTGCGACTTTTATCCGCTCCCTCCCTGTTTTCCCGTAACATCTTCCTCGCGGCAGCAATCTTAAACCCACGCACCTTCACCAAATTATAGATGACCTTAATCTGGTCGATATCTTTTTCCGTATATTGGCGCACCCTGTTTCCGGTAGTCTTCGGACGAAGATGCGGAAATTCTGTTTCCCAATATCTGAGCAAACTCTCCGTAACGTTCAGTTGTTGTGCCACTTCCTTGATGGAATAATATAGTTTTCGCGAATTTTCAGCCATAGTTTTTTATATTTTTATTAAACAGAAAGATATCGGCGATAATCGATGGCTCGCATCTTGCCATGCTTATTATTACCTATGCTTTTCAACGACTTGCAAATCCCAATATCAATCAATCAGCATTTCATTTGCAAAAATAGTGAAAAGTCAGTATCTTTGCAACACTTTTGAACGAATTTTATAAAATTAAGAATAAGATGATGACAGCTAACGAAATCCGCAACTCGTTTAAGAAATTCTTTGAAGCAAAGGGACACGTCATCGTACCGTCTGCCCCCATGGTAATAAAGGACGACCCTACACTGATGTTCACCAATGCCGGCATGAACCAATGGAAAGACGTCATACTCGGAACAAAAACACCGGAACCGCGCCGTCGCGCCGATTCGCAAAAGTGCCTGCGCGTAAGTGGTAAGCACAACGACTTGGAAGAGGTGGGACACGACACCTACCACCACACGATGTTCGAAATGCTCGGCAACTGGAGCTTCGGCGATTATTTTAAGCAGGATGCCATCAACTACGCATGGGAATTTCTTGTAGATGTGTTGGGGTTAAACCCCGCCGACCTTTATGTTACCGTCTTTGAGGGAAGTCCGGAAGAAAACATACCACGCGACAACGAAGCTGCAGAATTCTGGGCAAAGCATTTGCCGGAAGACCACATCATCAACGGAAACAAACACGACAACTTTTGGGAAATGGGAGATACCGGTCCTTGCGGTCCCTGCTCGGAAATACACATTGACTCGCGCAACGCTGAAGAAAAAGCCAAGCTACCCGGACGAGAGTTGGTAAACAAAGACAATCCGCAGGTAATAGAAATTTGGAACATTGTCTTCATGCAGTTCAATCGCAAAGCCGATGGATCGCTCGAACCATTGGCTATGAACGTCATTGACACCGGAATGGGGTTCGAGCGTTTGGTGCGCACACTGCAAGGCAAGAGTTCCAACTACGACACTGACGTGTTCCAGCCCATCATCAAGCAGATAGAACTACTAAGCGGGAAAAAATATGGTTTCACCGCTCCAACAGGCAAGAATGGTAAAGCTGCCAACGAACAGGAACGAATCGACATTGCCATGCGTGTGGTGGCAGACCATATGCGCGCTGTGGCGTTTGCCATTGCCGATGGACAGTTGCCGGGAAACGCGAAAGCAGGATATGTCATTCGCCGCATACTGCGTCGCGCCGTTCGCTATGGATACACATTCCTTGCACAGAAAGACGCGTTCATCTTCAAACTGCTCAACATCTTCATTCAGGAAATGGGCGATGCCTATCCCGAGCTTGTTGCCCAACGAGAGCTTATCGCCCGAGTGATAAAAGAGGAAGAGGATTCTTTCCTTCGCACACTCGATAAAGGCATTAATCTGCTCAATACGGCAATGGAAGAGATGGATAAACAGGGCAAAACCGAACTCGATGGAAAGGAAGCTTTCCGTCTGTTCGATACATACGGTTTTCCACTCGACCTCACAGAATTGATTTGCAGAGAGCACGGCTTCACAGTGGACGAGAATCAATTCAACGAGGAGATGGCGCAACAAAAAGCACGTGCCAGAAATGCCGCGGCAGTTGAGAACGGCGACTGGGTTGTCGTCAGAGAAGGTGAACAAGAGTTTGTGGGTTACGACTATACGGAGCACGATTGTCGCATTCTTCGCTATCGCAGAGTTACTCGGAAAAAGAGCAGTTTCTATGAGGTAGTGCTTGATAAAACTCCGTTCTACGGTGAGATGGGTGGACAGGTAGGCGACCAAGGTGTGCTCGTCAGTGAAACCGAAACCATTCATATTATCGACACTAAGCGCGAAAACAACCAAAGCATCCACATCATCAAGGAACTACCCAAGAACATCGAAGCCGATTTCATGGCTTGTGTGGATACCGATAAGCGCAACGCCAGTGCTGCCAACCACACTGCCACTCACTTGCTCGACTATGTCTTAAAACAAGTTTTGGGAGAACATGTGGAACAAAAGGGTTCTTACGTAAGTCCTGACACACTCCGTTTCGACTTCTCGCATTTCCAAAAAGTAAGCGATGAGGAATTAAGACAAGTGGAACGAATGGTGAACGACATGATTCGCCAAGACTTTCCACGCAACGAACATCGCGACACGCCCATTGAGGAGGCAAAGAAAATGGGTGCAGTGGCACTCTTCGGCGAAAAATACGGCGACAAGGTGCGCGTCATCGGCTTCGGACCAAGCTGCGAGTTCTGTGGCGGTATTCACGTGCCTTCTACGGGACGCATCGGACTCTTCAAAATCGTGAGCGAGAGTAGTGTTGCCGCGGGCGTTCGTCGCATAGAAGCCATGACGGGAAAGAACTGCGAAGAGGCGGTATATGTGCTGGAGGACACCTTGCGCGACCTAAAAGCGATGTTCAACAATGCCAAGGACTTGAGGACGGTAGTGCGCAAATACATTGAAGAACACGACACAATGAAGAAAGAGATGGAAAATTTCCGTCAGCAAACTGCCGATCGTGCGGCAAAGAGCCTCGTAGAGAAGGTTCGGAACGTGAATGGTATCAATGTCGTGAAGGCAGTCCTTCCCGTTGAGCCTGCGTCGGCTAAGGATATCGTATTCAAAGTGCGTGAGGCGATTCCCGAAAAGCTCGTCTGTGTGCTCGGCTCTGTTTACGATAACCGACCTCTTCTCTCGGTGATGCTCAGTGACGACATGGTGAAAGACCATGCGATGAATGCCGGAAAAATAATCCGTGAGGCTGCCAAGCTAATCAAAGGCGGTGGTGGTGGTCAGCCACATTATGCCCAAGCAGGTGGTAAGGATGCTGCCAACATCAATGCTGCGGTTGAAAAAGTCATTGAATTGGCGGAGCTGTAATTCATCAATCTCATGGATTCAACCTTCATTTTGGTTCTGATTGCCGTGTCGGTACTTATGGCTTTCCTGTACCGACGCAAGCAAAGAAAGGAGAAACAGATGGAATTGGATTTGGAAACGCTGACTGCCAAGAGCGATTGGGTCGGTGTTTCCAATATCCTTAAACGTCAAGTCTATACATGGGGGCGTTATTTTTGCTGACGATAGGTCTGTTGGTGCCCGGCATTGTTACCCATCACAAGGTGATTGTTGCAGCAATCACAACCGCTTTTATGGCTTAGTTTCATCAAAGCTAAGCTTTTGCTTTTTAAAAGGTAAGCTTTTGCAATGCAAAAGGTCATGAATTGAAGTGCAAAAGCTTACCTTTTAAAATCCAATTAATATCATATTGATTATCAACGAGTTACAAGACGATTCACCAACGCTGTTTTTGTCATGTGATTTCGTGGCGATGACAGGGCGAGTGTTCGGTGTCAAGAACCTGTTTTCCACAACCTGAATACGAATTGCTAACCTAAGAAAGTGTGCACCATATATGGTTAGAGAGAAAGGCATAAAGTTCTATGGTTTATGCGATGTTTCGTGAGATTTCTAAAAAATATTCAAAACACTATTGGATTACATCCGGGGAAATTCCAATGGTTTCATTCTGCCCATCATTTCCTGATAGAACGCTCTCGACACCTTACGTCCCCGAAGCGAACGAACACGGGGCATATTGAGAAAGAACGCATCCTGCGTCGTGAACCATGAATGGGAAGTAACGGAAGATATGCGTGAGATTGTCAGGGCAATCTCATGGGCAGACTTAGGATTTACCGAAGAGAGGTAACACGTGCCGTTATCCATTTCGATTGCCAACACAAGGCAAGTCGTTGGCTGTTTGTCAATGGTCGGTTCCATTCCTTTTGTTTTGGCAGATATGGTCAGATGGCGTCCGTATCGCTGGTTTATCTCTGCCATCATTGAGCGAAATACCTTCCCATGCGCCGAAGTGTCCTTTATTTCGTTGTAAGCGATATAATAATGAATCATCTCATGAATAATGACATCGTCTATTTCCTGCTGCGATTGTTTATAATAGGAGGAAATAGAAATTATGAAATCGTAGGGTTTTCTTTTTAGAAAGCCACGCTTGCACGACATCTGTCCAAGGCGGGTACGTGCCTTGGAGAGCTTTAATGTGGGCAGTGGCAGCCGCCCATCGAATATCAACCTGTTGTACTTCTCAAAAGCCAGCCTGATGTAATCCTGTGTCAATTCCATTGCTTCCATCATTCTTCCATTTGTTGTTTCGGCCAATTCACCAAGTAAAGATGTTCCGTTGCCCTTGTGAAAGCCGTATAAAGCCAATGGATGTAATCGGGATTAAGCATCTCGTCGGTCATATATCCTTGGTCAAGATAAATGTGCGCCCACTGTCCGCCCTGCGCCTTATGACAGGTTACCGCATATCCAAATTTTATCTGCATGGCATTGTAGTAATCATCTTCGCGAAGCCGTTTCATGCGGTCGGTTTTAAGTGGGACATCTGCATAATCTTCCATGACCTTGTTGAACAATCGGTCATTCTGTTCGCGCGTCAATGCCGGTGCCTCTGTAGTGAGCGTGTCCAAAACGACCACCGTGTCGATTTCCACCTGATTGTAATCCGGAAACTCCAATGTTATATCGGCAAAACGAAAACCATACAATTCCCTGAAATTATGTACACGACGCACCGTTCCCCTATCTCCGTTGGCGATAAAACCGCCTTCTATGTCCGACAGTTTGGAAGCGGTTGAAGGTTGCAAATACTTATTCTTCACCACCATGACCAAATCGCCGGTAGTCAGTTCTTCCTCGCGCCCCAAGACAGTGTTTCTTATGCCTTGATTATAAATATTCGCACGCTTGTTGGAACGAGTGATTACCATAGTCTCGTCCATTCCCACTGCCGAATAGCTCGAAGCAAGACTCTCTATAAGTTCATCGCCGGGTACAACGGAAACATCGGCAAAACCCGTGAGACGTATGCGGGGAAGTTGTGTTGCCTCGTCATGGGTAATCATTTCGCGAATGACGGTGGCATTCCAAAGAATACCGGAATCTTCACTTTGCCGCAACACTTCGTCCAAATCGCATTCATGGACGCGCAAACCGTAAGCACTCAACACATCAGCACGCAAAGCCGGACTCTCGTTCTCGCCTACCGGTGGCAGCTGTGCCTTGTCGCCTATCAACATCATTCTACAATTGTTTCCACCGTAAACGTATTGTATCAAATCATCGAGTAAACGCCCACTTCCAAAGAAGTTCGCACCGGTGGATAAACTTACCATCGAAGCCTCATCCACCATAAAGAGCGTGTTGGTGTGGAGATTTTGATTGAGCTGAAACTTACCATCTGCGCCATTGAAAGCTTTTTCGCGATAAATACGACGATGAATGGTGGATGCCGGCAAGCCTGCATTGAGCGAAAACACCTTAGCAGCACGTCCGGTGGGAGCCAACAGCGATACTTTCCATTGTAAAGCGCGAAGCGCGCGAACGATGGCTGCAGCCAAAGAAGTCTTGCCCGTACCGGCACTGCCTCGCAAAATCATGACGGCACGTTCGTCCCTATGGGTCATGAATCCGGCAAACGTCTGCAACGCATTGGATTGATCGGTAGTGGGCGTAAACTTAAACTCTTTTAAAATCCTATAAATCAGTTCGTCGTGTATCATTGATGATTGGAAAACACTGTCGCGAGAAAAAGCGAGTGATTAGGTTCTTTCCATAATAAATGGCAGAATGTAAGGAGGATAACTCTCCCATTGTGCTCTTTTTTTCTTTCCAAAAGTTGAGTTTGATGAGGAAGCAATGGTGCTGAAAATTACCAACCTACCGCATGAGTTTCCGGGCAAACTCTATGATGGTGTCTTTACCTCGGTGAAAATCTTCAGTTGTAAGAGCTACCTTGTAATCCGGTTCGATGCCGAACTCGGTGAGCCGTTTGTCCTTATCAAACATCGGGCAAGCCGAGAACCGCACGCTCCAACCGTTGGGCAATTCGCTCGTGAACGGCAATCCCGCTCCACCGCCTGTGCAATCGCCCACTGTTCGCACGTTCGGACAACACCGCATATATTTCACGAACTCATTGGCTGCCGAGAAGACGCTGCGGTTGGTCAGCACCACGACAGGCTTTTGCCATCGAATGCCTTTTCCCGGCTTCAGAATCTGCTCTTTCAGACCGGAGAAGTCATCGTGTCCTCTTCCCGTCTTGTGTTGTATGTAACCCACGAGCCGACTTTCATTCGTGAATCTTGCAGCCAACTCTTCAGCATTGGTGAGCGCACCTCCACCATTGTCGCGTATATCTATGATTATGCCTTTGCATGGTTGGAAAAACAGGAAGATATAGTCGAGGTTTCCCGCTCCCATGCCGTTCTGAAAACTTGAACAGCGCAGATAACCTATGTTATCGTCCAAAATGGTATAATCCATTCCACTGGCAATAAGATAATCAGTTTTGATGTATTTGCGGATGAGCGAATCGGAATAGTTCCGTGGATAATTCTCATGCCACGACCAATAGCGCGCTGTATTAAAAGAGGTGAAAAGATTCACGTGCCCATCCTTGAGTTCCGAGAGCATATCTGCCATCACCTCGAATTGCTGACTCTCTGTCATTCCGTTGTGAAACTTCCGTGTGTAGCGTTTATGAATCTCATTCCAGTCAATACCTTTTTGACTGAAAAAGCAATAGTGCTCATCAAGAATCTTCCATAGTGCTTCGAAGTTACCTTGCGGATCATCTGGAAAATCATCGTTGGTAACACAGGAAGTAAACGAAATGGTCGTCAATAACATGCATACGACTACCACAGAATAACTCAATAAGAATTTAGGACAGATAAGTTTCATGGCAGATACTTTGTGATTGAAAATTTTCTTACGATACCAATGACAAAAAGATGGCTCCATGTATGATAACGCAATTCATTTACCTTGGCTTGTTGGATGTCGCCGAGATAGCCAAATCGCACGGTTGTGTGGCGTATCGTAAAATCGAAAGTGAGCGATTGACGTAGCGAGGGAGTGGCAAAAAAGGTGGTTGGGACCACATTGTGGTCGTAATCGCCCCTTGAGAATATTTCGTAATAACTCTGTCCGTAGTTCGGTGAAAACATCACGCCCACGAGGGGAACTTGTGCTTCATAGCGAATTTGGAACGGATGGCTTCTGATACGGAACGCATAGGCTGCCGAAAGGCGAGGCGCGAGATTAAGTCCCAAATAGGCTTGTGCCGGATTATTGCCGTTGCGAGTGTTGTAAAGGAAGCCCATACCGGCATCAATGCCACCACCGGCCTTCAGCAGTAGTCGCCCATTGCCCACGCGGATGTTTTCCAGTTCGTAGAGCACACTGTATTGAAAATTATAAAGTCCCCCCAGTTCGTTGCAGTTGTCAGCACGGTTTCGAGTATAGGCAAGACGCGCTTGATGGATAATATCGCGCGAGAGTTTTGTCTTGTTTTCGCGTATGGTATGAGAAATGTAACGCAGCTCAGTTCCGGTATATTCCTCCGGTGAAAGATAAGTATCCAATTGATTGACATATCCAACGCCTATCATTTGCGAATTGGTTATTATCTTATCGGTGTGCAGTGTATCTTGAGCCTGACAGGGTAAGAATGACATTGCCACTAACCAACCGGTAGTGATGATAACGACTCGTTTTATCCATTCTTCGGTTCTTTGATATTTATTCATCGGGGAATAAGTTTAATTGTCCGGTAATCTCGTCTATCACCTGCTGCTTGCTCTTTCGCGCATCCGGATCGAGGTTTTCCTCTTCTGCTTTGAGCGACTCTTCATCCTGTGCACGTTCTTCGCCGTCACTGTCATCGTCTTCCGGTTCCGGAAAGCGCAGTGGCTCCAGTTCTTTTATCTTCGCAATATCATAGGTCGATATGCGCTTTCCTTTCGCCTTAAAACCTTTTACGCCCACAAAGCCCTCGGCGTCTATCTCTTCCACGCCTCTGCCGGCATCCTCACCACCATAGTTTACCTCAATGCGTGGGAACACTTGATCGGACAACAACACGAGTTGGGAGTTGGGGTTATCGCCAACAAAACTTTGATGCCGCTTCGTTGCTTCCATTTGAAAACGCTTCAAATAAGGATAACCTTGATTATCTGCATCATAAACCACCGCTGTCCATACCTTATCGGCATCAAATTTCTCCAAACGCATGATGTTATCTTCGTAATGGTTGGCGGCATCGAAGTCGGTAATGTAGAAATCTCCGTTATCCAAAACAACGAGAATACGGTCGCTATCGTTAAATTCTCCGAGCAATCGCCCTTGTTCCTCATAGTTGATGCGATTCACGTCAGGATCGAACCACACCTTTCTTCCACCGAGCGTGGAATGTCCGCGACTCTTCAGCGATATTCGGTGAATGTTTTCTTTCGTCAATATGTTTCCCCTTGCCGCCTTTCCTTTTATAAGTATTTCAGAGAACTTTCGCTCAAGGAAAATACTCTTTCGCTTGTCGTTAGCCATGGGCGCAAGTGTAATTTTAATTACTTCTGCTTCACCATTGGGATTGGCTGTGAAGTAGAGCACCTTCGACCCGGGTGTTCCCATTGTGAGGTCGTATTCCCTATCTCGGCTGACGGAAGTTACGTTGAAACGCTTGATATAGTTGATTCCATCGGCACCATCGCGATAGACCACGTTGTAAATAGTTCGTTTGTCGTTCTTCTTGAACACGCGGACATGAAGCACCCCTTTGCCTACGAACACCTTGTCGGCAATGTGTATGACTTTGTATTTTCCGTCTTTGTAGAAGATGATGACATCGTCGAGATCTGAACAATTCTGCACGAACTCGGCTTTTTTCAGTCCGGTACCAATAAATCCTCCCTTGCGGTCGATATAGAGTTTTTCGTTCGCTTCCACCACTTTCGCAGCGACAATAGTCTCAAAGTTCTTTATCTCCGTTTTGCGGAGGAAGTCCTTCCCATATTTCCCTTTCAGGTGTTTGAACCACTCTATGGTAACGCGCACCATTTCGCTGAGGTCTTTCTCTATATCGGCTATCTCGGCTTTTATCTTCCGGATGAGTTCATCTGCCTTATCCTTATTGAACTTCAGGATACGTTGCATTTTTATTTCCAATAGTCGCAGGATATCATCACGAGTAATCTCTCGGATGAACGTTTCTTTGTAAGGTTCCAATTTGGAATCTACGAAAGCCACCACGTCATCTATGTTCTTTGCCGTCTCAAACTTCCGTTCCTTGTAAATGCGCTCCTCAATGAAGATGCGTTCCAACGAACTGAAGAAGAGTTGTTCTTCGAGTTCCGCCTTGCGTATTTCCAACTCGCGTTGCAAAAGTGCTTTCGTATGCTCCACCGAATATCGAAGCACGTCCGATATGGTCAGGAACTGTGGCTTGCGATCAGCTATCACGCAACAGTTGGGCGAAAGGTTCACTTCGCAGTCGGTAAAGGCATAGAGCGCGTCCATAGTTTTGTCGCTCGACGTGCCCGGCGTGAGGTGCAACTGTATTTCCACTTCCGATGCCGTCATATCCTCAACCTTACGAATTTTCAGTTTTCCCTTCTCCACCGCTTTCGTAATAGAGTCTTGCAGTGTGCCTGCCGTCTTGGTGAAAGGCACCTCTCGAATGATCAGGGTCTTGTTATCCAACTTCTCTATCTTGGCACGCACCTTGAGCGAACCGCCCCTTTGTCCGTCGTTATATTTGGAGACATCAATGCTTCCGCCAGTGGGGAAGTCTGGATAGAGGTGAAATTCTTTGCCTTTGAGATATTTTATGGCTGCATCGCATATCTCGTTGAGGTTGTGTGGGAGTATTTTCGATGATAATCCCACCGCTATTCCTTCTGCCCCTTGCGCAAGAAGGAGCGGAAATTTTACGGGCAACGTTACCGGTTCTTTGTTTCTTCCATCGTAAGACTGTTGCCATTCGGTAGTCTTGGGGTTAAACACTGTTTCCAAGGCGAATTTCGACAGTCTTGATTCAATGTAGCGAGAGGCCGCCGCACGATCGCCGGTAAAGATGTTTCCCCAGTTTCCCTGTGTATCGATGAGCAGATTTTTCTGTCCCATCTGCACGAGAGCATCGGCAATGGAAGCATCACCGTGAGGATGAAACTGCATGGTATGTCCTACGATGTTTGCCACTTTGTTATAGCGTCCGTCATCCATACGCTTCATTGAGTGAAGGATGCGTCGCTGCACGGGTTTCAGTCCATCTTCGATGTGTGGCACGGCACGTTCGAGAATAACGTAACTGGCATAGTCCAAGAACCAGTTTTTGTACATTCCCGATAGGTGTCTCACGGCGGAAGCATCAAACCTATCCACCGGCTTATAATCGGAATGTTTCTCTTCGCCTGTTTCCGGTTCTTCGGTATCAAGGTTTTCTTGTTCCGTTGTCAATTCTTCTTCCTCTTGGTTGTCTTTTATTCTATCGTCGTCCATAAACTATGGGGTGTCATTTTTAAGGTTCAAAGGTACGAAAAAAAACGCAAACAAAAGATAAGTAAGCTCAAAAGGTTGAAACTTTCACTGCTTTTCGTTCATTTATTCCGCTAAAAAGCAGTATCTTTGCGACAACTTTTCCAATAAGATACAATAAGAAATAATAGAAATATGGCACAAGAAGATGTTTTCAAAAAGATAGTAAGTCATTGCAAGGAATATGGCTTTGTCTTTCCAAGCAGTGATATTTACGATGGTCTCGCGGCGGTTTACGACTACGGACAGAATGGCGTAGAACTGAAAAACAACATTAAACGGTATTGGTGGCAATCCATGGTGTTGCTGCACAACAATGTCGTGGGTATCGACTCGTCCATCTTCATGCACCCTACCGTTTGGAAAGCCAGTGGACACGTCGATGCATTCAACGACCCGTTGATTGACAACCGTGACTCAAAGAAACGCTATCGTGCCGATGTGCTGATAGAAGACCAGCTCGGAAAATATGAGGAAAAGATCGAAAAGGAAGTTGCTAAGGCTGCCAAGAAATTCGGCGACGCCTTCGATGAAGCGAAATTCCGCGCCACCAATCCTCGCATTTTGGAGAATCAGCGCAAGCACGATGACCTTCACGCTCGCTTTGCGGCAGCGATGGAGGCCACTGACCTTGAAGGTCTGAAACAGATTATTCTCGACGAGGGCATCGTTGATCCCATTAGCGGAACAAAGAACTGGACCGACGTGCGCCAATTCAACCTCATGTTCTCCACCGAAATTGGCGCATCTTCCGATTCTGCAAGTAAGATTTATCTCCGTCCGGAGACGGCACAGGGCATATTCGTTAACTTCCTCAACGTTCAAAAGACCGGACGCATGAAGCTACCGTTTGGTATCGCACAGATAGGAAAGGCTTTCCGCAACGAGATTGTAGCCCGCCAGTTCGTGTTCCGTATGCGTGAGTTCGAGCAAATGGAGATGCAGTTCTTCTGTCAGCCAGGAACGGAGATGGAATGGTTCAATTATTGGAAACAGCACCGCCTTGCTTGGCATCAGGCACTCGGCATGGGCAACGAGAACTATCGCTACCACGACCACGAAAAGTTAGCGCACTATGCCAATGCGGCAACCGACATAGAGTTCCACATGCCGTTCGGCTTCAAGGAAGTGGAGGGAATCCACTCCCGTACCGACTTCGACTTGTCGCAACACGAGAAATTCTCCGGTCGTCAGGTGAAGTATTTCGATCCCGAACGCAACGAGAATTACACCCCTTACGTAGTGGAGACCTCCATAGGCGTAGATAGAATGTTCCTTTCGGTGATGTGCCACAGCTACGAAGAAGAGCAATTGGAAAATGGGTCTTCACGCGTTGTGCTCAAATTGCCTGAACCTCTCGCTCCAATCAAGTGTGCCGTGTTGCCGTTGGTGAACAAAGACGGGCTGCCTGAGAAGGCACAGGAAATCGTGAACGACCTGAAGTTTCATTTCAACACCACGATTGAGGCCAAGGACTCCATCGGCAAGCGTTATCGCCGTCAGGATGCCATTGGCACACCTTTCTGTGTGACCGTCGATGGCGACTCGCTGACCGACAACAGCGTAACCTTGCGCTATCGCGATTCTATGAAACAGGAACGCGTGCCTGTGGCAAAGCTCCGCGAAATCATAGAGGACAGAGTTTCGCTCACCTCCCTGTTAAAGAAACTGGATGTATAATTTCTATCTATCAAATATGTATTCACTCAATCAAATAAAAGCCAGCTTACGGCATTCGTTGCTCACAGGCTTTGTCATGCTTGGACTGATGCTTTCGGCAGGGCTGCTGACGTCATGTACCGAGGACAACAACGAAGTAGAGGAGTTTGCCGACTGGAAAGCCGTCAATGACAAGTATTGGACCAATCTTTACATCGAGACGAAGCAGAAGATAGCCAATGGCGATACGTCGTGGAAGATAATCCTCAACTATTCCTATCAGAACCAAGTTCACAATGCCGACGGAATGCAAACTTACGCTCCCGAAAAGCATATCATTGTCCATGAATTGGAAAAGGGCAAAGGTGCCGGAGTGCCATTGTTCACCGACTCTGTTCATGTCCATTATCAAGGGAGGTTGCTGCCTTCCACAACTTATACTTCAGGATTGATCTTTGATAGCTCTTGGGGATTTACAGATTTCAATGCGAAGACAGCGCGTCCGGCGCAGATGCGTGTCAGCAAGGTTGTTGATGGCTTTGCCACTGCACTTCAAAACATGCATATTGGCGACCACTGGGTGGTTTACGTTCCTTACCAACTTGGTTATGGCAATCGTGAAGTCAAAGGGATTCCGATTTATTCTAACCTGATTTTCGATTTGCGGTTGCATTCGTACTACAGAGCAAACAACAAATAATCGTTCTCACCCCTTTTTTCGTCTTTATTCTCCTTATGGCAATCTGGCTATTTGGGGAATAAAGGTGAGAAAAGGGGTGAACATTTTTAGCGCCCTACTTTCCTGATGATATTCAGCAAGACAGTTACCGATTCTCTGTTGGCTAAGATAAGGAGTGGCGAGGCTATGACAACGGGTGAGAAACTGAATCTCATCGTCCAGCTGAGCATTCCTTCCATCCTTGCTCAGGTTACGACCGTGCTGATGTTCTATATCGATGCCTCGATGGTGGGTTCGCTTGGGGCAGAGGCATCGGCATCGATCGGCCTTGTCGAACCAGCCACGTGGCTCTTCGGTTCGTTGGTGGCAGCCGGAGGTATGGGCTTTTCCGTACAGGCAGCCCACTTCATCGGTGCCAACGACTTTGAGAAGGCTCGTGCCGTGATGCGCCACGGCTACATCTTCGGTCTGGCTTTCAGTCTGATTCTGATGTCTGTAGCAGCCCTGATTTCAGGTTTCTTGCCCCGTTGGTTGGGCGGTGGCGCCGATATTCAGCACGATGCCTCGATGTATTTTCTCATTTTCTCCTTCGCAGTTCCCATTCATTTGGTGGAATACCTTTCCGCCGCCATGCTGAAGGTCTCCGGCGATATGCGTCACCCCAGTTTCATTGCTGTGTTGATGTGTGTTTTCGATGTCATTTTCAACTTTATCTTAATTTTTCCGACCCGTGTTCTCCATGTCTTTGGTGTTGAATTCGAGATGTTCGGTTTTGGTCTGGGCGTTGAGGGCGCAGCCCTTGGCACGCTGTTGGCTTTCGTATCAGCAGCGATTCCTTTGGTCTATTTCGCCATTTTCCGTAGTCCCATCCTCGCTTGGAAGTTAGATACCCATCGGTTTGTTTGGGTGTGGGATTATATTCGGAATGCCATTGCGATTGGTGCGCCCATGGCGTTGCAATATTTGCTGATGAACGGTGCGCAGGTGATATCTACTATGATTGTGGCACCTCTTGGTAACTTTGCCATTGCTGCCAATTCGTTTGCCGTCACTGCCGAAAGTCTTTGCTATATGCCGGGTTACGGTATCGGCGAGGCTGCCACGACGTTGGTCGGACAGAGTGTAGGCGCACGGCGCAGGGAGCTTTGCAAGAGCTTTGCCCACATGACGGTGTTCCTTGGCATGGGAGTCATGGCTGTTATGGGCGCTGTGATGTATGTCTTCGCACCTGAAATGATTGGCATGCTTTCGCCTGTTCAGGAAATTCGTGAGCTGGGAGTTGCCGTTCTTCGCATTGAGGCTTTCGCTGAGCCATTCTTTGCTGCTGCCATCGTCTCATACAGCGTTTGCATTGGAGCAGGCGACACGTTCAAGCCCTCGCTCATCAATCTCGGTTCGATGTGGCTGGTGCGTCTCACCTTGGCCTATGCCCTCGCCTCCTCCTACGGACTTCGTGGCGTTTGGTTCGCCATGGCGGTTGAGCTAACCTTCCGTGGCAGCATGTTCCTTGTCCGCATCTTCCGTGGCAGCTGGCTGAAACATATCGCGGTGCCGGTTCATGAGAAGGTATAGGGTGGAAGAAGAAGTGTCAGTGGCATAACAAAGCGGTCGGTTATCTTGGGTAATAATCGACCGCTTTGCATTTGCAATCCGTTTCATGTCTTTTCGGAGCGAACTTGTTTCTGCGGCGAAGAAAAACTCTCCCTCGTTCTTCTCGCTTTAGAAGTCATATTCAAATGGCACTTTTATTATCTTTTTCGACAGATGCATAACAAACTCAAAGGAGTGTTTCCCCGCTTTCTCCGGCTTTTTATGGTACTGTCCTATAAAAGTGTGTAAGCTCCTTTTTTCTTATCTTTGTATTTGTAAACCATAAAAAAGAAAAAAATGAAACTTACACATTCGCAAATTTCGGAAATTATTTCGAATTACACAAGCAGCAGCGAGGGTTTTGTTACCCTTCAGTCATTAATCATGAACTCCCTGATGTATCATGAACG
>NZ_LR027819.1:75169-101079 GCF_900607215.1 Prevotella rectalis
ATAAAAAAAAAAAAAATGAAACTTACACATTCGCAAATTTCGGAAATTATTTCGAATTACACAAGCAGCAGCGAGGGTTTTGTTACCCTTCAGTCATTAATCATGAACTCCCTGATGTATCATGAACGAGAGTTGTTCGTCAGCGAAAATGCCCATGAGCAATGCAATGGCTTCCGTTCCCGCCGTTGGTACAGTCACGGCTTTGAGTTCTCGCTCCGTATTCCGCGCAGTCGTAGCGGGAGCTTCTATCCCATTCTCTTAGGGTTGATACGCAGCGAAAGCGAGGAACGTGCCAAATTGTTCAACCTCCTCTACACCAAAGGTCTTACCACGGAGCAGATAGGCGAGATTTCCAATTGCGTCTATGGTCGTTCCTACAGCAAGCAGCAGGTATCGCATCTTGCCGGTAGCTGCCGTGAGGACGTCGAACGGTGGCTTTGCCGTAGTCTTTCCTCCCACTATTTAGCCGTCTATATCGACGCCACCTTTATTTCCACCCGTAGGGACAGACAGGTGTCCAAGGAGGCCTACTATACCATTCTGGGGGTATTGGAAGACGGCAGCAGGGAGGTGCTCACGGTTGTCAATCATCCCACAGAAGGGGCTCTTTGCTGGAAAGACGAGCTTGAGGCCTTGAAGCAAAGAGGCGTCGAACAGATAGACTTAGTCGTTTCCGATGCATTGCAAGGAATAGAGAATGCCGTCTGTGCAGCCTTTCCCGGTGCCGCACACCAGTTCTGCGTGGCACACGTCAAGCGACAGATACTCAGCGGCGCATCACATAAAGACAAACCGGTAATGGCGCAGCAGCTCAGTGAAGTGTTCCAATTGGAGAACAACGAGATGAATTCCTTGCAGGGATACGAACAATTCATTACCTTTGTCGAGAAATGGGAAAGGAAATATCCTGCACTAAGAAAGTACAAGGCTGAACGCAACAGTGCCTACTTCACGTATATGGACTTCCCGCCCCAAGTGCAGAGGTGCATATATACGACCAACTGGATTGAAAGGCTCAACAGGAAGTACAGGAGAACCATCCAAATGAGGACATCCATGCCATCAGAGAAGTCTGTCATCTTCCTCCTGGCAGCCGTGGCGATGGAGGAAACAAAGACAACATATGAAAGGAGAATATATCAATTCAAAAACTGGAAAGAAAAGAATAAAATAACAGTGGAAGTACAGAGAAAGGAAAGATGAATTACACACTTTATAGGACACTACCCTTTTTATCGAAAGTCAGCACGAAATAAGGACCAATCAACTTGGTGTTGGATTTGTTGATGTCTGAAAGTTTTTCCTTCAATAACTCGGCACCGTCGAGTGAAGAATACTCTGCTAAATTCACATCAGCATATTGCTGAAAACCATTTTTGGAATTATTCTGTTTCGTGTAACCATTTTTAATGTAATCATAAAACGAAGCATAGATACAATTTGCAAATTCTGCCACATCGCTTTCCGCCGGGTGTGCAACGTCAAAGCCATCTTTTGTGATTAGTTCTACTTTTGTGATGCTGTCATTTATTGCTGTTATTGGCATTTGCATCCGCCATCTATTATAATTTACATCACCATAGTAGCGAGAAAGCTCTTTAAACTTTTCTCCATTGTAGATTGATTTTCCACCGGTGAATTCTAATTTCACACCAAAACCATAATTCTGTGGTACAGCGTTTTCAGGCTCATAATAGCTTGTTATATAGGTTTTATAAAATGCCCCTTCGTTTATATCTTCCTTGTCGCCGCAGCCATAGGCTACGCAGAGCACGCAAGTCATGATGGTAAAAAAAATCTTTTTCATATCGCATTTAGTTTTAATTATTGTTTACGTACGTATATTCCAACATTGTTTGTAACTTAAATTGGGCATTAGTTTTCCATAAGAAATTTATTTTAAATCACTATACAAATTTAGGGAATATAGAATAAAAAAGCAATCTTTAACCTTGTTTTTTTACATTTATTTAACTATCGTAATATTTTCTTTGTTTTCGCAAAGCAGATTCGATGTGAGATAAAGACAGAGAGTTTATCCTGACTTTGAAATGACAGCCGGCATGGAGCGGAAAGATGATGAGGACAAAAATACCAATCCTGAGAAATTCTTTACTTTTCAACGCATCACCATTGGCTTATTTGCAAAAACTTTTCCTCCGGGACACAATTTTGCGATTTTTGAAGAAATCGGATAAGATATTGAATATCAGAGAAATAAAAAAATGCAGTAATGATTGTTTTGCGATAGCTTAGCTTTTACAAACCAATAGCTTAGCTTTTGATGGATGAAAGGTCAGCTATTGCAATGCAAAAGGTGAGCAAAGAAAGATGCAAAGATTTGATTTGTGGTGTCAAGATTAGAAGATAGGGGGATTTTTATGTTCTTTTTCACACCTCTTTTGTTTATTTCGGACATTTCAAAGAGAAAAAGTCCGTCATTTCATTTCTATTCGGGAGAAAACGAAATGTAAAGATATATGATTTATCGACGGAATTTCAGAACAGTTTTCCTCATCTCCTCACTCCAAAAACAGAGTCCGGGGCAGATGGATGGAAAGATTTTCGGAGAAGAAGGAAGATTTCTCTCTATCGCAAAAAAGCAAAAAAACAAGCAACAAGATTATCGGTTTTTCGGGAAAACAGAAAACGACAAAGTGCCTTCACGCGCTTATTATAAATAAGGAGAAAAGGGAGAAATGTATGACAATTTGATGAAAATAAGAAAAAAAATTAAAAAAAACGAGGAAAAAGTTTGGAAGTTATGTTTTAATGATATATCTTTGCAGTGTTCTATTAAAGTAGAACACTATAACAAGTAAGCAAACAACAAAACATAAATATACAAAACTATGATTGAGATTAAGAATTTATCGTTCAACTATCCAGGCAGCAAGCACAAGGTGTTTGACGGCTTGAATCTAACGCTGAACCAAAAGCGCATCTACGGTCTGTTGGGCAAGAACGGAACGGGAAAGAGTACATTGCTTTATCTGATTTCCGGTCTGCTCCGTCCGAAGAAGGGATCCGTTAATATCGATGGTATGGAAACCAAGAAACGCCATCCTGAGATGCTGCGCGAACTGTATGTAGTGCCAGAAGAGTATAATCTTCCGAACCTTACGCTGAAGCAGTATGTGAAAATTCATCAGAATTTTTATCCTCGCTTCAGCGTGGAGGTTCTTAACAAGTGCCTGACGGACTTCGAAATGCCATTAGATGCCAACCTCAAAGGGCTGTCGATGGGGCAGAAAAAGAAGATTTACATGAGCGTTGCCATGGCTTCCTGCTGCCAGTTGCTGTTGATGGACGAGCCAACCAACGGTCTCGACATTCCGTCGAAAGCCTTGTTTCGCAAGGTGGTGGCCGGCAATTTGCCCGAAGACTCCTCGCTCATCATCTCCACGCATCAGGTACACGACGTCGAGCAGCTCCTCGACCATGTGCTCATTCTGAACAATTCGGAACTGTTGCTTAACTCAGCGACCGAGGAAATCGCCGAGAAGTATGAGTTCTCTTACCGCAATGCCGACCAAATGGACGACAGCGTGCTTTATGCCGAGCCTTCATTGCAGGGCAATGCCGTCATGGCACGTCGCAAGAACGGCAGTCCGGAGACACCCATCAACCTTGAATTGCTGTTCAATGCTGCGATATTGGGCAAGTTGGATAGGGCAGAGGTGTGAAAAACAGTGATTGAAAAATAAATTATCGGACACTTAAATAAAGTAAAAACAATGAAACAGATATATTCTTTTACAACAAAATTGTTGCTCGTGGCTGCTGTCTGCGCTACTGTTCTCACCTCGTGCAGTATCCGTAAGAAGGAGGAAAAGGGCAAGATGGTGAAGAGAGAAGTGAAGGTCGCACCGTTCAAAGACCTCCTTGTGGATGGCAACGCTACGGTAAACATCATCCCCGGCGATAGTTTCGCTGTCAGAATTGAAGGACGTGAGAAAATCATCTCACTTGCCAAGATAGAAGTTGAAGATGGTGTTCTCCACATTAGCCGAGGCAATAAGCAAAGCTCCGATGTCCATGAAATCACTTTCGGTATTCTGAATGGTACAGATTATTATCCCCGAGTGTACATTACCATGCCCTCACTTCGCAAGATAACATTGGAGGGTAATGCCGATATTACTATCGATAAGCCAATGCGTGGCGACAGTGTCAGAGTCTTGGTAGCATCAAATGCGGATATTGACGTGGCCGGCTTACAGGCAAAATTCTTCGATGTGAGGATAGAGGGCAATGCTTCTTCCTCGTTGCAAAACCTGAACGTTGAGAAAACAAATATCGTTATTGATGGTAATGCCGACCTCAATGCCGTCTTCAAGGATGCCGGCGAAGCTGAAGCAAAAATCAACGGCAACGCATCGATAAACCTCTCTGGAACTATTCGCGTCGAACCGCACATCAATATCAATGGCAATGCATCGGTAAACAACAATACAACACGAGGAAAATAACAGGCAACGTGGGCAAGAGGAGCTGACACAGTGCAACTCCCTCAACCTGAACCCACTAATTTGCAAACTCATAAACTTATAAAAACAATGGAAAATTTCAATATAAAACGCTTCGGACAGGTATTTTGCCGTCTGCTGTTAGTGAGAAAAAAAACATACTTCAATCTGTTTCTTACAGCTGTTTTGTTCTTTGCCTTGGCGGTAATTGCCAGCTTCAATCCTTTCCACCGGGATAAACTGAGCGTCGAGGAAATGACAGACTTTCTCATTTGGTCATCTTCGTTCTGTTATAGTGCCATTGTGATAGTAGCTATGCTCTGCGGTTCAGCCATTATCAGCGATTTGAGAAACAAACAAGACAAAATCAGTGAACTGACTTTGCCGGCCTCCAATCTTGAGAAGTTTGTGGCACGATTCATCGGAGCGACATTCGTTGTGATGCTGATTGTGGCAGCTGCATTCGTTGTTGGCGACCTGTTGCAACAAGGTGTCAATATGCTTATCCACAAAGGCTCTCATGCGTCGATGCTGATGCTGCTATTCAAAAATATGGATCAGGCGATACAAAGGTTCAACGAAGCTGACAATTCACTCCCATTACGGTTGCTCGGCTTTATAACTGCCAATTCCATATTCGTGGTCGGAGGAATGTTCTTCCGCAAGGTGGCATGGTTGAAGACAGGACTGACTTTCATTGCCATCACCTTTACACTGATGGGCATCTTCGTAGGTTTCTGTTATCTGGTCTATACCTATACGGATTATGTGGTAGTGGTTCCCAACGAGTTTCCCGAATGGGCGCAAGCACTATTCTGTGTCGCAATCACTGCGTCGAGTTACTATTTCGCCTATCGCATCTATTGTCGCCTGCAGGCAATCAACAACAAATGGATTAACATCTAAGCCTTTTTCAACCTTCTCCCTCCACGTAAGCGGAGGGGAAGGAAAGGCACAATACTCCTAATGCTTATGAATTTCAATAATAATAAAGCAATCTACGAACAGATGGCAGACCGCCTCTGCGACGAGATAATAGCTGGACTATACAAGGCCGACGACCGAATACCATCGGTCAGAGAGTATGCCGTTACGCTGGAGGTGAACACTAATACCGCAGTGAAGGCTTACGAGCTGTTGGCACGCGAGGAGATAATCTACAATAAGCGTGGACTGGGCTATTTCGTTTCGCCAGATGCGCAAAAGCAGATTCTCACCCAACGCAAGAAAGAGTTTATGAACGAGATGCTTCCCGAACTGTTTCGGCAGATGGAACTTCTGGAAATCAGTGTCGAGGAAGTGGATAAACAATGGAATAAATACAGAAACGCAGCACTCTCTTAAAGATGTCATCTACTGACCGGAAAGAGAAGTTGTGGTCATAAATACAGAAACAAAAAATGAAATTAATCAAGTCATTACTGACAGTGGTGCTTTCGGCCGTCGCAATCGGTCTCAATGCACAGACAACAACCATTACAGGCGAGCTCATCGACTCGCTCACACATGAAGGAGAACCTTATGCCACAGTGAGAATCTTCAAGAAAGGAAACACCGAAAAGCCGGTGGTAATGTTCGTTACCGACGACAATGGAAAGTTCTCGCAGAAGGTTAAGGGACAAGGTCATTACCTGATCACATTCAATGCCATGGGTCGCAAGGAACTGATACGCAGGATTGAACTTGGAAAGGACGGGGAAACCCTCCACCTTGATTCACTGTTCATTCAGGATGATGTCAAACAACTGAAGGGCGTCGAGGTGGTAGCGCAGAAGCCTTTGGTGAAAATGGAGACCGACAAGATGACCTACGACGTGCAGGGCGATGTCGATTCGAAGGCCAATACCGTGCTCGATATGCTGCGGAAAGTACCGATGGTGACGGTCGATGGGCAGGACAACATCACCGTGAATGGTCAGGGATCATTCAAAGTCTATGTAGATGGAAAGCCAAACGTAATGTTCTCTGCCAATCCGTCTGCAATTTTCAAGGCCATGCCTGCCTCTTCGGTGAAATCCATTGAGGTTGTGACCAACCCCGGAGCAAAGTACGATGCCGAAGGAGTAGGAGGCGTGCTGAATATCGTGATGAACCGCGAGGCGGGACAGCAGCAAAAGAATATGAACGGTTACAATGGGAACATCAGTCTGACAGGAACGAATTACGGATGGAGAGGTTCCACGTTCCTTAGCGGACAACAGGGAAAGCTGACCTACAGCGCCAACCTGATGTACGACCGCAAACAGACGAAAGATATTGAAACTACGATAGAGCGGACGTCTGCCGATGGATCGAAGATGATCAACTCTACCAAGGGCAAGACTGCCATTCCGTTCATGATGGGTAATATAAGTCTTGGTTACGAGCTTGACTCGATGAGCAATATCGGGGCATCTTTGGGCATGACCGGTTTCAGTATGGACAACAGCGGGCACACAACCAACACATTCGGCGGAGGTCTTTACGGCTCAGGCTTCTCCTACGGAAACGATATGGTGATGAACAACGGCAACAAGTCGTTCAATGGAAGTGTTGACTACCAGCGTTTCCTCAACAAGGCACGCACCAGTAACGTTACCTTAAGTTATCTTTTCAACACATCGCCAGGAACAAACGAGAATCGAAGGGTTTACGACGCCTTGCCGTCGGGCATTCCTTTCCCACTGAAGGACCTCTACTCTGAGGCCAACACACGAGGAACGGAGCACACGCTCCAAGCCGACTACACCACGCCGGTGGCAAAGGACCAGACGCTCAATGCCGGTATGAAGTATATTAACCGCCGAAACACATCTGATTCAAAATTCTACGACCTTGTTGGCGACGAGCAAATCTACAACAAGAAGAACAGTGTGGAGTACAAAAACACACAAAGCATTCTTGCTGCCTACATCGAATATTCGCTCAAGTATGGCAAATTCGGAGCCAAGATGGGCGCACGATACGAATATACATGGGAGAAAGTTAATTTTATCGTAGGTCCTGGCAGCGATTTCAAGAAGCAATATGGTAATCTTGTCCCATCTGCGAGCTTCACTTACAACATTACGCCGACCATCAACATAGGTATCAACTATGCCATGCGCATCTCTCGTCCGGGCATCACTTATCTGAACCCCTACATTGACCGTTCCAACGCCACGATGTTGACCTACGGTAATCCTGACTTGAGTGTGGAGACGAGTCATAACGTCAGTCTTGTGTTCAATGCCTTTACACCGAAGTTCATGGTGAACCTCACCATCGGTGAGAACTTTGCCGACAATCAGATTGAGCAATTCTCATTTATGGACAATGGAATCCTCAACACCACTTACGGAAACATCGTCCGCAACCGCTGGACCAATGTCAGTTCCTTCATGAACTATGCGGTAACGCCTAAGACAAGGCTTATTTTCAACGGAGGCTTCGACTATGGCGACATGCGCGCCTCTATGCTTGGAGAAAAGCATTATGGGTGGCAGGCAATGGGCTTTCTCGGCTTGCAGCAGACGCTTCCTCTCGATATCAAGTGGAGTGTCTTCACGGGCGGAATGACAAAGCGTCTCAATCTGCAGGGCTATGGTAATAGTTTCAGCATGTTCACCACAACGGTTTCCAAGAGTTTCCTGAAGGATAAGCTCGACGTGTCTGTCATGTTCTTCACTCCTCTACGCGACAAGATGCGCTTCCACCATTACAGTCATTCCAAAGACTTTGAGCAGTTCACGCGCATTGCTTTCCCACTCCGACAGGTTGGATTGACGGTAACATGGAAATTTGGTAACACCAAGAAACAGTTCCGTCAGCACCAGAGCAACATCACCAACGACTTCCAGGAAAAGAAGGACGACAACCAGATGGGTGGCGTAGGAGTTGGCGTTGGAATGTAACCCCACTTTAGTCTCCACGGACGAGCGATGAAAGTCGATTCGCCCGTGGGGATTCTCGTTAGGATAAGCAAGGCATGATCAGCCGCTGTCAATTCAACTCCTACGCTGTTCGACCATGCTTTCAACAAATAATTGTCGATAAAACTTGCATAGTACAAAAAAACTTCTTAAAATTGCACTTGCTAAGAAAATCAACACGGACAACACCCGAATGCGACTGACATGACAGGGCATTTTGCAAGCACCAACACTCAAATTGCTTCCTCAACATTCAGCTGACCGTCCGTTTCCTCGATATTACATAATCTAACAGATACAAATATTAATAAAACACAAATGAAAAAGAAAACATTACTTGCAGCGATGATGCTGGCAACACTTTCGGCAGGCGCGCAGAACCTTTCCTCAGGCATAGACAAAGCCAACATGGACCTCAGTGTGAAGCCAGGAACCGACTTCTACCACTATGCAGCAGGCGGATGGTTGAAGAAGAATCCCTTAGATGCAGAACACACAAGCAATGGAGCTTTCACCGACTTGTACGAACAGAATCAAGTGCGCATTCAGAACCTGATTCTCGATTTTGCCAACAAGCCCCAAAAAAAAGGGTCGCTGGAACAAAAGCTCGGCAGTCTTTACAACCTGATGATGGACAGCGCAAGGCTGAACAAGGAAGGTTACGAACCCATCAAACCAACGCTCGAAAAGGTTGCCGCCATCAGAAACGTTAGAGAATATCAAACCGTAACATCGCAAATCGACCGCATGGGCGGAACAACCATGATGTTCGGTATCGGAGTGGGGGCAGACCTGCGCAATGCCGATATGAACATCGTTTCCATCGAACAAGGAGGACTCGGATTGGGAACTCGGGATTACTACCTGAAAAACGATGAGCAAACCGTGAAAGTGAGGGAAGCGTACAAGACCTACTTGAAGAATCTATTGAAAATGGTCGGTAACGATGATGCCACGGCGGAGCGAAAGATGCAGGCTGTATTGGCAATCGAGACGCGAATTGCCAAAGCAAGCTACGACAAAGTGAAACTAAGAGACATCAACGCCAACTATCACAAAATGTCTTACACGCAGCTCATCACTGATTTCCCGGGCATTGACTGGGGAAACGTGTTCCTGCAAAACGGATTCCCAATGTTTGCCGAAGTGGATCTTGGACAGCCGGAGCCCATCCGCGAGGTGGAGAAAATATTGGCAGAAACACCGTTGGACGACCTCAAAGCCTACGCCGAAGTAAACGTCATCACCAACGCGTCAAGTCAGCTGAGCGATGCTTTCCGCGCCGAGGCATTCAAGTTCAGCAGCGTGCTGAATGGAGTGCAACAAGACCGCCCACGCTGGAAACGTGCCGTCAGTATGGTTAGCAACGTCTTCGGTGAAGCCGTGGGCAAGCTCTATGTGGAGAAGTTTTTCCCGGAAAGTAGCAAACAACGCATGGTGGAATTGGTAAGAAACTTGCAAGAGGCTCTCGGACAGCGCATCAATGAACTAACATGGATGAGTGCCGAGACAAAAACGCAGGCACAGGACAAACTCAACAATTTCATCGTGAAGATAGGCTATCCCGACAAGTGGAAGGATTATAGCGGTCTTCAAATCGACGACAACCTCTCGCTCTATGAGAACCTGCAGAACGTAAGCGAGTTTATGACGATGGACTACATCAACCGCAAGGTGAACAAACCGGTGGATAAAACAGAGTGGGGCATGACACCACAGACCATCAACGCTTACTACAATCCTACGACAAACGAGATTTGCTTCCCAGCTGCCATCCTGCAACCGCCGTTCTTCGACCCGAATGCGGACGACGCAGTGAACTATGGTGGCATAGGGGCTGTGATAGGACATGAGATGAGCCACGGCTTCGACGATCAGGGATCACAGTTCGACAAGACCGGAAACCAACGCAACTGGTGGACAGATGCCGACAAGAAGAACTACGAAGCTCGCACAAAGGTATTGGAGGATTATTTCAGTAAAGTGGAAATCCTTCCGGGGAAGTTCGTGAACGGTAAACTCACGTTGGGCGAGAACATCGGCGACAATGGCGGACTGAACATCGCTTTCAGAGCTTTCCAAAACAGCATGAAGAAAAAACCGCTGAAGACCATGGACGGATTTACGCCCGAACAACGTTTCTTCCTTTCGTGGGCTCGCGTTTGGGCAGGCAATGCACGTCCGGAATATACGGAATATCTATTGAACGTCGATCCACACTCTCCGCATGAGGCCCGCGTCAATGCGGCATTGCCCCACATCGATGGTTGGTACGCAGCATTCAACATCAAGAAAGGCGACAACCTCTTCATTCCGAAGAAGCGGCGCGCACAGATTTGGTAATCGTGTGGTCAGAGGGAACGATTGCCGATGCCGTGAAAGAAAAAAGAAGCAGACAATCAGCTTTCTTGCTCTTGGTGTTGTAATCGTGTGATAAATGATATATCACGTTAATAAAAAGGTCAGCTTTCGCAGGATGAAGGCTGACCTTTTGCGTTGTGGCAGCCGACTTCTTGCCACCTGAAAGCTCACCGTTCGGCAATCGGTTGCGAAGTTTTACGCCATCCCCAACACATAGCGAGCCTCATCTTTTGATGTAAAACCAAATTGGTCATTAGGATTTTCAGTATTGTATGGCAGTGAGAACTTCTTTTATCTTTTCCCAACAGTGTCTTGAATGATTTTGTGGAAACCTCACGCAAGGTTGCATCAGGTCATGATACTTTGCGTATTTTGTTCCAATACCGAATAGTACCAACTTCCGCTTGATGCCAATTCGTATTCGGTTGATGGCAAACAAAGGTAGTGTCCTTAAAAGTGTGTAATTCATCTTTCCTTTCTCTGTACTTCCACTGTTATTTTATTCTTTTCTTTCCAGTTCTTGAATTGATATATTCTCCTTTCATATGTCGTCTTTGTTTCCTCCATCGNNNNATCCGGTAGTGTCCTTAAAAGTGTGTAATTCATCTTTCCTTTCTCTGTACTTCCACTGTTATTTTATTCTTTTCTTTCCAGTTCTTGAATTGATATATTCTCCTTTCATATGTCGTCTTTGTTTCCTCCATCGCCACGGCCGCCAGGAGGAAGATGACGGACTTCTCTGATGGCATGGATGTTCTCATTTGGATGGTTCTCCTGTACTTCCTGTTGAGCCTTTCAATCCAGTTGGTCGTATATATGCACCTCTGCACTTGGGCCGGGAAGTCCATATACGTGAAGTAGGCACAGTTGCGTTCGGTCTTGTACTTTCTTAGTGCAGGATATTTCCTTTCCCATTTCTCGACAAAGGTAATGAATTGTTCGTATCCCTGCAAGGAATTCATCTCGTTGTTCTCCAATTGGAACACCTCACTGAGCTGCTGCGCCATTACTGGTTTGTCTTTATGTGATGCGCCGCTGAGTATCTGTCGCTTGACGTGTGCCACGCAGAACTGGTGTGCGGCACCTGGAAAGGCTGCACAGACGGCATTCTCTATTCCTTGCAATGCATCGGAAACGACTAAGTCTATCTGTTCGACGCCTCTTTGCTTCAAGGCCTCAAGCTCGTCTTTCCAGCACAGAGCCCCTTCTGTGGGATGATTGACAACCGTGAGCACCTCCCTGCTGCCGACTTCCAATACCCCCAGAATGGTATAGTAGGCCTCCTTGGACACCTGTCTGTCCCTACGGGTGGAAATAAAGGTGGCGTCGATATAGACGGCTAAATAGTGGGAGGAAAGGCTACGGCAAAGCCACCGTTCGACGTCCTCACGGCAGCTACCGGCAAGATGCGATACCTGCTGCTTGCTGTAGGAACGACCATAGACGCAATTGGAAATCTCGCCTATCTGCTCCGTGGTAAGACCTTTGGTGTAGAGGAGGTTGAACAATTTGGCACGTTCCTCGCTTTCGCTGCGTATCAACCCTAAGAGAATGGGATAGAAGTTCCCGCTGCGACTGCGCGGAATACGGAGCGAGAACTCAAAGCCGTGACTGTACCAACGGCGAGAACGGAAGCCATTGCATTGCTCATGGGCATTTTCGCTGACGAACAACTCTCGTTCATGATACATCAGGGAGTTCATGATTAATGACTGAAGGGTAACAAAACCCTCGCTGCTGCTTGTGTAATTCGAAAGAATTTCCGAAATTTGCGAATGTGTAAGTTTCATTTTTTTCTTTTTTAAAGTTATCAAATACAAAGATAAGAAAAAAGAAGCTTACACACTTTTATAGGACAGTACCCAAACAAACGCTTGATAGTGCACATTTGACCCAATCATTAACACGAAATTATGTTACAAAAATCATAGTAGGGAAACGTTTTGTAATCTATTGATAATCAGAATAATATTAATCGCGATTTAAAAGCTTAGCTTTTACACTCCAATACATGACCTTTTGCATTGCAAAAGCTTACCTTTTGGAAAACAAAAGCTAAGCTTTGGATGGATGAATAAAGAAAATTTAGGACACTGTTGAACTTTTCCCATATCGCCGGGAAGGATTTTTGCATCTTCAACGCCCCGAGTAAATAAAGAATCTGCTTGTCTTTTGTCTTGCCCCGACAGACAGGCGTTGCCATGGATCATAACGTATGGTTTTTAGTTAGTAAACTACTGAATAACAAACCTATATAATTGAGTATTTCTAATGACGGGCATAAAAAAAAGAACCAAAATGGTTTTTAACAACCGTTTTGAGATTAAGCGTTCAATCCAACTTTAACTCCGAACACTCATTGACCGCATGGAGCTTATGGATTGATTATCATAGAGGGATACCGTACTGCCATGATGTGACAACTTGTCATAATTATATTGTTTGCGAAGCCTCGGCACAGCGTTTGTTATTAGAAGAGCAGGTCGAAAGACCCGTGATGAGTTAATAAAGCGGCTCATCACCTAAACATTGACAACAACAAAATAAAAATTTATACGATTATGGGAAAGATTATTGGTATCGACTTAGGAACTACAAACTCATGTGTTTCAGTATTTGAAGGCAATGAGCCAGTAGTAATTGCTAACAGCGAAGGAAAACGCACCACACCGTCCATCATTGGTTTCGTGGAAGGTGGCGAGCGTAAAATTGGTGATCCTGCAAAGCGTCAGGCCATTACCAATCCACAAAAGACGGTTTATTCTATCAAACGCTTCATGGGTGAAACCTACGAACAGTGCTCAAAAGAGGCAGAACGCGTTCCTTTCAAGGTGGTAAACGAGGGTGGCTACCCACGCGTGCAGATTGACGACCGTAAATATACTCCGCAGGAAATCTCTGCAATGGTGCTTCAGAAGATGAAGAAAACAGCAGAGGATTATCTCGGACAAGAAGTTACAGATGCAGTCATCACCGTGCCTGCTTACTTCTCCGACTCACAGCGTCAGGCTACCAAAGAGGCTGGACAGATTGCAGGTCTCAATGTACAGCGTATTGTGAACGAGCCTACGGCCGCAGCGTTGGCTTACGGTGTGGATAAGGCAAACAAGGATATGAAGATTGCCGTATTCGACCTCGGTGGCGGTACGTTCGATATCTCCATCCTCGAATTTGGCGGTGGTGTGTTCGAAGTACTCTCTACCAATGGTGATACTCACTTAGGCGGCGACGACTTCGATCAAGTTATCATCGACTGGCTTGCTGACGGATTTAAGGCCGACGAAGGTATCGACCTCCGCAAAGACCCGATGGCGATGCAGCGTCTGAAGGAAGCTGCAGAGAAAGCAAAGATAGAGCTTTCAAGCACCACAACAACCGAAATCAATCTGCCTTATATCACCGCCGAAGGCGGAGTGCCAAAGCACTTGGTGAAGAGTTTGACACGTGCACAGTTCGAACAGTTGGCACACAGCCTTATTCAGGCTTGTCTTGTGCCTTGCCAGAACGCTATCCGCGATGCAAAGCTCTCTACATCAGATATCGACGAAGTGATCCTCGTAGGTGGTTCAAGCCGTATTCCGGCCGTACAGACATTGGTGAAGAACTATTTTGGCAAGGAACCTTCAAAGGGAGTGAACCCAGACGAGGTAGTAGCCGTAGGTGCAGCTATTCAAGGTGCTATCCTTAATAAGGAGAGCGGCGTGGGCGACATCGTATTACTCGACGTTACTCCACTGACACTCGGTATTGAGACAATGGGTGGTGTGATGACAAAGCTCATCGATGCCAACTCCACCATTCCTTGCAAGAAGAGCGAAGTGTTCTCAACAGCAGCCGACAACCAGACGGAAGTAACCATCCATGTACTTCAGGGAGAACGCCCGATGGCAGCACAGAACAAGTCAATTGGTCAGTTCAACCTCACAGGTATCGCCCCGGCTCGTCGTGGTGTGCCACAGATTGAAGTAACATTCGACATCGATGCCAACGGTATTCTCAACGTATCTGCCAAAGACAAGGCAACAGGCAAAGAGCAGAGCATCCGCATCGAAGCATCCAGCGGTTTGAGCGAAGAGGAAATCAACCGTATGAAGGCAGAGGCAGAACAGAACGCAGCAGCCGACAAGGCAGAGCGTGAGAAGATTGACAAGCTCAATCAAGCCGACTCCATGATTTTCACCACGGAGAACTTCCTTAAGGATAATGGCGACAAGATTCCGGCAGACCAGAAGTCGGGCGTCGAGAGCGCATTGCAGCAGCTCAAGGATGCTCACAAGGCAGCCGACGTAGCAGCTATCGACACCGCCATCAACAACCTCAACACCGTCATGCAGGCAGCTTCTCAGCAGATGTACAGCCAAGCCGGTCCACAGCCGGGTGCGGACGCTGGTCAGCAGGCTCAACAAGAACAGCCAAAGCAGGACGACACTATCCAAGATGCAGACTTTGAGGAAGTGAAATAAAAGTGCTAATAAACGCTAATTAAAAATAGGTAAATCCCAGTAACATAATAAGTTGCTGGGATTTTTATTTCTTAATAATAATTAAATCTTGTCGTTTTTAATCGTTTTTGTGCTTATATTTGTACCATATTTGTGCCGCGACTTAATGGGAGATAAAGTGCGACTTAATTGAAAAGAGAAATTGATAATCAAATAGATACAAATAGTATGGCGAGTGCAAAATTTCAAATAGAGCGGAAATGCGAAATTTGCGGTAAATCTTTTATTGCAAAGACGCTTACCTCTAGATATTGCTCTAAGAACTGTTCTCAAGCTGCATACAAACAAAGAAAAAAGGAAGAACTGTTAGATGCATTGAAAAGAGAAAAGGCTGCGAGAGTTCCGAAGAATCAACCTTATCTCTCAATAGCTGATGCAACAGCGTTGTTTGATATTGGTCGCGACTCCCTTTATCGCTTAATCAGGAATAAGCAAGTTCGTTATTATAACCTCGGACGAAGGATGATACGTATTTGCAAAGCTGATTTACAAGAACGCTTTAATCTACGTCCTTACGATGAAAGAAGAAAAGAAAAACTATCAGAAGTAAAGACTTATCGGCTTGAGCCTGAAGATTGTTATACGATTGGAGAAATAGCCAAGAAGTTTGGCATCCATGATAGTACTGTATATCTGCATATTCGCAAATATTCTATTCCAACAAGGCAGATTGGTAATTACGTCTATGCGCCAAAATCAGAGATAGACAATTTGTATAAACACTAACCCACGACATACAATGAGAAAGGAACTTGATAATACAAAGGCAACAGTACGATTGCGAAAGAGTGCCTATCGAAAAGAATGGTACCTGTATATAGAAAGCTATCCTGTGAGAGTAGCTGGAAAAGATTCTCCGCAAAGAGTGCGTGAGTATCTAAACCGAACAATCACTACTCCTATTTGGGACAAAAGCAGAACAGCTCGTACAACCGAAGCAACCCAAACATTCAAACCTAAACGAGATTTGAATGGAATTATCTTGTGTAAAAGTGAGATAGACCAAGAGGCCTGTATTTATGCAGATAGTGTTAGAAAACTACGGCAGCGTGAATATGATAATGCAAGCTTGTATAGTGACACAGAAACCGCACAAGCAGAACAGAAAGAACGATTACAACAAAATTTCATTAAGTACTTTGATAAGGTGGCAGATAAGCGACACCGTAATAGTTCCCTTTCAATTCAAACAAACTGGGAGCGAGTACATGTTTTGTTGAAAATGTTTGCTGGAGACACGCTTCTTTTTTCACAAATAGACAACCGATTAGCTGAAGATTTCAAGTTCTTCTTGTTATCCGCTCCTTGTGGTGGAAGTAAAAAAGGGACAATATCACGAAACACAGCTTCTACATATTTTTCTATTTTTAAGGCTGCACTCAAACAAGCATTCATAGACGGATATTTGACCATAGATTTATCTGCAAAAATCAAAGGCATACAAGAACAAGAATCCCGAAGGGAATACTTAACGCTTGATGAACTGAATAAGTTAGCTAATACCCCCTGTGAACGTGATGTACTTAAACGTGCAGCACTATTCTCAGCTCTGACAGGACTAAGACATTGCGATATTCAAAAACTAAAATGGAATGAAATAGCCATCGAAGGAAACCAAGCCAAACTTCTCTTTACTCAGAAAAAGACAAAAGGGGTAGAGTATATGCCTATCTCGGAACAGGCGTTTAAGCTTTGCGGAGAGCCAAGACAACCAGAACAACTCGTTTTTGAAGGGTTACCAAATCCTTCTTGGATTTCTCGTCCATTAAGGGCATGGATTGAAAAAGCAGGTATTCAGAAACACCTCAGCTTTCATTGCTTTAGGCACACATTTGCTACCCTTCAACTTGCAAACGGCACAGACATCTATACTGTAAGCAAGATGCTTGGGCATACAAATGTCAAAACAACTCAAGTATATGCAAAGGTTGTCGATGAAAAGAAAAATAAAGCAGCCAATGCTATTCAAATAGATATTGAAAATGATAAAACTTAATTCGACAACATAATATGAATACCAAATTTTTTGAACATATTGTAGTATATTTGTCCGTTCTTGTTGTTTGTGTCATCATTGCGTTGTTTGCAAGAGTGGTTGCCTTACGTTTAGGAGTTGATGAATTTACTGCACAAATAGTTTTTTGGAGTGTTGTTGCCATAGGCATCATCATTTATTCTATATTGTCTATTTTGGTAGAGGGACTATTTACGGCATTAGTCAAGTTTTTCTTTCCAAAGAAACAAGGAGAGAAAACAAATGATAATGCCTCCGACATTGAGGCAGGACAAGTAGTAGACGGTGTTGGCGGTTCATCTTCCGAACAACAGCAACAATCAATGGACTTTGACTCAATTCGGCAACAGCAACAAAAGATAATGGACCAAAAGGAACAGGATAGACGTACGATAGCTATTAAATATACTCAACAGCAATTCGCACCTTATGTTTCAGATAAAGATTTGCTCAAGCTTTGTGAATATATAGAGTTGTACTCCGCTAAGCTTCCCTTATCACACGTTGAACCAATTAATATCAAAGGTTTAGTTGCCTTAGACCTGTTTCATTTTGGTTGGAATATATGGAATCATTTTAGAGTTGGCAAACAAGATGAAATTTCGCAGTTCCTTAAGCAGGTTTTTGCCACCACATTCAAAGATGTAGAAGTTGGAAGTATAAAAAGTCATCTCCGTGATGATGAGAAGAAAGGCACTATACCCATTGTACAAAGCCTTTCAGACCACCAAATAGCAGAATAACACACAAACCTATTGTGTTTTTATAGTGTTTCTTCAGTGTCTTAGGACACAGAGGAAACACTTTTTTCATTTGCACCGTAAAAATCAATAACAAGTATTATGGTACAAAATGAAATCACTTTTGAGAACTTGCCAAAAGCAGTTGCTCACTTAGTCAGCGAAGTTGCTGAAATCAAGAATTTAGTATGTAAAGGACAAACCCCTATTGTCCCTCCCAAACGTATTCCTATTGGAATAGATGATGCGTGTAAACTTATAGGGAAAGCCAAACCCACGGTTTACACCTTAGTACGTAAACGCTTACTACCTTGTTATAAGAATGGTAAGCATCTCTATTTTTTTGAAGATGAGTTGTTGGCATGGATTGAAGGAGGTAAGAAAAAGACTGTTGCCGAAATCAACGAGGAGGCAAAAGTTTTTATTTCTGAGAAACATTCTGATTCTTCCCTTTTATAAATATATGCATTATGGAAAAGGAAAGAACTGAAGGGCGAGCCAAGCAATCTAAGAATGAACGCATAGAACAATTCTTAAAAGAACATTATGCTTTTCGTTTTAATACAGTTAAAAGTAGAACAGAGTTTCGAGAACAAGATTCTAATACTTCATTCCGTCCTCTTACTAAATATGATATTAATTCTATGCGGCGGCTGGTAGATGGGACTTTGGGAATATATACTCCAGCAGATAATATTCGAGCAATATTGGAGAGCGACTTTTGCAATAAAGTTAACCCGATTCGTGAGTATTTGTTGAATCTTCCAAAGCCTAAAGGTGAAGATGAATCTGAAATTATAAGGTTGGCAAATTGTGTTGTGGTGAGAAATCCTGATAAGTGGAAACACTACTTTGTAAAATGGCTTGTTGCTGTCGTAGCCAATGCTATGGATGATTTACAGTGTCGTAATCATACATGTTTAGTTCTTACAGGTGAACAAGGAAAATTCAAAACAACTTTCCTTGATTTACTCTGTCCAGAAGATCTGAAGAGTTATCTTTTCACAGGAAAGATTGATCCACAAGGAAAAGATGTACAAACACTGATTGCGGAATACCTTTTTATTAATATTGACGACCAACTAAAGGCACTCAATAAGAGAGATGAAAATGAATTGAAGAATCTGATAACGACACCAAGAGTAAAATATCGTAGACCATACGACACTTACATCGAGGAGTATCCTCACTTAGCAAGCTTTATGGCATCAGTTAATGGTAATGATTTTCTGACGGATCCGACAGGCAGTCGTCGCTTTCTACCTTTTGAGGTTGAGCACATTGATATTGATGCTGCTAAAGAGGTTAATATCAACAAGGTGTACTCCGAAGCAGTTGAATTGTGGAGAGTTGATTATCATTACTGGTTCAATGAAGAGGAAATAGCCGAACTACATCAAGAGAGCGAAGGGTTTCAAGTGCAGACTGTTGAGTATGAAATGCTTCTTAAAGGCATGGAAAAGCCTGCAGCAACTGAAGAGAGTTATATGACCACTTCTGAAATCTTAAACTATTTGCGTGGATATACAACGCTTAACCTAAGTGAAAGGAGAATGGGAGAAGCCTTGAAAAAGGCTGGTTTCTTGCGGAAATCCAAAAGGATAAGTGGCAATCCAATGTATGTCTATCATATACGCAAGATTGTTCCCAATCCTTTTATCCAAAGTTACAATACAAATTATTAATACTACTTTACTACAAAGAGGGATAAGGCATTGAAAGGGAAAAGGTTAGACCGTAGTAAACTATTAGATAGGGTGTTACTACCTCATTACTACCAGCCTACCATATACACATGCAATGATTACTACAAAGATAGTTAGTACTACATGTTTTTCTTTCATTGTCAATGACTTACAAGAATGTCACATTGTAGTAAGTAATAAACTTAAAAGTTACAAGTATGACAATAGATGAAATTAAAGCAATATCAATTAAAGATTACTTAGGTAGTATGTCTATATACCCTATAAAGAATTATGGCTATTACGGAATGTATAAAAGTCCATTCCGAAATGAACATACTCCAAGTTTCAAAGCTGATTATAATCAAAATCTATGGTATGACTTTGCACTTGATGAAGGTGGGAGTCTTATAGATTTAGTTATGAAATTACATAATTGCAGTTTAGTACAAGCTATAGAATTGTTTAATGGCAAACAAAATAACCTACCAAAATTTTCCATAGCTAATAGCAAAACAATTTCTCCAAGCCAATCACGTATAGAGGTTGTCGGCTCTACCAACTTATGCCATCCGAATCTCATAGAATATTTCACACATAGAGGAATCAATCTGAACATTGCGAAAAAATATTGTAGGGAAATCCATTATAGAATTGGTTATAAGAGTTTTTACGCAATAGGCTTTCCAAACAATTCTTATGGGTATGCGTTGCGCAATCCATACTTCAAAGGGTGTTTGCCTCCTTCCGATGTGTCGTATGTTCCCAGTCCTTCAGAACAAATCAATCTGTTTGAAGGTTTTATGGATTATCTTAGTCTGCTTACGATGAGTCCAGATGAAGAGAAGAAAGCTGCACTGATACTTAACTCGATTAATAATATCAAAAAGTCAAGATTTTTTCTTTCAAAGCACAAGCTTATCTGTTCATATTTAGATAATGATGAAGGAGGAAAGCGAACTTTAGAACAACTTAAAAAAGATGGTTTTACTGTCCAAGACTGCTCTTCCGTCTTCCTGAATTATAAAGACCTAAATGAGTATTTATGTGCTGAATTCAAGCATTCAGAGAAAGCAGGAATCAAGAAAAATAAAGGGATTAAGCTATGATTATAGGAATAGTTTGGCATAATCTGTTTTTCGGGGAGCAAGTTTATGTTTTGGGCATACCAAAACCACTTGCTCCACCTCCTGACAGTCGTTGCAGAGGATTATTCCGCTGGTCTCCATCAAATCAAATTAAAGAAACAAGTATGATAAAAACAGAATATAAAAAAGGTGGTCGTCCAACCAAGGGCGTAGCCGAAAAGAAGAAATACCGTATCACGGTGAAACTGAATACGCAGGATTACTATACGCTTAAAGGCAAAGCCAAAAGCGCAGGAGTAACCATGAGTGAGTTTGTAAGAAAAGTTCTTGATAAAGGAAATGTCATTGAGCGACTGACCGTAGAGCAAGCAGACTTCATCCGTAAGCTGTGTGGCATGGCAAATAATCTCAATCAGTTGGCACATCGTGCTAATGCGGAAGGATTTCATACCATTGCTCCTTTCCATAAAATCATCATTAGCAAGATTGATGAAATCCTAAATCTGATACGAAGATGATTGCAAAGATAATGAAAGGTTCGGGCTTCAAGGGTGTAATCAATTACATCCTTGACCCGAAGAAAGGAACAGAACTCATAGACTGCTCTGGAGTGAGAACAGAGAGTATCAGCCATATTGTCCAAAGTTTCATAGATCAAACGGAATTGAATCCACGAGTGGGTAAAGTCGTTGGGCATATCTCTCTGAGTTTCTCTGCACAGGACTCTCCCAAACTCAGCAATGAGTGGATGGCAAAAGTGGCTCATGAATATATGGAGAAGATGGGGATAAAAGATACGCAATACATCATTGGGCGCCACTTTGACAAAGAGCACCCTCATGTACATATCGCTTTCAACCGAATAGATAATAACGGCAAGACTATCTCTGACCGTAACGATAGATTCAGAAGTGAGAAGATTTGTAAAGAACTGACCGCAAAATACGGTTTGTACTTCGCTGATGGCAAGGAGAAAGTCAAGGAGCATCGCTTAAAAGAACCCGATAAGACCAAGTATGAAATCTATCAGGCGTTGAAAGCAGAGATTGCTCAGTGCAGGAATTGGAAAGACCTTCTTGCTCACTTGAAAAAGCAAGATATTGATGTCCGCTTTAAGTATAAAGGTAACTCACAGGAAGTACAGGGGATCATCTTTGAAAAGAACGGTTATCATTTCAATGATTCTAAAGTGGATAGGAATTTCAGCTATTCTAAAATAGACTTTTCCTTGCACCAGAATAACAGAGAACACGAACAACAGATGCAAGGAGTGGTAAACCTCATCTCCAATGTTGCAAGTGTTACGAGCGAAATAGCCAACGAGCTCATCGAAGGAGGATTGGATTTATTTCAAACTCATGGTACTGTCCCTGCGGAGGTTTACAACACACTTGATAAAAAGAAGAAAAAGAAAAAACGTAAAATACATTTATAACTATGGCTGATAATAATACATTTGTCCTCTTTGAGGAAATCAAAAACAAACTGGAGACAATTTACAGGGAGCTAAAGGAGTTGAAAGAAAAGGAGAACGGTTCTGTTTCCCTCCCTGTTCAATCTACACCAGCACAAAGTGATGAGCAGAAAGAACAGGAATTGCTCAATCAGTATGAACAGCGTACAAAAGACGTGATTAACAAGTATATTGGAGTACAAGTACGCATCAAGGATGAGGAGGCTAAGTCCATGGACAAATTGGTGGCAAGCGTCTTGACCATGTTGCACGAATGGCAGGAACAGAAAGAACATCCACAACCGCAGGAACTGCTTCACAGGCATAGCTTTGACATCAAGTCGTCAAGAGTCTTTACTACTGTGGTGGCTGTGTCTATCATCTGTTTTATTTCTTTGGTCGGTAACTACTTCTTGTGGCAAAGCAAACAGCAATACAAAGACGATGCCTTGAAATTCCGTATCATCAGAGTATGGAGAGGATGTGGTCCAAAGGAAATCCTATGGCTCAATGATGTGTTCGATATTCATCGCAATACTGCAACAATTAAAAGAATCAAAAAACATACAGATGATTATAATGTGGGACTGAAAGCAAAAGCAGATAGTCTAATGCAGAATAATCTACAAAATAAGAAAGGCAAATAGAATTGTAGATATAAGACTTTTGAAGGAGGAGAAAATATCTCCTCTTTTTTATTTCTTATGCAAGAAAATTTACTATATTTGCAAACAATCATATAATATTTATGGAAAGTCCAACTAATAGAATTAAAGAGGTGCTTATCGAGAAAGGGATTAAGCAAACATGGCTTGCAGAGAAACTTGGTAAGAGTTTCACTATTGTCAACTCATATGTTTGCAATCGTCGACAGCCAAGCCTCGAATTGCTATTCCAGATAGCAGAGATTTTACAAGTCAATCCAAAGGAATTGATTAACACCCCAGATGAGTAACTTTATTATGGCAGAGCATAAAACATCTATCCGCTTTTTCAACGACCGTGAAGTTAGGGCGGTGTGGGACGAGGAACAAAACTGTTGGTGGTTTTCAGCAACAGATATTGTTCGTGCTATTAACAATGAACCAGACTATACTAAAGCCGGTAACTATTGGCGATGGCTTAAAAGGAAGTTGAAGCAAAAAGATATTGAACTCGTGAGTGCCACTCACGGCTTCAAGTTTGAAGCTCCTGATGGGAAGTTACGTGTGGCAGATGTTCTTAATAGTAAGGATGTTGTATTGTTGGCAAAGAACTACCCCAACAATCGTGCTAATGACTTTCTTGATTGGTTTACCTACAGCGACAACACCATTGATGGACAGAGCAAGAAGAAAGCATATCAACTTTTTGAGAGTGGACTCTTGAAAACAGCAGAGCCTGGTAGTATCAAATGTCTGCAACAGATTCACGCTTATCTCTTTGGAGGACTGTACGACTTTGCTGGACAAATTCGTACGAAGAATATATCCAAAGGAGGTTTTACCTTTGCTAATTGTATGCACTTCCCTGAAATCCTGCACACAATAGAGCGAATGCCCGAAACAACCTTTGATGAGATGATGGATAAGTATGTAGAAATGAAAATTCGTGCAAACGAGTACCATGTGAACTCGTTCACTAATGGCCGAGTGCAGCCGAATTTATGCAACGTAGCCCATCCTTTTATGGAGGGTAATGGTCGCAGCACTCGCATTTGGCTTAACCTCATGCTGAAGCGTTCTCTCAAACGATGTGTGGATTGGAGCCAAATAGACAAGAACGAATATTTGTCTGCAATGCGTGAGAGTGTTTCTGACAGCACGCACATCAAAGCTTTGGTACAGCCTGCCCTCACCACCAAGATTGATGACCGAGAAATGTTTATGAAAGGTATTGATTATTCATATTATTATGAGCAAAAAGATATAAATATAAAATAGAATTGTCCTTTTAAAAGGTAAATAATTGCAAGAAGTGTAAAATAAAATTATTAATGTTGTTATGAGTTACTTTAAAGATAAAGATATAGAAGAAGCAATGTTAAAATCTTGTCTGCTCTTTAATAGCAAAGAGATTAAGAATAAGCGAAATGTCATTTTTCAAAAATTTCTACTTTCACTTATTATAGGGGGTGGAGTTGCTAACCGTAAAGAAATATTGGAAAAGGTTACTACACAATATAAGGGTTATTTAATAAATGAGAATAATATAGATTTTGCAATACAAGAGCTAATTAAGAATAAATTCATTAAAGAGGAAAATGGGGAACTCGCTCTTACAGTAGAATCTCAACAGGATATGGAGAAGGATGTAATACTGATATCGGAACAGCAAAAGCATCTTATAGATAATATTTCCAAGATGGTGCAAAGAGCTTATGGGAAAAAGATTAGTAATGAAAATCAAGTAAAATCTAATATCAAAGATTGTATTGATTATTATTATATGGTAACAGGCCTCTCTTTCTTTGAACTAGATAAAAGGAAAGAGACGAAAGAACTTCCTCAATTAGGAAAAATTGCATCGAATGGATTAAGTTCTAGAGAGAAAGAAGAGTTATCAAATCAAATTATTTATACTATAGGCAGTGTTATAGAAAATCCTACAGAAGAACAAAAGTGTATCCTTGAACTTCTTGCAAGAAATTATATAACAATGCAAATAATGGATATAGACCCATTATTAAGCGAATTTAAGAGTACTTTAATAAGAGAAAAAGTCTTTATTGTTGACACTGATGTCCTGCTTTACTTGCTTACAGATAATGCATCATTGAGTAAACAATATAGAAAGATGATAGAGATACTTCAAAAGTGCGGCTGTACAATCTATATACCGGAGGAGGTTATTAAAGAAGTATTTAATCATGCGGAAGCTGCTCTAAAAAGATACCCTTTTGTTTCATATTTAATAGATACACCAGGAAACTTGGTAAGGCAAGACTTAAAAAATGTTTTTATCGAAGATTATTACTATACAAGAGCTTTGGATAATGTAAAATACCTAACTTGGGAGCATTATATTAAAAATTATTATTCCTCAACTTATGGTGTTTCTTTAATTAGTGAACAGATTAAAGATAAACTAGGTGAGAGAATTCAATATAATACTATGCCTGAAGAATCTAACATAGATGACAAATTGTTGAAAAAACTTGCAGAAGCATCTCTAGAAGAGACATATAAAACGGAAAAAGCCCAACATCGAGATGAAGATAAAAATCAAGATATAGCGAAAACAGATGCCCAATTGTATTTACAAATAAAAAAACAGAATGAAATAAATAATGAAAGAATAGGTAGAAATCACGTAGACAGGCAGGACTTGTTATGGAATAAATACTATATTTTAACAAATTCAACAAGAGTTCATTATTGTGCTAAGCAACTAGGTGTTAGTGCTAATATCTTATGTAAGCCTGCTTCTTTAATGGCATATCTAGTTGAAACAGGATTAGTACAAGATAATCAATTAAAAATACAAAGCTTATTTGAAAATCCATTCCTACAACATACAGCAAAAACAATATGGAAAGATGTGGAAAACCTTTTGAAACTGGGAATAGATATCCAAGGAAAGAATATTATAACAATGCGATCGCAGAGTCAACCAGCAAGTGCAAAATTATAAAACGTATTTGAAGAATTCACACTTTGGAGTAGAAAAGTTTAATTTTTCTCTCGGTCTTTCGTTCAATTTCTTTTGTATCGACATAATTCTCTTGTC
>NZ_LR027819.1:101086-108164 GCF_900607215.1 Prevotella rectalis
GACGCAGAGTCAACCAGCAAGTGCAAAATTATAAAACGTATTTGAAGAATTCACACTTTGGAGTAGAAAAGTTTAATTTTTCTCTCGGTCTTTCGTTCAATTTCTTTTGTATCGACATAATTCTCTTGTCTGTGTAATGTTCAAACGAATCCTTTTTCGGTATATATTGTCTGATTAGTTTATTTGTATTCTCAATAGCTCCCTTTTGCCAAGAACAATATGGATCAGCGAAGTATACGGGCACGCCCAAGAACTTGGTAATATCCTTATGTGCCGCAAATTCAGGTCCGTTGTCTGTTGTAATGGTCTTCAGAATGTCCTTGTATGGTAGCAGCAGTTTTCTAACTACCTTTGCCAGAGGCTTTGCCTGCTTCCCAAATGGCAGTTTCTGCATAAGCAGCATATTGGTGGATTTCTCTACCAGTGTGAGTATGGCATGCTGGTCAGGGTCTACGATCAAGTCCATCTCAAAATCTCCAAATCTCTTCCCGTCAACTTCCTTACTTCTTTCATGGATACTCAACCTGTCTTTAATTGGAAAATGCCTGCCCTTGGGACGATGCCTGTATTTCATCTTATGCCTTGTGTGTTTGGCAAGTTCCCCTGTTGTATCATTATGAATGATATTATAAATGGATTGGTGGGACACCTTTATTCCCTCATTCTTGCGCAGATAACCTGATATTTGTCGTGGAGACCACTGGTCATTGGTGATATATTCCTTAATTCTCCAGACTAATTCGTTAGAGAGCCTGGCGTTCTTTACCGTTCTCTTTCTGCGCTGCATAGCCATATCGTGCGCCTTTGTCCAGATATACTTTTCTGATGGCGTGCTGTTGCGTTTGATTTCACGTGATAGTGTTGACTGACTGATGCCGACGATTGTGGCAATCTCTTTTCTCCCTGTTTTCTTTTGGAGTAAGGCGAAAATTTGCGACCTTTGCTCCGAGGTTAATTGATGATATTTCACAATACAAAGTTAATTAATCTTGGGGAGACAGAGGTCTCCCTTTTTTATTTGTATTGCTGGTTGTTTTTTTTCCTCGCCGAGAGATGCAGACAACCTCTCGCTACGCTTCGAGAACGTCTGCATCTCTCGGCGAGGGCTACTCTTTTATTGCACTTCGTTTTGGAACTTGCAGATTCGAATTACAAGATGAAATAAATAATCTCTTAACGAATCCTACAGAAGAAGACTGCAATGACATATATAGTCATGTAAAACAAAAGGGTTACTCATTCTTACCTCTCATAGAGTCAGCCAAAAAGGAGTCCGAATCTTATGAAAGGAAATATAAAGAATTGGAAGAGAAAAATAGAATCCTTCAAGACGAACTTTTAAAGACAAAACAAATTATTGAAAAAAAAGATAAAGTTATTAATCAAAAGAAATATGAGAACCGAAAGAGTCTCAAAAAAAGAAAGTCAAAAAGGCAATGAGAAAGATAAATAAATGGGACGAGGGAATCATCAAGATTATATTGAATCAGGATTCTAAAACGGGATCCACACTTGGAGAACTTTTAAAGCAATACTTTAATGATAAAGAATTTGCTCTTCTTATCTTAGCGCCAACAAAAAAGGTATATACCCTGTATAGTACAGAACATAAAAGAGATGAGATATATTCATTGCTTGTAAAAATAATTTCATTGATAGAAACAATGGAAAAAGAAGGACTTGTGTATTGCTTAAGTAAAGAGCAGAATCAGATAATATATGCTCCTTCTGATACTAGTGTGGGAATAGGAACTGGCGGGACGATATTAACAATAACTGGGGGACAAATTACGATTAACGAAAATACTGCTGTTCTAAGTAATAATCAAGGTGATATTATACTCAATGGAGAACTTGTCGAGGAGCCTATTCTGAGTAAAATTACTTACTATTTTAATAGCTTAATTTACCCTTCCGACTCATTACGGGTATTAGTTGATAACAATTTTGTGTCAGTAGAAATTCTTTCATACCAAAGGGAAGTTAAAGAAGCGAAGATTAGTAGAAATATAGCTTGGTTTGCTTGCATTATGTCATTGCTTTCGCCTTTTGGAGTGACATTTTTCAATAACAGGTTTTCTAAAACAGAAATACAGCAAGAACAATATGAAACCATAATAATGAAAATGGATTATAACCTTCAGAAGATGGACTCCTTGCTAAAAAAATCCAATTTCACTATAGAAAGTAAATCTAAGAACAAATAAATATAATTATGTTCGAATAAAGAAAGCCGATGAGCGACATACAAAAATAGATATTTAAAAGGATGCTAACATCCAAGATGTTTTCTAATCAATACTACTCAAATCAAGGAAACATTTTTGTACCATAAGAATGTAATTCATTGATTATCAGTATAGGATAAGTTTGAGGAAGTAATATTCGTTATTCGTTAGATAGTGTAACAAGGAAATAGGTTATTTATGGCAAAAGACAGTTTATTACTTTTATTGGGGAATCCTTTTTATGGTGTGTATTTTTCTGAGACGGATTTTTCTCTTCAAATAGAAAGCATTCATGGTCTCAAACATGACTATATAAATATTCTGCAAGATTATCTTTTGCAACACACTTCGCCTTTTAGTGTAAAAGAATTGCGCGACATAGGGCTTGCAGATATTGTTGGCAAAATAAAGATTTTGGAAAGCAATATGTTTCAAAATGGTGAATGGGCGTATTTGGATGATAGTGCTACAATAGATATTGCAGACTTGCAACAAAGGCTATTGGATTTTTTATTTGACTCCTTTGTAAAACGTCATCATTCTAAATACATTTACAGCACGAGGATTGAACGTTATGCAGAATCTTATAGGCAAAATCATTGTGCTCAACTTAAAGCCTTTTATAAAATAAAACAGATATTTATAAAAGAAGCTGAAAACAATCCTTATATAAGTATTGAGGTGCAAAATACATCACACGAATTACGATGCGAGATAAATTTTGACGGGAGAATTTGGATACAACTATCTGGTAATATGAGTAATAGTTTTACTTTGTATAAAGTTTCTTCTCAATACGACCAGCCTCCGTATTTCATCAATATCGATAATGGCGAAAAACCTTTTTCAATTTTTTGCCGTTTTGACAATGAAAAAAGCAAACAGAATCTAATGTTCCAAGATGTTAAAGACATCATATTTGAACAACCTGATAATATGGAAAAACATAAAACAGTCATACGAAACGCTTTCTTGTTTGTTTTTGAAGAGCAAATACAATTGGAGGAAATAATATATGATCCTGTAAGAAAGTGCTACTGCCTTTCAAAGGAAAAAGAACAAAAAATGTTTAATGAATTTATTCCACAAGAATCAAAATGCAAACAATTTGCAAAATACACTTCTTTCTCAACTTTAATGGCTACGCTTCAAAGTGGAAGGATACGCATGAATTCAATTGTAGGTATGAATGATAAAACTGAAATGTTTTTCCTTTCAGATACAATTAAAAACTTTCAAGAGAGTATTGCAGAAGAAGGAGATAATCTGTTTTTGGCTAATCGAAATTTTATCACATCCTTCTCAGAGCGTATAGACGAACTTGATATGTGGCGTTTCTATGGCGACAATGCACATGGAGTTTGTATGGTTTTTGAGTCAAAAGAAAATTCAGAGACTGGGATTAAAGAAGTTTTATATATAAATAAAGAGACAAATGACAGTGTAAAACGTATGAATGAGATACTCTCTAAATTAAAAGACGATAAAATAAATTTTCGTTTTCCCATACTTGATAAGCATAAGCCTTTCTATAAATCAGAGGATTTTAAGAATGAGGCAGAATATCGCCTGTTGATGGTCTCAGATAAACAAACAAATTGGGTTATAGCACAACCTTATAACATACTTTCACCCTATGTTGAAAGAGATTTGGGGATAGATGGTCAAGATGGAAATACAGATTCTCCTCTTGTCCTAAAAAAGATTATCCTTGGACCTGAAATGTTAAATAAGGAAATAAACAAAATACAGTTAGGGCAATTCATTAAGATCCGTTATTCTAATGACCGCATTGAGATTTGCGAGAGTAGAATATCAACGTATAGATGATTCCGAGGAAGCATTGATGCCATGAAAGTGTCATTGTGCTTATTCGGGAGGGAGCATCGTGCCGTATGAAATAATTACGCGAGTTCGGGATAAGAAAATCTTTAGAAAAGTTCCAATTGCCTTGATTTCTCTACGTGTACCGGCAGTGCTTCTGGCTTATTGTCAAAGAAACAATAGGCTGTAAGAGCAGAACATAAGTTCATGATGACTAGGTAACTATTACTTTAAGACATGGGAAGATAGTCAATTCTTCTTTTACGCAAAATATTTTGACTCGGTAAAAAAGGTTGCAGAATATCTGCTACTAGGAATTGAGATTTATAGCAAATACATTATATCAAAGGATTTTGAATGGAACTTTACCATAGATGACAAAGACTTTCAGCCACTATTCAATGAATTGAACAAATATATCAAGGAGCAACTTTCAGATGGCATAGACAAGTGGAGAAAACGAGGGCATGAAGAAATATTATAAGAAAAACAAATAAAGTATTATAAACTAAACATTTTATTGTATCTTTGCACCATAGAAGATACATTATGACAAAATTCACCAAAGCCAAATGGATGACCAGAGCACTACAAGAGAAGTTGAATGTAGTAGGAGAGCAATTCCGCCTTGCCCGATTACGAAGAGATCTGACAATGGATCAGGTTGCACAACGTGCGCAATGTACAAGGCTTACTCTCTCACGTTTAGAAAAGGGTGAGCCTACAGTATCTCTTGGTGTGGTAATGAGAGTACTCAATGCCCTGCAGCTTGAAGAGGATATACTCCATTTGGCTAAAGACGATAAGTTGGGGCACATGGTACAGGACTTAGGTATTAAGAATAAGAAACGAGCTTCAAAAAGATAACACATGGAAAAATTAGATGTGATAGCCAATTTCGATTGGATGGATAAGGAAGAGAAGGTAGGCACTCTTGGGCATGAATACCTAAGAGGCTCTGACGTATTTTCTTTTGAGTTTGATAAAAACTGGCTCAAAACCTTTCCTAAAATTTACTTTGGGCAAGACCTCCGCCCATATCCCGGGGTACAATATAGCCGAGATAACCACATCTTCGGTTGTTTTTCTGATGCTCTCCCTGACAGATGGGGGCGACGACTGATAGACTTGCGTACTTCACTTGAGACAGAAGGGAAAGCAAGCCATACCTTATCTGATTGGGACTATCTCAAAGGCGTGGAAGATGAGCTGCGTATGGGTGGTTTTCGCTTTCAGGATCCAGATAGCGGAGCATTTATCAGCTCTACGCCTGGTTACAGCGTTCCGCCTGCCATACACATTGACGAACTTTTACAAGCTGCTAAAGAGATTGAGAAAAGTGAGTATAAGCATTTGGAACCAGAAAAGAAGTGGGTACAGAGGCTTTTCCAACCTGGTTCCTCAATGGGTGGAGCACGCCCAAAGGCTTGTGTGCAGAGTGGCGGTCATCTTTATCTTGCCAAATTCCCTTCCATCAATGACGACATCAACGTATCACGCTGGGAACATTTCGCCCATCTGATGGCTAAGGAATGTGGTATCAACGTTGCCGAAACACAGGTAATTAGGACAGGAGCTGATCAGGATATACTCCTCTCTAAAAGATTTGATAGATCCGAAGACAACAAGAGAATCCACATGGCTTCTTCTCTCACCGTCCTTGGCTTCACTGATGGCGACGGACAAAGAAGTGGAAAAGGCTATTTGGATATTGTGGATTTTATCATTTCAGGAGGTGGCAACCATATAGAAGCTAATTTAGAAGAACTATACAAGCGAGTTGCCTTCAATATCTGTATTGGTAATACCGACGATCACTTTAGAAATCATTCGTTCCTACTTGGAAAGGAGGGGTGGGAATTGTCTCCTGCATACGACATGAACCCTACGAACGGTATATTTCAAGCATTGCTTATCGATACCAACACAAACGATAGTTCACTCAACAAACTTTACAATGCTCATGAGCTTTATATGCTGGATGAAACAACCGCAAGAGGCATTATAATGGACGTAACAAGGAACATGAAGTATTGGGAGAATATGGCAGAGAATATAGGACTTTCCCGACGAGAAATTATGCACTTTACAAATCGTTTTGAACAAGGTATGGAATTTCAATATGGGTCAGGGCTTTGTCGGTAAGGTTAAACGAGGGAGATATTTCATACATTTTCCCTTTAGCTTATACAGTCGTCCCTTGAAAAGTAAATAATCTATTGATTATCAATAAAATAACCTTTATATTATTTGTATATATCTACAAGTTTTTGTATCTTTGCATAGTAAAATCTTGCAAATCAACAATGTATAAATCTCCATCCAACACCCATCAGGTATCAATGTTTTGGGACTTGGCATCCATGCTCAATCCCACCCATCCAATGTACAAACTTGCCAATCTGATAAATTGGGAAACCTTTGAGCGTTCCTTTGCCCCCTTGTACTGTAAGGACAACGGACGCATGGCCAAGCCCATCCGCCTGATGGTCGGTCTTATAGTGCTGAAGCATATTCGCAACGTTTCGGACGAGAGCGTCGTGGAACAGTTCTCGGAGAACGCCTACTACCAGTATTTTTGCGGAATGGAATCCTTCACCATCGCCAAACCTTGCGTACCGACGGAACTCGTGGAGTTCCGCCATCGCATTGGAGAGACGAACATCATGATACCCGGTGTTCCCAAGGCAAGCGACTCGCCACACACGAAAAAGAAAAAACAAATGTTCTTCCGCAAGAGAGCAGGAATAGAGCCTGTCATCGGGCACTGCAAGGCAGATCATCGATTGGGGAGGAACTTCTACAAGGGTCTCTTGGGTGATGCCATCAACGTGATGCTCGCTGCGGCTGCATTTAACTTCAAAAGAGCCATGCGACTTCTTTTGTGCCTTATTCGAAGATACAAAATAATACTCATATTTTTAGCTGCCGTGTTTAAACTAAGCTCTATTTGTGGACAAACAGACACGGCTACGCTAAAAATTAGTTATAAAGCAGCATTTAAGTCTTGTGTAGAACGTCCGCAG
>NZ_LR027819.1:108172-113370 GCF_900607215.1 Prevotella rectalis
AGATACAAAATAATACTCATATTTTTAGCTGCCGTGTTTAAACTAAGCTCTATTTGTGGACAAACAGACACGGCTACGCTAAAAATTAGTTATAAAGCAGCATTTAAGTCTTGTGTAGAACGTCCGCAGCTGTTCGATGATATGATATTATTGGTTGGAAAGCACAGCAGCAGTTTCTATTCTGCCACTAACATAACACAACAGCAGACATTAGACAGTGTGGTACAAACCACGGGCGGAAATCTTTCTCAGGTTCTAGCAGCAAGTTCCAAGATGAGAGCAAGTTCTAAATTAGGACAACACTATGTAGTATTGAAGAACTATCCCATAGCAAACAAACTTACTTATACCACAGAACTTGTGGGGAATACAGCCTTTAAGTATGAGGAGGCTATGCCAACGTTAGACTGGGAACTTTTAGATGGCGACAGCATCATTGCCGAATATAGTTGCAACAAGGCAAGAACGGCTTTTCGTGGCAGAGTATGGACAGTATGGTATACACCCGACCTTACCATAAGTGAAGGACCTTGGAAACTATGTGGATTACCGGGACTGATACTGAAAGCAGTTTCTGACAATGCCGAATATACTTTTGAATGCACAGGCATACAAAAAGGACATGGAGAAAAGATTGCTATTGCTAAGAAAAACTTTATAGATACAAATGCAGCCGACTTACAGAAACTCGAAGTTCTTACTGCTACCGACCCACAGGAAGCTATCATCAGACTCAAAGGTGTGCGTGGCAGCGGTAACATAAAGAAAAGAAAGTTGACTCCTTTGTTGATAGAAGATTTGAACAAGAAATGAAGCAAGCATTTCTCATATGGTTAATTCTCTTGTCTGCCATCACGGCAAAAGGTCAAATACTTACAGGGCAGATTGTATCTACACAAAACACATCTGTTGAGCGTGCTGCCGTGTTTTTGAAAAACGGGAAACAAACCATAGCTTACACTTTTTCAAGCCCTAATGGTAGCTTTTCCATTGATGCCAAAGGAAAAGAGTTTCGCATAATAGAGGTAAGAAAGATGGGCTACGAAACAATTTCTTTGTTCATATCTGATTTCAAGAATGGGCAACATATTGTATTGCAAGAGAAAACAAACGAACTGAAAGAGGTGGTAGTGAAGTCGCAGAAGGTACGCCAAGAAGGCGATACGCTTAACTACCTTGTCAATTCTTTTAAAACTAAGCAAGACAGAACCATAGCCGATGTATTAAAAAAAATGCCAGGAATAGCCATTAACGAAGATGGATCCATAGAATATCAAGGCAAGAAAATCAATAAGTTCTATATTGAAGGAATGGATTTACTTGGTGGAAAATATACACAAGCATCAGAAAACATTGATGTGAACAAAGTAAAGAAAATACAAGTCTTCGAGCGTCATCAACCAATCAAAGCATTGAAAAACACCAGTTTCAGTGAGCAAGCTGCACTGAATATCGTTTTGGGAGATAGCGCAAAGAACGTATGGACACATACCATAGACCTTGCTGTTGGTATGGCAATGGACAGGAAGTCTGACTTCCTCTATAACAATAGGCTTTTTTCTATGTTCTTCTCGCGAAAAGTGCAAAGTATCAGCATGTATAAAAACAACAACACAGGTAAGAGTATTGGACAGGAAGTGTCGCCAATGGCTGCCTATTTAGACGACTCTGCTCCCACAGACGGCGGAATTCTCGCCAATATTTCATTGCCAGCACCCGATATAGAAACTGCTAGAAGCCGATTTAACCAAACACACCTGTTTGCTACAAATTGGCTTTTCAAGACAAAAGGCAACAACGACTTGCGAATACAGTTGGATGCAATGGTAGACAAAACTATACAAAGGCGAACAACTTCAACCATCTATACAATGGCAGGTAGCAAGGCAATCATGGAAGACGTGTCGGCACAAAGCCATCACAACGCACTCAATGCAGAGGTGCTGTACAAGCAAAATACGGATAAGCAATACCTTACCAATGATTTGCGAGGATATATAGACTTCGACCAAAGCGATGGTACATCGCTATTGAATGGTAGAAATACTCGCCAATATGTAAAGCCACGTCAACGCTATCTCACCGACAAACTTTCCTTCATCCGAAATCTTAACGGTAAACATTCTATTTCAGCGAATGCCTATCTCTCATTAAATTATGCACCAGATTTGCTGTTGCTGTCAAATGAAACTACCGAACGATTGGAAAAACATAGCATATTGGGCGGATTTAATACTTATTGGGGACATAAAGTGGGCAAATTTCATCTGAACTACGATTTTGGAACAGATGCAAAATTACAACGAATGAACATCGAATATGATAGCATAAGTGCGAAACGAAGATATAGTGAATGGAGGAGTTTCGTTCGTCCTACATTCAGTTACAAGTCGAACAATATTCATCTCACAGCCAGTACACCGCTTTACTGGACAGAACGATATTACGGAAGTCAGCATAAAAGCACGCTTACCATAGAACCACATTTATATATATCTGCCATGCCTACACCATCGTTAACGCTTATGGGTATCTATAACTATGCGTGGCGACCTAATGAGTTTTCCTCAACGATAGACATTCCTTTGTTTACAGACTATATAACGATGCGACAAGGTTACGGGAAACTCGACTATACGCTGTCGCATTTTTTTAGAACCTCTGTAGAATATAAAGACGTGTTGAAAGGCTTCTTTGTCAATATAGGCTATAGCTTTACCAATATGCGAAACCAACGTATGTATTCGCAACGTGTTATAAACAACTCTTATCAGACGTTTGCAACAGATTTTACAGCAAATAGTACCACACATGGTATAGATGGACGAATGAGTGAAAGTTGGAACATTGCACATTTGACAACTATCCTTGGCTGTTCCTACAATTGGAGCAACTATAAGATGCTTATTGGAAATAGTTTTGTACCTTTCCAAACGCAATCTGCTAATATCTCTCTTTCCTTTTCGTTGCAACCTATTGAGTGGTTCTCCATAGAGGAGAAGAGTGTTTATAGTTATATAAGGCAACTATCAAAGGGTAATGCAGCATTCAATATTGAACCCTTGCGTTCTTTCAGTCATCAGTTGAAGTGCTTTCTTATGCCTGGTAATTTCCAAATAGAGTGGAACAATGAGTTGTACCATAGCAACGACCATTCAGTCTCGTTCACATACTTTGCCGACATATCCGTATATTATCGTCGTAAACGTTACGAAATAGGACTTGTCTGCAATAATCTTCTGGGCAAGAATAAATACATCCGACAGCAAATAACCGACACTCAACAAATATATACAGCTACACAATTAAGAAGTAGAGATGTTTTGTTGAAAATGATGCTATCACTGTAATAAACAGGGCATCCTGTTATTATTTATAAATAATTTAAAATCAGGTATAAGTGACAAAAAGAGACCTAAAACCTCTTATATCCCTTTATCTACAAGGCGAATGAGCCTTTAAACCCAAATCGGTCATTAGGATTTCTCTTTGCCGTACGACACAGAGAAATCCTAATGACCGATTTGGGTTTAAGCGGAAGTAGGATAGTTCTTTCTTATTCGTTGTCTTCATCTTCTTATTTGGTTTTAATGGTTGCATTTATTGCCAGCTATTCTCCCCGATACCCATAGCCGTATTGAACTTGCCTAGCTTGTCAGCAAACTGCTCCATGTCATGTTCAATCTTCTTATTGGTAATACGGGCATAGATTTGCGTTGTTCGGATATTGGTATAACCTAGCATTTTAGAGACACTCTCTATCGAAACTCCCTTGCTCAGTGACATTGTCGCAAAGGTATGTCGAGCTAGGTGGAAAGTCAAGTTCTTCTTGATACCACATATATCTGCAATCTCTTTGAGGTATGAATTGGTCTTCTGATTGCTAAGGATAGGGAAGAGCTTGCCATCACGATAAATTTGGTGGCTATATTTACTGATAATGCGCTTAGGGATGTCGAGGAGCAGCACATTGGTCTCCACGCTTGTCTTTTGTCGCTTAGTCATAACCCACTCTTTGCCACCAAGCATCACGATATTGTCGGGTGTAAGATTAGCTACATCAATGTAGGCTAAACCTGTAAAGCAGGAAAAGATGAAGATGTCTCGTACCAGCTCCAATCTCGGGATATTCAACTCCCTGTTGACAATCTGTAAGACCTCTTCATCAGTCAAGAACCCTCTATTCACTGACTCTAAGTGAAATCGGAAGTTGACAAAAGGGTCGTGATGTAGTACGCCTAACTTTTGCCCCAAAATGACGACAGTCTTGAAGGTCTTCATCGTTTTAGTGGCTGTATTAGGATTTTGCCCCACCACTGTGCGTAGGTATAGGTCAAAATCATGTATAATCATATAGGTTAGCTCCGTGAGCTTGAGGTCTCGGCGTCTGAGTTTATCTTTTAGAAACTCAGAAAAGCGTCTTTTGCAGACCTTATACTTTTGAAGAGTGGGCGCAGTGACTGAGATGCCAACTCGAGCTGCAACATCTTCATTGTGTTTGTCAAAGAGTTGCATAATGGTATCTATATCTTGTTTTTTGCCAAGATGTTCTGACTTGATACGCTCTAACGAAAGCTCATCTGTCATTTCTAACTTGCGAAAGATGGCTTGTAAACCACTTTGGATGTTATCCAGTTGCAAGTTCGTATTCAGAGCTTCGGTGTGACGCCCTTTTACTCGCTCTTTTTTGCGATCCCATTGGGACTGCACGATGGTGATGCCAGTGGAGCCTAGAGACATCCGCTCATTGTTGAGATAGATGTGTAGCATTACTGGCGTTTTTCCTTCCTTGTTCACATAGTTGCTGCGAAGGTAGAATGCTGTTCTGAAAATTGATTGCATACATTGTCTGTTTTTATTGTAGCCAAGCATAGAAAGTTTGCGACCGGAAAAAGCTGGTACTGTCCTTAAAAGTGTGTAATTCATCTTTCCTTTCTCTGTACTTCCACTGTTATTTTATTCTTTTATTTCCAGTTTTTGAATTGATATATTCTCCTTTCATATGTCGTCTTTGTTTCCTCCATCGCCACGGCTGCCAGGAGGAAGATGACAGACTTCTCTGATGGCATGGATGTTCTCATTTGGATGGTTCTCCTGTACTTCCTGTTGAGCCTTTCAATCCAGTTGGTCGTATATACGCACCTCTGCACTTGAGCCGGGAAGTCCATATACGTGAAGTAGGCACTGTTGCGTTCGGC
>NZ_LR027819.1:113375-114037 GCF_900607215.1 Prevotella rectalis
CATGGATGTTCTCATTTGGATGGTTCTCCTGTACTTCCTGTTGAGCCTTTCAATCCAGTTGGTCGTATATACGCACCTCTGCACTTGAGCCGGGAAGTCCATATACGTGAAGTAGGCACTGTTGCGTTCGGCCTTGTATTTTCTTAGTGCAGGATATTTCCTTTCCCATTTCTCGACAAAGGTAATGAATTGTTCGTATCCCTGCAAGGAATTCATCTCGTTGTTCTCCAATTGGAACACCTCACTGAGCTGCTGCGCCATTACCAGTTTGTCTTTATGTGATGCGCCGCTGAGTATCTGTCGCTTAACGTGTGCCACGCAGAACTGGTGTGCGGCACCGGGAAAGGCTGCACAGACGGCATTCTCTATTCCTTGCAATGCATCGGAAACAACTAAGTCTATCTGTTCGACGCCTCTTTGCTTCAAGGCCTCAAGCTCGTCTTTCCAGCAAAGAGCCCCTTCTGTGGGATGATTGACAACCGTGAGCACCTCCCTGCTGCCGTCTTCTAATACCCCCAGAATGGTATAGTAGGCTTCCTTGGACACCTGTCTGTCCCTACGGGTGGAAATAAAGGTGGCGTCGATATAGACGGCTAAGTAGTGGGAGGAAAGGCTACGGCAAAGCCACCGTTCGACGTCCTCACGGCAGCTGCCGGCAAGAT
>NZ_LR027819.1:114043-124384 GCF_900607215.1 Prevotella rectalis
GGCCTCCTTGGACACCTGTCTGTCCCTACGGGTGGAAATAAAGGTGGCGTCGATATAGACGGCTAAGTAGTGGGAGGAAAGGCTACGGCAAAGCCACCGTTCGACGTCCTCACGGCAGCTGCCGGCAAGATGCGATACCTGCTGCTTGCTGTAGGAACGACCATAGACGCAATTTGAAATCTCGCCTATCTGCTCCGTGGTAAGACCTTTGGTGTAGAGGAGATTGAACAATTTGGCACGTTCCTCGCTTTCGCTGCGTATCAACCCTAAGAGAATGGGATAGAAGTTTCCGCTACGACTGCGCGGAATACGGAGCGAGAACTCAAAGCCGTGACTGTACCAACGACGAGAACGGAAACCATTGCATTGCTCATGGGCATTTTCGCTGACGAACAACTCTCGTTCATGATACATCAGGGAGTTCATGATTAATGACTGAAGGGTAACAAAACCCTCGCTGCTGCTTGTGTAATTCGAAAGAATTTCCGAAATTTGCGAATGTGTAAGTTTCATTTTTTCCTTTTTTATAGTTTTCAAATACAAAGATAAGAAAAAAGAAGCTTACACACTTTTATAGGACAGTACCGAAAAGCTACACATTTACGGTGCTAATAACTCTCTACAACTCGCCTACAAAGTTGCACATAATTGTTTGAACTACAGCAATGTACAAGTACTCTAAACAGACTCTCTACGTACTCTTGGCTACAATTATTTTTTGCGAGAAAAAAGTGTAGCCAGATTGTAGCCATTGGAGAGTATTTTGGGCGTTTCGGCTATCTCTGTAACTACTCTGAAGAGGTAGAGGACTATAAAACAAAAGTATCGTAACTCGTTGGAATTACGATACTTATACTTTTTCAGTAGTACTCTCTGGCGATGCTGCCAGAGTACTTAAAGCGGAGAGAGAGGGAAGTGGACCTCTATACAAAATTATTAAAGATGTATATCATATAATATCAAAAATCACTGAGTAACAAAAAGTTGCTGATATTATTTGAAATGATATTTTATATTTTGATAATTATAGTTCAAATCCTCCGTGAAGAAAAGAGGGGCAAAAAGTGGGGCAATATAAAGGGGGTTCAAAAATACCAATAAAAAACAGTTCTTCGCCAACAAAGTATTTTTATTTTACAAATGGGAAATATTGGGGCAAAAAGTGGGGCAAAACTGTATATTTGATTAACTTTGAAATAAAGATTATCAAATATGATTATAAAAAGAACTATAAAATTTTCAATACGTAATTATAGAAATGCTGGTTACAGGATTCGTATGCGTGTATCATATGATGGGAATCGACTAGATTTCCAGACAGGGCTTGTAATTCAAAAAGAGAATTGGGACGATAGGCAACAGCGTATAATGTCCCTAAATAGCAATACAACTGTTACTAACGAGTTTAATGAACATTTGTCCCAGATGAGAGCATGTATGGTTGCTGTTTTTCGTGAATTTGAGTTACGACAGATCATACCATCGCCTAAAGAATTGCGTAATGCCTTTCATGTTAAGACCAATCCACAGCCTCTAACCACGGAAGAATCATTTAAAAAAGATAGTACTATAAATGTGCACCAAGTGGACATTAATAAACCTAAAAAGAAGAAAAACGATTTTTGGAAGTGTTTTGATGAGTTTGTGAAAGTTAATGGCAAACTCAATGATTGGACTCCAGCGACCTATGAAAAATTTGCAGCTTTACGTAACCATTTACAAGACTTTAATAAAAAATTGAACTTTGAAGATTTTAATGAAGACGGTATCGCTGACTTCATAAACTATATGGGAAAGAAAGGTATGAAGAATAGCACGATTAATAAACAGCTTGGATTCTTACGTTGGTATCTTCGTTGGTGTTATGAGAAAGACTATCATACTAATCACACTTTTGAACACTTCAAGCCTAAATTGAAGAGTGCAAGTAAGCGTGTCATATTCTTAACACGAGAGGAATTGGAGAAAGTAGAAAACCTTAAAATCCCAGAGAAATATACATCACTTGAAGCAGTGCGTGATGTATTTCTATTCTGCTGTTATACAGGATTAAGATATTCTGATGTCAATAATCTGACATGGGAAGACATTCACAATAGAAAGATTGAAATTGTTACTGTAAAAACAGCAGATAGAATAATCATAGAGATAAATAGTAAATCACAAGCTATCTTAGACAAGTATTCTGATATTCATTTCCCTGATAAAAAAGTATTGCCTATTATAAGTAATCAGAAGATGAATAAGAGGCTTCATACATTATGCAAATTAGCAGGAATAGATGAACCTATAAAAAGCACCCATTATGAAGGTAACAAGCGAATAGATGAGGTAAAGCCTAAATATGAACTTGTAGGAACTCACTGCGGTCGTCGTACATTTATATGCACAGCTCTTGCAAAAGGAATCCCTCCCAGTGTTGTTATGAAGTGGACTGGACATAGTGATTACAAAGCTATGAAACCTTATATTAATATAGCTGATGAAGTGAAGTCTTCTTATATGAAACAATTTGATGAGTAAAAAGTAGGGAGTATGAAATAGATTTTATTATCTTTGTATCGTCGTTTCGAGACACTTTAATACAATTATTGGTTTATCAGACAGTAGTCTCTCCAATATCCTTTAATACAATTATCAAGGCGACAGAGATTTGGCTTTTTGCCAGGTATTATTAATTTATGTATTAAAGTGAAGAATATGGAATTAACACAAAGTTTGTTAGAGACCCCACTGGCACAATTGTCAGTGAAGGAATTTGTCGCACTGATGGACTCGTACAAAAACGGTGGTAATGCTACATCAGAGCATCTGTTTAACGAAGAAACATGGCTGTCAGGATATAAGGCGTTGGCCAAATACCTGAATTGCAGTGTCCCCACTGTCTGCCGCCTTGTAAAGAGCGGTAAGATTGACCCTGCCATAAGAAAAGTGGGGGCAACCTATTGGTTTGACAAAAGCATAATACGCAATTTGATGAAAGTCGGAACTGCGTCTGATGCAAATGAGTAGAAAGGCTAAGAAAGATACAAAAATCATGGTATGGACAGAATCTTAAAACGAAGGGCAAATCTCCTGTATGTTTTGAGGAGGAAGAACGTGCGCTGCTTGACAAAAGAACGCATGATATTCTTTCCTTATGGCAAGAACCCTTATGCGATAAGGCAAATTGTGCGCCTGTGCCAAGAGTATCACTTTCATGTTCAATTCGAACTTCAATAGAAATCATTATGGAGCAAATTTTATCATCATTGCGTCAACTTGTATCCTCCCTTGACAAAATAAATATGGATATTAATAAGGAGGGTCAAGTTTACCAAGCCGAACTGGAGGACAGACTGGCAAAGGGACTGACTGGTGATGCCGCCATCGGACATTACAACGAGTGGATGGAAACAGCAGGAATGTCCTATTTGAAGGTAGAAATATAAAAAGTGTAAGCTGAAAAAATAAAGGATTTAACCGTAACATTCAAATATACTAGAAATACCATGGATAATATACAATTGCTCTATATCGACCTGTTCTGTGGAGCCGGTGGAACTTCTACTGGTGTTGAAAGTGCGACATTAGACGGTCAGAAATGTGCAAAAGTGATTGCCTGTGTCAATCATGACGCCAATGCGATCCTCTCTCACCAGGCAAACCACCCGGACACTCTTCATTTTACTGAGGACATCAGAATCCTTGACTTAACGGCTTTGGTTGTCCATTTGAATAGAATGAAGCACAAATACCCCAATGCTTTAGTAGTGTTGTGGGCATCGCTGGAATGTACCAACTTCTCGAAGGCCAAGGGCGGACAGCCGCGCGACGCTGACAGCCGCACGTTGGCAGAACACCTTTTCCGTTATATCGCACAGCTCGATCCTGATTACATTCAAATTGAGAACGTAGAGGAATTCATGAGCTGGGGAGATATGGATGACAAAGGGCATCCCATATCAAGATTAAAAGGGTGCAGTTATGTCCGTTGGTGCAATAGGATTATGTCTTATGGCTATCATTATGACTGGCGTTTACTGAACGCAGCGGACTTCGGCGCATATACATCACGCAAAAGGTTTTTCGGTCAGTTTGCAAAGAAAGGACTTCCAACGGCATTCCCCATTCCTACATTTTCAAAGGAAGGAGACAATGGAATGTTCCATATGTATAAGAAATGGAAACCGGTTAGGGATGTGCTGGATATGAACGACACAGGGCAAAGTATCTTCGAAAGGAAAAAGCCGTTGTGCGAAAAAACCTTGAAAAGAATTTATGCCGGTCTCATTAAGTTCGTGGCTGGAGGGAAAGATGGCTTTCTGATTAAGTACAACTCGATGAACCAGAATGGTAAGTATGTGGCTCCTGGCATTGACGAACCTTGTCCAACTGTCGCTTGCCAAAACCGTCTGGGCATTGCGAACATCAGCTTTATGTCCAAGGCATTCAGTGGAGATCCTTATTCCAAGAACCAATCAGTAGATGTACCTGCTGGAGCCATCACAACCAAGGATCATCATTGCTTTGTTACGGCGTACTATGACAATGGAGAAAACCATTCCATAGAGTTTCCATGTCCGACGATCACAACAAAAGACAGGTTGGACCTGGCTTCAAGTAGGTTCTTGGCAAATGAATACTCCTCTGGTGGTCAACTTTCCAGCATTGATGCACCTTGCCCTGCTGTGTTGACAACACCGAAGCAAAAAGTAGTTGACTGCTTCTTGATGAACCCACAGTTCAACTCTGTAGGTGGAAATATCAATAAGCCGTGCTTCACTTTGATTGCTCGGATGGATAAGATGCCCCCTTACCTTATCTCCACAGAAAAAGGTATCGGTATAAGGATATTTGAAACGGACACTGAAATGACTTGCAAGATAAAAGAGTTCATGGCCATGTACGGAATCATAGACATCAAGATGCGAATGCTCAACATACAGGAACTGAAACGCATTATGGGATTTCCAGACAGTTACATACTCGTCGGAACCCAGGCCGAACAGAAGAAATATATCGGCAATGCCGTTGAGGTCAACATGAGCAAGGTGCTCTGTGAGTCACTTTGTGCTGCTCTTGTATCTAAGGCAATAGCAATATAGAATCAACAAAAAGAAATATGAACAGAGAAATAATTTTGATAATCTGAAACTTTTAAAATAAAAACTATGAACACCTATTGCATAAATTGTGATTATAGGAACCGTTGTGAAGAAACACATATACAACAATGTAAATTGAAAGACAATGAGAAAGTTGTATGTATCAATGGTAAATGGATAACACAGCGTAATTGGTTATAATCGTGTAATGAAAGAAGAGCGTGACAAATTCAAGATATAAACAAACAGACTCCGAAGAATGCCAGTCGCAACGAGGCAAAATATTCTATTACTTTGCCACTTGCATGTTGCTGCTGTTAATGGTTGATAAACCATATAGTACCTCTGCAAAGAAGCTGCATTTGTTTCTGCGAAAATGTAAGCGAGTATGTAAACTCCTTTTAGTCCAGGTACTTTGCGGAGTTTTCAAATGCGTAGATAAATTTTATAAAACAAAGTAATATGGCCAACAAGAATTTTACAAATCAATTGTGCCAATATGCACAATCCAAACAGGACTCTGAATATCCGCAAATACAAGGCTTTACGGATGGTTACAAACAAGCAGTCTTGGATCTCAAAGCTATCCTGCAAGAGCAAGAAGGCAAAGGGTACAAATCCTTTAAAGACCATTTGTGGAAAAAGGTCAACGGAGACTTAGCGACAATCGCGGCAGTAAAGAACTATGAGGATATTCAAAGTATTCCCAATAATGAGTTCAATAATAAAACAGAATTGTATCATGTCAGGTTCGTATATGATCCGACTGGTACCCATCAAATTTACTTTGATAAAGATTTGCCTTTTATTCCAGTAGTGGGACAAAAATTCTATTGGAAAGACTGGAATGACTTGGATTCCCCTTTTTATATAGAAGAAGTGCATTTGGCTTTCAAGGATGATGGGCAACGCAACTTTGATGGAATTTGGTGCTGGTGTACTGATTAGTCAGTTGTAAAATATGGCGCAAAAACTTGCAGGTTTCATATATTATACCTATATTTGCAGTAACTTATATATTAGTTATTAAGTGATATTATTTAATATAACAACCAATATTATAGTTATTATAAATGTATATATTTGAACCTATATCCACAGAGGACATCTTAAGGAGTCTATCAAGAAATTGCCGGCTACGCCGATTAGAGAAGAACCTGTCGCAGAAATCTCTATCTGAGACAAGTGGTGTTCCATTGTCTACAATACAGAGATTTGAGCATATAGGTGAAATTTCGCTTGCCAGCTTCGTGAAGATAGTCCGTGTACTTGGTTATGCTGAGGATATGATGGAATTAATAGGAAAACCAAAGTATTCAAGTCTTGATGAAATGGTTAGGATTAACAAAAACAGGAACAGAAAGAGAGGAACAGATGAGAAGATTTGAAACATTAAAAGTCATGTATCATGATCGACTGGTTGGACAACTTACCATGGGAATCAATGATACTTGTCTTTTCCAATACTGCAACGAATGGTTACACACTGGTTTTTCAATATCCCCATTGAAATTACCTTTAAAAGGGGACTTATTTGAAGCCCCTTATCTACCGTTCCATGGTAACTTCGGTGTCTTTGAAGATTGTATGCCTGGAGGATATGGAGAGTATGTACTACAAAAAGAACTGAATAAGGAAGGCATAAACTATCAATCTCTCACCCCTTTACAGAAACTAAGTATTGTCGGCTCATCTGGTATGGGAGCTTTATGCTATATTCCTGATAATAAGATAACGATTCCAAGCAAGTTTAAAGATCTTGATAAAATACAGCAAGCTGCATTGGATATACTATCAGGGAAAACCGATAAGAATGCAGGAAGATTGTATGTGGATAGCGGTAACTCTGGTGGTGTCCGTCCTAAAATACTGCTACAAGAGAACGGGTCTCATTGGATTGTGAAATTCCGGCATATAAATGATCCAATAGAATCAGGTAAGATAGAATACATGTACAGTCATGCAGCAAAGGAAGCTGGTATTATTGTTCCTCGTTTTAAGCTTTTCAATGACCGATACTTCGGAGTGGAACGTTTCGACCTTTCTCCCGATGGTGAGCGTATACACATGGTCACAGCCAGTGGACTTCTTGATGAGGATATAAATCCTCCCAAAATGGATTACAAAACTCTTTTGGCATTGACAGGCTACATTACGCAAGATCATATTGAAGTGGAACAACAGTTTCGTAGAATGGTGTTCAACTATTATGCTGAAAATTTTGACGATCATGCAAGAAATTTCTCTTTCCTTTATGTAGATGGAAAGTGGAAGCTCTCACCAGCTTACGATATGACTCATGATAGTCCTTTAGGACAGCATGCAACAAGCGTTGGGTATAAAGCAAATCCGACAGAAAAGGACTTCATTGAGGCTGGTTCATCTGTACAAATGTCTCATAAACTTTGCTCTGATATAATAGATGAGGTAAAACCAATAGGTCAGTTACTTCTTGCAAAGCTTAAAGAAAACGATTACAGTATTGTGGAAGGAAATGAGCAACAGACAAAAGAAGACCTTAATACTGGCAGAGTTGGCTTTAAAAGATAGTAGAAATTACAATCATCATCAAGTCATAAACAATTATAATATGCCTTGATGATGTTATAATAATATGACAGTATAACAGAATATTCATAAAAACATAATAATTTAATTCAATCATAAAATAATCGTGTAATCTCTTGCAGGTTTCATATATTATACCTATATTTGCAGTATCATATTTCATTGCTGACCCCTATTGTTAAGGTGTAAAGGCAGACTTGTACTGTTGTCAGCGAATTACATGTTATGGGGTCCCGCTCCTCTGAACATTTGTTCAAGTGACCTACCAAACTATGGAGATTGTTGTTTTAGCAGGTTTTCATTAAAACCGCAACAATCATGTTCGTTTACGAACACATAGCAATGTAACGTGTATTTTAAATATGATAAAAATGAAGAAATCTTATTTTATTATTGCAGCGTTGGCAGTATGTACATCTTTGCCAGTAGCTCTAACATCGTGTGGCTCACAATCTGACGATGAGCAAGAAGTGGCTCAGTAGAAAATCAGTGGGGGAATAATTTGTTATTTATCTTAATAATTCCGACCTTCGCATCATGGAAGAAAATATGTTACGCACCTTGGCAGCTCTTGTGTTGCCCACTCAAATATTAGAGTTTTTTACTATCGTTTCTGTCCGTGAGGTCGGATCAGAGTTTCATATTAGTCTTGACGAACGTATGGACAAGACTTTGGCGGATGATGCCAACTTCGAGTCCAAAGGGTTCATGGAAGCTGTTAATATAACTGACTTTCCGATCCGAGACCATAAGGTTATATTGAAAATTCGTCGCAGACGATGGACGGACTTGCGCACAGGCAAGAGCTTTACGCTTCCCATCGCTTTAGACATGGTAGCTCAGGGCACTCGTTACTCCAAGGAATTTGGAGCTTTTTTAAAAGAAACGTATGGAGACATCCCCCGTGAGCTGCCTTACGCTTGAGGATTTCTATCATATTGACGGACACACATTTGAGAAACAATACAAGGAAGTTCTGAGCGGCTTTCGTCAATGGGACCAGGCAGAACATGCCGACGAGTGGCTTCTCTTTCCTGACAACATCGGATCCTCTTTGGCTATTGATGAAACTTCACTGTCTAACGGCGAACTGTACACTTTCGTGACCAACCGTGCAGCAAGGACACGGGAAAGAAGTCTCGTGGCAGTAGTTGCAGGTACAAAGTCAGAAGATGTCATAGCAGTACTGGATAGGATTGGTGAGGAGAAACGCTCCTCTGTTGAGGAAGTCACTCTGGACCTGTCCGACTCTATGCGCAAAATAGTCAGAAGCTCGTTTCCCAATGCCAAGCGTGTAATCGATAGGTTCCATGTACAAAAGTTAGCATGCGACGCCGTACAGGAATTGCGTATCAAGCACCGCTGGGATGCAATACAGCAGGCAAACGACGAGATGGAGGAGGCAAAACTCTGCGATGAACCATACAGCCCATACCGATACGCTAATGGAGATTATTACTGTCCGCTAAACATAGAAATCCTCATTCCAACTCATTGAGACACAATAGTTCGGATGACAGCATGTTAGTGACAAGCCCCCTTATTCATTTTCTGTTACCTCGGGTGGCGATTCAGCCGCTGCTTCAAGCATGAGTTTCATGTCGGCATCCGGCATGTTGAAGAAATTATTCATGTTGAGGTATTCCATAAGTACAATGCGCACCATAGTAGCCAGCCCTGAGAAACTCCACCGCCTCTGCAATGAGTTTTGCATCAGTGACATTAAAAGATAGTCAATGAGTGTAACACAAATCTGAATTTTGATGGCGATTTCACTCTCCCCATAGAACTATCTAATCGTGTAGTTCTGTTTTATCTGCTTGAAAAGAGACTCTATCTGCCACCTCCTGCGGTAGATGGCTACGATAGTCTCCATGGACATGTCAAAGTCGTTGGTAAGCAAGGACACCAACTTTGGCATCTTTCCTTTCTTGATATCCACATAGGTGATGATACGCGCTATATGGTTGATACCGCCCTTCCTGAACACCACCACCTGCTCACGATATTCCATCAGCCCATCCTCGTTCATATCCATGCAGTCTACCAACACCTCGTATTTGAGATTTTTCTTCATCTTGGTGACATAGACAACGTTCCTCTCGGTCAGTTCCTCAAACTTTTCATAGTTGATATATGCACGATCCAGGGCAACGATTTCATCATGCTTGAAATGGCTGGGGGCGAGCATGAAGGAATCGTTGGTAGCGGCAGAGGTGAACTTCACGTCACAGTGAACTCCCTCGTTTGCATGAATGACGGAATGCACTTTTATGCCACCCTTCTTCTTTCCCGTCTTAGGATGACGGCCCACGCCCTTGAAGATGACGTTAGAGAACAGGGTTATCGTGGTGGAATCGATGATTCTCAGACGTTTTACCCATTCCTCCGTACCATTGCGTCGGCTGTCCGAAGAAAGTCTGTCCTTATTGGACTCGTAAAGGTCGTGATACACGTCCTCAAAGAATTTCTCCGAGCGTCTGGCGTTCGCATCTGACAGGGTACGGCGTTTAGGAACCCTGTGAATACCAATGTGGTGAAGCTTGCGGACCTCAGCCGTCTTTGCCGCCTCAATCTCACGAAGGGAGTCGAAGCGCATGATGAATGCATACGGCATCGTAGGAAGATGGGTAAAGCCATCAAAGGTCTTAAAATACAGCTCACCGCCGTTCCGACGGCTTATTTG
>NZ_LR027819.1:124485-125509 GCF_900607215.1 Prevotella rectalis
GACTTCTCTGATGGCATGGATGTTCTCATTTGGATGGTTCTCCTGTACTTCCTGTTGAGCCTTTCAATCCAGTTGGTCGTATATATGCACCTCTGCACTTGAGCCGGGAAGTCCATATACGTGAAATAGGCACTGTTGCGTTCGGCCTTGTATTTTCTTAGTGCAGGATATTTCCTTTCCCATTTCTCGACAAAGGTAATGAATTGTTCGTATCCCTGCAAGGAATTCATCTCGTTGTTCTCCAATTGGAACACCTCACTGAGCTGCTGCGCCATTACCAGTTTGTCTTTATGTGATGCGCCGCTGAGTATCTGTCGCTTAACGTGTGCCACGCAGAACTGGTGTGCGGCACCGGGAAAGGCTGCACAGACGGCATTCTCTATTCCTTGCAATGCATCGGAAACAACTAAGTCTATCTGTTCGACGCCTCTTTGCTTCAAGGCCTCAAGCTCGTCTTTCCAGCAAAGAGCCCCTTCTGTGGGATGATTGACAACCGTGAGCACCTCCCTGCTGCCGTCTTCTAATACCCCCAGAATGGTATAGTAGGCTTCCTTGGACACCTGTCTGTCCCTACGGGTGGAAATAAAGGTGGCGTCGATATAGACGGCTAAGTAGTGGGAGGAAAGGCTACGGCAAAGCCACCGTTCGACGTCCTCACGGCAGCTGCCGGCAAGATGCGATACCTGCTGCTTGCTGTAGGAACGACCATAGACGCAATTTGAAATCTCGCCTATCTGCTCCGTGGTAAGACCTTTGGTGTAGAGGAGATTGAACAATTTGGCACGTTCCTCGCTTTCGCTGCGTATCAACCCTAAGAGAATGGGATAGAAGTTTCCGCTACGACTGCGCGGAATACGGAGCGAGAACTCAAAGCCGTGACTGTACCAACGACGAGAACGGAAACCATTGCATTGCTCATGGGCATTTTCGCTGACGAACAACTCTCGTTCATGATACATCAGGGAGTTCATGATTAATGACTGAAGGGTAACAAAACCCTCGCTGCTGCTTGTGTAATTCGAAA
>NZ_LR027819.1:125686-126278 GCF_900607215.1 Prevotella rectalis
AAATAAGCCGTCGGAACGGCGGTGAGCGGTATGTGAAGACCTTTGATGGCTTCACCCATCTTCTTACGATGCTGTATGCAGTCATCATGCGCTTCGACTCCCTGCGCGAGATAGAGGCGGCAATGACGGCTGAGGTGCGCAAGCTTCATCACATAGGCATTGACAGGGTTCCTAAGCGCAGTACCCTGTCAGACGCGAACGCCAGACGCTCGGAGAAATTCTTTGAGGACGTGTATCACGACCTTTACGAGTCCAATAAGGACAAACTTTCTTCGGACAGCCGACGCAATGGTACGGAGGAATGGATAAAACGTCTGAGAATCATCGATTCCACCACGATAACCCTGTTCTCTAACGTCATCTTCAAGGGTGTGGGACGGCATCCTAAGACGGGAAAGAAGAAGGGAGGCATAAAAGTGCATTCCGTCATTCATGCAAACGAAGGAGTTCACTGTGACGTGAAGTTCACTTCTGCTGCTACCAACGATTCCTTTATGCTCGCCCCCAGCCATTTCAAGCATGATGAAATCATTGCCCTGGATCGTGCATATATCAACTATGAAAAGTTTGAGGAACTGACCGAGAGGAACGT
>NZ_LR027819.1:126386-126860 GCF_900607215.1 Prevotella rectalis
GGAAAGATGCCAAAGTTGGTGTCCTTGCTTACCAACGACTTTGACATGTCCATGGAGACTATCGTAGCCATCTACCGCAGGAGGTGGCAGATAGAGTCTCTTTTCAAGCAGATAAAACAGAACTTCCCGCTTAGATACTTCTATGGGGAGAGTGCCAACGCCATCAAGATACAGATTTGGGTTACACTCATTGCCAATCTATTACTGTCACTGCTGCAAAGCTCATTGCAGAGGCGGTGGAGTTTCTCAGGGCTGGCTACTATGGTGCGCATTGTACTTATGGAATACCTCAACATGAATAATTTCTTCAACATGCCGGATGCCGACATGAAACTCATGCTTGAAGCAGCGGCTGAATCGCCACCCGAGGTAACAGAAAATGAATAAGGGGGCTTGTCACTAACATGCTGTCATCCGAACTATTGTGTCTCAATGAGTTGGAATGAGGATTTCTATGTTTAGCGGACAGTAATA
>NZ_LR027819.1:127027-168072 GCF_900607215.1 Prevotella rectalis
GTACAGGAATTGCGTATCAAGCACCGCTGGGATGCAATACAGCAGGCAAACGACGAGATGGAGGAGGCAAAACTCTGCGATGAACCATACAGCCCATACCGATACGCTAATGGAGATACAAGAAAAGAGCTTCTCGCCAGGTCAAGATATCTGCTCTTCAAGTCCGCTGACAAATGGACCGAGCGTCAGAAACTGCGAGCTAAAATTCTTTTTGAACAATATCCGGACATCCAAAAGGCATACGGATTGTGCCATTCTCTGCGCATGATCTTTGCAAAGAACACCATCAAGGATGCAGCCAGACTTTCCATGGCACGGTGGTACAATAAAGTTGAAGAGGCAGGCTTTCATTCATTCAATGTCATTGCTGCCACATTCTACGAGCATTATGATGAGATATTGAACTTCTATAACAACAGGGCTTCGAATGCCATGGCAGAATCGTTCAATGCCAAAATTAAACTTTTCCGAGCTAATCTAAGAGGAGTGGCAGACAAGAAGTTCTTCCTATTCAGAATTGCAAATCTATACGCATATCCCCACTGATTTTCTACTGAGCCCAAGAAGTTCTCAACAACAGTAATTCTGTTATGAAAATGGAATTGTTCTTATCGGGTGACTATGCAAAGTTTAATCCAGTTCTCGAGTTTCATGCATGGGACTTAAAGGGGAAAGGTATGACTATGCATACATCGACCGGGCATGACGTGAGTATGATTTGGGGGCTCATTTACGAAAACACTCCTTTTTCATATGCATCAGCTCAAATAAAAGGTGCATATTCATCATTCTCAGCAGTACTTGTTCTCACTAATTTAATGGAAGAAAGTGGAGAGATCTCTGTTCATGCAAAGGTTTTCAAGGATGATAAGGTAATCCGGGACGAGACACATAATATTAGTATTAAGGCAACAGATAATGTCGTTAGTATTGCTTTTATCCCTGAGAATGGCTTCACAAAAGTAAAATAGGAGGAGTTACTATGAAAGTAGACATTTCTAATAAGATCATAGATAATAAGATTATCCTCTTTGCCAATCAGAAAGGTGGAGTTGGTAAGACTACCATATGTGGTTTATTCTCTAATTACCTTGCAGATACACGTAAAGTGTCTCTACTTGTTGTCGATGCAGATCCCCAGCAAACTTTTGCCAATCGTCGTAAAGATGATAGTCGTAGACAGAAAGATATACCTTATAATGTACAGTCTGTTACAATAAAAGATCCTTCCAGCACACGAAATATTATGCTAACATTAAGAGGATTAGAAGGGACAACTATTATTGATACCCCAGGAAGTTTAACACAGGAAGGAATGAAAGAATTACTTGCTAATGCAGATTATATCGTATGTCCTTATCACTATGATTTAAATACGATAGACTCAACACGTGCCTTCATTCTTGCTGTCCTGCGATTGAAGCAAGCTTATCCACAGATTAAAGCACAATTTATCTTTATTTGCAATAAGTATGATGTACGAGTTGGCAAAGGAAGTGAGTTGCAAGCATGGAAGATTGTAGATGCGTTCTTCAAGAGATATGGTATTATTGCTCCTCGCATTGGTAATTATGCCGATTTGGAACGCTATAATACTATTAGTAATAGTGATAAGGCAGACAAACTCACAAAACAGTGCTTTGATTTTATCTTTAAAACCATTTATAAAGAAAACGACAATGACTAAGTATAAAACAGATATTGCAGCATCAGCATCTTCTATGATGGAACTCCCAGGAACACTCGAGGGAATGTTACATGACATTCATGGGCAAGTAGAAGTATCACCAGCAGCAGTTCCTCCTATTGCAACATCAACATCCCATACAGAAGCTACAAAGAAGAAAAGTTCCAAGACGCCTGCTAAGGTGCTTGAACAACCAAAAATAGTTAATGGTGATGCTTTATGGACAGCTTTTTGGAGACAATGTGCCACAGAGAGCCAACAGCCTAAAATTGTAGGAAAAGATGGAAATGTAAGCTTCTGCAAAGTTGACAAGGATATCCTTGCAACTTTCAAGAAGTACGTAGTTGGAGGCTATACTACTCAGACAGTAGTTAATGCTATTCTTCGAAGTTTTATACTTCATTATAAGAAAAATTTTAACGAGTATAGGAAGTCAGAAAAGTCATTGCTATAAATGTACGTTCTATGAATAAGAATTATTTTCAAAAATATGGAACAAAGATAGTGTCAAAAATGACAAAATACATTTTAGTACTACTAATTGCGGGTGTGACATGGGTGGTAGCCATTTCACCATCTATGTACAAAAGAGGAGAGCAACTTTATGAACAAGGAAAGAAATTCTATAATGAGGAGAGAAATCCAAGTTCTGCTACCATGTTTTATCAAAAAAATAGTGACAGCTCTATCATAAACATAATTGAGAAAGAAAAGAAATGAGTAAGACTACAACAATATGGAATGAAGAAAGAGAGCAGTTCTTAAAAGAGAATTATGCTTATAAAACTAATGGCAATTTAGCAAACCGCCTCGGTATTTCTGTTCCCTCGGTGAAAAAAAAGGCTTACGAGTTAGGATTAAAGAAAGTCTGCGCCAAACGCAAGATACATTCTGCTTTAGAAGCAAATGTTCTTAAGATGTCTGAACTAAACTCTTATAGATCCATTGCTGACAAATTGGATATATCACTATCATCTGTAAAAACCATTGTCAACAAAGCAACTACCAATGGGTATAAGAAGCGCAGCAAGGAAGCGACAAAAAAGATAATGTCAGAAGCTCGCATCCGTCTTATCAAGAAGGAACGAGCACGCGCTATTTTTGGTTTAAATCCTAAGACGAAGTTAAAAGTTTTTCCTAACAAACAGAAGTATCGTATGCGTGACCGCTTAAAACGATGCCGATACGATGTAGATAGGAATAGTATCGACGTGTTTATTGATGATGAAACACGCCGTCATGATAGCATTGAACATGAAGCTCAAAAGTTGGGTTTCAATATCATTCTTCCAGTAAAAGAATATTATTCGATAGATTTCGTCTCTGAGAATGGAGAGGCTGAAAAGCAAATAGCAGAAGAGTTTACAAGAAACTACCGTTATAAATAAACAATTTAAAACAAGAGAATTATGTCACAATGTAATGGAAAGGTAATTGCCATCGGTGAAGTAAAAACTGGTGAGAGTCAAAGAGGAAAATGGTCTTCTCAACAATGGGTTGTTGAAGAGCAGGGACAACAATATCCCGAGCATTGGGTACTTGAAACCTTTGGAGAAGATAATATTAGCAAGTTCGATGTGCATGTAGGCGATATGGTAACTGTAAAATACACAGCACGTTCTACAGAAAGGAATGGTAACTATTATCCATCTAATCGTCCATGGGAAGTTGTCAAGGAACAACAATAGAAAAATGAGAAATAAATCTAAGCGGACTGCTGAAAGGTAGTCCGTTTTTCTTTTGTGTTGATAAGTAGTTATTATTGCGTTATAAAGTACGAAAAACATTATTTTATCACTGATTCTTTTCCCTCATTGTTGTATTCTGCATTGAGGAGTGTGTGGTTGTAAATAAAACGATACTTTTGTGAAAGTTTCTACAAAGCCCTTTACTTGAACTTTGAATTTTTGTAGAGAACGAAGAAATCTAAAAGTGTTAAATTTATGTTTGGTACATTTATGACCATTATCATAATTGGCTATATTGGCTATTATGGTTACAATATCGTTTATGATCTCTACTTCGACAAGTCAGGTGAAGTAGTTACCACTGCTGCCGTTGATGAACAAGAAGTAGATATAAAAGACGAATTGGGAGGCTTCACCCAGTTTAATGCTGATGAAGGTATAAGTGAAGAAAAGAAGCCTGTAAGCACATCTTCTTCAAATGTTATTCCAGGCAAACCTTTAAGATCCAATGATGATAAAGGTGAACCTACATTTGCAATGTCAGGAGGTGTTAAAGCAGATAACCTTTCTACTCTGATAACCTCGTTAGAAAACAAAGAGGAAGGCTCTAACTTTGATATTGTCGTAAAAGCTATGACGCCCTCCTCTATATAATATCTTCATTTAAAATACACAATAGGTTCTAAGCCGTCCAGACGATTTATCACTATGTGATAATTGGCAAAAGGCTTCTTTTCTCGGTACTTTAATTCGAAATATCAAAAAAAATAATTTAAATGTTTCAATTAAAGCGTTTTTTAGATTCTGCCAAGAAGGTGGCAGGTAAATCAAAAATTTCTCTTAATCGTGGATTCACCCTTTTCATGATCGGCTTCATGGGCGGTGTACAAGCTTTTGCACAGAGTCAAGGTGCCGGTGGTTTTGAGAAAGCTACTAGGGAGGTCAGCAGCTATGCTGAACCCGTAAGAAAGCTGATGTATGCCATTGCTGCTGTTATTGCGTTGGTAGGTGCATTTAATGTTTACTTTAAGATGCAAAATGGTGACCAGGATGTGAAGAAGACCATTATGATGACTATTGGCGGTTGTGTAGCCATGGTAGCCATGGCTACAGCACTACCACTGTTCTTCAAATAGGTTGTAGCAGAATATACCCGATATAGCAGCTTTTAGCTCTATATCGGTGTATATCTCATTAAGCGATATGTATTTATTTGTTTGATATGGAAGAATTCAATAGCTATCCAGTATTTAAGGGTTTACAAAAGCCATTAGAATTTATGGGGATTCGTGGAAAGTTTATCTATTATGCTGCTGGTACATTTTTATTAGGTTTTATTGGCTTTCTTGTATTTAACATTATAATTAATTTCTTTGCTGGGGCAATTGCCCTTGCAGTTATAGCAGGTACGGGAATTATTATCATTTTTATCAAGCAAAAACTTGGACTACACGCAAAGAAGCGCTATAAAGGAATTGTACATTATACAGGATTATTTGATTATTAGCAATGGCAAAGAAAAAAGAGAGACCATTTGACAAGTTATATGCAGAACTTGAAGAGATCAAGGATGCACGTGGAGAAATCACGAATACCGTCCTTTTTTCGAAGGACGGCAACTGGTCTGTTATTATTGAAATAGAGAATCCCATCCAACAATATTGTACGGATGCAGAGCTTTATTATAGCTATGCTGATATTTTAAGCAATATAATTCAAACATTAGGGGAAGGCTATTGTTTACAAAAACAAGATGTATTTTGTAAGCAGGGATATAATCATGCTGTCACTGATGATATGAGCTTTCTCTATAAATCATATTTTAATTATTTCAAGGGACGTGAGTATACCAATATTCGTACATTCTTAATCATTACACAGGAATTCAAACAGAGTTCTTTCGTTAAATACGATCCTAAAGCATGGCTTGATTTTCATTCAAAGGTCGGCAAGGTTATTAATATCTTATCAGAAAAAAGCATTCCACATTATAAACTCAATAAGAAAGAAGTTGCAGAATATGTACATCGCTTCCTTGCTTTTAATTTTAAACCACAGCCGTTCTCTTTGAACAATATGAATGTAACAGATGAATATATTAAGGCAGGCGAAAGAGCCATAAAATCTTTTTCATTGGTTAATATAGACACAATAGACCTACCAACATTCATTCGTCCTTTTAATACAATGCCTATCAACGGCTTTAATATTGCAACAGATCTTCTGTCATTTCTTGCAGATATACCATCTACGGATTGTGTTATTTATAATCAAGTAATACAGATACCTCAACAACGTCCACTGGTGCGCAAGTTACAGAGTAAGGCAAAACGTCATGATTCTATGCCTGACCCAAGTAACAAGATTGCAAAGGCTGATATTGATCTTGTGCTTGATTTACTTGCTAAAGAAAGTAAGCTGCTTGTATATTGTAACTTTAATATTATAACTTCTTGCCCCCTTGCCAAAATAAATGATGTAAGTTCATTTTTAGAAACGAAGTTGTATGATTGTAGTATTATGCCATCAAAGGCTTGTTACAACCAATTAGAGTTGTTCACAAACTCTTTCCCTGGTATGTCTTATTCTCTCAATAAGGAGTATGATTTATTCCTTACCCTTGCAGATGCTGCAATATGTTTATTCTATAAAGAACACATGAAACATAGTGAAGACTCTCGTCTGAATGTCTATTATACAGATAGGCAGGGTATACCTGTTTCTATAGATATAACAGGAAAGGAAGGAAAAATTAAGATGACAGACAATGCTAACTTTTTCTGTCTAGGTCCCAGTGGAAGTGGAAAGAGTTTCCACATGAATTCAGTTGTAGCACAGCTTCTCATGCAAGATACTGATGTCGTTATGATTGATACTGGAGATAGTTATGAAGGGATAAGCCATTATTTCCACGGTACCTATATCACCTATAGTAAAGAGAGCCCTATATCAATGAACCCATTCAGTATTACAACTGATGAATATAATCTAAATTTTGGTGAGAAAAAGCAGTTCTTAAAATCTCTAATTTTCCTAATATTCAAAGGGAGCGAAGAACCTACAAAGATTGAAGATAAAATCATCAATCAAACTCTTGTAGAGTATTATGAAGAATACTTTCACCCATTTGAAAAGTTCTCTAAGAAAGACAGAGAACGTCTTCGCGAACGTCTTTTGCTTGAAGAGAAAAAGAATGGCGAATATGAAAAGTATGAGCAGAAGTTAGAGGAAAAATACGGGGATGATTATCGTATAGAAGAACTGGAGGGGGATATAGACGATGGAGACAATAATAACATTTCGAGAGGTTATAATTCAAAAAATAGTTCTGATAACTTTGATTTTACCGCAGAAGAAAAAAGTCATCATGCAAAAGTAGAACGTCAAGTTAATAAGCTGCGCAATGTAGTTAATGATAAGGCTGCATCTGATGGTGAAAAGCAGAATGCCAACAAGCAACTTATTCGTCTTATGCCAGAGCTTATAGAGGGAAAATACCTGATGCGTATTGAGAAGAAGATTGACAGAATGGAAAGGAAACGTCGTAAATTGCACGTTACCAACCTATCATTCAATACATATTATGAATTTGCTTTAGAGCGTATTCCTCAAATAATGGCTGAAAAGAAAATAGAATTCGATATAGATGATTTTGCAGCCATCTTAGAACAATTCTATAAAGGTGGAGAATTGGAGCATACTCTAAATAACGACCTCGATAAGTCGCTTTTTGATGAAAAATTTATAGTCTTTGAGATTGATAAGATAAAAGATGACCCTATACTTTTTCCTATTGTCGTCTTGATTATAATGGATGTATTTTTACAAAAAATGCGTCTAAAGAAAGGGCGAAAGGCTCTTATCATTGAGGAAGCATGGAAAGCTATATCTTCTCCCACAATGGCAGGATATATTAAGTACCTCTATAAAACAGTTCGTAAGTTCAATGGTATTGCTGGTGTTGTTACACAGGAGCTCAATGACGTGATAGATTCCCCTATTGTTAAGGAGGCAATCATCAATAACTCTGACATAAAAATACTTTTGGATCAAAGTAAATTTAAGGATAGATATGAGGCTATTTCTGCAATCCTTGGATTAACAGTTGTTCAACGACAACAGATATTTACGGTTAATGCTTTACCTCCCAAAGAAGGTATCCCTTATCATAAAGAAGTGTGGATAAGTCGTGGACAAAATTCTGATGTGTATTCTGTAGAAGTACCACCGGAATGGTACTGGGCATTTACAACAGAACGTGTTGAGAAAGAAGCTTTAAAAGTCTATGAAAAAGCTTTCAATGATGATATTGAGCAAGCCATTGCTCATATAGAAGCTGACAGAAAAGCTATGAAAATTAGTCGATACTTTGACTTTGCAGTCCTCGTTAATAAACATCAAAATATTATGAGCTTATGGAATCAACAAAAAAGGTATTATTGAGTTTAATAATCTTGTCATTATATTGTATTTCAAGTAATGCGGTAGTACGAGTAGTAATTGATAAGAAAAGTGTAGCAGCAGTAACGGCTAATACTGCTATTCAAAGTACCATTGAAATTGTCCACAATAAGACTTTGGAGGATATACGTAAGAAGCAAGAAAAGATTATGTCCTATACTGCTACGATGGAATCCATAAAAGAACTTTATCGCATGTCAATGCAGAATATTAGTGGATTTGGAGAGGAATCAGCCTATTACAGACAAATGGTTGATAACTTCTTACAAATACCAGGTAACACTGCAAGAGCGGTAAAGGCTATTAATCGTTGTCCTGGTATTAACTATATCAATAGTTTAAATGAAATTGTTAATATTCAGTCAGATGTTGTTGGTTTAGTAGAAAAATTTGTAGATATAGTAAATAATGGTAAAGTTGATTTTTCCGCATTTACAAGTGGAAAAAGTAATGATAAGCTCTCCAAACTATTACAGAATGCCCACTTAGGGAAAGGAGATGGATATAACTTTCTCGATCGGTATCAACGCCTTACATTAGCCAATGAATTACTAGCCCATATTGTTGATATTAATACACGACTTAACCAAATTGTTTATATATGCGAATATTGCCGTACATTCAGTAATTTCATGTACAATATTGATCCTTTGACTTGGGCTTCATATTTTCAGGGAGCAAATATGGTACAAGGGGTTATCAATGATTGGAAGTATGAAATGCAAGGTTAATTAAGTTTATCACTCTCAATTTATCCTGTACAGAATGAAAAAGATACTGCTTATATTATTTTTTATAGTTGGCTCGTTTGCATATTGTCATGCTGGGATTGAATTCCCAGCTGATATGCCTACATTATCAGCGCTTATAAGTCTTCATAAGAAAATGGCTAAGGCTGAGGATGCTTCTGTAAATCAAGTAAACACAAGTTATATAGAACAGCAACTTGTAACAAATAATGCTACTAAGTTTAATGATGTTCGCACTACGCTAAATACAAAGCTCAATAATGCACATCAATGGATAGTTCTTGCTGCTGCTATGTCAAAAACAACACTTGATGTAGGAAGTACTGTAAAGGAATATATACAATTCACCAAACTAATGGGAAAAAACTTATTACGTAAGCCACAGATAGCATGGTATTTTGCAGAAGCAAACTACAACGTAAGTAAAAGAGTTTCGCTCTTAAAAAAATCAGTTGCATTACTCGTTGCTTCCGAGACCAATATTCTTAAAGCATCATTAGATGAACGTATAGAAATTATCTTTAATATTCAAGCACAAGTATCTATTATCCGAGGAATTATCAGTCAAGCTCTTTTTTGGAGCGGTTGTGTTGCCATCGGAGGGTTTAAATATGATTATATATGGGACATTCTCAACAGCGAAGTCTATACAGGTATAGCAAACGATATTATAAACTCATGGAATAAAAATCTTACAGAGATATGAAAAAAACACTTTGCCTTATAGTCCTCATAATAGTGACTTTAAATGTTACAGCTCAGCGACCTGTTCATGATCCTCAAAAAGAGCACCAAATACGTTCTATGGAACAAGGACATTGGGATTTCTCTCCAAGTTGGTGGTATCTTCTTTTCCATAAAAAATATAGCGGTGCAAGCAAGAAATGGAAATGGAGAGGCTTTAAATCCGGGTGGCGTGTTGTTTTCAAGGAAAGTGATTCTAACGTGAAGACAATTGCTCCACGTCGAGAAAAGCAGCTTGTTGCTCAGTTCTTAAAACAACAAATTGTAGAAAAAGAACGTAAAAAGATAAAAGAACTCAATAACGAAGAAATAGCTCGTGCAGCCGATCGAAACTCTGATATGGTGTATGGGAAGTATAAGGAGTTATTTACGGACATGCAATCGTCCATTACAGAAGGATTGACTTATTGTATGATAAAAAGCAAAGGTAAGATGGCTGGAAGTATTAAAGAACTCACAGATAGAAATGAAGTGATAACTTCAAACATAGCCTACCTTCGCAAAACAGGAGTTGGATATGAACTTGAAAATGCAAAAAGAGAAAGAGGGTTTGCTAAAGCAAAGAAAGATATGGAAGAACTTGTAAAGAAGGTAACAACTCTTGCACGTCTCGCAAAAGCTTTTTATTAATTCATAAGAATGATGATTATGATAGACCAATTATTGAGTATAAATATGATGATGACAGCCTTTGTTAATCAGCTTCTAACAATGGGCTTACCTGTCATAGATGAAAGTTTGGCTGAACTTATGAGTGTTATGAAGTCTGCTCCGACAAATGGTCTGTTTGGGGAAATGCAAAGTATGGCAAGGGGGTTAGGTATAACACTTGCTTTGTGCGTTGGCTCATATGAATGTTGGGTGATGATACTTGGAAGGCGTGCAATGGATGTCCTAAAGATACTCCGTATCTTAGGCCTTGCAATATGCATCCAGTTTTCCCCTTCGATCTGTAATGCGTTGGATGTTCCAGGTAACTGGTTAGAAAGTAGAACGCAAGGCATGGCAAAAGTTGCAAATAAGCAAGTTGCAACTTTAGAAAGAGCAGTTGCAACAAAACAGCAAGAGTACATGGATTCGCTTCGAAGTCAAATGTCAAAACAAGAAGAGCAGAAAGCAGCACAAGATGCTGCTACAGAAGATGGTATCTTTGACAAAATCCAACATGGCATAGAAAATATAGGTATAAGTATTCAAAATTATGCAAAGCAAGCTGCTGTATTGCTCGAAACAAAGATTAGTGAATGGGCAAATGACATCATTCGATTCATAGGAGAGATTATTTTTCAAATGTGCTATTATGGAATATTAGTAGGACAACGAATTTTTCTAAGTGTATTAAAATTATTCTGCCCTGTCATGTTTGCTTTGTCTATTGTTCCACCCTGGAGAAGTGCTTGGTCACAATGGATATCAAAGTATCTTACTATTTCCCTTTGGGGCTTTCTTGTATATCTCATAGTGTACTACATAGACTTCTTAATTATGTATTATTTAAAGTCGGACTTAACGGCATATAATCAACTCCTTCACAATGCTGCTGATTTGAATAATATTGGAGCACTTGGTATGCAAGCTATAGGAACAACTTGTATGTATGTTGTAGGAATGTTAGCAGGTGCAAAGATTTTAAGTATGGTACCTGAGGTATGTTCTTGGCTCATTCCTGGAGGTGTTTCTTCTGGTGCTGGTTCTATGGCTGCTGGTACATCAAGTGGCGTTGCTGGAGCTGCTGGAGCAGCAGTCGGTGTAGCTGCTGGAGCTGTAACAGGTGGTGCAAGTACTGCTGCAAGTGTTGCAGGAGCTTATAACCAAAGCCGTTCAAGTGGAGGTTCTGTTACTGGTTCTATTGTCAATAGTGCAATTAGTAATTCAAGCATTGGTAAGAGTTTCATATCAGGATCAGAGCGAGCTGAAAAACTTAATAATGAAATGAAAAAATAGAATTGTAGATAATTAAGTGAATATGTTAATACAGAGTTTAGAAAAGAAAACAAAATTAGCCTTGATGACAGTGTTGCTGACTATTGTCGGCAATGTAGTTATCTGCGGTATGCTTATTATATATGGAGCTAAGGTGTTGACAGATGAACGTAATCAAGTCTATGTGCTTGATGGCGATATACCATTCCTTGCTGAACGTAGTAAACAGGAGGCTAATTTCGTCATGGAAGCAAAAGCCCATATTCAGCTCTTTCACCAATATTTTTTCACGCTCCCACCTGATGATGACTATATTAAATGGACATTAGGGAAAGCAATGTATATGGCTGATGGCACAGCATTGAAGCAGAAGCAAGCTATGGAAGAGAATGGTTTCTTCTCTGACATTGTATCTTCCTCTGCAACGTGTACAATTATGTGTGATAGTATAAAATTGAATGAAAGAACACGAAAGTTTACATATTATGGGACTCAAAATATAAAGAGACGTACAAAGAGTATGAGACGTTCGCTCATTACTGCTGGTGATATAGAAACTGTACCACGCACTCAGAACAACCCACATGGACTACTCATTACACATTGGAGAACTCTAAAGAATACAGATCTTGAATATTAAAGCTATGACAGGAAAAGAAAACGAAAAAAAAATACCAAGATACAAACGTCAGCTACGGTATCTTTGCAGACAAGCATCCAATGGCTGGAAACTACGAGATAGAATAGACCAAGGCAACCAATGGGCATTAGAAAATCGAAAGACTTTCTTTGCCTTAGTTGTTGGTATTCTTGGCTTTGCTTTTGCAACTACTGCTATATCTATTGTCTATGACCTGACAAGAGATAAGTCATCAGATAATATAGATGTGAATATTAATAAGCAAGAGAACTCTATCGAGGATATTTCTCCAATGATGAATGGGCTTAGACAGATTGAAGAAACAAAGAAGACAACCAAATTAGAGTTTAAGCAAGTTACTGATAAAGGTGTGTCTATTCATCGAGAACTTGATTCTCTTTTGGCGATTAAAGATAAAAGTCATGAAGATTCTGTGCGTATCGTACAGGATTATCGCCAGTTACAACGTATTGTCAATTTTTTAAAGAAAGGAAAATAATGAGAAAGCTAAATTTAAAACAGCCTAAGTATATTTTTCCTCTGGTAATATTTCTCCCTTTAACGTTCTTTGCCTATGAGATTTCATCAGTATTTGATGGAGGAAATACAACAACCGGGAAAGTAGCTACCGATTCTCTGAACATGGCTCTTCCTGATGCAGAGAATAGTGAGATGAAAAATAAGATGGCTGGTATGGAAGATTTAAACATGGGGACCGACGGCTATTCTGCTATTGGAGGATTTGGAGAAGATGGAGAAAGGGAAAAATATAGTAATGCCTATTCTGAGGACGAAATGAATCAGATCGATAAAGACAATGCAGAACGACAAGCACAGCAGAAAGCACAGGAGGAGATGGAGCGTAGTCTTGCAGAATCTCGTAAGCATATTAACTCTTATGCTAATGGTGGGTATAATAGTTATAATGGAGGAGGAAGAATATCAAGCAGAAATAACCCTCGTAGTCGTCAGGACGAGTTAGACGATTATGTTAAGGAACTTGAATATATACAGAAACGAAGTCGTGCTGCCCAAAAAGCCGTAGAGGAAAACTATAGAGAAGATAATGATTATAACGGAGGGGGCTATGATGATTACGATATTCCAAGCTATGGGCATAGAAATGGGCAATCGCAACGTCCTTCAAGTTCTTCAAAGAGTAAAAAATCAAAGAAAGAGGAGAAACCACAAACAGTAAAAAAGGTGCAGAGTCAAAATGCAGATAAGTTTAACACTGTAACTGCAAACAAGAGTATAGATTCTCCTCTAATCAAAGCAATGATAGATAAGACTACTAAAGCACATGAAGGAACTCGATTACGTTTCAAACTCCTTGATGATGTAACAATTAATAAAGTACGCTTAAAGAGAGGTACATATTTGTATGGTCTCGTTACTGGATTCGGGCAGCAACGTGTACTTGCAAGTATCACTAGTGTTCTTGTTGGTAATAAATTCATAAAAGTAAACTTGTCAGTATATGACAATGATGGTATGGAGGGATTTTATGTTCCTGAATCTGCTTTTAGAGACATGATGAAAGAAGCTGGTGCGCAGGCTATTCAACAGAATATGCAATTTGGTAATAATACAGGAAGTACCGTAAGTGGTGAATCTGTAGCCCTACAAGCCCTACAGAACATTTATCAGTCGGCAAGCAGTGCTTTTTCTTCCAATATGCGTAAGAACAAAGCACGTATTAAGTACAATACTATTGTTTATCTTGTCAATACATCAACCGAAGAATAACTTATTAAAAGAGAAAGTAATGAAAAAATTAATGCTATTATCATTAGTGTGCCTTTGTACAATAACAGCATGGGCACAAAAGAGATATAAAGAAATTGTACCTGATACAGCAAAGGTGCATTATATCCAACGTGGAAGTTTAGAAGATGCTTACATCTTTGATAGCAATCTTCAAAAAAATACAGTATACGTAAATGAGCAGGTTACAACCCACATTATCATGCCCGAAAATGTTAAGCTCGTAGATATATCAACAAATAATATTATTGGCAATCAATGTGCAGATAATATTGTAAGAATTAAGCCAGCAGGTAAAATGTATAACTATGAACTTGCAGGTACAATGACTGTGATAGGCGAACGTCATATAGCACAATTAAATATTGTCTATGTGAAAGGTCCAGCACTTGCAAATTCTATCTATAATATAGATTTATATGATACTAAACGCTACACTAATCCCGATGTGATGATACCAGAGGCTGATATGGCACGTCTTGCATGGGCTATATATGGGACATCTGCTCGTTTCCATAACATTCATTACAAAAAATATGGTATCAAGGCTGTTGTTAATAACATCTATTCTATAGATGATTATTTCTTCATAGATTTCTCTTTGTATAATAACACTAACATTAAGTTTGATATTGATGAGATAAGAGTTAAGCTAACAGATAAGAAAGAAAGTAAAGCTACTAATACTCAAACTATAGAGCTAACTCCTGTATATGAACTTAACAAAGCAACTTCTTTCAAAAAGGGATATCGTAATGTTATTGTGTTGAACAAGCTAACTTTCCCTGATGAAAAGATACTCAATTTAGAAATTTCTGAAAATCAAATATCGGGGCGAATATTGTATATTCCAATAGAATATTCAGATATATTGCATGCCGATGGTTTTGATGAGCATTTAATGAAAAGCCTTTCACGTAATAGATAATTAAGAGAAAAGGATATGAGCATGAAAAAAATACTATTACCCCTAATGTTACTACTTATTGTAACTTTAAATACCTATGCAGGTGATGGAGATCAGTTCTTTACATTGAATACTGGAATTCTGTTTAGAAACACTCTAAACGCCAGTTTTGGTTTTGAGAGAGAATTAAATTATGACAATGCCTTCGAGATATTTGGTGAAGTTGGAAACCGCTGGGAAAGAGATCCTGAATGTGGTAAGGTGTGTAGTAAGTCCTTTTGGAAAAATTACTACTGGAATGGTGGGGTTGTCTATAAGAAAAGTCTTGTTCGCTGGCGAAATTCAACATTGCGTCTCAATGTCGGTCCTTTAGCTGGAGCAGTACGTGGCAATTATTTCTTTGGAGCAGAAGGTAGTTTTGAATATAGCTATACTTTACGTAATGGAATAAAACTTGTTCTTAAACAAAAGAACAACGTATGCTTCATTCATGGTGATACTTTCCGAAACGGACTAACTGTAGGTATTAAAATTCCATTGTAAGAAAATCCTGTACAGAATAAGAACGTCTGATTGCAATGTTGCCTCATTTTACGCAAAGGAGCTATGTACCACATATTCACTCCCTTTGTCAACGAATGGAGAGACAATTATGTGCTACAAAAAGATATTATAAAAAAATCAAAGAAAGAGTATGAAAACAAAATCAATAATATGGATGTTATTCGTTATATCATTGTCTTTTCAGTTATCTTCATGTTCAGAACATTTAGATGACGAATGGCATGTGAACATAACGCCTGGTTGCATTTTACTAACAAACAATCAGATTATATCAGAGAAATCCTTTAATGCAACAAAAATGAATGCTGTAGGTGTTGTTATCGGCACAAGACAAGATACCGTGTGGGTTGTCAATACTAAGGAACTAGGACAATTCTCTTATCTTGACACCTTAAGCACGGTCTCTGACGTCTCTTCAAATGAGATGCTTTTATGTGGTTTAGAGAACACTGCAGCTATCCTTAAATCAAAAAGAAATAGTCCTGCTGTTAATGCAATAATGGCTTACCCCTCTTCTGTTACAGGATGGGCACTACCATCTATTGGTGAACTTAAAATGCTATCAGCTAATTTAGAGACTATTAGAAAGTCTATGCAGACTATCAAGGGGGACATTTTCTCATCTTCTCCCTATTTAAGTTCTACATCAGATGGTTCTTCTTCACAAACAGAAGAATTATATGCAAAGTGTATAATGCTTCAATCAGGCTATATATCATCTATCCTTAAAAAAGATGTAGCACAAATACGACCCGTACTGCGAATAAACGTAAGATAAATAAACGCAAATTGCTCTATGCCAATAGAAGAAACTAAGGAACAACAGCAGATATACAATATTTTCAGAAGTTGTATCTATATTATCCTTATCCTTGAACTTGTTATGAATTTACCAATTCTGACAAGTGATCCGATAACAAAATTTCTTTTATCCTTCTTATACAAGCTAAAGCTCTTTAATAGTGTTATTGGCTGTAAGTTTATGGAACTGGTATGTATAGCTGTTACGTGTACAGGGACAAGGGCAAAAAAGGAGTTGAAATTCAATATGAAAACAATGGTAGTCATACCATTAGGTATTGGCTTTTACCTTCTTTTAACAAGCGTATTAGTACATAAGGATAGCTGGGGTGGAACAATGTTAGGTTTTCCTACCAATAGGATTATATATGCTTTTTGTTCTGTCATTGGTATAATGCTCGTACATCAGGGATTAGATGCTATAAGCAAGTATTTTAATCATAAACTTGGAGATGACCGCTTCAATTTTGAAAATGAGAGTTTCCAACAGATGGAGAATAAGGTTGATAATCCGTATTCTGTGAACATACCTATGATATTTTACTTTAAGAAACGTATGCGCCATGGGTGGATAAATATTATCAATCCCTTTCGTGCTACTCTTGTATTAGGAACTCCAGGCTCTGGCAAATCATTTGGAATCATAGACCCTTTTATTCGACAACACTCTGCCAAAGGGTTTACGATGATGGTATATGATTACAAATTCCCTACTCTCGCAAAGAATTTACTTTATCAATATTGTAAGAACAAAAAATATGGTCATTTGCCTGAGAATTGTGGTTTTCGTATCATTAATTTCGCAAATGTAAGATACTCGAACCGTATCAATCCAATTCAAAAGAAGTATATCCCCGATATAGCAGCAGCATCAGAAACAGCAGCAACTCTCTTAGAGTCTCTCAATAAAGGAGGAGGAGACAAAAAAGGTGGTTCAGAGGCTTTTTTTAAGAATGCTTCTGAAAACTTTCTTGCAGCTATCATATATTTCTTTGTTAATTTTCATCCTACAGGTTATCTGAAAGGGAAAAAGCTAAAGCGCTTCTTCCACTATACACGAATAATCAATATTGATCAAGTTGAAGAAGGTATATTGCAACTTGTGTATAGACAATGGACGGATTATGCTGGTATTAACGAAAAGGGAGAAGTTATACTTGATTTTAATAATGAAGAATTTGTCAATATGTCATTAGACAAAGATGGCATCTTCGTAGAACTAGATGGATTCTCCTACAAAGACAGTGATAATTGTCTTGTTAGTATTACAGATGCATGGTACGAGGATAGTAATGGAAATAAGGTTACACCAGACACTATCACTGGAGAGTACTCTGATATGGCTCACGTGCTACAATTCCTTAATAAATCGTATGATAGTGTTTTCAAGATATTGATGAGTGATAAAGCTATTAAGCCTCTCATGGCTCCTTTTGAATCTGCTTTTAAGAACAAGGCTATGGATCAGTTGGAAGGTATGGTGGGAACACTTCGTGTTGCAGCTGGTCGCCTTGCCACAGAGGAAGCCTACTGGGTTTTTACAGGTGATGACTTTGACCTAAAAATATCAGATAAGGAAAATCCAAGTTATCTTGTCATTGCTAATGACCCTGAAAAGGAACAGGTTATAGGTTCACTAAATGCATTAATTTTAAACCGTCTTGTGGTTAAGATTAATAGTAAAAACAACTATCCCTGTAGTTTGATAATAGATGAGTTGCCAACACTCTATTTTCATAAAATAGATCGACTAATCGGAACTGCACGAAGTAACAAAGTTTCTGTTACACTCGGCTTCCAGGAACTACCTCAACTCGAAGCTGATTATGGAAAAAATGGTATGCAAACTATCATAGCTACATGTGGTAATGTTTTTATGGGTGCTGCACGCAACAAAGAGACACTTGAATGGGCACAGAATGATGTGTTTGGAAAAGTAAAGCAGACAAGTAAATCAATTTCTATCAATGACCAAAAGGTTTCTACTTCTATATCTGAGAAAATGGATCACATGCTTCCTGCTGCAAAAATAGCTGATATGCCTACCGGGTGGTTGGCTGGACAAGTTGCTCGAGATTTCACCCCTACTCCTAATGAAGCCATGACTACTTTTGAAATCGAAAACTCAGAAGAGTTTAAAACTTCAAAGTATTTCTGTAAGACTGATTTTGACATGAAGAGGATAAAGACTGAGGAAGAAAAATATGAGAATATTCCACCAATTTATGACTTTGGCTCTGACCGAAATATGAAAGTCATACTTAGTCGTAACTTTAACAGAATAGAGTCTGAGATAGAAAACATGATTAATGAACTTTTACCACCTGGTAAACCAGTAAAATAATGAAGAAACATATGACACAAAATGTAAGTAACTTGCTGCAAGAGAAATTAGGTAATCGTTTAAAGAATGTGCGCAGGTATTTAATGATGACGCAACAGGAAGTTGCTGAACAAACAGATGTATCTGTGATAACAATATCTAAGATAGAACACGATAAAGTTGTTAATTCAGATTCTTTCTTACGATTGTTTCTCTTTTACTCTAATTACATATCAGCAGATTTCCTATTTGCAAAGGATTTCAATGTTGCAGATGCAGATAATTACACAAAATCCTTCTCCTTAAATACGATAGTTAAGGCTAAAATAGAAGTGATAAGAGAAGAATTTGAGAAGGAACTATCTAGGCTAAAGTCTGAATATATACAGAAACTTACCGAAACGGCTAATTTACTTTAAGAGAAAATAAGAGTAATGTTGAAATATATTTGTATATTTGATATACAAATATATCACATCAAGGTTCTAGCAGCCAATTGTTTCACTTAAAAAAGAGAATATTATGATAGTACTTCTTGCTTGTATCGTTGGGTTTTGTTTTGGTAGGTTTTTAATTCAATTCCTCGTTTTTGTAGCACTACTGTTAGCTTCTATAGCTAAAATGCTGCTTAAAATAATCTTAGCTGTAAGCAAGAACACAATTCGTATGATAAGATTTATCTATGATAAGGCTTACCAGTATTATAAAAAAAATAAAATTAGAGGAACTGAAATAAGAACTTTTAGCCATCAATAATATAGCAATCTAAAAGGGTCAATAAGTAGATATTATTATAATTGGGTGCATTTTGTGGACTTTATAGGTATAATTTTTTGAGTTAAAAAAGATGGGAAGTAGCATAAAAAACTACTTCCCATCACTTATTTATGACAACATCTAAAACCTCTTATAATGAGTTACTGATACTTCTTACTTTAGACAAATAATTTGGGTCAGAAGCATAGCCTATTCTATTAAGAAAACCGAAGTAATCTCCACCCTTATATTTATACTGAACATAATCCCTATATGCTTTTACCGATTCTTCCCAATTATTAAATCTATAATAAGAACCATCAGAGGGACGACGTAAACCAAACAAGTTATTATAATTAAGACATACATTGGAAGTAAAGTACCCTGTTTCAAGTAAAGCCTGTGCTACTACAATCTTCGGATATAGGATACCATATTTATCTAATATCTGATATAAATTATTGATATTGAGTTCTTTAGGTGGCTTTGTTCCAAATCTAACATATGCAATTTTATCACGTAAACTTGTAATATATTTATTTAAATATGCTATGAAAGGAGCAGGATTAAGGCTTTTACCATTAGAGGAAATCTTAATATGTAAATGAGGTCCCGTAGAGCGTCCTGTACTTCCTGATATTCCTACAATAGTCCCTGCATATACTTCATCTCCCTGTCTTACCGCTATTACAGATAGATGCCCATAGAGGCATTGTATATGTCCATAATCAAGAATAACGTGATTACCATATCCTTTTTTACTATACACAACCTTTAAAACTCTACCAGGAAGCATTGAATAAACATGTTTCATATTACACTCAAGGTCTATTCCATCGTGGAAAGCAGAACATTTTTTAAAAGGGTCTTTTCTATAGCCATATTTAGACGTAACACTAATAAAATCCAAGGGAAGACAGACATCCATACGTTGCTTTATCAAGCCAAATAACAGGCTATCCTTAACATTGACAAAAATAGGAATATCCTTTTCTATAGAAATTTCATGTCCTTCTGTAGTTGAAAAAAAGTCGATTAGATAATCTTCTTCTTTCTTGGATGATTTTATAGATTTTAAAGAGTCTTGATAAGCATAGAAATAATCTTCATGACTACCACGTACAGCTTTCTTTTTCGTAGCAGTGTTATTAGTAATTTTAATTTCTTTTTCCCTCATGATAGTGTAGAATTGTGCTTTCATTGTTAATGGAAATAGCACTAAAGAGGTCGTACCAATTATCAACGATTTTACTTTCATCTTACAATGTTTTTTTTTAATTTTGAATCAAAATTAATACAAATATATGGATATGGCAATGGTAAATCGTTTTTTGGAAAAAGACATTCCATACGGCAAATTAGCTAATCTTGGTATTGATAGAGAAAAGACTTTATCTATGCCAAAAGATTTATTAGAGAGTTTGATGAGTGGTAAAGTTACTCCTCTCGTTCAAGCTCATGTTCGTTCAGAAAGTGGAATAACTTATGAAGTTCCACTTAAACTGCAACTTATAAGAGATCGAGAGGGAAAGATAGATTTGATGACTTACCCTGTCAGAAAGAGTTTAATGAGTGATATTTCTCTTTCTGAAAATGAGAGGGAGAGACTGCAACAGGGTGATACCATTCGCAAGGAGATAAAAGAGAATGGAATTCGTCGAATGCAATTCATTCAAATGGATAATGAGACAAAATCCCTTATTAAACGGAATGTGAGTAATTTACGTCTTCCTGAGCAGATTGCACAAATGGAGAAGATTAATGATATTCAGCTTGGTCAGAATCAGAAAAATGCCATTAAAGAGGGGAAGCCTATCGAACTGGAGATTGGTCATGAGAAAGTCTCCGTTGGTGTCGATTTGAAAGAACCACAAGGTTTCAAAATTGTAAAAGGAGACATGACGGAATGGAAACGCCAACAAAAGATTAAATACGATATGGCGAATGAGGGCTTTATGGGTTATGTTCTCACCGATCAAAACCGATGGGAATATCAAAAAGTTGTTGATAAACTCCAACATAAAGAAAATAAGTTGGAAATCAAAGAAGAACAAAAAAAGTCAGCAGGTATTAAGATTTAGCACTAAATATCCTGTTACTAACACAAGTATAGTCCTATATTTTATTAGGGATTAAGATAATAATTAATTCACCCTTGATAGGGACACTTTAATACAATTACCGAATTAGCTGACAGTAGTCTTCTCGGTAGTCTTTAATATATTTCCCCAGTTTTAAAGACTGTTGTTCAAGGAGCATAAGATTTTGTTTTATGCCCAGAGAAGACTTATCTCCTGTCGCAGGGGAACAATCATTATATAAATTAAAGTCTTATCAGAAGTTTAAAGGTATTTCTGATAAGCAAGAATATATCTATACCCTTATGGCACGTCCATATGGTAGAGATACTCAGCCCGAATTTGGTTTCGTACGTCATCAAGACTCAGGAACTATATTTGGGCAAGTCGTTTTTGATCATTTACTTTCTCCAGCACAGTGCCGTAATTATAAGTTAAGACCTGATAGTGGATTACAAGCACTTGTTGGTAATTTGTATGCTAATGTAAATATTCAAAACGGCAACTATTTGCTTTCTATTGAAAGCTATGATTCTAATACTGGGCTTTTCAAAATTTCAAAGAAACAGAATGGGAAGAATATGTCCACATCGTGGTTGAACTGGCAGGATATGATAGATATGCTTGTGCGCTGCGAATGGAGGATTCTTTCAGCTACACATAATAAACAATCATTCATATGGAAGGAAAAGTAAAACCGTTGGTGGAGCAGGAAAAAGCCGTTCGGAGAGATTCAGAGAGTCTTTCTGATAAAAAGACTGCAAAGAAATCAGAAGTCTTTTATTCCTCTGTTGCTTATTTGCAAGCAGGAGAGGATATAAAAGATATTAGTGCTATGCACAAAAGAGGTCATTTAAATAAACTGCTTACTACTGTTGCCAGCTATGATCATGGCGAAGCTATAAACCTCAATAGCACTTTTAAGTCACCATTGCAGAATAAAGGAGACGAACTTTTGCGCGAAAACAAGAACTATGCGGTTGTGTACAACAGTGTAGTTGGAGGAACTTATGAAGTATTCCGCAAAGTTCAAGCGCAGGAAGTAAAGATGAATATAGAGCGTTATGGATTATCCGAAAATTCAACCAATGATGTAAAACAGCTCTATAAAGCAAATGAAAGTCGGACTCAAAAGCAATCTGATAGCAGTTCTTTGTCACCTATTATGAAGAGGTATACTTCAATGAAGGAACAACACCCAGACGCTTTACTTCTTTTTCGTGTTGGTGATTCTTTTAAATCATATAATGAAGATGCTGTGAAAGCGTCAAAGCATCTTGGAATCGAACTATCAAGTCAGCAAGATGGGACAAAACAAGTAGAATTCCCTAAACACGAACTTGACACATATCTCCCGATGTTGATTAAAGCAAAAGAACGTGTAGCTATTGTTGATCAAGTTGAAAATATACTGCATAAGCAAGAAACTCAGAGTAAAAGACAGGAAGAAGATGTAAAACTTGATAATCATCGAAACCCTCAAAAATCATCTGAAACAATTGGTGCAACATCAGATCAGCAACAAAAATTTATAGATGATATTAAGGCAGCAATGGGTACTACAAGAATGGTTGTTCTCCCTGATTTTGGAACTCAAAAGGGTGTTGTTGCTGGTACTGGAGAAGATAAAGGTATATCTCTAAGTCGTGTATACGCTTGGAATGACAACATTTCTTTTGCTGGTTCTGTACCAGGTGATGATGCTCAAAAGCGTAGATATTATCATCCTGAAAATATTCGTCCTGAGTTCTATGATTATCTTGTTAGCGAAGTGAAGAAAGCTGTTGCTCCACAGCTTATTACTGAGAATGGTCAAAAAGTTACATCTGCAAATCTTTATGAATCACCAAAACAGGAAGGAAAATATTTCTTCTATGCTCGCCTCGATGGTGTAGGCTTACATCCAAAGGCTGTTAAGCCACAGGACGTAGAAGCCTTCATGAAACAAGAACTATCCGTTAAGGATATGTTTGAAAAATATTACCCAACTAAGATAGCAAAACAGTTGGATAAAGAAGACTTTGATAGTCTCAAACTTTCAGATGGAAATGAATTAACCAAGTTCAGAGTATATAAACAACGTAATGAGGAAAAATCACATTTCGGAGAGTACCTCTTGTATGCCGAGATGGGTAATAAACGTTTCCATGCTACCCCTTTAAGTCATGACCAATTAGATGCCTACTTTGATAAAACACAAAGCAAAGGGCAAATAGCAGAAAAGGTAATTGGCGAACAACTTCATCTAAAGTCAGCGTATGAGAAATACAAATTACCTGACAACATACCAATCCAAGAAGTTCGTGTTAGAAAAGTACCTGATGGCAACTGGCTTATTTCTGCCAGTTTAGGAAACAAAGGACAGACCCCTGAACATAAAGTTTCAAGTAATGATCTCTACTCTCTTTTTAAGTCTAAGACAGCTACGAGAGAACAGTTGGCTGCAAAGTATTTGACAGAGGATATTAAAGAATTGTCTCGTAGTAAACCATTAGAACGCTCACATGGCTTAAAAAGATAAATATGAGTAATTGCAAAGAAACTTAAAATCAAATTACTACAACCTCACTTTAGAGTGAGGTGTGGCAAACTTCAAAATTACAATAAACTATATGGAAAGAAAATCTTTTGAAGAGTTAGAACTGCTTAAGCAGGAAGGACGAATAGGATGGGTAGAGTTTCTCCTGCAAAGTGAGTATGGAGAGAGCTACAAGCTTTGGCTTAATGACAGAGGTGCAGAAGCTGATGAAGATAATGCAGAGTTGTTTCTCGAACAAACAGATGCCTCTTTTTTTGATAATCTAGACTTTCTTATGTAAGGACAATGGCATACCAATATAATAAAGGCAATTCTCAAAGCTCCAGCGCTAAGGCTGTAGAAGCGTTTGCTGAAATGATTATCTCTCGTCTTGAAGAAGTTAAGGCAAGTGAGTGGAAGAAAGGCTGGATTGGAGGAAAAGGATTCCAAGGAATACCCCAAAATCTGAATGGCAGAACTTATTCGGGTACAAATTCCTTATTCCTATTCATGCACACCGCAATGAATAACTATGCAGCTCCTATATATCTTACATTCCTTCAGAAGGAAAAAGAAGGTTTGCGCCTTAATAAAGGAGCGAAAGCTATGCCTGTAGTGTACTGGGATTGGAATATTAAGGATGCAGAAGGGGAAAAAGTCTCTTTGACAGATTATAGAGATATGTCTAAAGAGGAACGGGAACACTGTGAAGCTCGCCCATTTCTTCGCTCTTTCCGTGTCTACAATATTGACCAAACTAACATGAAAGAGGTCAATAAAGAAAAATACGAAAAACTTGTTGCGCAGTTCCAGTCCCCCAAAGTTACAGATACACAAGGAATGTATAAGAACGCTGCTCTTGATAGAATGTTCGAGTATCAAGAATGGTTATGTAAAATTCACTGCGACAAACCATCTGATAGAGCGTTTTTTAGCCCCACTCATGATTTTATTGTGATTCCACAGAAAGAGCAATTCAAGATAGGGAAAACAGAAAGCGATATTTACAAGGATGGCATGGAGTATTATTCTACTGCTTTACATGAAATGACACACTCTACAGGTACAGCTGAGCGTCTAAACAGAAATATGGAAGGACGTTATGGAGATCCTAAATACGCAAAGGAAGAGCTTGTGGCAGAGTTGTCAGCAGCAATGGTTGGTAATACCATGGGCTTTGATAAGCGAATTACGGATAATAATGCAGCTTATATTGACAGTTGGCTTCATACGCTTCGTGAAGAACCTCGATTTATCATGTCTGTGATGGCAGACGTGAATAAGGCTTCACATCTTATTCTTGAAAAAATTGATGAGCAAAAACTTGCTTTAGGAGAAAAGCCGATATTAAACATTAGTCGTAGCGACTCTGAAAAGTCTTCAATTACAGCAGGAATATATAAGCAACCAACAGGTAATTATGTTGTTCGTGCATCTGTAGATGGTCAAGAATTAGAGTCTAAGCCTATAGATAACAAAACAGCTGTTAGCTACCTCAAAATCAGTGATAATTCTCAAAAAGATAAGATGCTTTCTGATATTGTAAAAAAGCATTATGGAGAAGAATTATCTATGCCAAAAGTTTCACAGCATATTTCACAAGGATTAAAGATATGATAAGCCTATGAAGGAATATCAAATAGACTTCAAAGCTTTGAAGTCAAAGGTAGGAATTGATGACGTAGCATATAGCTTAGGTTATCAAGTGGACAGGAAGGCTGGACTCGGAAGATATGTAGAGTTCGTTCTTCCTGATGGTGCTGGCGGAAGGAAAGATACGATTATTGTTAGCCATTTAAATGATAAGGCACAACAAACTTTCTTTCGTCGTAATGGGCAACGTGGCGATGTGATTAATTTCATTCAAGAGAATGCTGGTTCTTTTGGCATATCGCGGCGTAACAATTGGGACTTAATTAGTAAAGTTATGGCAAAGTTTGCAAATGAACCTATTGAAGAAAAAGTTCCTCGCCCTTATGCACAATTAAGTACTGATAGTAAAAAATTCGACCCTAAACTTTATCAGACAAAGCCTATCATGAAGAATATTGATAAGGCTCAATATATCTTTAAACAACGAGGTATAAAGCGAGAAACTGTAGAAACATTTGCTCCTTGGATTCAACAGATTAAGGACAATCGAATTGAAAAGGATTTCTTCAATATAGGTTTTCCTTATAAACAACCAGGAAGTGATAAAGTTGAAGGCTATGAAATACGTGGCTATGGGAGTTTCAAACGAAAAGCAACTGGAACAAACTCTACTACGGCAGCGTGGATTGTTGATTTCTCCAAAAACAACAATCCGCAAGATATAAAGCATGTGTTTTTTGCAGAAAGTGCTTATGACATTATGGCGTTCTTTCAAGCAAACAAAGCAAAACTACAGGGAGAACTGGACAAGTCTGTTTTTGTATCTATTGGTGGTACATTCTCTAATCAACAGATTGCAGGTATAATGAACTATTATTCATATGCCCGTGCTGTAGATTGCTTTGACAATGACATTCCTGGTCGTATTTATGGAATGCGAATGGTTAGTGTTATTGAGAAAGTACCTCTTTCAATCAATCAACATAATAAAATGATAGATGTAAATAATAATGGAGTAATTCATATCCTTAATGCAGAAACTGCCAACTTACATAGTTTGCGCTCTATTATTCCTTTCAAACGAGAATACGGAATAGAAAAGGCTCCTGCAGCCTTCAAAGACTGGAATGATGTTATCCAGAATAAGCCCTCCACTATGATATTTTCAAAAAACAAGTATGAACGAGACGAAAACCTTCATAAAAGAAGGACTGGTGGAATTAAGATATAAATGTATTATGGATATATCAATAAAGCCAAACTATAAAGAGTTCCTTGCTGAAAACTTAGGGATAAGCTGTCTTTTTTTTATGAGTATTGTTGCTATGCCTTTGTCAAGAGCTATAGATAACCGGTATATTCAAATAGGTATTTCTTCTTGTTCTTTGATATTGGCGGTTGTGCTCACAGTTAGATACATTATGCTTACAGCTGTTATATGGATTGTTGGTAATTCTACTTTGAGCCGTATTCAAGGTGTTTTCTCACGACATACGGACTATATCGAGCTTTACCGTGTTGTGGATTATAGAGAAACACAAACTCTTTTGCAAAAGATATGGAAAGTTAAGACTATTAGCATAATATCAACAGATAAAACTGATAGCTTAATGTGCATATATGGAGTAAAAGCAACTCTCCCTTTAGTACAGATAATTCGTAATCGAGTAGAAAAATGTAAACAAGACAAAAGAATATATGAAATTACAAATCAGTAAAACAATAGCTATTATTGCTATTTTTCTATGTATCAACAGAATTTCTATCTCTGCTTCTGTAGCACAAGTAGATCCAGCTTTAACAAGCGCCATAATTATTCAAATGAGAACTCTTCAAAGTATTTATTCTAAACGTAATAAAACTCAGAAGAAGATTATAGAGACAGAAGCGGTTGTAACGGTAGCATTGGATAAAATGCACAAGGTGGAAAATAAAGTACTTGGATATATGGCAAATGTACAAGGAGCTTTTCAGAACCTTTACCAAATCAAACGAGCTGGTGAATTAGTAACGAAAGATATCCCTGCTAATATAGGGAATGTTCGTAAGGCAATTCGTATAGGAGGTTTTCAGGGTACTTTCCTTTCTACTGTGGTTGGTAGTGAACTTACTAACCTGACAACAGAAATGATGAGTTTATATCCTTTCTTAGAGCAGCTTGTTACCAGTGGTACATACAATACTAAAGAGTTTGATGAGAAAGGTAATATAATAGACAAGAAGCATAAGGTTAATCTACTTAACTCAGCAGAACGCTATTACATCTGCAATACCGTGTTAAGCAAGTTAGAGAACATCAACACCTCTCTATATCTTCTTGCATGGGAAATTCAAACATTGCGTTGGCGAGATTTGTTTTTCAAACTTGACCCAGAAGGATGGGCTGCTGTTATGTCAGGAAAAAATATTATAGAAGGTGTTATTCGTGATTGGAATGTAAACTTGTTCATATATAATGCCGATTTAAAAGATCCACGTTCAATTTAATGATACTTTAATGGAAAAAATAGAAAGAGGTTTGGGATTGTGTCCTGTGTGTGGTGAAGGACATATTATTAGAACCAATAGAGATTATGTATGTACGAATAAACTAAAGCCATCAGGTAATGGAAAATTTTGTCGTTTTTCGCTACCATTACATTTGCATGGTATCGCATTCACAGACTCGATGATACACCACTTGATACAGAATGGTAGAACAGAGGAACTTACTTTATCTGATCAAAGAGGTTTCTCATATAAAGGACATCTCACTATAGTTAAGGATAAAGGATATATTGTAGAAACACAAAAGATAACACTCAATGCTGTATGTCCTGACTGTGGTGGCAAGATTATATTAACTCGTTTTGGGTATGCGTGTGAAAATAGTCTTAATGCAAATCCGACTTGTAGCTTTCATATTTCAAATTTCATCTGTAATAGGTTTATATCCCCAGAAGAAGCAGAAGCCTTCTGCAATGGAAGAGGGGACATACTTGATGGATTTTATAATAAGCAAGGAAAGTGGTTCTGTGCCTATTTATCAAGAGGCTCACATGGAGAGGTTGAACTAACATCATTTGTAGGCAAGTGTCCTGAATGTGGAGGTGATATTCTTGTTGGTACAACAGCTTTCAATTGTTCTAATTATAAACATGGCTGTAATTTTAAAATATGGAAGCATTATTATGGTCATAAAGTAAATTTGCAGGATGCAAAAGAACTCCTTTCTAATGGTCATTTACAAAAACCATTTACGGCTTTTGATAAGTATGGTCACATTCTTGCACTTAATTTACAGTTGGGAAGTCATAACGAGATACAAATAATTTCAAATAAATGAAGATAGCATATGGAAGAAAGAACAATTACATTAAATGAACTTATTCGTCTTGCAAAGACACGTTCAGGTTTATCACAAGAAACTTTACGAAAGAGTTTACAAGCTCTTTTGGGAGCAGCAAGTGAGGCATTAGATGAAGGCAAAAGGGTATCTTTAGATAACTTCGGTAGTTTTTGTGTAAGAACAATAGAGGAACGTACTGTTACTCCTCCTCCACCCCACAATACACCTGTTATTGTTCCAAAGCATCAGATAGTTCGTTTTAAGCCCTCTAAGAACATTTTTTTTTATCACATAAAATACTAAATTCTATGAAGAAGTTGCCTATAATTATTATTCTCTTGGCTGCATTGATTATTATTTCTTGTCGATCTTCTAAATCTGAAATGACACACAGAGCCAAAGAGAATCTTGAAGCATCGCTTGATTATCCAAAGCAATTAAAGATAATCGCCTACTCACAACCTGACTCTGCTTTTGGAGTTACCTACTTCACACGCAATGAGATTACTGGTATGTTGAAAGTTATGGCTGTTGTTACTAAACAACTTATGGCTAAGACAAAAGACATTAGTGATATTTCGAATAGTGATGCGTATACTGTTGGTTTAATGCGTCGTCAAATGAATGCTGCAACTGAGGTTCAAAACATGATTTTCAAGAATGTACCAAAAGGACAATGGTCTGGGTGGAAAGTCAAAATTGATTATGAATGTGTAGATAAAGACGGACTAAAATATCGGGCTGAACGATGGGTCTTCTTTGATAAAGATGGTAAGAATGTAATTAAAACCTTTGAGATACCGTTGCCATAATGGAGCTAAAGAAAGATTTTACAAATCTTATTAAAAGCTTATACAAGTGTCATTCTAATCTGATTATAGAGCAGAAGGCACTTGTGCTTTTTAATATAGGTGCATGTTGTGTCGCTATTAATAATGAAGCAGACAAATTGTATCTAAAGATGGGTTGGGAGTTAATTGACTTCGAGGAAGATAATACTATCTATTCCTTTATGATTATTAATCAATATGGTATAAAAGTATTGGAATCCATGAATTATGATATAGTGAAACATGATAGCATTATCTATCATAATGATATACTTTCAACAATTGCAGAATTGCAGCAATCGTTGGACTATTTGCGAATAAGTTCCAATGAGGGAACTATAGATTACCCAATTGTTGATAAAGAACTTTCTGTGGAAGGATTGAGCTTTATAAGAACCCTTCGCCTTTCTTCCTTCCACATAGATAGAAATAAGATTTCTGTATTAATAGATAACAGCGAGGTAGTTACCTTGGTTAATGAATATGAATGGAGTTTTAGCAAAGTTGAGAGAGCTATATTGGACTCATTGAAAGATCTATTTCAAGAGCAATATGCATATATTCTATATATGGTGCAAAATTATAGCCTTGCCGCGAGAACTCAACAGTCAAAAAACTCAATATTGCATAATTTATTTTTAAAAAAGAAGTCTGAAAATCATAACGGGAATATAGTCTGCGTGAAATGCACGGATTATTACTTGACGTTCGATGATGATGCAATTGCTGTACATAACTTATTAAACAATGCCTATCTGTATGATATAAAGACATTAGGAGTGAGAGGAAATATATGTGTGATAATTAATCCAACACAAATTATCGAACTCTGTAAGCAACAAAATAATATTTCTATTATCTCTTATTCGGAAGGCGTTCCATTGTATAGTCTGGGACTTAAAGAAAGTTTTCTAAATATTAGATATAAGAAAGAAATATCGTATATAGATACTATAATACGCAAACATATGAATGGGGATTTTACAATTTCAGCTGTTTTTAATGGTTATTCACTTCCTGAACAACAAATATCAAGTGTTGTTGGTGGCTATTATTTCAGATTGCCTTCTTGTGAAGAAAAAGAAGCGGTTTTATCTGCTATCGTTCATCAAACATATGATGATATAATATATCAACTTACTTAATGAGTAGATGAAAAGACTATATTTATTTGGACTAATTTGTCTATATTGCATGTTTATACTAATATGTATAATTTCTATTTATACAGGATACAAAAATAATAGTAGTACAAAGGTAGACTAAGTGTATCATAAATAAAATAGTGAAATAATTGATTGTGGGTAATAAAATGTATATCATGACGTTATTACTAAATAAACCATAAAATACAAAGAATATGCGTTGTCTATTTATAGTAATCTCATTATTTATAGCCTTATCTGTACATTCCAAAGAAACAGATACTATCCCCTCTCAATATCCTATTTTAGGATATTATAGGTTAGGTATGACCTATGAAGGTCACTATAACCAGGCAAGCAAGATGAAAGAAGAGTGTGCTATGACAGACTCTATTGGAATTGCTCGACACTTAATATTAATTAATGGCGCTAAGTTCGATATGGATTGTACAGATGTTTCATCTTGTCATGATATTGGTACAATGGATTTCGAACAATACAGCAGTAATACCTCTCCTTTTTTCTTTACTGGAGTTACATATTTTCTTGATGGTAAATTAGTGTCTATAACTATTAAATCTCTACCATCGGAAGAGAGTATGATGTGTTATATACCTAATTTTCTTTCTTCTATGGATTTACCTAAAAATCGTGCTGTATTTGATATATTAAATACAGCTCTCCATAATAAGCTCATAAATCAAGCAAACAAATTGGTTATATATCTCTCTGGAAAATATGGGAAACCAATTGAAGAATACGAAATTAAGGCACTCTCTCAAAAGCAAAATAATATGTCTCAAAAGTATAATGCACAATGGATTTCCTTGTGTAGTTCGGGGGCTTTCCTTCCAAGGGCAAAGTGGCTGTCAAATGGTATGGAAATAGTTATGGGTATATCAAGTAATGGTACCATATCTATTTCTTTCCTTGATGAAAAGAAATTGTCATATTCATATTTAGAAAATTATTTCAAACCGATAGAGAATGAACAAAAAATTACTACCTGGTAATAACTTATCGACGTAATTTCCGTTCATCATCTATATCGTCCCAATTATCAAAACCACCAACTTCCCACTCTCTATTAGAATGATGTCCAGTATCTTTTGAGTTTAACAAGCTCTCAACTTTCGTTATCTGCGGTTGCATATTATCTTTATTTGCTACAATACCATTAGAAGCATTTGCTCCAACAGAACTATGTTGTTTAAGTTTAGTTATATCAATATCTGTTTCATTTAGATTTATGATAGTAGATGCTCCCATATCAATTGCATATAAAGTTTCTTCTTTTCTGATAATAACAATCTTTGCCCTATTAAGTTCCTTGCATATAGAACCAGTTCCCTCTGCATCTACGATACTCTTGATATTATTGATTGTCGAATTTATCTTATTCACATCATTATTTTCATTTATTATGATGTTATTTACATCTTCAATATGCCCGAACTTACATAGAATAGATCGTTCTTCCTCGCTTGAAGGGTTAAACGACTGAATCCATTGCACTTTAAAATTATATCTTAGAATATCAAAGTCTTTAGTATTTACTTGTGAAACCATCTTGTAATGTCTATCTCGCACAAAGCCATCATGATAAACATTAACATTATATTTTCTCCATAATTTCTCATTCAGTTCACCTATTGTTTGTTTCTTATTTTCCTCCAGAAGATTGTGTATGAAAACTGCTATTTCGTCCTTGTTCTTTTCTGTTACAGCCTCTTTATTAAAGTGAAGTAATTCCTTTATCCCTAACACGTCTTTTCCTTTGTAGGTGGCTTTTTCTTTATGGTCTACTATGATATATCCGTATGGTGTATCCTTCTTTCCCATGAAAACTAAACTAACACCAAACTTCTTCTTAAGAACTTCGTTGAGTTCTTCCTTATTTGACGTAATATCTCTATATTTAAGCAATATAGCTTTTAATTGCATACGCCTCTTTTGCGTTTCCTCTTTAGAACGTTTTTGTGTATGTTTCTCTATCTCTGCAATTAATATATTTTCGAGTACAGTGCCTCCCTTCTTTATATTCAGATTGTCTCCTTCTATATAACTTTCGTATCCACTTGATTCAAGAATTGCCTGGAACTGTCCCAGGGTCTCGTATGAATAGCGTAGAGACTTTTGCACTATGTTTTTCACATCTTGTTTGGGCTTGACTCCCATTATTTTATTTATAACAGCCTGTGATCGTAATCTTTCATTATCATGGTCGATTTTTTTTCCTTGTGGATTAATTCTGCTTGTTACAATGTGAATATGATGATTACTTGTATCATGATGTGCATATATTAAAAGAGGTTGTCCATCTTCTCCATAACCCATCTCTTTGAGATATTGATGTGCTATTTTGACAAGCTCATCATAATCATATTCATCTTTCTTACATGAGATAGCAAGATGAAACTGTGGTTTCTTAATATTGTCATTTTGAGAAGAATAGTTGATGAGAAACTCTTGCAAGTTAGAAGCTGTAACATTACCTGTATTTTGAAGAAGGTCGAAATTCTTAATTTCAACCAGTTCTGCCACACCCTTTGAGACTTTTGCCTCATTATATTCTACTGCATTAAAATTTGAGCTTGACCTTAAAATAGTTGCAATCATACTTACCCTTTAATTATACTTATACTCACTTAAAGATATATGTTAAAGGATACTGTGAAGACTACTGTCAGCTATATCAGTAATTATATTAAAGCCTCTTAAAGTGATAATACAAAGGTAAAGAAAATAATTTAATTTGGATGGGATTTTGTATCTTTACTTATGTAATTATCAAAGAAATAACAATGAAGAAATATAAAAGAATAAACAGAATCCCTCTCAATCTAAATGATTGTGAGTTAGAATTATTTAAAAAGAAAGCCACTAATTATAGCAATATGTCTGCGATGATTAGAGCTGCTGTATCTCAATTAGATGACACAAAAACGAAAGGTTGGATTAAATCTCTGACCGATTTATCTATACTTATATCCAAATTTTCTACTGAACTCTCTAAGCAAGGGGGTAATCTAAATCAAATAACTAAGCGTGCAAATGAACTCATTTATATTGGGGAATTAGACAAAAACTATTATGAAAATGTATTTCTCCCTCAAGTAAAAGTATTGCAGGAACTAACAAATGATGTGAAAAAACAGCAATCAGCAATCTTTAAAAAATTGCTCAAATTATAAAATTCTTATACCTTTTTGTCCTTATACTGGAGTTGCGACAGTATATTTCCCACTTCTGTGGGCAAGTAACCTTTATGCCCCGATTTGAAAAATAGGTGCATAAAGGTACAACTTGCTTCCGATTGAAATCAACACTTATACCAAGTATAAACCATACTAATAAACCATTTAAATGATTTTTCTTTTCTATATAACATCATGATAATAATATTTATTATCAGTATGATTGTATTATATTATACTAATATACTAAAATGATAAGTAGTTTATGATTATAATGTGATAATAATAAACTATGCTAATATTATTATATAGCTTTATTCTATTATTACTTTATACCTATTATCTGATATTATATAAATAGCTATATCACACTTTTATAATATACCTTTATGAATTTATTCCTTTATCACACTATTAAAATATGACAATAATAAAATACATCTATAAAGTAAGCATATTTTATGCTTTCATAATACGATTATATGATTATTATAATACACGATTAGAATAATAAAATATGATGTTATTTCTTTATTATAGATATAATAAAACCTTATAGGGAAAAGAATGATATTCATGTAACCTTATGAGAAAGAAACGAAAGGGAAAAATATAGTAATGCCTTCTGTGTGCAGAAATTCAACAAGAAATAATATAGAAAATGTATTGTAATATAAAAGAGTCAATATATAGATAAATGATATAAAGAAAAAAGTTGTAGAACAAAATCTCCTCATATCTATCCTTAAATTCCTTATCCCACCAAGCCAGCCATTGTATTTGGTCAATATAAAAGGAACTGGGAGATATAAACCTTAATGTTCTTTTCCCTTTAGTTAAAAGTTTCCTTGCGCACGCGCATTATAAGCTTTATTTATATATTTTATTTATAAGCTTTATTTTAGAGGCTTGTAACTCGTTGATTATCATTTTGTTTATTTGTTATTATGTAACCTTTTGAGAAGCATTATGTAACCTTTTGAGAAGCATTATGTAACCTTTTGAGAAGCATTATGTAACCTTTTGAGAAGCATTATGTAACCTTTTGAGAACGAATAATATCTTCTTTTTGCTTGTTAGAACAATTGCAAAATCACTATGAAAAGATGAAGTTTCTTTGCCTATATGAATGAAAAGAAATATCTTTGTATCGTCGTTTCGAGACACTTTAATATAATTACTGGTTTAGTAGGCAGTAGTCGCTACAGTACCCTTTAATACATTTTTCGCTACGACCTTATAAGGATTTATCCAAAAGAAAAGTTATTAAAGGGTTTAAAAATGACAAAACGAATTTTTACTTTGATTGAGAATGGAGGAACGAAAGGAAGTCCTTTTAGTTTCAGCAATCTGTTGATGCGTTCTCCATTACGCTATACCATGATGGAACGACGTTTTCTTTATAAGTTGTCAGAAGCTATCAAAATGCGTTATGAAGAAATGGGATTAAAGATGCGTGAAAACTGGGAAAATCTTGTCTTTAACATGACGGATAAAGACTTGTCTTTAATAGGAGGCAATACGAATATTGTTAGAACCTATAAAACCGTTCGTTCGCTTGCGCAGAAATCAATCATTCAATTTCATAATAATGAGAAAAACCAACTTGTCATAGATTACTTTCATTGGATAGATGCCTTTCGTTGGAATACAGCAACAAATGACTATACTGTACGTGTTTCACCAGAGCTATATGATTATGTTATCTGCCTAACCAAATCATTTACGGTTCTAAATCTTCACACAGCCATTTTACTTGAATCAAAGTATTCACAAAAGTTCTATGAGTTCTGTTGTCAGTACTCAGGTGAGTTTCGGTTTGTAGATCCATCTGCCCCGAACGAAACATATAAGAAACGAGTTGTCAAGATGTCTGTCGAAGCATTCCGTTTTACTTTTGGACTTTCTGAATTACATGACCCAAAGACTGGTGAGTTGCTGGAAAAAGAGAAATATACTCGATTTAAGACCATGGTTGAGAAGGTTATTATCCCTCCACAGCAAGAACTTTATAGGTTATATAGTGAAAAACGTTCAGATGTATGGTTTGATTATGAAGTTGCAGAACGGTATGGACGTGGGCGTAATGGCTCTCCAAAGTTTTTACGCTTTTATATCTACACACGTGAGCATCCTAAATCTAAAGACTCCGAGTTAGATCGTCCATGTAAAGAAGGGGAGAACCTCTTTCCATATGAAGAAGTTAAACAACATCGTCCTGCTAAAAGAAAACAAATAAAGCAAACCAGCTGGCTGCAACTTGATGAAACATTTCAAAGAGATACCATATTACAATTACTTAACAGCTATTTAGATAAAGAAGATGTAAATTATTACATGGAAAGAATAGATAAAGAACAGTTGCGATGCAAGGAAAGTTACTCTCAGGTGATCCAGGTTCTTTATGAGAAGCAAAAACAACCTAAGTTTGTGCAAGGAACAAAGAAATATAAGCAAAAAAGCCTTATTGATTTTGTCTTTGCAAAGAACTTGCAAGAGTATGGTTGGCACATAGAACCACAAGAAAATAAGCAATTAAGTTTTAATGACAATTGAATTTTTAAATCCTAAAAGGAGTCTCTGTCGTGAGACAGGGACTCCTTTGCTTTAGTTTTGGCGGAATGAAACCTTTTGTTTATTCTTCATGTATTGAAGAATATTCTTAGTTTCATTACCTTTTTCGTCAAAAGTATCAATTAAAACAGTTCCTTCATGGAGTAAGATTTTAATCTCTGAAATGGTCAGTCTATGACCGTTATACATTCGTTGTATTCTCAACTTATGTGGTTGCTCACTATTGGTAAAGCTTTTATTGCCTACAATAATTCTACCAATTCCAGATATATAATCAATCGTATTATCAAGGCGAATAGAATTTCCATCTAACACTGGGATAGAAGAAAACACATGCCCAGAATTTGTTGAAAAACCATCTAAGATAATTCTTTCTCCAGTAAGAATAATCTCAGCCTCTCTTTTATCAATGTATCTGTTACAGATATAATAGCTAAAGTTAAAGCTACAACATTCACATTGGTATCCATGACTATTCATGACTATTCTTTCTCCACACACAGGGCAGGGGCTTGATAAATGTGACTTTCCCATGATATACAGATTTAAACATTATCACATAGATACTTAATGATATTATGCCCCTGCTTCGTTGAACCTATCCATAAACAAGCCATAACCACAAAAAAGATTAATGCAATGCACTTATGAAAATCGCCAGGATGCTCCACTACAATGAGATTTATTGCACTTATTATAAAGCAAATCAGTATAATTAGGTCTTTCATTTTAGTAAGTTTTGTGGAGAGGTGGTTAGCCTCTCCGTTTCCTTTTAGTCGGTTACGTTATAGAAGTATTCAAGTTTTTTGCCTTTGAGGTTTTCTTGCGCCCATAGGTCAGCTTCCTCCCAAAGTGTGTTGTACACTCCTGCAATGGCTTCATTCTCCTCGTACCACTGCCAAATTTTGTGATTGAGTACCATAACAAGCTCTGTGAGATACACATGATTGTCTTTCCATGCGTTGAAAGCTCGTTTGTAGGTGTCTTTGATGGCAGCGATACCAAACTTGTCTGCAATGGAAAAGTCCATCCAAAAGGTAGTCTTTTGCTCATACCCCATCATCATAGGGTCGATGTTACTAACTTGCAATTGAATTGTCTGCATAAGCTAAAAGTTTTAATGATTGATACTTTTCCCTTTAGTTCCCACTTTTTTAAGTGGGGCTGCTCGGGATTGAATTTTTATGTGCATGGGAAAAGCGTGGATGGAATGGATGTGCAAGGAATTTTCAGTAGATTTTTCATGGATGCCCAATTTGTCTGTAAGAGAAATTGCGGTGGGTTTGTGAAAAATCTACTGAAAATAGTGTTAGCGGTACTTTCACAGGAATGGAAGCTACGCTACCTTTGCACAATAAAAATCAATGCAGAGTAGCAACACAAAAGTAGGCAACGCCTATGACCACAGGGCTTCATAGAAGCTGATTAGGGCTATATACAAGACCAAAACTTACGATAGTGTGTTTTGCTGAGGGCTTAATGAAGTCAGTGCTATTTGGCTCTGGCGAATGAATAAAAATTAGAAGGGCTACCCTATAGGGGTAAATAGGGTATGAGAACATTAAAGTCAATAGAATTTCAAAGTATTAAAAAAAGAGTATATCCATTTGCTTTTAAGTTCTATTTCCAGTAACTTTGCAAATAAATAACTAATGAACAAAACATCTTTTTTTATCGGCATGTTGTCAGGTATAGTCCTGACAATAGTAGCACTATTTGTTATTGGCTTTGTAAGACAAAAGAACAACGAAGACGATGCTATACAGCGTCTTGAAAAGCCTGTTAGCTATGAAAACAAAAAGAAGACATCATTCAAGGTGTTTCAGGTGATTGGTGAAGATGCTGCGTTAGCAAAAGAAATATCTGACAAGGAATTAGATATGTATCTTGGCAATACGGTTGTGCTGATTGGTAAGGATTTTTATAGTGACCAAGTGGTTACCATGAAAAATCCTCAAAGGACAGGAACGTATAGCTATATGAACAATAGCGGTATGCCTATGACAGTGCCTATCATTGGAGATAAGGTGAATTAAGCCCTACATATTTTAAAGTATTACCCCACTGATGTTATTCTATGATAAATATCAGTGGGGTATTCTTTTGTCATTCCTCGGGCAATTTGTCCAATATCCCATCAATATCTCCGAATTGAATATCATTATATCCGACCTCGTAATACTCGTTATCTTCATCGGGCATTATGAGGATACCGCCTGAAAGGGTGATAGGATACTTTACTGCCATGACCTTAGCATCTACATGACCATCACAAGTGGAAAGCTCGGCAATGACATAAGGGAAGTCAGCATACCAATGAAACTCCTTGTCGGTTCTGTTGCGTAACGTTTCGTTTAATACTCTTATTTCTTCTTCCTGAATAGAAGCATATTGGTGATAAAAATTTTGGTGTTGCATATCATTGTTTTGTTTGTGGAGGGGTGGTGTTAAACAAGAAGGTTATCATTCGAGCTTCGGAGTTGATTAGGGCGAAAAAGAACCATAAGGGAAAGTGATATTGCAAGTGCCGAAAAGTCCGCTAAATGAAACTTTTGATATTATCTGATATAAAAGGTTCGATTCCTACTTTTTGCGACTTCTGTTATTCATTGAAAAACAGGTAATTACAAATGCTGAAAAATATTTACATAAAAAAGCGTTTTTCAGGATTGAACAAATTTTCGGAGAAAAAAGTGGGGCAAAAAGTGGGGCAACTTTGGGGCAAAAAGTGGGGCAACTTTTTAGTATAGACAAATAAAAAGTCCCTAAGTTGTTGTAACTAAGGGACTTAACTTGCTGTGTGATGCGGAGAGAGAGGTTTATGAACCAAACTCTGCTAACTCGTTGTAATTAACTGTTCTATCAATTTTGACAAATCGGTAGTGTAGCATTTTTGTAGCAGTATTTTGACCGCTTGATGACTACCATTCTGACTACCTGTTGAAAGCACAACTGCTCTCTTTTCTTGGGTACAAAAGTATATTGTGGATGGAATACAACTTATTACCAAGCTGAAAAGCAACATGAAAGGAGCTTTGATGAGCGTTTCTGACAGACTCTTACTCAGAAAAAGAGCCATTATAGAAACTGTGAATGATGAGCTTAAGAATATTGCACAGGTGGAGCACTCCATGCATAGATGCTTTGACAATTTTATCGTCAATTTATTAGGTGCTATTGCAGCCTATTGCCTGTTCCCAAAAAGCCGTGTATAAATGTACAAAGGACTATTGACACACAGCTTGCTCTGTTCTAAATTCGTCGAACTCACGTTAATCCAATTAATAGATAATCATCATAGAAAGTAATGTAACGGCTTTTTGTTACTTTTGAGCCGTCTCAACTCACTGTCAAAAGTAACGAGGTACTTTTCATCGGGTTTCTTTGCTACTTTCTTTGTCCGCTCTAAGCTCACGAAAGAAAGGAGCGGTCGGCAAATCTGCCGACCGCATTACTCCGTCTGTTCTTTTTGAATGGTTATTCGTCCCGTCCTTACTTCGGGGGTCGTAGAGAAAGCCCAATTTACTTCATCATCGGGCAAAGTGCTGTGAATACTGCCACCCATCACCAATCCGCAATTTTGCAGGACTTTCTGCCGTGCATCTTCCTTGCTCTCCGCAACCACATCAAACACTCCTTCAAAGATGTATTGCGTCCGTACTCTATAAACTTTCTCTTTCATAATCTTAAAATTCAACTTTTAATAATCTGTATTCCTTTGGCTCTCCATTAGATAATTTGCGATGTGTGAGCCAAAAATGATGTGCGCCATAACCGTAGGCAAAAAACCTGTCAAGCTCCGTTTCTTCGGCTATCTTGCCTATTGCCGTCCTTAACTCTTCCTCGTTGTCGGACAAGGTTATCGCATTGATAACCCGAATGAGTATGTGTGGTATCTCGTCCGCCCAGTTGCAAATGATGTTCTCAATTTCTGCTTTCATGTCTTTAATAATCTAATGGTTCATACTATGCTGTTGTCTTTATCCGCTGTCTGATAAGCCTTCGGTTGGCATTGACAAGGTTCACGATTTGGTCGTGGTACTCCGTGTTCTTGTTGCACACCCCACGACTTTGTACCACTTCCAAAGTTCGTAATGATACTTCAATGGTTTCTATTCGCTTGCCTTCAATGGTAGCCGAAAGGATAAGGGAGTCCTCCTTGAGGTAGTATGCATTAGAAAATACGCAATGATGCATTGATACACCTTCTTCCAAATGTTCCTGCACGCTCTCCAATACGTGGACTTGGATAGTGCCGTCCGTGAAATGGATACCGAAAAACTTGGATTTAAGTTCTTTGAAACGCTTTTCATCTTCCATTGCCTTCTTTTGCTTCTGTTCTATCTCCTCCCTTTCACGCAATCTGAGAAGTTCCTCGTGTCTGCGGTCGTGTTCGGCTTTGAGGTGGGTGGGGCAAAGAAATTTCGGGTTTTGAATGTCCTTGCCCAATCTTCTAAGTGTATCTACATAATCACTCCAAAGGGAAATGTCTGCTATCTCATAGCCGTTACGGACTGCAATCTTGTAGGACTGCCATAGTTCCTCAAAAGTCCTCCTGTTGCCAAGAAAATAACGTAAGTGGTCTGTACGACCTGCCTTTAGCAATGTTTCCACACGGCTGTCTGTAAGCAATGCAGGAATAAGTTGGGTAGGCACGATGCCATAGAAATTATCCTTAAAACCATTTCTGCGAAGTATATCTGTAACCTTGAACTTCGGATATATCGGTGAGTAGGCAATATGCTGATAGGCTTCATTATCGTTGCGTATCG
>NZ_LR027819.1:168905-171453 GCF_900607215.1 Prevotella rectalis
ACAGGGTTAATGCGGTAATGAGAGGAGGAGCTATATCCTTTGCTGTTCATCGAAGATGTTGTATTTACCTTTTGCTTATCCATAGCGACATTTTTTTTATGCGTCCAAAGATCGGAGTATGCTGATTCCTTTTTGTAGCAAAATAGAGGTAGCGGGGCAGGCTTACACAAGGTTTTGGCGGAAAATACTACCCGTAGGTGTGGAGATTTTCCAGACAAACCAAACGGCATAGACCTTTTGAAAGCCACAAGCCCCGTACTACCTTTGCGGATAAAAAGGGAACAGCATCCGTCTTCTTCATTTCGCATATTGTGGAGCATTGGAAAAGAAGCAAAAGTGCAACGCTCGTAGTGGAATAAAGAAAAGGTGGCTATCTCAATATGCGAGATAACCACCTGATGAAATAAAACGAAGGTTTTACAGAGCTGTGCTTCTCAAAGCACGCAGAGCAGGATGGCACAGACAATCGCCAGCCAGAAGAGAATGCTCAGCAGCGTAAATGCCACTTTCAGAATTACCCTGACTATAAAGCGTAGTATCAGAAAGCCTGCAATGACTGACACAACAGTTACGACTTGTGGCGTTACTATCTTTGAAATCAGCCAAATGGCACCGATAACGATAGAAAGCAGGATTGCGAGTTCGAGGAAGCGTGTCCAACCGAAGCGGCGGACTTGCTTGGGCGAAGTCGGCTGCTGCTTATCCTTATCGGTTTTGTTCGATGCGTCTGCCTTGATAAAGGCAGGTGTGTGAACGTCTTGATTCATGATGATTGTATTCATATCGGAGATTTTTATAGTTTCAAGAGCAGTTACAAGATGCGCAGACTACACAAAGACAAGTGTTTGAAAAAACTCTTGGCGTGTGGAGTGGAGCGTTTATCTTGGCTCTTGACACTACAAAAACTCCGTATGGTGCTACATCAGTCCATGTTTTCACCGCCTACGGTTGGCAGACCATTGACCTCTATGAGTAGAACAATAGTCCCTGTCAGTTCGGTGTAGAGTTTCTCATACTCTGGAGTTGCGCCAAAGTCGTCTGTCAGTTCATATTTGTCGAAAACGCTTTGCACAGCCTTATTCTTCAGAAGCATTGGTGTTAGTCTTTCGGGGAGCGGAGAGGGCAGTTCGTTCTCAAACTCATTCTCCAAGACAGATACAAGTGTGTCATACTTGGAAAAATGCAATCCTCGATGCAACACTTCGCTTGCCATACTCTCCGCTTCGGGATGCGAGAAGCCTTGTGCCACTGCATCGCAGTAGGTGGAAAGTGCTTCATTGGCTCTTGCCGTTATGAATGGTTTATCACCCAACATTTCGGGGAAATGCTCACTGAGGTAGTTCTCTAACTTCAAACGGAAGTAAGAAAGTTCTTTCTTTGTTGTTGTCATAATCTTCTTGGTTTAGGGTTGTACATTATTTTGAGTTGATGCCCATAGCAACATTGAACTTGTCTAACTTGCCAGCCAACTGTTTTTATCCAATGACAAGGATTCATCATCCTCGAATTTGTGGTAAATGTTATTCAGCATTGTGGAAATGGAGTCCAATGCGGCATTAGCGGATAAGGCTTCTGCCGTCCGACCTTTGAGCCTGCTGGTCGTGTTATTCCACAGCGACTTGTCCACGAATATTTTCGTAGATCCGAAATTAGCCATCTCTCCGTTAAGGAATACACGGAGCATTACAGGCGACTTTCCTTCTTTGTTCTCATAGTTTGAGCGTAGGTAGAAGGACACCTTGAAATTTGTTCTCATAATGCATCATTCTTTTGTGTAGCACTCGGCTGCAAAGTTAATACTTAATACCTTGAAAAAGAAAGAGTTGATGCCGTCAATATGGTATTCAAAATCCCGTCACTGCTACATTTTTTGCTACTGCAATTTTTGTGTAGCAGTAAGTGTAGCAGAAATTGACCGAAAGATGACTGTCAAAATATAGGGTTATGCCGTCAGGCTATGGAGGTATATACAAAGAAAAATCGTTGTAAAACCTTGATTTTACAACGATTAGCTAATTTTTGAAGGCTAAAATGACAACCCTTGTGAAGTCCTTTTGAAGCCTATTAGCGGAGAAAGAGGCTTGTGAACCTTCGGATATTGTAACCTGTAAAATGGAGGAAACGGCATGAAGACAAACAACAATCCAAACATAAGAACAAACACTGCCAATCATCGTAGTTATTTTGATTGGGGCAGCAATATGCAGGTTATCCGCAAAGGAAACGGAGAGATAGCCATGACAGAGAGTGAACTTGTGAGGTTCTTCGGGGTAACATGGAGGAAACTCAACCACAGACTGCAAACGTTGATGAAATTTTCCAACCTGCATCCCGATGAGAGGAGTGCAGGTCAAGAACCTGTTTTCATCAACGGACAACCTAAAGGTTATGCACCGCTCTATCCTCTTTCAATTATCATTTCCCTGTCCTTTCTGTTAAACAACACCGAAGCGCATTTGTTCAGAAAGTATGTCTGTGAGAGATTACAGAAACCTGCATCCGTGATAACACCGATATTTCTGCTCGGTAGCACGGATAACTGATGAAT
>NZ_LR027820.1:0-11636 GCF_900607215.1 Prevotella rectalis
CTGGTCAGCAGGACTATGCTGAACGTATGAATCAGATTCAGAAGCAGAAAGAGGCATACTATAAGCAGCAAGGCATTGCCCCTGGAGTACCTACAGAGAAGGGTGCGTATGGTGATCCAGAGAACACGGGTGTTGGTTATAATGCCGTCCTCACAGAACTCGGTAACCATGATGTGCCACAGGGTTGGATTCAGACTCCACGCCCCAACACTACGCCGAATACCAACCCTGGTCCACCTGTAAGCTGGAATGACCCGAGTAACCCTGATGACCCGCAGGCTGGTTATGGTTATATCCCAAACGATACTACAAAAGAAGAGACCTTCTTCTATCACAGTGACCACCTCGGTAGCACGTCTTACATCACAGATGATCATGCCAACATCACCCAGTTCGATGCCTACCTGCCATACGGTGAGCTGTTAGTTGATGAGCATTCTTCATCCGAAGACCTACCGTACAAGTTCAATGGCAAACAGTTTGATGAGGAAACAGGCTTGTACTATTACGGTGCAAGGTACATGAACCCTGTCACGAGTCTGTGGTATGGGGTGGATCCGTTGGCAGAGAAGTATCAAGCGAGTGGTTCATATCTTTATTGCAGGCAAAACCCTGTAAGGCGGGTTGACGTTGATGGAAATGATGAAGTCCATATTAATGGGGATGGAAGAATCGTGAAAGTTATAAATGATCATTCTGCCTATATAACGATCGTTGATCCCAAAGGGAATAGACATAGTCTATCTAGTTATAATATTTCTCCATATTTTTTGGGAATTGGAAGAGGAGATTATCGCCAAATAGTGGCTAATATTGCTGGCTATTATGCAAAACAAGCAGGCGTCCATGGATTAGTAGGTGCTAAAGGTAATGAAATACTTGGTATTTTTGCTAATTATGATTATAGTGACAAAGGGATCTGGCTACAACCATCTAATTCAGATGGAACTGTAGATAGATGGTTAGATAATAAATATAACTTAATGAATACATTACAACATGAGTATTTCCATAAACTTGATGATCAAAGAAACGCTTATAAAAATCATCTTTTACATGCATCAGTTGATGAGAGAGCCAGTCGTACCAGGACCTTTGCCCATACATCTGGCAAATGGAAGCTTAACGTAGCTGCAGAGTTCTCAGAGTATGTAATGAATGCTTATTATCAACCTAACGAGAATACAAAGGCTGATGTAATGAACCTAATAGATAAATTTAATCGAAATAATACTGGAAATATCTTTTTGAAGTTTAATCCGGATGCCAGAACTATGGATATAAAAATTAATAATTTAGAAAAGACCATTAAATATGTACCAAGTATAGATAAGTTTAACTTTATTGTATCAAACAACAAAAAATGAAAAAGAAAATTATAATTATTTGTTTGTTATCTATCTTAGCTTTTTTCATTGGCAAAACAGCTTATGATAGCTTTATGCTTAATTCATACTACAGTCATGGAGATGAACTAATCGCTAAGATAGAAAAATACAATATGGAACGACATACCTATCCTCTATCCTTAGACTCGATAGGAATAAAGGGATATGATTTGGGTGGAGGTCTCATATATAAGAATCTTTCTTTTAGATACTCCTGTGTAGGAATCGGCGATTTCCGTTTATCTTTCTATTATGGTTCATCATTCTATACCTATTCTCCATTATTAAGAAAATGGAGTAAAGACTTAGACTTAGATACCTTAAATATTATTAGAAAGAGTCTTTTCTTGGAGATAAGTAAAATGGAAAAGCAAAAGAAAATGAGACAGGTGTTAAGAATAATACCCCAGAATAAGTTAAAGCAATTTAAGGAGTTTAGCGTATCTGATACAGATTCTATCTATTTTGTACAAAACTATTATACAAATAATGATATAGCAGAAGAAGGCTTTGTAAAAAGAGACAAGGGGACTTTTAGCAGAATAGGAAGATGGAAATTCTATGCTAAAGATGGGAGACGTATTATAGTATCGTATGAGGATAAAAAATATAGTAAAGGAATTATTATAGAAGAGGGGTTTCTACATGGTCATTTTGATTATTTTTATTAGAAAGCACCTGATGAAGACATTGCAAAAACAGAATTACAGAGTGATGTTACTGTAGCTCTCTAAACACTTGACGAGCAATAAACAGGGACGTCAGAGCGTTATAGTTGACAGGATAGGTTACGACAAGGAGGGTCATACGGTCTATACGAAGCTCGGTAATGGCACGGAGACTACCTATACCTACGATAAGCAGCGTGTATTATTGCCGAGAAACCCTCGGTAGCCAGAGATATAGCCCGTATAGTAGGAGCTAATACCAGACAAGACGGATTTTTGGAAGGTAGCGGTTATGTGGTAACATGGGCGATGGGACATCTCATCACCCTTGCCATGCCCGAAGCCTACGGTTTTGCAGCCTATAAAGCCGAAGATCTGCCCATCCGTCCCAATCCTTTCCAGCTTATCGTGCGACAAGTTCGTAAGGATAAGGACTACACGTCAGACCCCGCAGCACTCAAACAGCTCAAAGTGATACGCTCCTGCTTTGACAAAGCAGACCGCATCATCGTAGCCACCGATGCAGGACGTGAGGGTGAACTCATCTTTCGCTACATCTATCAACATCTTGGTTGCAGAAAGCCTTTCGACCGTCTTTGGATTTCATCATTGACGGACAAAGCCATTCGTGAAGGACTTTCCAATCTCAAACCGGGAAACAACTACGACAATCTATATTACTCCGCCAAGTCAAGAAGCGAAGCCGACTGGCTCGTGGGTATCAATGCCAGCCGTGCATTGTCCATCGTCCGCAAAGGCGGCTATTCCTTGGGACGGGTACAGACTCCAACCCTTGCTATGGTCTGCCGTCGGTACATAGAGAACCATGATTTTTCTTCCGTACCTTATTGGAAACTCTCCGCACTCATGGAGAAAGAGGGCATATCGCTGAAAGCCGTTGGCTGTAAAGACTATGAGAATGAAGCATTGGCACAGACTGCTCTTGCTTCGCTTCGCAGTCAGAGCCAGCTTAAAGTTGAATCGGTCGCAAGAAAGGTGGGACATACGTCACCACCACTCTTGTACGACCTTACTGCCTTGCAGAAGGAAACCAACAGACGCCACGGCTTTTCAGCAGACAAGACCCTCTCGATTGCCCAGAGCCTCTATGAGAAGAAAATCACGACCTATCCCCGCAAAAGATTTCAGAATTTTATATCTTTCAGATAATCAATAGAATAACACCGAATAAAGAAGAAAAGGGTTACGATTTGGAAACGAGCGAGTTTCTTTCCCTCTCTTTATTCTGCAATGCCTCAAAGACCACTTACCTAACATCGCAAAGGTAGTCTTTATTTTCGATGAAAACAAGAGAAAGCCACACTTTTTTATCAGTCCGTTTCATTTTTCCGCACTTGAATTGCCATTGCAAAAGAAGTCAAGGCAGAAAGGAAACACCAAAAGGAAAAAGCCAGCCCTACAAGAGAGCAAACAAAGCAGCAGGTGCAGAAGATTTGCTACACCTTGCTTGACAAGTACAAAGGAACAGGTGTCACGGGGCATTCCATGTTCCTTTATGAATTGAACAAAAACGGCATTACCATAGAGCGTATGAAGAACAAGCAGAGCAAGGTATATGGCTTGAAGTTCTCATACGCAGGGCAATCCTTCAAGGCTTCCGAAATCGGCAGGGAGTTCGGCTACCATTCCTTGCAGAAGAACTTTGAAACAACCAACAAGGAAGAATCAAGGAAACCACATCTAACAGTACAAGAGCCTACAGAAAAGAAAGAACAATCTGATACAGGCTACCAACTTGTACCTCCAAGCCGCTCCTCTATCTCACGAGACAATGATACCTCACAAGTGCAGAATCCCATTGGTGCAGTGGCAGACACCATCGTTAGCGCAGCCGATGAAGCGGTGGAAGGGTTAGGCGATTTAATTACACCAAGTACACAAGGCAATGACTTAACCGAAGCTGCATGGCAGCGCAAACTCAGATACCAAGCTAACAGAAAGAAGAAACGTGGAAGGGGAATATAAACATAGCATACAAAAAGTGCATGATAAAGAATATCTCATCAAAAGCGCTTGCTATTCGGTAACAAAGTATTATCTTTGCAAACAGAATAACAAGCGTTCTTTGTTAGGCAGAAAACAGCGAAGCCAAGTAGTTCGCTCGTTTCTAAATCGTTACCAGTTTAGTCTTATCAACAAGGTAACTTATTTATTTTCAATCAGTTGTAGTTTAAGAATTATCTTGGAGTGCAAAAGGTAAGCTTTTAAATCGCAATTAATATCGCATTGATTATCAATGTGTTACGAATTGTATCTCGGGTATGGTTTTTGTAATGTAATTTCATGGTGATTAGATTACATGATAATTATGGTCCAATGACCGATTTTGGCTCAAAATAGAGAACCGCAACTTCAATAAAAATTACGATTACGGCTCGCATTCAATCTTGAGAAATCGGGTTATTCCTTCCCGAACTCCGAGTCTATCTTCAATTTAGAGGCAACAAGAAATGGGAAAATACAGGAAACCATGACAAGAATGAAGAACCATTCATAGCCTACACGGTCTGCCAAAGCTCCGGCAAAAAATCCCGGAAGCATCATCGATAATGCCATAAAGCCCGTACAAAGCGCATAATGGCTGGTTTTGTGGCTGCCTTGACTGAAATAAATCATAAACAGCATATAGGCACTGAAGCCAAAGCCATAACCAAAATTCTCAATAAAGATAGCCAAACTAACCAACACTAAACTTGCAGGCATCTCAAAGCCAAGATAAACATAAGCTGCGTTAGGCAAAGTAATGGCAAAAGTCATTGGCCAAAGCCACTTTTTCAGTCCGCCCTTACTTGCTGCCATTCCGCCCAATATACCACCGAGCAACAAGCCAATCACGCCCACCGTTCCGTTTACCATGCCAAACGATTCGAGCGATAACTGCAATCCTCCATCTTTTGTGGGGGCTTGCAAGAATAGCGGAGACACCGGATTGAGCAATGCCTCCGGAAGACGAAACAGAAGCATGAAAGCAACTGCCGCCCAAATCTGTTTCTTTTGAAAGAAAGACACGAAGGTTGCCCCAAATTCCCTCAAGAGTCCCGCGGCATCCAAATTGCCTCGCTCGGCATCTTCAGCCGGTTTCGGTAAAATAAACTCATGATAGAGCGACATCCCTATAAATAAGGCTGCCAAAGCATAAAATATCAACGACCAAGAGAGCTGAATACCCATTGTTTCTTGAAGGACACCTGCCAAAGCCACTAAGCCTCCTTTCCCCACTATCCAAGATACACGGAAGAAAGTGGAACGAATGCCAACGAAAAAGGCCTGTTCGTGCTCCTTCAAACCCAACATATAAAAGCCATCTGCTCCCACATCATGAGTGGCACTCGAAAAAGCCAACAGCCAAAAGAAACAAATTGAGCCTTGCAACCACCAAGAAGTGTTTACCGTAAACGCTACTCCTGCAAACGCAGCACCCAACAAAGTCTGCATTGCAACTATCCACCAGCGTTTGGTTTTAAGGATATCAAGGAACGGACTCCACAGAGGCTTTATTACCCAAGGAAGATAAAACCATGATGTGTAAAAGGTTATTTCCGCATCGGTCAGCCCCATCTGCCGATACAACACAATGGAGAGGAGCGTAACTGCCACATTTGGCAATCCTTCCACAAAATAAAGCGTCGGCACCCACGCCCAAGGAGATGCAGATCGATTGGTATTTAATGTTTTCTCGTTTTTATATCGCATATATTATCATTCACCGAGTAGGTTGCAAAGATAAAGAAAAAAATCCAAATGACTACCGTCTCTGTATCTTATTTGAATTTTTATTGATTATCTCCATTTAAAATCTTTTGACAAAAATAAGAAAAAGACAGTTGAAAAAGAAAAAGCTACAGTTTTTCTCATTGTTATTTGTTTTTTTATCGCTGTCATTCTCTTATTATTATGTTTTGTAATACCTTTGCATCCGATTTCCAAACATAACATTGACAATTATAAAATTTATAAAGAACATATGCATTATTTGGGTGAGATTATTTCGTTGGGAGTAGCCTTTTCATGGACGATTGCTGCCATGTCTTGTGAAGTTGCCAGCAAACAATTGGGTGTCATCGTCACAAATGTTTGGAGAATGGGATTGGCATTAGCTTTATCACTAATCATGATGTGGTGGTTCACAGGTGAGGCTTTTCCCATTCATGCTCAGTTCGATAGCTGGATGTGGCTGTTATTCTCTGGCGTTGTGGGCTATTTCTTCGGCGATTGGTGTCTGTTCAACAGCTACATCTCTATAGGTTCGCGCTACGGACAACTTTTCATGACACTTGCTCCGATGTTCACAGCCTTATCAGCTTGGGTAATGATGGGACAAGTGATGAATCTCAACAGTCTGATAGCCATGATTGTAACGATGTCCGGTATCGCAATTTCCGTGCTTAGCAAAGGCGAAGGAAAAAGCAAGGTATCGCTACAATTACCATTGAAAGGCGTACTTTTTGGCATTGGTGCCGGATTAGGTCAAGGTCTGGGTTATGTTTTGAGTTTGATCGGACAAGAACATTACAAAGCCGACGTGCAGGCAGCCGTCACTCCGGAAGTTTGGCAGGGCATGGAGGATTACCTATCGTTCAGCGCCAACCTCATACGTTGCATAGCCGGATTGGTTTGCTATGGTATATGGCTGATTTTGAAAGGCGACAGCAAACGTTGGGTACAGAGCGTACGCAACAAAAAAGGGATGTGGGCACTGATAATAGCCGTATTTTCCGGTCCGTTCCTCGGCGTGAGCTTCTCGCTGATGGCGGGACAATACACCAATGCCGGCATTGCCAGTACACTCATGGCAACAAGCCCCATCATGATATTGTTGCCGGCGCACTATTTCTTCCATGAGAAAATCACGCTCAAAGGTGTTGTCGGTGCCGTGATATCTGTAATAGGCGTGTCGCTCTTCTTCTTGCTATAGCCTGTTTCAACGCACCTTCGCGACATCAGTCAAGGAATAAAGCAACAAAAAACCGAAAACAGGTATTCTTTAATGCAAATGAACATCTGTTTTTTCGTGTAAAAAGACATCAAGGATATGCAAAAAGAGGATACAAAAACAAATTGCACCCTCTTTTCTTGATAAGTAGCGGGGGTGGGACCCGAACCCACGACCTCCGGATTATGAATCCGACGCTCTAACCAGCTGAGCTATCCCGCCATCATTTTCAGCTTTCGTTTTGAAAAGCGGTTGCAAAGTTATTAAAAAAAAATGAAACCCACAAATTTATTTTATTTTTTCTTTGTCCCCAAAAAGAAAAGATCTACATTTGCACATAACAACGTTAAGATGAAAGCTTGCATGAAAGAGAAACTTGAATTAGAGTACGAATTAAGATCTAAATCAGCAAAACTGATATGGACGCTTATCAGCACTGACACAGGATTAAAGAAATGGTTGGCAGACGATGTCTGCACAAATGGCAGACACACCACTTTCACATGGGGAAATCCCGGACATCTCTCCGAGACACACACTGCAAGAGTATTGGAAGTCGTGAAGAAAGATCGCATTCGATGGTATTGGGAATACGAAGACGACAAACAAACCTATTGGGAAATAAAGATGTCGAAGGACGAGATAGCCGAGAATTATCATTTGCACATCACCGACTTTGCCACTTCCGATGAACTCGAAGACCTCACTGACATTTGGAACAATAACATTGACCGACTCAGGTTATCAACAGGAATGTAAGGGTGGGCCCTTAACGACAGGATTGTAAGGGTGTTCCCTTAACAGCACCTCTTCATAACGCAGGTTAGAAGACTGTCATGGTGATAAAAAAATAAAAAACCGTGGCTACTCTAATTATTTTGTGTAATTTTGCAGAAGTTATGCGCACAAACGCGTTATGAGCACAAACGATGTTCCGAATTAAAAAGTTAGACATATTCATAATAAAGCAATTTAGCTTGTTATTCGCCGGAACTTTTTTCATCAGCTTATTTGTCCTGATGATGCAGTTCCTGTGGAGATATGTCAATATTCTCATTGGCAAAGGTCTTTCCATGGAAATTCTGGGGCAATTCTTTTGGTACATGAGCCTAATCATGATACCAAAAGCCCTTCCGCTTGCCATCTTGCTTTCATCGCTCATCACTTACGGCAACCTCGGCGAAAGCTCCGAACTTACCGCCATCAAGTCATCAGGCATCTCTCTCATGAAATCGTTCAGAGGACTCATCATCGTTACCTCGCTGGTAGCCTTGGGGTCGTTTTACTTTCAAAACAACATTGGTCCTGACGCGCAAAAACACATGGCGCAACTGTTCATTTCAATGAAACAAAAAAATCCGGAACTGGAAATACCGGAAGGGGTCTTCTACGATGGTATTCCACAGACCAACCTCTACGTGGAGAAGAAAGATTTACAAACAGGGCATCTCTATAATATCATGGTATATAGAATGACCGACAGCTATGAAGACCAAGCCATCATCCTTGCCGACTCGGGAATGTTGCAATCGACCGCCGAGAAGAAACATCTCGTAATGACTCTATGGAACGGCGAATGGTTTGAGAACATGCGTTCGCAAGAGATGGGAAACAGTGTAACCATTCCTTATCGGCGCGAGACTTTCATAAACAAGAAAATCATCATCGACTTTGATGCCGATTTTAATCTAACCGACATGGCAGGGATATCGAGCAATGCTAGTACAAAGAGCATCAGCAAGATAAAAACCGATAAGGATTCGCTCATCCACGTATATGACAGCATTGGGGACGCTTTCTACAAAGAAGCACAAGGTATGTACTATCCTATTCAACACCTCAAGCCAAAAGAACTTGCTACCATAAAGAAAAATTTGGAAAAGCACAGCCTCAACATCGATTCTGTTTACGGCAAGCTCCGTCCGGACGAAAGACGCATGGTGGTGGATCGTGCCTTGTCCACGGTACAACAAGAAATCAGCGACCTCGACTTCAAGAGCATGATTACGAGCGATGGCGACAAGATGATTCGACAACACCAAATTGAGGTAATCAGCAAGTACTTGCTGGCACTCACCTGCATCATTTTCTTCTTTATAGGCGCACCGTTGGGAGCCATCATCCGAAAAGGTGGTCTCGGTGTGCCCATTATCATCAGCGTGTTGGTGTTCATTATCTATTACATCCTCGACAATACCGGTGAAAAGATGGCAAAACAAGGCGACTGGGCGATATGGTTCGGAAGGGGGTTATCGCCGGCAATACTCATCCCCACCGCCATCTTCTTCACTTATAAAGCAAACAATGACTCCGCCGTCTTTAACATCGACCTCTACCGCAACATGATAATGCGAATGTTAGGACTTAGAATCAAACGACACATCAACGGCAAAGAAGTCATACTGAAATCGCCCGACTATCTAAAAGCAACCACCCTTCTTACCGATATCAACAATGCCGTTACAAGTTACGCAAAGAAGAAAAACCTGAAGTCGCCACCCAACATCATTAATACGTTCTTCAAATATCAGCCCGACCATGAGATAGAGCGCATAAACAATCAAATGGAAGACGTGATAGAGGATTTGGGCAACACTCGAAGCAGGGCTATCCTCACAGAGATAAACAAGTATCCCATCCTCATCGTAAAGGCACACACCCGACCATTCGAGAGAAAATGGATGAACATCACGGCTGCCATTCTTTTCCCGGCAGGGCTTTTCTTCTATTTCAGGATGTGGCGGTTCAGACTACGACTCTACAGAGATCTCAAGACCATCAAGGAGGTGAACGAAAACATCATCAGCGAAATAGAAAAACTAAACGCTGAAGAGAAATCACGGTAATAACGAAACCCAAAAATAATAACATCCGGGGAACAAAAGGAAAACTCATTCCCACCAAAGGTAATTATACAGAATATGGAAAAATTCAAACTCAGTAGTATAGAAGAAGCATTAAAGGATTTCAAAGAAGGAAAATTCGTCATCGTTGTGGACGATGAAGACAGAGAAAATGAGGGCGACCTCATCATGGCAGCCGAAATGATTACTCCGGAGAAAGTAAACTTCATGCTGAAAAATGCTCGTGGCGTGCTCTGCGTACCTATCACACTGTCCAGAGCCGAAGAACTGGACCTCCCACATCAGGTTTCCGACAACACATCGATGCTAGGAACGCCCTTTACGGTTACGGTGGACAAATTGGAAGGATGCACCACAGGTGTATCGGCTCACGACCGTGCAGCAACCATCAAAGCACTCGCCGACCCCAAATCAACACCACAGACTTTCGGACGTCCCGGACACATCAACCCACTATATGCACAGGACAACGGAGTATTGCGCCGGTCAGGGCACACCGAGGCATCCATCGACCTCTGCAAACTCGCGGGATGTTACCCTGCAGGTGTACTCATGGAAATCATGAACGAGGACGGAACCATGTCGCGAATGCCCGACTTGATGAAAAAATCTGAAGAATGGAACATCAAAATCATCAGTATAAAGGACATCATTGCCTATCGACTGAAGAATGAGACAAGCATTGAAGTAGGCGAAGAAGTTGAACTGCCCACCAAACACGGCGATTTCCACCTCATCCCATTCCGACAGACAAGTAACGGATTGGAACACATGGCTCTGATAAAAGGAGAATGGGGAAAAGACGAGCCCATTCTCGTGCGCGTACACTCGTCATGTGCCACCGGAGACATACTCGACAGCCGTCGCTGCGATTGCGGAGAGCAACTGAGAAAGGCAATGGAAATGATAGAGAAAGAAGGAAAAGGTGTCATCATTTACATGCAGCAGGAAGGAAGGGGCATCGGATTGATGAACAAGATTGCCGCCTACAAACTGCAACAGGAACAAGGCATGGACACCGTTGATGCCAACATACACTTAGGCTTTAAGCCGGATGAGCGCGATTATGGATGTGGGGCGCAGATGCTACGACATTTGGGAGTTCACAAAATGAGATTGCTGACCAACAACCCCACCAAACGCGTGGGACTGGAAGCCTACGGACTTGAAATTCTGGAGAACGTCCCCATAGAAATCACACCAAACCAATACGACTACCGATATTTGAAAACGAAGAAAGAGAGAATGGGACACGATTTGCACATAGATTAGCAGTGGAAGAAAGCAAACAGACGCTTGACAGCGCACATTCGCCCCGACCATCACTACGAAATTATATTACAAAAATCGCACCTGGGGAACACTTTATAACCCATTGATAATCAGGACTATATTAATTGTGATTTAAAAGCTTAGCTTTTGCACTCCGATTCATGACCTTTTGCATTGCAAAAGCTTACCTTTTGGAAAGCAAAAGCTAAGCTTTAGATAGATGAATGAAGAAAATTGTCTTTTCCTGAATTCACTTGTCAGATCTGACGATGTATTTCTGTTTTACTTGTCAAATATTTTCTTATTTACTGAATGACTTGACATTAACATTATATAGTTTAAATTTGAAGTCAGTGCACTTGCATAAAAGAAGATGGACAACACCTAAGTTCCGTCATATTTTCGGCAAGGTCTTAGGGGGCTCGATGCCCCCTGGGACCTTTGGTGAAGATGGCATAAGACCGTCGTTCGCCATATTTTCGGCGTTCCA
>NZ_LR027820.1:11644-38281 GCF_900607215.1 Prevotella rectalis
GCATAAAAGAAGATGGACAACACCTAAGTTCCGTCATATTTTCGGCAAGGTCTTAGGGGGCTCGATGCCCCCTGGGACCTTTGGTGAAGATGGCATAAGACCGTCGTTCGCCATATTTTCGGCGTTCCAAAGATACGTTATATTTTTCTTTTTTGCAAGCATTTATCTCTTTTTCCAAAGATTTCTCCCGGGCTGTTCGCCTCTATAGACATCCATCGGACATTTCATTCCTATGCTCATATGCGGTCGTCTGTAGTTGTAGAAGGCTATTGCCTTGGAGATTTCCATATTGGCCTGGTCATAATCTCGGTACATCTCCTGCTGGTAAATCCACTCAACCTTAAAGGTTCCATTCGTCCTTTCCGCCACGGGATTGTCCGTAGGATTGTACCGTTCTGTCATACTAACCCTGATATGGTGGCACATAAGAGTTTCAACATATAGGTGGCAGGCATATTGCGAACCTCTGTCAGAGTGGTGTATCGTTCCGCAGAGGTTGCCTCCTCCGGCTGCCTTAACTGCCATTAGCAATGCCTCCTTCGTATTTATAGCCTCCATGGTTTCGGATAAGCACCAGCCTATGACAGCATGTGAGTAAACATCTGTAATGAGATGGAGGTACAGGACGTTGCCGTAAATCCAAACGTAGGTTATGTCGGCTGCCCAAATGTGGTTAGCATACATTGCCGTAACACCTTGTACAAGATTAGGATACTTCCTATAAGGATGATTGGAGTCCGTTGTACGTCTTCGCTTGTTCTTGGGAAGCATAAGTCCTTCTGAAGCAAGTAGTTTTAAGAAGGAGTCGCGACCATGAGTAACATCTTCACCTAGCTCCGACTTGAGGAGGACGTGCAGTTTCACACCGCCTATCCCGGGACAGCAGGCACGATAGTAGAGTACATTGTCAACTATCAGTTTACGCCTTTGCCGCTCAGAAATCACAAGCTTGCTGCTTGCGTAATACCACTGGCGTTTCTTGCCAAACAGCCCACAGAGGAATTCCACGGATACACCGGGAAACTCCTCACGCAGCGCCGTTACTGTTTGGCACCATCTTTTTTTAAGATGCTGATACCCTCCTCGGATTCGGCTATCTCTATGAGTTTCTCATAGGCACGGCTGCGCATCTTCTCCAAAGACAATGCGTGTTGGAGGTTCACTATCTTCTGGCGCAATATCTCATTGTCTGTCAAATTCGTTTCTTTATGAGCCATACGATACCTCTGGATTACTTCCGAGGGCAAAGATAACGATTTTGAATCAACGGGCCAACGTTTCAGCCATTGGAACATTGAACCACTAGACACATTCCACTTACGCAATATGGACGCTTGAGAAGCACCGCTAGAATAATAATCGATTAACACTTGCAGCTTGAACGAATACGAAAATTCGCGCGGGGTTTTACGTTTTGTCATAATTTCTTACTTTTTTTATAGTCAGAATTGTGACAAGCTAAATCCGTATAAGACAAATTTAGGACATTATTGAACTTTCCCCTGTCTCCGGAAAGGATTTTCGCATCTTCAACGCCCTGGGCAAATAAAGAATATGCTTGTTCTTTGTATTGCCCGAACAGGCAGGTGTTGATATGAGTTCATGGCGTATGGGGATTAGTTGTTAAATTGCTAAATAACCAACCTATATAATTGAATATTTCCGATGGCGTTCATTAGGAAAAGAACCAAAGTGGTTTTCAATGGTCGATTTGAACTAAATATAGGTCTCAAGAAATTTAATCTCACCTTTTATTTGCAGTTTCGTTGCCGTGGCAGGCAACAGTATTGATTCTCCCTCGCGGAAAGAGATTTGCTGTTGCTCGTCATTTATGATGTGCCCTTTGCCTTTCAATCCGATAAGAATTACGAAAGAATCGAGTTGGGAATAATCCAATTCCATCGGCTGTGAGAGTTCATAAACGGAAACGGTGAAGTAAGGGCATGATGTTAGTTCAGTCCTCTGCTCTTTAATGGGTTCATAATTTGTTCGATAGTCGTCTTCCACCGTGAAGTTGATACATTCCGCAGCTTCCTCCGTATGAAGTTGCCGATAGTTCCCTTTCTTATCTTTTCGCTTGAAGTCGTAAATGCGGTAAGTTATATCGCTGGTTTGCTGGATTTCCGCCAAGAAGCAGCCGGAACCGATGGAATGAATCCTACCCGGGGGAAGAAAGAATACATCACCTTCTTTTACTTTGTATTCACGAAGAGCTTCGGTAATCGAGCCATCGTTCACCATGGTTTTATACTCATCGGGCGTAATTCTCTTTTTTAAACCACAGTAAAGAGAGGCGTTCTCTTCGCTATTCATGATGTACCACATTTCTGTTTTTCCACGTTTTAACCCTCTTGCCTGTGCCTGTTCATCGTTGGGGTGCACTTGAATGGAAAGTTGTTTGCTGGCATCAATGAACTTTATCAGCAGTGGAAACTCATCCCCGAAACGTTCATAGTTTTGTTTGCCTAAGAGCTTGGTCTTCAAAAGTTTCGTTAGCTCATTGAGTTGTTTTCCGGCGTACTTTCCATTGGTTACAATACTTTCGCTACCCTTTACGCCGGATATTTCCCAACTTTCACCAACCATTGATAAATTGTCGTTAAGTTGCTTGAAAGGTATTATTTTGTTGCCACCCCAAAGCACCTGCTTCAGTTGCGGACGAAATTTCATTATTTCCATTTCTTTTCTTTAATTTTTATTGTTTTTCTACGGAATCAAGCATGTTAATAATCTCGCAGGCAGACTTTATGCACTTTGACAGACTGTCGTGGCTGACAAAGTGATAATGACTCTGCAACGTCATTTGCAAATATATAAAAAAAAAACTTGCGACGGTTTGTTTTCTATATGTTTTTCTGATTAAAGAGATTTTAGCGCACCCCATCCTTATTATTCATAATTATTTATTAACTTTGTACCCTAAAGCATTTGTCAGATTATAAAAGAAAAGCCGGATTACCAACAGATGGATTTTAGTGAAGTCATAGGACAAGAAGAAACCAAGCAACAGCTTTTACAGTTGGCACAAAGCAATCGCGTGCCTCATGCCTTGTTGTTTTGTGGACCACGAGGTAGCGGAAAGATGGCTTTGGCTATGGCATTTGCGAGTTATCTGCTTACACAATCATCCATGTCGCCGGAGAATTCCAAAGCGATGTTGCGCAATTGGGAACATCCCGACCTGCATTTCACTTTCCCTACCATCAAACTTCCCGGCATGAGTTCCGAACATCAACCCCTCAGCAGCGATTTCGCGAAGGAATGGCACGAACTCGTCATGAAAGGAGCTTATTTCACGTTGAAACATTGGATGAGCACCATGGGTGCCACTACCCAACAAGCCATCATTACCGGAGCGGAGAGCGATGAATTGTCTAGAGTGTTGTCGCTCAAATCGAGTCAGGGCGGATACAAAGTGTCTGTTATCTGGCTTCCCGAACGCATGAATTTGACTTCTGCCAACAAGTTGTTGAAATTATTGGAAGAGCCTTCAGAGCGAACTTTGTTTCTGATGATTAGCGAAGAACCGGAAAAGCTTTTGGAGACTATCATCAGTCGCACACAACGCATTGATGTGAAAAGAATTTCCGATGATGCCATCGAACAAGCTTTGAGAGAGCGGCGTGGACTTGACGCTGAAACGGCTCGACGATTGGCGAGAGTTGCGCATGGTAATTGGTTGAAGGCATTGGAACTGCTGACCACCGAGAACGAAAACATGGAATTCTTAAAGATGTTCCAATCGCTGATGCGACTTTGTTATATGCGTGATGTCAGTGAATTGAAAAATTGGAGTGAGACTGCGGCTGACTATGGACGCGAGAAACAACGGCGCATGCTGCTCTATTTTCAGCTACAAATAAGGGAAAACTTCATCTATAACTTCAAGAATCCCGACTTAAACTATATGACTGCGGAGGAAGAAAACTTCGCAAAGCGTTTTGCACGCTTCATCAACGAGGAAAATGTCATCGAAATCAACGAGCTTTACGGCAACTCCTATCGAGACCTTGGTCAGAACGCTAACGCCAAAGTGGTATTCTACGATATGGCACTTAAAATGATTGTCTTGCTGTTAAGAAAGTAATTTACACATATATATTAAACAACATATACAACCTTGCGAATCATGCTTGGAGACTTGCATGGAAAGAGGTTTCCCAAATTAAGACGATGGACTATAAAAATATGAAATTCAAGATATGGAACGGCTGCGATCGCGGTCTGAGCCACTGTGCCTGTGGGCGACAAGATAAACAACTGAACACGTATGACTGGTTGGAAGATGTTCCGGGCAATACTGATACTACCGATTTGGTAGAGGTGCAATTCAAAAATACGCGCAAGGGCTATTACCACAACGTGAATAACCTTGAACTGCATAAGGGAGATATTGTTGCCGTAGAATCGAATCCCGGCCATGATATCGGGGTGGTTACTCTCACGGGAAAGCTCGTGAAGTTGCAAATAAAGAAAGCCGGCAACATTAAATCGCCGGAAGATATTAAACGTGTATATCGTTTGGCTAAAGACGTGGATATGCAAAAGTACAAAGAGGCCAAAGCACGAGAACATACCACCATGATAGAAAGCAGGCAGATTGCCAAGAGCTTGGGCTTGAAGATGAAAATCGGCGATGTGGAATTTCAGGGCGATGGCAACAAGGCCATTTTCTATTATATAGCGGATGAACGTGTGGATTTTCGTCAGCTTATCAAAGACTTGGCAGCAGCTTTCCATGTGCGAATAGAAATGAAACAGATAGGAGCGCGGCAGGAAGCCGGACGAATTGGCGGTACGGGACCATGCGGACGAGAGTTGTGTTGCGCGACTTGGATGAAAAATTTCTCCAGTGTATCTACCACAGCTGCTCGTTTCCAAGACATCTCGCTAAATCCAACTAAACTGGCGGGAATGTGTGCCAAACTGAAATGCTGTCTGAACTACGAAGTGGATGATTATGTGGAAGCAAGCAGAAAACTCCCGGGCAAGGACGTGCATTTGTTCACCATTGATAATGAATATTTCTTGTTCAAATCTGATATTCTCAATGGGTTGTGCACTTATTCCACGGATAAGAATCTCGCGGTAAACCTCGAAACCATTTCTGCTGAACGAGCAAAGGAAATCATCGAAATGAACAAGCAAGGCGAAAAACCATTGTCTTTGCTGAACAATGGGAAGGCAAAGCCTGCGAAGAAACCAATCGACTTGTTGGCAGGTGCGGACATCAGCCGGTTTGACAAGGAGAAAACGACAAGGAAGAATAGCGGTAAAGCCAGAAATGGAAAGCAACGCCGAAACAACGGTAACGCACAGTGGGCAGATGAGCGGCGACAGAACGCGCGTGCTAAAGCCAGTCAGGAACGAAACGATATTCGGCAGACCGGAAACAACAGGCAGGGCAATTACAGAAAAAATAACAGAAGAAAAGATAACAACCAAGGTTCACAAAGTAAACCGAAAAATGAAGATTAAGGTTCTTACCTTTTTATACATATCACTACTCTTGGGGTTCGCGGTGGGTGGCAGCTCATGCTCCGACCGAAGAACCTACGACCATTATGAGAGCCGCCCCATAACAGGGTGGGAAAGGAACGATACCGCTACATTTAGGATACCACGTCAGTGGGAAGGAGATTATAGTTTGGATTTAGGACTAAGGACCACTATTAAATATCCATACAAAAGCATTTGCCTCATTTTGGAAGGAAAAGTTATACCTGCCGGGAAGCACAAGGATAGTGAAACCTTTCAAAAAGAAATCGTTTGCAGAGTAGTAGATGACAATGGACTTTTAATGGGAAAACGTGGCATTTCAAACAGTGAAATACTGAACCACGCGACCAATTTAAGTCTCAATCGCGGCGACTCTTTGTTTCTAACGGTCAGGCACATCATGAGTCGCGAGCAATTACCCGGTATCAGCGATGTGGGCGTCAGATTGATAAAAATAAGATAAAATCGAAGTTTGTAACGTTAAACCTTGAAAATCAGTGTCCTAACACTCGCTTTTAAAAAGCTAAGCTTTTGTATGTCAATCCCTAAGCTATTACGAAACATCGGTTGTCAATGAGAAGTGTTAAGCGTTTTTCTTAATTGGAAATCGAAAAATAATTGGCGTGCAGTAGAATATTCACACGAAAAAACTGATACTTCATGCAAAATGTCAGTCCTGAAACATTAGTGAATGCCACCGGCGTTTTATTGTCTGATGAGGTTTCGTCCAGCGTCAATACGCAAGAAAATAAATAAGAGTATCGTAAACCCCCATAACGATGAACCGCCATAACTGAAAAATGGCAGTGGAATACCAATCACGGGAGTAAGTCCGAGTACCATCCCCACATTGATGAAGACATGGAAAAGGAATATTCCGGCAACACAGTACCCATACACTCGTCCGAACTTAAAAGGTTGTCGCTCGGCTACGTGCATCAGTCGCAAAACCAATGCTAAAAACAAGAATAGAACCGCTGCCGATCCCAAAAATCCTTCCTCTTCGCCCACAGTGCAAAAGATGAAGTCGGTGTCTTGCTCCGGTACAAAATTTAATTTGGTTTGAGTACCATTCAGGAATCCTTTTCCTTGCAAACCGCCTGATCCAATTGCTATTTCGCTCTGGTGGACGTTGTAGCCTGCTCCTGCCAAATCTTCTTCCAAACCTAAAAGTACATTGATGCGTACCCGTTGATGGGGCTGCATTACATCGTTGAGCACGTAGTCGGCTGAATAAAAGAATGCGATGGAGCCAATTGAAAAAAGAGCAATGTATAAATAATTGGGAAAACGTGTCGTCATGGAGTTGAAAATGAGATATGCGATGAGCAAGGCCGACACGATAAGTTGTACCCATACAATGTCGAATGGGATGACGAATTTAGAAAAAAGCAAGAAGCCAAGGGTGGTTCCCAAGATAACCATCAGCATCTTGAATGCTTTTCCATTGTCGCGCATATATACCCAGACCATCCCCGTACTGAATATTTGTACCAAGAGCAAGACAAAGAACTTTCCTGATGAGGTTGGTGTGCCCCATAGCATGACGGATTCATATTTTATGCCTACGACAAAGTAAACAATCATGGCAATACCGGTAAAGAGTATGGAACCCGGCATACCTTCTCGGTAGAACATCAAGAAGAAAGAGAGATAGACAAGAGCCGAACCGGTCTCGCTTTGTCCTATGATGCACAACATGGGAAGTACCACAATGCCACAAGCTGCAGCGAAATGTTTCCAATTGCTCATCGTAAAGCCATACGATGACATGAACTTGGATATGGCTAAGGCTGTGGCAAACTTGGCAAATTCGGCCGGTTGTAGCCTTATCGGTCCTAAGACTATCCACGAACGCGAGCCTTTTATGGAGTGTGGATTGAATATTGTAAGGAAAAGGAGTAGCACCAATAGTCCGTAAATGACGTATGCGAAAGTATCGTAAAGTCGGTCGTCCATCATCAAGAGGACAAAACCCAAACAAATGGAGGTTCCTATCCAGATAATTTGCATTCCCGATCGAGAACTCAATGAAAAAATATCAGTATCGCCATAAGTATAACTAGCCCCACAAACGCTCAGCCATCCAAAGATGAGGAGGGAGAGATAAATACCTATCGTCCACCAATCCAATGAACGTATGATGCCCGGTTGCTTGTTTGTCTTATAGTTTTTTGCCACTATCTTTTCGTTGTTTGTTGTTTATAGAGGAACGCACCTTGAATGTCGCGTAGAATTCACTTGTAATCCGATGTCTCTGGGGTGTTGTTGCTTCGGCTTCTTTAGTGATTGGGCGGTAGTGTATGACTCTGTCCTACCCAATCATCGTTTTGGCGTGGAGTTACGTGTGATTCTTTGCTGAAGAAGTACGTTCTTTCTTCTTTCCATTGTCATTTTTATCTTTATCCCTCTCCCGTTCTTTCTCGTCCGTTCTGGGTCTCGTGTCTTCATCCATGCGAATGATTGGATCGTTCAAAGGTTGATTCTGATTTTCTTCTTCGTCGGCATCTTTCTTCGCTTTCAAAGCTTTTTTGTGTTGAAGCTCGGCTCTTCTTTGTTTTTGAGCTTCTAGCTTAAGTGAGTCTTTTATGAAATTGATACGCTTAATGGAGTCTAAACGGATGGAATCGGCATGGCTCAACGGACGTTTGAATGGATAACTGATGTGGCGTTTTTGGATATCATTCGCCTTTTTTGCATCACTTTCCGTTAATTTTCCATTGAGATATTGTTCTATCATCAACGAACCGATAGGTACACCATAAACGGCTCCAAAGCCACCATTTTCCACATATACGGCAATGGCTATCTTGGGCTTGTCCACGGGAGCAAATCCCATGAATACGGAGTGATCCTTTCCTCTGTTTTGAGCTGTTCCCGTCTTACCGGCAAGTGAGTATCCGGGATGCACCGCATGAGCGCAAGTTCCGCCTCTCACCGATGATGTCATGCCGGCAACTACCTCTTGATAGGCTCGTACACTCCCTTTTGTCCTGTGTTTTAATATGTATTTTTTGTCCAGCCTCATTCCACGTATTTGCCTGACGACATGTGGTGTGATGTAATATCCGCGATTGGCAATGGTCGCTCCGAGATTGGCAATTTGCAGTGGTGTCAGGTTTACCTCGCCTTGACCTATTGAGATGGAGATGACTGTAAGCGGATTCCATTTGCCAAAGGCATTATCATAAAAATGTGCGTTAGGAATCATTCCTCGCTTTTCTCCCGGTAAATCAATTCCTAATTTATATCCGAATCCCATTGAGACCATATAGTCGCGCCAGGTATCCATGGCGATGTCAAGACTTTTGTATTTGCGTCTGTTGGACAACATGTGGTACAATCCCCAACAAAAATATGCGTTGCACGATGTGCTCAATGCCGGTACGATGGAAACCGGTGAGGGATGTCCGTGGCATCCAACGTGAAGTCCCCTGTAAGAGAAACCATGCGGACACGGATATTTCGTCGAGTCGGTGATAATTCCTTCCGTATAGTAAGTAACCGCCTGACTGGTCTTGAATGTGGAGCCCGGCGGATATTGTCCCATGATGGCTCTGTTTAGTAATGGCTTTGCGGGGTCGAGAGTTAAAGTTTGTTGATATTTTCCCCTCATTTTGCCTATCATGTCTTGAGGATCAAAGGTGGGCGATGAAACCATTGCCAAGATTTGACCGGTCTTAGGTTCTATAGCTACGATGGCTCCGAGTTTTCCTTCCATCAATCGTTCACCGAGTGCTTGTAAGTCGGCGTCTAAACCTAATTGCATGTCGTTCCCGGGACGTGGTTTTTGGTCGAATTTCCCTTCTTGGTATCGTCCTTTTATTCTGCCGTGGGCATCCCGAAGCAGAATTTGCACTCCTTTTTGCCCTCGCAAAATTTTCTCATATTCTCGTTCGATGCCCATCTTTCCTATGTAGTCGCCCGGTTGATAGTAATCGTCTTCCTCTACATCGCTTTGACTTACTTCTGCAACATCACCAAGAACGTGCCCAGCAATGGGAAGTTGGTATTGGCGAATGCTTCGTTTTTGTATGTAAAAGCCGGGAAAGCGATAGAGCTTTTCTTGGAACGCACTAAACTCTTTATCGCTGAGCTGACTTAAAAAGAGTTGTTGTGTAAAGCGTGAATAGCCGGGATTCTTTTCCGTATCCTTAATATCATTCATGCGCCGAATGAAGAACTGTTTGGAGATGTTCAACGCTCTGCAAAATTCCAAAGTATCTAATCTTCCTTTTTCCTCATTCATCACCACCATAATGTCGTATGCCGGCTGATTATAAACCAATAATTTGCCCTTGCGATCGGTTATTATGCCACGTGATGGAAATTCTATCTTTTTCAGAAACGCATTGGAATCGGCTCGTTTTCTGTAGTCATCGCTGGCTATCTGCAACGCGAATAAACGAATAACGTAAATGACAATGATTGCGATGGCAACGCCACTGAGAACAAGACGACGCTTTTCTAAATCAAAGTTCTTCATGAGCGGTTTCTTACAAGTTCAACAATCATTACAAGAAATAATGTCATGGCTGTGCTCCCCAGAACACAAGAGAGCCATTCTAATATGTTGAAAAAGCTAAATAGCTCCAAAGTGAAGAAACATACATTATAGATGAGCGTGAGGATTGTGGCATACCAAAAGTATTGCATAAGCCCAAGTGAATGGAAACTTGGGCGAAGATCTTCTCCACTATCACGAGGGATAAACGGACGGAGAACAAATGGTTGCAAGGTTGCTATCAACGTCATGGAACCGGAAGCTACGCCGGGCGTATTTGAGAAAGTATCAACGACAAGTCCCAAGAAGAATCCACACAAAATCATTGCCCATTTGGGATAATTGCGGCGATAGAGCAATACAAAATAAACGTAAAGCAGTGGCGTGGCAACGCCGAACAAGTGAATGTGGTTGAGTACAAACACTTGAGATAATACCAAAACAATGAACCACAACGAGTTCTTTAGAAAATCTATGCTCATCTTTTATTTCAAAACCGCCTGTTTCTTACTCCTTTCTTCCAGCCCCAAGGAATCCGTATCTCATTCGGTGGGCTGACTTACACCATCTCCTAATTTCTTAATGGAGTCTTGTGCCGTAATCATCATTTTCCTTCGTTGGTGAAGAATGGCATCATCAATGACACAAACATCGCGGAGGTTGCCGAAGTCTGTGGATAATTGAACTGCCACTCGAAACGATAGACCATCGTCTGAATTATAAACATGCTTCACTTTTCCAACCAAGACACCTGCGGGGAAGATAGAAGAGTAGCCACTTGTTACCACTCTATCACCAAGTTTGAAGCGAGCGTGTCGAGGAATATCATCCAAATAAGCCACATCGCTTACTCCACCTGACCAATGTAAGTAGCCGAAATAATCTCTTCCTTGTATGGCACAGCTGATGTTTGACCTTGCGTTAAGAATTGGGATGACAACAGAATAGTGTATGCCTACAAGGTAAACCGTTCCGACCACTCCATTGCCACACACAACGCCCATGTCGCGCTTTATGCCGTCCCAACTTCCCTTGTTGATTGTTATGAAATTTTCCGATTTGTTCAGGGAATTAGATACAACCTTCGCTTCAATCAGGTTGAAAGGTGCCAAAAAACGATACTGACCTTTTGAAAGATATTTGGGATCGCGTGTCTTTTCATAAAGTTCTTTGGAGAGTTCGTGAACCTGCTGTTCCAAAATGACATTTCTTCGTGTCAGTTCTTTATTTACTTTTCCCATGGTGAGATAAGATCCAACTTTTGAACTCATCTCGTAAGTTCTACCTGCCAAGATGTTGGCTGAAGTGAACCAAACGCTGCCCTGATAGTTGTTAAATCGGAACAACAACACAATACTGACCACTTCCAAGAAGAAAAAAAGAAGCCAGTGCTTATTTTTTCGAAGAAATTCAGCTAAATTGTGCATTACGAATGATTACTGACAGCCCTGATTATTGAACCATTGAAATGTCAGTTGGCATTTCAATGGTTGGCTAATGAGAGCCGTCAAATGATTATCTCATCAAGAACGAGAATCTATCCACATTGTTCAGCGCGATGCCGGCACCTTTTGCCACGCTATGCAAGGGATCTTCCGCAATATGGAAAGGAATGTTTATCTTGTCCGTAAGGCGTTTGTCTATTCCACGCAGCAAAGCACCACCGCCACTGAGGTAAATACCATTCTGAACAATGTCAGCATATAATTCCGGAGGTGTGTTCTCAAGAGCAGAAAGCACGGCGTTCTCTATCTTTGCAACCGTCTTGTCCAAACAGTGAGCTATTTCCTGATAGCATACGGGAACTTCCATGGGAAGAGCCGTGATGCGGTTCGGACCATGTACAACATAATCCTCCGGAGCTTCTTCTCCTAAATCGGTCAGTGCCGACCCCACATGTACTTTGATGCGTTCTGCCATGCGCTCACTTACTTTTACATTATGCTGACGACTCATGTATTCTTGGATGTCCGCTGTTAAATCATCACCGGCAACGCGAATAGAATTGTTACAAACAATGCCACCGAGAGATATTACGGCAATTTCAGTGCTTCCGCCACCGATATCGACTATCATATTCCCTTCCGGAGCCTCCACATCGAGTCCCATCCCAAGAGCGGCTGCCATCGGCTCAAAAATCAGATATACATCTCTTCCGTCGGCGTGTTCCGCAGAGTCGCGAACGGCACGCAGTTCCACTTCCGTAGAACCTGACGGTACGCCAATGACCATGCGCAATGTTGGGGAAAACAAGCGATTGCCGCTGTGAACCATCTTGATAAGACCGCGCATCATTTGCTCGCATGCGGTAAAATCGGCAATCACACCGTCCCGAAGCGGGCGAATGGTGCGAATGTTCGGATGTTCCTTCTCGTACATCATTTTGGCATCTGCTCCAACCGCTATCATTTTGTCGGTACGGCGGTCGAGTGCCACCACTGAGGGTTCATCTACTACGATTTTGTCATCACTGATAATAATCGTGTTGGCTGTTCCCAAATCCATTGCTATCTCTTGGATAAATGAAAAAAATCCCATTCTTTATTATTGATTAAAGTGTAGAAACTGTTTAAATCCGTTCAACGGATGATTTGTTTGTTACATAGTGGGCGGAATGTACTCGCCATCGGTGTGCTCATTTCGCAAACCAATTATGGATTGCCGTGTCGTAGTGGCTGCTGACGCCAAAAGCATGCTCGGCAAACATCTTCCGGTCTTCGATGTCTGTTTTCGCTCCTTTTGTGTTTAAGAGTTGTAAGAGCACGGGATATTCCGCTTTGCTCGGAACAATTACAACGTCCTTGAAGTTCTTGGCGCCGGCACGAATCAGCGATATGCCTCCAATGTCTATCTTTTCAATGATATCTGCCTCGCTTGCTCCACCGGATACCGTCTGTTCAAATGGATAGAGATCGACGATAACCAAATCGATTTCCGGTATTTCGTATTCTTTTACTTGCTCTTTGTCGGTTTCTAAATCGCGTCGAGCCAAAATGCCACCAAAGATTTTAGGATGTAACGTTTTCACCCTTCCACCCAATATGGAGGGGTAGCCTGTTACATCTTCTACTTTTTGGCATTCGTAGCCTAATGATTCGATAAACTGTTGTGTACCGCCCGTACTTAAAAACTTTACTCCTTCAGAGTTTAATTTTTTCAAGATGTCTTCCAATCCGTCCTTATGGAAAACTGAAATAAGCGCGGTCTTAATTTGTTTTGTTCCAGCCATCTGTTTGAGATATTTGCTTTTGATGTGCAAAGATACAAAAAACCAGCGTCTAAACAATATTTTTAGTCCAAAAAAACTTAAATCTTGCAAGATTATTCAGCAGACCGGTTTCAACGCCTTTTTACCTATTTATTGCGTTTAATGGCGAATGATAGTTAAGTAGATGTGTATGTCTTATATTCGCAATATAAGCCAATGAGATGTTTTCGGGGGGTGAAGTCGATTTGAAATCTTATTTTTCTGTTTTGTGGAAATTTGCAATCTGTCATTCGACTTGCGCTGTCTAAGGGACACCTATGAGTCTATTCAACTTTTTTATCATCCGGTTTTGCTCCTCTGACACTTTTCAGTATCTTTGCAAAATGAATTTCACTCAAGCTGTTCTCGATTGGTTTGCCATCAATGGTCGCGATCTTCCTTGGCGGAAGTCCTCCGACCCATACACCATTTGGCTTAGCGAGGTCATATTGCAACAAACGCGCATAGTGCAGGGGCAGGCGTATTGGGAGCGTTTCATCGCTCGATGGAAAACCGTTGATGAACTGGCGAATGCTACCGAAGACGAGGTGTTGCGAGAATGGCAGGGATTGGGATATTACTCGCGCGCACGCAATCTTTATAAGGCGGCGAAGCAAGTCGTAACAATGGGTTCGTTTCCCAAGACGTTTGAGGAGTTGAAGCGGCTTAAGGGGGTGGGGGATTATACTGCTGCCGCCATAGCCTCTTTTGCTTTCAACGAACCTGTGGCTGTGGTTGATGGCAATGTCTTTAGAGTGCTTTCTCGCTATTTTGGTATTGAGACCCCGATCGACTCTGCACAGGGAAAGAAGGATTTTAAGGTGATGGCTCAGGAATGTTTGGCAAGGGATTGCCCGGCAGAATATAATCAAGCCATTATGGATTTCGGCGCTCTTCAGTGTACACCCGTTTCACCAGATTGCAATGTCTGTCCACTTGTTGAAACCTGTTATGCCCACGCTCATCATGCTATCGATAAATTCCCGGTCAAAAGTAAGAAAATTGTGCAGCGTGAACGAAAGCTGGTCTATGTATATATAAGGTATAATGACAGTACGGTTATACATCGTCGCGGAGCAGGCGACATTTGGCAAGGATTGTGGGAATTTCCGACTTCCGAAGCACTTGATTTCCCCTTCTCTGAGCTAAGGCTCATCAAGCGAGGAATAAAACATCTATTGACTCATCAAATCATCTTTGCCGATTTTTATTTGTGGGAACCTTTCTGTCGTCCCAATCTTCCGTCCGGCTATAAATGGGTGAAAGAGGACGAATTGGGGAACTATGCTTTTCCCAAACTGCTTCAGTTGCTTGCCAATTCTCTCTGATTTGTTTGTGTAAAAGTGTTAATCAATCGTAAAAACATAGTGTGAATGTCTCTCTTTTTTATCGTGAGTTTTCTTTCAAAGAGAAGAAAAACTTACTCGTTCTTTTCCTTTTATCGCTTAATTCTTATGAACTACGTGTTAAAAACTCCATATAAATTCTCAAATAGGATAAAATAAAAGAACTAAACACCCATCTTTTCGTTGCGTTTGTTGAGCTTTTGAGCAGCAAAAGCTAAGCTATTGGTTTTCAAAAGCTAAGCTATTGCATAGTCAAGAAACTGATGTGTTTTATAAATTTCTGAAAATCTGATAGTTAAGAGAATACAGAGCCGTTCCGTTCTTTGAAGTTAAGGCGGTCTTCTTCTAAAAATAATCAAATCTTGAGGTTAATGAATGTGAAAGTTTCCTTTCTATTGTTTTGTCCATTCTCACAAAATTCAGGTTCACAACCAATCTTTTCAAGAAAGCAGCTGTATGAATTGCTTTTCTTTTCTTGTTCTTTAAGAACTCTGTTATGCTTTATCCGGTGAAACAATGGGAACTTTTGGAACGCCATTCGCTGCTCTATCGTTCCCATGTTCAATTCTAATAGGCGCGAACCGGCTTTTGTAGATAGACCTCTTTTCGGAAACTTTCTCCGAACCGGTTGGTAAAGATAACTGAAATTTTCCTTGTCCCGACTTTCGGTCTTGCCCTGAAAAGATGTGCAGTAACAATTTTCTCGTTGTTCTCCTTCTTGTCTATGGTCTTGAGATATTCCTCATCTTGATCGCTAAATTGTTCCATCCTTCCCATGGGCTTATCATCGGCAAGCCATTCCACTTTGCACTGTTTGTCATAGTCCCATACATTTGCCACGAAATAGGGCTTTTGTGTCCGAAAAGTACCCGGGCGATAAGTTTTGAACTGATAATTGCTGCTTTTCGAGGTACATTTGTAGTGCCACTTCACCTTTTCTCCGTCTATCGTAACTACGAGGTAGCCGTTGGGAGCACCACAGCGGTTTACCCAACTTTCCCACCAAGCTCCGCAGGTTGCTCCGATGTTGTGCTGGTAGAGGTGGTTGTTGAGCTCCACGTTTTTGAACAAATGAGTGTGTCCGCAAAAGACATGGACTTTGTAATCCTTCAATATCTTCACCAGTTTGTCAGCGTCGCTGATGTCGCCCTCTCCCGAAAGGTTGTTCCATCCTGCTGCGTGCATGTTCAGAAATACCGTGGTTCCGGTGGGGACATAGCTGAGGTCGTGCCTTATCCAATTCAGAACGTGACTGGTAAGTTCGGCGGTATAACCTTTGCTTCCTTTGTAATTGATGCTTTTTATGGTTATGACGTGAATTTTTCCGATGTTAAAGGAATAATTCGTAGGACCGAAATACTTGAAATACTGATGTTCGCCGAAATGAGCCGAGCCTTTCGGCATATTGTTCAAATCTTGGTATTTTCTGTCGAAATCATGATTCCCGATACACTGAAATACTGTCATACCCATGTTTTTCATGGAATTTTTGTAGGGTCCGAACAGTTTCATCTTGTCCCAAACCAAATCTCCTAATGTCATACCCACCACTTCTTGTGTGTCGTTGAGCGAATCAACAATATTTTTGATGTCGGGAATCGCTTCCTGCGTCCATCTCTTCATGTCGTTTCGGTTTCTCACTTGAGGGTCGGACATGGCAATATAAGCAAAAGCATCTGTTTTGCGCTTCCGTTTCTTTAGTGAAAATTCGTTGATTTCTGTTCTTACCGCTTTTTTGATGGGAATATAGAATCCGGTTGCCAATTCATCTTTTTGTGGCAGTTCATAATCAGCCGGAGTGGAGATGGCTATGAACTTGCTTTCCGTAGAATCCGATTCGAGTTTCCAAACACCATCCTTGTCTGTAACAGTAAAGTGCACTCCGTCATTCACCACCACATTGGGAATGCCCCTGCCCTTATCATCTTTCACGATGCCACGCAGCTTGAAAGAGTAAGAAACTCCGGTTGTGGCTGTGGCATAACAAATTAATGAAATTAGGAGCATTGTGTCAACAAATAAATTTCTCATATCTCATTTTGTTGGTTCTTACTATTGATATAAATAAGGTGTCGATGTGTGGAATGTTTTCGGTCGGGACTACCGGAAAGCATACTCCCTCCGTGAAAACCAAGAATAAAAAACCGTTCCTTTGTGCTGAATACATAATCGTAGTTTTTATTCAGTGCAAAGGAACGGAAAGAATGTTGCAATTTCGCTAACTCGATATAAAGAGAGTGTTTAATTAAAATGACAAGTGCGTTAATGGCTTGTGAGTGGTCGTCCAATGCAGCCATTAGGCTGCTGAATATGAAGCATATCGCAAATTGTCGGAGCAATGTCGGAAATGGTTGTAACTTCCGAACTGCTTCCATGTTTTACGTTCCATCCATAGAGCAGAAAGGGAATGTGCGTGTCGTATGGATTCCATACGCCGTGTGTTGTGCCCGGGTCTTTTCTGCCGTCCTGCGATTCATAATAACCCGGTGAAGGAATAATTTGTATGTCGCCACTACGCTTTGGATAGTATCCCATAATGATTCTGTTTTTGATGGCGGCAGGAATAAATCCGGCATTGATGTTCTTAAAATCAACGGCATAGTCGATTCCCGGTTGCGCTTGGAGATAGTTTATAATGGTAGTTTTTACTTGCTCCTCATTCATTTTGGCAGCCTTTAGAGCATTGTGGTCGAGATAGATACGATAGTCCATGATGTCTTTTATTGCTTTGATTTTGCAGATATTATTTATGCCTTTGACAAGAGCCGAATAATTCAACCGCCCGGCAGGGATATGATGTCCTGTCATGAAGTCGGCGTTGTGGGCTGCCCCATGATCGGCAGTGAGGAACGCGAGATAATTGCCCCGTCCTACTGTGGCGTCAAGTTCTTGAAAGAGTCGTGCCAAATCCCGATCAAGTACGCGGTAGGTTTCTTCTGTGATCCTTCCTCGTGTACCGTATTTATGTCCAACATAGTCGGTGGACGAAAAGCTGATGGCAAGGATATCCGTTGTTTCTCCTTGTCCGAGCTTTTCATTGCGCAAGACCGCAATTGCCATATCCACCGTCAGTGTGTTGCCCTTTGGGGAGGTGCGGATGTCTTCTTTCGGATTGATGCACTTTTCCTTGTTGAACAACTCTACCCACGTCGGTAGCTTTTTCATGTAATAGCTGCTGGTGATGAATTTTCCATTCTTCACGTCGTACCAATAGGCAGCGTTGGCAGTATGTCCACCCGGCAGAATGGCTCCTCGGTCTTTTATGGAAACGGATACGACGCGCGACTTGAAGTCGGTGGCTGTTCGGAGCTGGTCGCACAGGGTGGTTACCTTAAGATAGTGTGGCGACATCTTGCCGGTGTCGCCATTGCTCCCAATGGAGGCAACGCTGTCGTCTTGCGTACAATAGACAGGCTTGTCATTAACGTAGAAGTTGTTCCCCGCTATTCCGGTGATGCTCGGTACTGACCCAGTGTAAACGCTGGAATGTCCACATGCCGTAACGGTGGGAGTGTATTGGATGTTCATGTTGTCGTAGCTGAACCCCTCATTCATCATGCGCTTGAAACCGCCTTCTCCAATTTTGTCGTAGTAATAATAAAGATAATCCCATCGCATCTGATCCACGATGATGCCAATTACCAATTTCGGACGTTGAACGTCTGAGGCACATCCTGTGCTAAACACGAATAATGCTGCAATAAATAAAAATATTTTCCTCATTCTTCTCGTTTTTTGATTTGCCACAAAGGTAAATTATCTACGTGTCAATACTATTAATAATTTATGAATAATAACGCAAAAGGTGAGAAAGTTTCCCCTTATATATTAATATGTGTGGGAGTATGTTCTTTGAGACCATTTGCTTTTATTTATGAGCGACAGAACGTCGAGAAGAAAAATCAGGATGAAGAAGGTGGAGCAAAAATGCGAACAGTATGAAAATAAAATGTTGAAGAATGAAATATAAGTCTTACAACATGGACAAAATATAACCGATATTTACTTTTTTTTGACGATAAATTGCGGAAAACTTGAAATAAAGCTACTTTTTTTGCGTTGATAACAATAAAAATAAGTACATTTGCAAGGAGGAAATAAAAATGAATAAGGAAACAGCAATCGGTTCACAGTTGAAAATATGACAGGGCAGCCTCGAGAACAAAACAGTAGAATTGTCGTTAAAATGGATATGGAAACGATGTTGCGAATTTTCATTCCAAATTAAAAAGAAAGGAAATAAACAAACTAACAAAGTAAAAATGATAACAGACTCGCAATATAAATAGCAATGAAAAATGGCTTGAAATTAACAGTTAAAAGTTATTAATTGTAGCCTTAGTTCTTCTATAATTGCTATCTTTGCCGTGAATGTGGATAAAAACAAAAGCTCAAAAAGCCGAGTGATTTTCCAAATAGTTTATAATCAATAAGATATTTACAATTCAATTCATTAATAACTAAAAATTAAAAAATTATCAAATTATGGCAACTACACAACAGAAAGCAGCCCCAAAGAAAAAATCAGAGGGCTTCAACGGAGTTAGAGGCGCATTTTGGATCATTGTCGTTTGTGCAGTCGTAGCATTCGTATTGTTCTTCACATGGTTCGGAAATGACATGCACTTCCAAGATCCCGGCACAAGAGAAAATCCAGCTGACGTTTGGGGTACAATCTTCAAAGGTGGCGTGGTCGTTCCCGTTATCCACACATTGTTGCTTACAGTGCTCGCAATGTCTATTGAGCGTTGGTTGGCTTTGAAAACCGCATTTGGTAAAGGTGCACTTCCAAAATTCGTTACCAACATCAAGGCAGCTTTGAATAGCAATGATATCAATAAAGCTAACCAGCTCTGCGATCGCCAGAAAGGTTCTGTTGCAAACGTTGTAAAGGCTTCTTTGAACGCTTACAAGGATATGGAATCAGGTGCTAACGCAAACTTGAAGAAAGCTAACAAGGTAGCAAAGATTCAGCAGGCTCACGAAGAGGCAACTCAGCTCGAAATGCCTACATTGACAATGAACCTCCCCATCATCGCTACCATCGTTACGTTGGGTACACTTACCGGTCTTCTCGGTACTGTAACGGGTATGATCAAATCGTTCTCCGCTCTGTCCGCAGGTGGTGGTGCTGACTCTGCCGCTCTTTCTGCTGGTATTTCAGAGGCGTTGATCAATACTGCATTTGGTATCGCTACATCTTGGTGCGCAGTGGTTTCTTACAACTACTTCTCTAACAAGGTGGACAAATTGACATACGCACTTGATGAGGTTGGTTATTCTATCGCTCAGACATACGAAGTAAACCACACGGAAGAAGCTTAATTTTTTGCTAACCCTTTAAAAATTTTATCGCTATGGGTAAAGTAAAAATTAAGAAAGAAGACGTCTGGATTGATATGACTCCTATGTCGGACGTTATGACCTTGTTGCTTACCTTTTTCATGCTCACGTCCACATTCGTGAAAAATGAGCCGGTGAAGGTAAACACCCCGGGTTCTGTATCCGAGATGGTCGTTCCGGAAAATGGTGTCTTGACAGTCCTTATAAGCCCTGAAAAGGGTGCTGACGGTAAACCGACCGGTGAAGGTCAGGTATTTATGAGTTACGACAACACAAACGAGTTGAGCCAAATTCTTGATGCCATGTCTGTAACACTTACAGATCAGCAGAAGAAAACATTTTTGACGGAATCAACATTTGGCGCACCGCTTGATCAATTGGCAGCTTACTTATCTAAGCCTGTTCAAGCTCGTAACGAGGCACTCCCCAAAATGGGTATTCCTCTCGATAGTATCCAAGGTCAGGAAATGACAGAATTTCAGCAGTGGGTGAACGCAGCCCGCAATGTCAATCCTAAAGTGAGAATTGCGCTGAAATCCGATGCTGACACTCCGTATGGAACAGTTAAAAAGGTAATGAGTGAACTCCAAGATATGGATGAGAGTCATTACTACATGATTACGCAGTTGGACGCAAAAAAGGCTGCACAAGCCAAGGAGGGTAAATAATGGCAAGAAAAGAAAACAGTAAACAGAAAAAGATGAATGTCCGCGTGGACTTCACTCCGATGGTTGATATGCTTATGTTGCTCATTACCTTCTTTATGTTGTGTACAACTTTAAGTAAACCGTCAACAATGGAGCTGACCATGCCGAGTAAAGACATAAACCAACCCGACGTTAAAAAGAACGAGGCTAAGGAGTCGCATTCTATTACTATTTTTATCGGTGATGGCGACAAGATGTTTTACGGTGAGGGTAAACCTCAGCTTACCAATCCTGATTGGTTGAAGCCGGCTGATTGGAGCACAGGGAAAACCGGCATTCGTTATGTTCTTCAACACAAAGAAGTGGATGAAGGAAGAAGCGTTCCTTATGAAGATTTGCACATCGCAATGCAAGAACTTCAGAAAAAGAAAGCTGCTAACGAGGCTGCTTATCCGGACAGCATTTATCAAGCCGAAGTCGCAAACATCAAAATGGGTAATATCAATGGCAAGAAGGTACCTACGTTGACGGTCATCATTAAGCCAACAGATAAAGCCGCTTATCGTCATTTGGTTGATATTCTCGATGAAATGCAGATTTCATACATTGGAACTTATGTCATTGATAAATTAAGCGCAGAAGAAAAAGCCTTGCTTGAAAAGAAAGGGATACAAGCTTAAATCCGCAATGATGTATAACAATTAAAGAAAAAAAACAATGGCAAAAATAGATCTATACGATCCTAAATGGGTCGAAATGGTATTTGCTGACAAGAACAAGGAATACGGAGCATACCGCCTTCGTAAGACTGTCTCGCAGCGTAATATCAGAGCATTGGCTATTCTGCTCGTTGCTGCGTTCATCGGTGGAGGTTATCTTGCATGGCAGATAAAAAAACACAATGATGAATTAGCAGCTCAAGAAGCTTATGCCGCTAAGATGGAACTTGCTGCGCTTGAGCAAGCGAAGAAAGAGCAGCAGAAACGTAAAGAACAACAGAAAAAACCGGAACCAAAGAAAATTGAGCCGGAGAAGATTGTTCCCGAAACGAGAGCAACGGTGAAATTTACAGCACCTGTCATCAAGGATGATAAAGATGTTAAGGAAGAAATGCCACCAATGGTGAAAATGAATAAAGAAACCAAAGCGGTTGGTTCCGAGACGAAAGAGGGTGTAGAAGATAGAACCATTATTGCTAACAAAAGTACAGTCGCTACTCCGGAACAAATTGTTCCGAAGATAGAGAAACCGGTTCAGGAAGCTCCAAAGGTAGAGGCTCCCAAGGAAGATATCGAAAAGAAAATCTTTACCGTAGCCGAACAGATGCCTTCATTCAAGGGTAATGTGAACCAATGGCTCTCTTCGCATTTGCAATATCCGGCAGTTGCTTCTGAGAATGGTATTCAAGGAAGGGTAATCGTGAAGTTTGTAGTCGGACGCGATGGTAGCGTTAGTCAGGCACAAATTGCTCGCGGTGTAGACCCGGCACTTGACAGAGAGGCTCTTCGTGTTGTAAACAGCATGCCGAGGTGGAATCCGGGTATGAACAACGGTCAGCCTGCTAACGTCTGGTTTACGCTTCCTATTACCTTCAAGTTGCAGTAAGCTCATCAGAGTATGAAAAGAACTATATTCTACTTTTTCGTAGGATTGATACTATCCTCGGCTTTTCTCTCCTCATGTGGGAAGAGGAAGGCTAAGGATGGTAGAACAGATACACCAACGTCAGGGACGATTAAATTCGCCTCTGACGAAAGTTTTAGTCCGTTTATTGAGGAGGAATTACAAGTTTACCAGTATCGTTATCCGCAGACGCATTTGTTGCCCATTTATACGGACGATAATACCGGTATGAAGTTGTTACTTGACCAAAAGGTCAATCTTTTCTTTACTTCTCACGTCTTGGAGAAAGGTGAAGAAGCTATTCTAAGAGGGAAAGGACCCATTCCTTCTGTATTTCCTATTGGCTATGATGGGATAGCTTTCATAATCAATAGAAGCAATACCGACTCTTGCATCACGGTAACCGATGTCAAGAGATTACTAAAAGGAGAGGTTACCAAGTGGAATGAACTTTATCCAAAGTCCGATAAAGGGGATATTGAGATTGTTTTTGATAACAAGGCATCTGCAACACTTCATTTTGTTGTAGATTCAATATTGGATGGGAAAAATATTAAGAGTAAGAACATCGTGGCTGCACAAAATAGTAAAGCTGTGATAGAATATGTTCATAAAACTCCTAACGCTATAGGTGTGATTGGCTCTAACTGGCTTAATGACCGACGAGACAGCACAAACACCACATTTAATAAAAATATTCGCGTAATGGCGATTTCTAAGACGAGCAAAGCATTTGATGATAATAGTTGGCAACCCTACCAGGCCTATTTACTTGATGGGAGATATCCGTTTGTGCGAACGATTTATGCTATCGTTGCCGATCCTCATAAAGCACTTCCTTGGGCTTTCGCAAACTTTATTTCCGGACCGATAGGTCAGAAGATAATTTTTAAGAGTGGTCTTTTGCCTTATAGGGGAGAAATTAATATTATCGAGGTGAATAATGTGAAATCTGAATAATTCTTAATCCATTAAACTTATAACTACTTAATCCATCTTAATTATAACGCGTAGAAGTTTGATTATCGAATAAAGTTATGAAAATGAAGAAATATTTATTAGTAGGTGCCTTGATACTAAGTTTATCAACACCTGCATTGGCTCAAGATGACAGCTATAAGGCTGCTCTCAATCCTATTATTAGTGCATTTGAAGCTGCACCCAATGATCCGAAGGCGGCTAAAGATTTAATTAAGTCTTATAAGAAGGAATATAAGAAGAATGAAAAGGCTCTTGTGGCTTTGGGTAACGTTTATTTGGCTCAGCGAAACTTTACTGAGGCAACAAACCTTGCTAATATGGTGATAAATAATAAGAAATTGAATGGTAGTGAGGGGTACTTGCTTCTTGGAGATATCGCAGCCCTTGAGGATAGTATCGGTAATGCCGGAGCTGCTGCCAGCCACTATCAAACGGCTATCAGTCTTGATCCTCATAATATACAGGCTTACGAACGTTATGCAAAAGTATATCGCCATGTAAATGCTGATGTGGCTGTGCAAAAGTTGGAAGAACTCAGAAAGGTAGAACCTAATTATCCCGTGGAGGCAACTGCTGCTGAAATTATGTTGAATGATGGTAAGTACGAAGAAGCTCTTAAGTGGTTTAATAAGTCTCAACTTTCTAATCTTACAGAAGATAACTTCTATAAATATGGCTACACGGCGTTTATTCTCCAGAACCATGACAAGACTTTGGAGGTAGTTAAATCCGGTTTGCAAAAATTCCCTAATAGTGAGTATATCGCACGTGTGGGCATGATGGCAGCGACAGAAAAAGGAAGTTATCAAGAGGCAATTACTTTTGCCAACATCATGTTTGCGGGAAAGGGTAAAAAAGTAGCAAATGATTATGCTGTTTATGCTAAGGCTTTGTGCGGTATCAAGCAGTTTGAACAATCTTTGGCTAATTTCCGTAAAGCAATGGAAATGGACAAAGAAAATCTTGAACCGTTAAAGGGAATTGCCGATGTGTATTCTGCTCAAGGAATGGAAGATAAGTCATTGGAGACCCAAATGGACTACTTGAATAGGAGTTCTAAAGCTAATTCCAACGATTGGGCTAAATTTGCGCAAACATTTATCGATAAAGCAGAGAAAACTGCTGATAAAGCGGAGAAGCACGATATTCTTGTCAAGGCAATAGCTGTATATGAGCAAATGATAACCAAGTTTCCATCCATCTCTGATTGGATTTGGTTGAATGAGGCAAACGCTGCACAGATGGATAATGATGCAGATAAAGTAGCTGAAATTTATAGGAAAGTCGCTGCATACGAAGAAGGAAAAACGACGCTTACTTCAGAGGAAAAAGGTTATCTTGAACAAGTTTATTATGGATTGGGATATTATAATTCCAAGAAGGGTAATAAGGAGATTGCAGACGATTACTTTAAAAAAGTATTACAAATCAATCCGGATAATGAATTTGCCAAGAAGGCACTTGGTATGTAATTCCTGTCAAATTTAAATTTCTAAAAAAGGCGATGACTAATAATGCATCGCCTTTTTTATAATTATAAAAAATCCTTTCCGACTATACGTGAAAAGTTCAATAATTTCCTAAATTTTCTTCATTCATCTGTCCAAAGCTTAGCTTTTACACCACAAAAGCTTACCTTTTGCAATACAAAAGGTCATGAATTGGAGCGCAAAAGCTAAGCTTTTAAATTGCAATTAATATCATCTTGATTATCAATGGATTACGAAGTATCTCTCGGATGTAGTTTTTGTAATATAATTTCGTGGTGTCGGGCAGGTAGAATGTTCGCTATCAAGCGTCTGTTTACCATTACCTGAATACGAATTGGAAGCATAAGGAAATATGTGTTATTCTGCATTGGAACAAAATATGCCAAGTCTCATGATTTGATTCAACTTTGCGTGGGGGTTACACAACTATTTGAAACATCGTTGGGAAAATAAAGGATTTCTCACTGTCATATAACACTGAGAAATCCTAATGATCGATTTGGATTAAAATGATTTGGGCTGTGTTGGTATATCGCAATGTGCGATGAAATAATAATTTGGTAGTGCCTCTTTCATTATTTGCTGAATATTTTTCGTGTTTTCGGGAAAAAGTTTAAATGTTTCTGTGTTTGTTGCTATACTATTGATATTTCTAAGTTTGTGTGCAGTATGGCACCAATGATCCTGAGCATTTTCGTTTTGTCTTTTGTTGTGTTCGGGACAACTATCCATCTCCGTTCCGCTATTTCAATTTGATCGTTCCAGACTTTGCTTGTTGTAATCAAAGCCCTATTCCCCCATTTTAGCTGTTTGCGCATAATATCTTCTATACCTATTCTTCTTATTGTCTCAAGATAGATTTCTTGTGTATTGCCATTGCAAACATAAATGCCATTGGGAAATTTTACTAACAACTTTTCTTTCTTCCTACTTCTCTTTTCCTTGTTTGGAGCGTCTTGTGCTTCAAAGTCTGTTCCTATCTCAATGGTCAGTCCTAAAGATAGTTGTTCGTTGATGGCGCGCAGTTGTATATATTTACAGTCTGTATTTGCTTGTGTGTTCACGTACCAACCATTGCATAGAGGTTTCATCCATTCCTTGTATTTAGGATAAATTTCCTTTGAAAGCAGTGGCAGGTGGCATAACTCCATTTGTATTTTGGGGAAGTTTTCGTCTCCAATCTCATTGAGCACTGCAATCATAGTTGCTGTGCAGTTCTTGTGGCAAAAAGTCTTTCCGTTCGGAAACGTTACTTTTATAAGTTTTCTCTTTGCTCTTATTCTTTGGCTTTCCTTTTCCATATCCTTGTTTTATATTTATAGCGATGTAATGCTTGTTAGTCGTCCCTCAAGAACTCGACTTACAACCAGCAAATGGTATTGGATAACACCTTTGTTTCGTTAAAGTTGGAATCCACTCCCTGAATACTCCATTTTATCATGGTTCGAATAAGGCACAAAAGAAACCGCATGGCTCTTTTGAAGTTGAATGCAGCCGCAGCGAGCATCACGTTGATGGCATCACCCAAGAGACCCTTGTAGAAGTTCCTCCCCAATCGATGCTCTGCCTTGCAGTGCCCTATGACAGACTCTATTCCTGCTCTCTTGCGGAAGAACCTTTGTTTTTTCTTTTTCTTGTGTGGCGAGTCGCTTGCCTTGGGAACGCCGGGTATCATGATGTTCGTCTCTCCGCACGTTTCCTGCCCGCGATACCCTCTGTCCCCCGCGAGTCTCTCGATTTCCCCGGCATAGCTTTGGCGCACTTTGAGATGCTCTGCATGAGCCACGTCGCGGCAGAAACCGATGATTTTATTCAGGAGTTTCGAATCGGTGGGGAACGTGACGTTCTTCTCCTGCACGGTAGAGTCGATAAAGGCTGTCTGCTCGGTGTCGGACTTGCGTCCACGACCGTCCTTGCCGTCATTTCTGTTTTCATTCTCTTTCCGCTTGTCGTCAAG
>NZ_LR027820.1:38290-51240 GCF_900607215.1 Prevotella rectalis
GTGGGGAACGTGACGTTCTTCTCCTGCACGGTAGAGTCGATAAAGGCTGTCTGCTCGGTGTCGGACTTGCGTCCACGACCGTCCTTGCCGTCATTTCTGTTTTCATTCTCTTTCCGCTTGTCGTCAAGCAGCAGATTTGCCCGGATGCTCTCCTTGAGAATCAACTCCATACCCGCTTCGCCAATGCGATGGCGGAACTCCACGAGTTCCGTCGGTACGCAAGGTTTGGCGATGGTGAAGGATTCCATTCCGCAAAAATACTGGTAGTAGGCGTTCTCCGAGAACTGTTCCACGACGCTCTCGTCCGAGACGTTGCGAATATGCTTCAGCACTATAAGACCGACCATCAGGCGGATAGGCTTAGCCATGCGTCCGTTGTCCTTACAGTACAAGGGGGCAAAGGAACGCTCAAAGGTTTCCCAATTTATCAGATTGGCAAGTTTATACATTGGATGGGTGGGATTGAGCATGGATGCCAAGTCCCAAAACATTGATACCTGATGGGTGTTGTATGGAGATTTATACATTGTTGATTTGCAAGATTTTACTATGCAAAGATACAAAAGCTTGTAGATATATGCAAATAATAGAAAGGTTATTTTATTGATAATCAATAGATTATTTACTTTTCAAGGAACGACTAAATAGTTTTTAGAGCTGTCAAAAGAAAATGTAACGCGAGTTCGGGATAAGAAAATCTTTAGAAAAGTTTCAATTGCCTTGATTTCTCTACGTGTACCGGCAGTGCCTCCGGCTTATTGTCAAAGAAACAATAGGCTGTAAGAGCAGAACACAAGTTCATGATGAAATTATGTATTGATCGATGCCGTGAATGTACAAGGTCAGCCTATTACCAACTTTTTAAGAATTTTTCTTATCCCGAACTCGCGTATGTACGAAAAATGTTGTAAATTTGTCGTTAGAATAAAACGATCATTATCATAACTATCCCATCTATGAAGAAACTATTAGTTTTTGCAGGTGCCTTGATGCTGTCGGCTTCAGCGATGGCGCAGCAAACCCTTGAAAGTCAGATTGCAGAGTTAAAACAAAAGACTGAAGCACAGCAGCAACAGCTGAATGGTCTTTCCCTGCGTGTGAGCGAGGTGGAACAGCTGAATGTCGATCTGCGTAAGGCGATGAACTTTGGCAAGGCCATCACGACGGCACCAGGCAGCAATGGCGTAACCTACAAGTTGATTTCACTGAAGGGAAACAAGGCAGAAAAGACCATTACGGCAGTCTTCCAGATGTCTACAACAGGTGAATTGGTGGATATAGTTATTTTTGGATATGAAGCCTCCTATGTGGATTTGTACGGAGATCGAAAAAGGACAGAGAACCTTACCGTTGGTAATGACGTGATGGTCAGGATATTCAAAGATACCCCAACCAACGGTCGAATCATCTTCAATGATGTGGATATAGACAAGGTGAAGGAAATCAAACTGTTGCGCTTTGAAGTCCTCAATGGAGAGAATAAAGAATCCGTCATGTTTAAGGATTTGAAGGTGGAGTGGTAAAAGTGCTATCTTTTCAATTTCCACTCTCCATCCACCACATAACCACCATTGTCACCCACTTCCCATTGTGCATTTCGTTTGAAAGCCGATGTCTAGCGTGAAAGGACGTTATCAAGAATGCCATTGAAACGATGAGCCATTTAAATGGGCATAGGTTGGATCACTTGCAGAGTAGAGGGCAAGGCTTTGAAGTCAATGCCTTCTGAAGCCAAGTTAAAAATGCATTTGTGCGAGAAATCGACTCAATAGTGGCTCAGTAGGGGGGGGTAAAAACGACAAAAGAGGATTTCGTTTCTGAAATCCTCTTTTGTCGTTTGTGATCCGCATGGGGCTCGAACCCATGACCCCAACATTAAAAGTGTTGTGCTCTACCAGCTGAGCTAGCGGATCTTCCTACTCTCCTTTCGAAAGCGAGTGCAAAGGTATGGACTTTTTTTTGTATTTCCAAATTTTTTATTGTCTTTTTCTAAAATTTTAAGCAAGGACATCTTCTTTTTTTCCTCTTTTATTCGGTTAAGCTCGTGGCTGTTTCCTAATTGGCGGATGGGGTTGATGGAGATTCCGGTGCGTTGTCTTCATCGGTTTCTTTGGTAACGTATCGTTTCCAATAGGCAATGAGCAGGGTTGTTAACGGCAGTGCCACAATCAAACCGATAAATCCTAAAAGCACTCCCCATACGGATAGTGAGAGTAATAGGATAGCCGGATTGAGTCCCATGGCTTTACCCATGACTTTGGGTGTTACAATCATGTCGCAGATGAGTTGTACGATGATGAACACTGCTATGGCAGATAGTAGGACAAGCCAGAAGTTCTGTCCTGTGTCTGCGGCTTTTAGCAGTGCTAACAACGCTGCGGGGATGAGGGCGAAGGTGTGGAGATAGGGGACGAGATTGAGGATGCCAATGAGGATGCCCATACCGATTGCCATGGGGAATCCGATGATGGTAAATCCGATAGCGAAGAGGATGCCCATGATGAGCGATACCATGCCTTGACCGCGTATGTAGTTGTTGAGTTCTCGTTCCACGTCTTGTGCCAGACCTGTCCAGAATGGGCGTACATTCTTTGGGAAGATTTTTATCCATTTGGTAGTTAGCTTCTCATAGTCGAGCAAGATGAAAAATAAATACAATAGGGTAATAAACGATGCTATGATTGATAGAATAATGCTGGCAGTCTGTCCTATCACGGCAAATACTTTTGGCATGGCTGTTTGAATTGCCTTTGTAAAGTTTTGGCTATTAAGGAACTTCTCAATATCTTTTTGGTGCTCGTTTATCCATTCCTGAATGGCTGCCGAAATGCTGTTGGTTTCGGATGTGCTTTGCAGATAGTGTGTGGCAATGGCTATGAATTTCTCGAATTGTTCAATCAGTGGTGGTATGATGAAATAGGATATTCCGGCGATGATTGCCACCACGAAAAGGAAGGTTGCGATGATGCTCAACGCACGCGTCGGTACATGAAGTTTGAATTGCACAAACTTTACTGTGGGATGGAGGAGGTAAGCGAAGAGCCACGCGATGAAGAAGGGTAGTAGAACTCCGGAAAGTGTTTTTACGATGAAGAATGCGGCGATGATGGCAAGGGCTATCAAGGTCCATCTTATGAATTTGTCGAATGTAATGGGTTGTTGCATATTGTTTTCTGTTCGTTTCTATTTCTGAAATTATTTGTTAGTTTCTTTATTCTCCTTGTCGTTTTTTATCTTCTTGTATTGCTTGTTGGTAGCAGTTTCTGCACAACGGTTCGTATTCTTCTTTTTCTCCAAGCATTACCCTACGATTGTTTGCTATCAATCGATGGCTGCCATAAGCCAATGCTCCACATTTTACGCAGATGGCATGCACCTTTGTTACTTCGTCGGCTATGGCGCAAAGAGCCGGGATTGGACCGAAAGGCACTCCCTTGAAGTCCATGTCCAGACCGGCGATGATAACACGCGTTCCGTTGTTTGCCAGTTGGTTGCACACATCAATGAGCCCATCGTCCAAGAATTGCGCTTCATCGATTCCCACTACCTCTATGTTTGCCGACAACAATAGAATGTTGCCCGATGAGTCTATCGGTGTGGAGTGAATGGCATTTTGGTCGTGGCTTACCACATCCTCATCCGAGTAGCGTGTGTCGATTGCCGGTTTAAAAATCTCCACCCTTTGTCTTGCGAATTTCGCGCGTTTCAGTCGTCGGATGAGTTCTTCAGTTTTGCCCGAGAACATACTTCCGCAAATCACTTCTATGCGACCTTGTCGTCTTCTTTCGCCATTTGAATTGTCGATTTCAGTCATAGTATTTGCAAAGATAAAAAAAAATGGATAAATAGTTTTACTCAAAAAGTTAAAAGTTCTTTGTCGTTATTTCGTTCAAATTTCAATTTTGCGTAAAATGTAATGCCGATATATGTGATGATAAGAACTTGGTAATGGTTTTACTCCAAAGGCAGACTGTGTGATTTTGTGCCAACTTTTCTTTTTTTAGCATTTCTTTTATTGAAGTGTGGCGAAACGATTGTACATGTAAAAAATCCTAATTTTTTTTGAGTTTTCATCGATTTACTTTACATTTGCAGCATATATGGGTATATTATATCTTGTGCCAACGCCGGTGGGAAATATGGAAGATATGACTTTCCGTGCTGTCCGTATCTTGAAAGAGGCAGACCTCGTGCTCTGTGAGGATACTCGTACTTCGGGTATTCTGTTGAAACATTTTGAGATAAGAAACCGTCTGATGGCACACCATAAGTTCAATGAGCATGCTACGGCTTTAGGAATTGTCGAACGGATGAAAGCAGGTGAAACGGTTGCCCTCATTTCAGATGCCGGCACTCCGGGAATAAGCGATCCTGGCTTTCTGCTTGCCCGACAGGCTATAGCCGCCGGGATAACGGTGCAAACTCTGCCCGGTGCCACAGCGTTGATACCGGCTTTGGTTTCCAGCGGATTGCCTTGCGATAGGTTTTGCTTTGAGGGCTTTCTTCCACAAAAAAAAGGCAGGCAAACTCATCTTGATGGTTTGGCGGATGAGGCTCGAACAATGGTTTTTTATGAATCGCCTTACAGAGTTCTTAAAACGTTAGAACAATTTGTCGAAGTGTTTGGAGAGGACAGGCAGGTGAGTTGTTGCAGAGAGATATCAAAACTCCATGAGGAAAGCGTGAGAGGGACGCTGAAAGAAGTTGTGGCTCATTTCAGGCAGACGGAACCCCGTGGCGAGTTTGTCCTCGTTTTGGCTGGAAAGGAGAAGAAAAAGAAGATAGATAAACAAAAAATTAAAGCGATAGAATAAACGTGAAGAAGAATATATCTTCAGAATAGAAACATAAAATTGAAAGGATTATGAAAAAGCTATTATTTTTTGCGGTATGTGGCATGATGACATTAGCTTCATGCAATCAAAACAAGAAACCTGCCATCAATCCGGCGGAAATCCAAAATGACTCCCTGCGCGCCATCATTGATGCTCGCGACAACGAGGTGAACGACATGATGGCTACGTTGAACATGATTCAGCAAGGATTTGCTGAAATCAACGCAGCAGAGAATCGCGTTACGTTGGCAAAGGATGGTGAGGGCGCAGATAAAACTACGCAGATTAAGGAAAACATCCAATTCATTGCGAAACGCATGAAGGAAAATCGCGAACTCATTAAGAAGTTGGAACAACAGCTTCAAGAGACGGGCTTTAAGGGTGAGGAAATGCGCAAGACACTCAAGCAACTGACGGCACAGCTTGCACAGAAAGATAGCGAACTGCGGCAGTTGCGTAAGGAATTGGAGTCGAAGAATATTCACATTAAAGAACTGGATGAGACCATTACAGGCTTGAATACGGATGTGAGCAACTTAAAAACCGACAAAGAGAAACTCACTACAGAGAAGCACTCTTTGGAAAGCGAGAAACAAAATCTGCAAAACGAGACAAGGCAGAAGAGCGAGACTATCAATACACAGGACAAACAATTGAATACTGGATGGTATGTATTCGGAACAAAACATGAGTTGAAAGAACAGCGCATCCTTGACAATGGAAAAGTGTTACAGGGTAGCTTCAACAAGAGTTACTTTACGAAAATCGACATTCGCTCGACCAGCGAAATCAAATTGTATAGCAAGAGTGTTAAACTGCTTACTGCTCACCCGGGTAGCAGCTATACGCTTGTGAAAGATGCCACCGGACAGTACATTCTTCGCATCTCCGATCCGCAGACGTTCTGGAGTACCAGCAAATATTTGGTAGTGCAAGTAAAGTAAATATATAAGATAGATTGTCGTAAGAATCAAAAAGTTAGGCAGGGTAGTGTCGTTATATTGACATGTTACCCTGCCTTTTTAGATTATAGTGTGATGGCACAACCGGCGATTGCCCAAATACCGGGTTGTGGCACATTGCCGTAATCCAAGTAATTACAATCTAACAGATTATTGCCTTCCATATAAGCGGTCCATTTCTCATTGCTCCAACTCAGGCGAGCATCCAATACACCGTATGTGGCATAGGAATGTCGATTGTTATCCACGTCGATGTAGCTGCCCATGCGATGTTGTAATCTGTAGTTAAGTCCCAAATCAAGCCTTTTCCATAGATTGAGCTGCATATTGGCGCACAACTTGTTTTTCAGATATTCCAAGACATACTTGCTCACAAGTCCTTCGTGTTCTTTCTCGTTTTGATTTAGGAAGCTATAAGCTATTCCAACCTTTTTTATAATATGCTGTGAAGGTATCAGGTTTAGCATATTTACATCAATGGAAGCCTCTATACCCAATGTGTTTATTTTTCCGAAGTTTACGCTTTTCCAAAGTACTGCTCCGTTTTCATCCAATGTTCCGTCAGATATCCAGTCAATGAGATTCTTTTGATGATTATAGAAAATGCTTGCCTTACCTATTATATGAGCTGTGTTATACTTTATTCCGGTTTCCAATGCCGAAAGTTCTTCCGGGCGCAAATGCTTATTTGCTTTATGTCCGCCTACGGAATAGAAGAGTTCGGTGAATGATGGCATGCGCAAGGACGTATTGTATGATGCGTATAGTTTCCAAGCATCGCCAAAACGATAAGAGATATCTATGCCCGGATAGACCCGCATACTCATGTCTGCCTGACTATTTTTTACTGCGATAATGCCTGCGGATAGCGTAAATCTGTTTAAGATTAAGTTATGTTCCAACACAAATTGCATGTTTGTTCGGTTGAAGCCATTTGTATAATCCTTATCCGTGCCATGTATGCGATGTGGTCGATAGAGCTTTTCTCCGAGATTGCTGCTTATCAAGTCCTCATGGCGCATCTCGGCACCGAATGCCGTGCGTCCGAAGCTCCAATCAAAATAAGCGTTCAGATTGATTCCATACACGTCAGTTCGATGATAATTGAAAGGATATTTATCGGGAGCGTTGCGAAACAGCTCAAATCTGTCCATGCTTCTGTTCCAATAAATAGATGGTTTGACATGAAAAACCCCCTTTTTATTTTCAGCTTGCACGGCAGTAAACGTTTTCAACGTGTGTTCAAATTGGTCATCGTATTTTACGCTGTAAAAAGTATTGGCCCCAAAGTTCTTCACGCTTAACCCGGCATGCCAGTCCACGGTAATCAGTTCATCGTTGTAATTACCTTGATAGAAAGCTTTTCCTACGTTATAATCAGCGTTGAGGCTGCCTTTCTTGTTTCGTAGATAGCCATCGCTGCGGATATAAGATCCGGAAATTTGGTTGTTCCATTTGTCTTTTGCAAGGTTCGCTCTTGCTCCCACGTTAAGATAACCATAGGAACCACCTTCTATACGTGTAGAGAGAGAAGTTTTTAGTGGAGTTCTCGTAACAATGTTTATCGCACCCAATAACGATGAGGTGCCATAAACTCTTCCTGCCGGACCTTCGAGTATCTCAACGCGTTCTATTTCGCTGATATCTACCGGGAAATCGAAGGTATTGTGTCCCGTCTGTGCATCTCCGATATTGATACCGTTAAGTAGAACTGTTATTTGTTCGGAGTTACCACCTCGTATGCCTACATCGGTCAAAGCCCCCAATGGTCCTTTCTGGCGCACATCCACGCCCACGGCATACTTTAACAGGTCGTTTACACTTTGTACCGGCGCCGTTTGTATGTTCTCACGACTCAGTACAGTTACCATTCTCGCTTGCTGGCTCACGGTCAGCGGCGCACGCGTGCCGGTAACGCTCACCTCTTCCAGCACCACATTTCTATCGGTTGCCATCGTGTCGTTGTCAATACGATCCGTGTCGATGCTAATGCTGTTGGCAGTAGCATGTTGGAGTGTTGCGACACTCAGTACACCAATAATCACTTCTTTGCCAATGACGGAAAAGAGCGAATAGCTGTGGTTGTTGAAGTGAATAAACTTCAGCACGTTGCGCTTGTTAAAAATTGGTTTGTACATAATAAATATAAATTAATTTACAACCTTTGCGCTTCATCCAAAGAGAAGTAAAGGTTTTCGGGGTGCAAAAGTACATAAAATATCATACAAACTGTGGAATAAAGAGTGTTTTATTCAAAAAGGAAAATAAATCAGGCGGAAGCAAACTGATTAAAAAATATTTCTTACTTTTGCAATCTGATAATCGAAAAAAGGCGGACGGAGAGCTTTTTCGCTATTTTCAAAATCTCGAGACAAACAAAACAATATACACAATGAAAGCATTGATTGACCGCATTCTCAAAGATGGCAAATGCTATGAAGGGGGAATACTCAAAGTTGACAAGTTTATTAATCACCAGATGGATCCCAATCTGATGAAACAGGTTGCCGTGGAGCTTATTCGGCGTTATGCCTCCACCGATATAAATAAAATTCTAACGGTGGAAGCGAGTGGGATTGCACCTGCCATCATGATGGGTTTTCTATTGGATTTGCCGGTGGTTTTTGCCAAGAAAAAGAAACCTTCCACCATGTCGGGCATGCTTTCCACTACCATTTTCTCGTTCACCAAACAGCGCGAATATACAGTTTGCATCTCCAAAGATTATCTCACGCCTAACGACAAAGTGCTTTTTGTGGATGATTTTCTTGCTTACGGCAATGCCGCCAAAGGCATTATCGACCTTTGTCAGCAAGCCGGAGCGGAACTTGTGGGTATGGGCTTTATCATTGAAAAGGCTTTTCAGCATGGGCGCGATGCAATTGAAGAAGCCGGTATTCGATGTGAAAGTCTTGCCATTATCGATTCTTTGAACGATTGTCGTATAAAAATCAGAATGTAGGTCTCCATGGAACAATCAAAAGAACTCATCTACGGACTAAACGATCGCCCACCCATTCGAGAAACGCTCTTTGCCGCGTTTCAACATTTGTTGGCTATTTTTGTTGCCATCATAACTCCTCCGCTCATCATCAGCTCTGCTTTGGAGTTTGATTTGGAAACCACGGGTTTTCTTGTTTCCATGTCATTGTTTGTTTCCGGTATAGCCACTTTCATTCAATGCCGGCGCATTGGTCCTGTAGGTGCAGGGCTATTGTGCATTCAAGGCACTTCGTTTTCTTTTATCAGCCCCATCATTGGCGCCGGTATGTTAGGAATGGTGAATGGAAAGATGAATATGGAATTGGGGTTGAGCTATATTTTCGGAGCTTGTATGGTAGCTGCCGTTGTGGAAATGGTGGTCAGCAGAATATTGCCGTATATGCGCAAGATTGTAACTCCCTTGGTCTCGGGAATCGTTGTGTCGTTAATCGGTATGTGTCTGATAAAAGCCGGGATTACTTCTTGTGGAGGTGGTCAGGCAGCGATGGATGCCGGGTCGTTTGGTTCCATGCAAAATTTAGGTTTGGCATTGCTTGTTCTGTTGAGTATCGTGTTTTTTAATCGGTCGGGCAATCGTTTTTTGCGTATGGCATCCATCGTATTGGGGTTACTTCTCGGCTGTTTTATCGCCTATTTCTTGGGGATGATGGATTTCTCTCGTTTGAGTGAAGCCGGAAATTTCATTATTCCTGTCCCCTTCAAATACGGACTGAATTTCAATATCGGTTCCATTATCGGCTTGGGTTTGATTTATTTGGTGACAGCAGTTGAGGCTTTCGGAGACATCACTGCCAACTCGTTGATTTCCGGGGAGCCCGTTGAAGGACCGGTGTTTATGAAACGCGCTCAGGGAGGTATTCTCGCGGATGGTTTCAACTCGTTTCTTGCCGCTGTTTTTAACAGCTTTCCCAACTCTATCTTCGCGCAAAACAATGGAATGATACAGCTTACGGGAGTAGCCAGTCGCTATGTCGGGTATTTTATCGCGAGCGCGCTCGTATTGTTGGGTTTGTTTCCCATCGTCGGACAGCTCTTTTCGCTCATTCCCGACTGCGTGCTCGGTGGTGCGACGCTATTGATGTTTGGAACCGTAGCCGCTGCCGGCATTCGCATTATCGCCGCGACTGAAATCAACAGAAAAGCCGTACTTGTCATGGCAATAAGCTTTGCCATGGGACTGAGCGTGGAACTCGTTCCCGACATTTTGACCCAGATGCCCGATGTGATAAAAAATATTTTCTCAAGCGGAATCACTACCGGCGGACTTACCGCCATTCTCGCCAATGCCTTTATCCGTATTAAAGAATAAAGACTTTTTGATAAGATTTAGGGGATAATCCTTAACGATTTGTGTTTTAATGTTTATCTTTGCAAAAGACAGAAATTGTTAGCGCAGATATATAAATAAAGAGCTATGGCAGAAAAGAGAAAGAAACACGGTCTTACGCATGCTTTGAGTTTCAAGGTGTTGTGTGGGTTGGTAGTCCTCTTCGTGTTGGGTGTGCTCTATAACTTTGTTGTCAAAGAAGAACCAAATATATCCAAGGAGGATAACGAGGTGGAGGAACAAAGAAAAGCCGCTCAGGATACACTTGATGTGGTGGGAGACTATCTGTGGCCGGGAATGAATATGCGGAAAACCGACTTACAGTCCGATGCGGATAAGGCTGACGAGGCACGAATGAGAGCTTCTTCAGAAACCTCTCGCAAACCATCAGGTGGCAAAGATGAGAACAGATCGCAAGACATTAAGATGCCGAAGATAAAACTGCCACCTGTGCCGGTACCGGCTGCCGATCAAGCAACGGAAGTGATAACGACCGGTCAGGCTAAGTCAGCGGCTAAGCAAAATTCGCCAAATCCCGGAGGACCTACCGTTGAGAAATTGGAAGCCCCACGAGTGGAAAGAATAGAATAGCGGATTGTCGGACGCATATCGAAATTTAGGAATAAAAACAGGAAAGGAGGCTGATATGAAAAAAATAGCTTTGTTATTGTTGAGTGTGGTTGTGCTTCTTAGCTGTGTAACTACCGTTTACGACTCTGCCGGAAACCCCATGTCAAAGGAACAATTGCAAAAAATGAAGTCGATGGCGGTGAGCAAACATTTGCGAGACCGTCGCTATCGCATCTTTGTCGATAGAGTCTATCCTATGTGCGGTCCGTCTTTCGCGTTGATGGACACATGGGGCATTGAGGTAAGTGGCGATTCCATCGGGCTGTTTCTGCCTTATTTCGGCAGGATTTATCAAGTTCCTTTCGACCGGAGAATGGGTTTGCATTTCATCGCTCCGCTGGAAACATATCAAGAAGAAATAACAAAAAAAGGCGTAAGAATTAAAATGCAGACCGGTTCCGGCATCGAACACTGCACCATTACCATGGAAGTTTATGCAAATGGTCAGACCGATTTGCAAGTAAATTCCTCCAACAGAGAGCTCATTCGATATCTCGGCGAAATGCAGTTGAATGACGCGATTCGAATGAAGACAGAGTAAATGTACCTTAAGATGAGAAAAATAAAATTATTGTTCCTGTCCCTGTTGGTAAGCATCTTGGCTTTCCCACAAGCGACAGGAACTATTGCTTCCGGCAATGCCGTAGCTTATCAATCAGAGAGACATCTGTTCCGGAACGGCAATCAACTTTCCTTAATAGCGTTGGACACAGAATGGCCGAAAGTGGTGGATTATTCAAAGGTTGAGGAACTACAGCGTTATCTCACATCGTTCCTTTTTGGGAACGAAGCGACATCATTTTCATCGGGTTGGCAGACTTTGACTCAAGCAAGCGGAGAGGAAATCCATGACATGCCGGTTGAGGATGACTTGGAAATTCATAATAAAGACATTCGCTTAAAAATACTTGATTACAGAATTGGCAAGTATATTTCTTTCCAAGCATGGACGCAAGAAAGAAACGCCACAGCCGTTACTTCCACCAAATCGCGGTATTTCACTTTCGACCTCATCAATAAAAAAATATTGGAGCAAGAAGACGTTTTCAATAAGTACCGCACTTGGAATGATGTGGATTGGCGATATGTATTTGAAGAAGCCTTAAAGCAATACATGGTGATTGACCCGATGGAAACCGGAGAGTTATGGCTCGATGCCGTTCCTAATGAGTTTTATCTGAAAAACGATGCACTTTATCTCACCATTCAAGGTTCAACCGAGCGATACAGCTATTCCGTACTTACGATGGAGATGCTTCAGCCCGTATTGACGAAGAAGTTTAAGAAGTGGTTGAACGCTGCACCGGAAATCCATGCGGACGCATCCTTAGATGATGAACACCTGCTTGGACCAAATGACGGAATAGAGCCGAAGCCCGACTCTTTGGCTTCCTTTCCCGGAGGAAACAAACGAATGACAGGCTTCTTGGCTGACAATCTCGCTTATACGTCTGAAGAAGGGGAAGTGTTGCCCGATCGTGTCATAGTGAGTTTTATTGTCGATGAGAAAGGAAACCTTTCCGATTTTACAATTCTCTCCCCTGTTTACGCAAAGATAAATCATTGTTTGATTGCAACCTTGAGAGTAATGCCCAAGTGGAAACCTGCCATTCTTGACGGGAAAGCGGTTCGTTCGAGAGTGGTATATCCGTTTATGTTGAAATAAAACTTGAGGACAGCAAGTAATACGAAAACGCCGGGATTACTTTGCATCGGGATGAGAGGCGAAAGAATGACCGTTCCATTGGTTTCGGGCAAGAATTTTACAGGCACTTTCGGCATTTCTCGTTGAAGAAAGTCAGGTCTGTTTTCCAATATGTCTTATACGGATTTAGCTTGTCACAATTCTGACTATAAAAAAAGTAAGAAATTATGACAAAACGTAAAACCCCGCGCGAATTTTCGTATTCGTTCAAGCTGCAAGTGTTAATCGATTATTATTCTAGCGGTGCTTCTCAAGCGTCCATATTGCGTAAGTGGAATGTGTCTAGTGGTTCAATGTTCCAATGGCTGAAACGTTGGCCCGTTGATTCAAAATCGTTATCTTTGCCCTCGGAAGTAATCCAGAGGTATCGTATGGCTCATAAAGAAACGAATTTGACAGACAATGAGATATTGCGCCAGAAGATAGTGAACCTCCAACACGCATTGTCTTTGGAGAAGATGCGCAGCCGTGCCTATGAGAAACTCATA
>NZ_LR027820.1:51249-62129 GCF_900607215.1 Prevotella rectalis
AGAGGTATCGTATGGCTCATAAAGAAACGAATTTGACAGACAATGAGATATTGCGCCAGAAGATAGTGAACCTCCAACACGCATTGTCTTTGGAGAAGATGCGCAGCCGTGCCTATGAGAAACTCATAGAGATAGCCGAATCCGAGGAGGGTATCAGCATCTTAAAAAAAGATGGTGCCAAACAGTAACGGCGCTGCGTGAGGAGTTTCCCGGTGTATCCGTGGAATTCCTCTGTGGGCTGTTTGGCAAGAAACGCCAGTGGTATTACGCAAGCAGCAAGCTTGTGATTTCTGAGCGGCAAAGGCGTAAACTGATAGTTGACAATGTACTCTACTATCGTGCCTGCTGTCCCGGGATAGGCGGTGTGAAACTGCACGTCCTCCTCAAGTCGGAGCTAGGTGAAGATGTTACTCATGGTCGCGACTCCTTCTTAAAACTACTTGCTTCAGAAGGACTTATGCTTCCCAAGAACAAGCGAAGACGTACAACGGACTCCAATCATCCTTATAGGAAGTATCCTAATCTTGTACAAGGTGTTACGGCAATGTATGCTAACCACATTTGGGCAGCCGACATAACCTACGTTTGGATTTACGGCAACGTCCTGTACCTCCATCTCATTACAGATGTTTACTCACATGCTGTCATAGGCTGGTGCTTATCCGAAACCATGGAGGCTATAAATACGAAGGAGGCATTGCTAATGGCAGTTAAGGCAGCCGGAGGAGGCAACCTCTGCGGAACGATACACCACTCTGACAGAGGTTCGCAATACGCCTGCCACCTATATGTTGAAACTCTTATGTGCCACCATATCAGGGTTAGTATGACAGAACGGTACAATCCTACGGACAATCCTGTGGCGGAAAGGACGAATGGAACCTTTAAGGTTGAGTGGATTTACCAGCAGGAGATGTACCGAGATTATGACCAGGCCAACATGGAAATCTCCAAGGCAATAGCCTTCTACAACTACAGACGACCGCATATGAGCATAGGAATGAAATGTCCGATGGATGTCTATAGAGGCGAACAGCCCGGGAGAAATCTTTGGAAAAAGAGATAAATGCTTGCAAAAAAGAAAAATATAAAGTATCTTTGGAACGCCGAAAATATGGCGAACGACGGTCTTATGCCATCTTCACCAAAGGTCCCAGGGGGCATCGAGCCCCCTAAGACCTTGCCGAAAATATGACGGAACTTAGGTGTTGTCCATCTTCTTTTATGCAAGTGCACTGACTTCAAATTTAAACTATATAATGTTAATGTCAAGTCATTCAGTAAATAAGAAAATATTTGACAAGTAAAACAGAAATACATCGTCAGATCTGACAAGTGAATTCAGGAAAAGACAATAGCTTACCTTTTGCATTCCAAAAGCTAAGCTTTCGCAGGTCAAAAGCTAAGCTTTTGGAATGCAAAAGGTGAGCTTTTAAAACCGTTTCTGTATTACGCTCTTCCACAGTGAGTTATGCGCCCTTGTTTGGAGATGATTTTCTTGCGTCTTCTTCGTTGTTTTTTCGCGGAGAGAAAAGTTAATAACGCGTCCTGCTTGGATTGTAAACATTGGTCGTTGTCTGTCTTTGACCGGCATCCTCTCCGACTCTTTATTCTCATGGGATAGAGCAGTGTTTTGCAGACAAGAGCTCCAAATTTATTCCATCTTTTATATTCTTAACCTAAATAGACGGATAAAAAATCTTCATTTTTTTGTGCTTTACAAAATTCTTTATTATATTTGCAAGCAAATAAACCTAAATACGAAGAAACAAATATAAAAACCTACAAATATGGAAAGCAAAAGAACATGCCTTTATGACAAGCATGTAGCATTAGGGGCATTGATTTCACCTTTTGGTGGCTTTGATATGCCTATTCAGTATTCAAGTATTATCGATGAGCACAACGCTGTAAGACAGCATTGCGGAGTCTTCGATGTTTCCCACATGGGTGAGATTATCATCTCGGGAAACGAAGCAGAAAAGTATATCAATTATATTTTCACGAACGATGTGTCAGGATTGGCTGTGGGCAAAGTGCTCTATGGTATGTTCTGTATGCCTGATGGCGGAGTGGTGGATGACACTTGTATCTGCAAAATCGGTGAGAACCGTTTCATCATGACCGTCAATGCCGCCAATATCGAGAAAGACAGCCAATGGATTAAGAATAATTCCGAAGGCTTCGATGTGGACATTACTTTTGCCAGCGATGATTACGCGCTTCTCGCCATCCAAGGACCGGAAGCCGAGAAGATTATTGAGGGAAAGTTGGGCATACCATGCTCTGATTTGAAGTTCTATGAGGTGAAAACGCTCACTAAGGATGGTGAGGACATCATCATTTCGCGTACAGGCTATACAGGTGAGGACGGCTTTGAACTTTATGGTTCACCGAACTTCATCTGCAAGGTTTGGGATCAGCTTATGGATGCCGGCGTAACTCCTTGTGGGCTCGGCTGTCGCGATACACTTCGCTTTGAAGCCGGTATGCCACTTTACGGACATGAACTTTCCGAAACCATCACTCCGGTAATGGCAGGGCTGTCAATGTTCGTGAAGTTCGATAAAGAGAACTTTATCGGTAAGGAAGCTCTTTTGAAACAAAAAACCGAAGGACCGGCAAAACGCTTGCGCGGTATCTGGCTCGACGACAATGCCATTCCAAGAAACGGCTACAAGGTGTTCAAAGATGGCAAAGAGGTTGGAGAAATCACTACCGGTTATAAACTCATCTCCGTGGAAAAGAGCTGCGCAGTAGCCTTGTGCGATGCTGACGTTAAGTTGGATGATCGCGTGGAAGTACAAATCCGTAAGAAGTTCTTCCCCGCAACAGTGGGAAAGAAAAAATTTTACGACCCACATTATAAGAAATAATATTTTGATATGAAAGGAGGAGAAACATTGTCTTCCCCTCCTCTTAATAACGACAAACCAATAAAAAATAATAGAATAAAATGGCAAAAGTTATTGACGGACTCTTTTACGCAGAGTCTCACGAGTATGTAAAAGTTGAGGGCGATTGCGCTTATATCGGTATCACGGACTATGCACAGCATGCGCTGGGTAATGTAGTATATGTGGATATGCCTGATGCTGACGATGAATTTGAAAAGGAAGAGGGCTTTGGCGCAGTAGAGAGCGTAAAGGCGGCATCCGACCTCAACGCACCGGTATCTTGCAAAATCCTTGAGGTAAACGAGGCACTTGAAGACGAGCCGGAACTGCTCAATAAAGATCCATATACCAATTGGATTGTTAAAGTGGAGCTTACGGATAAAGCAGAATTGGATGATCTCATGAATGCAAAAGCTTACGAAGAGTTCTGCGCAAAATAGTTAATAAACAACACGATTCAGGGTTTATAGCTGTTTTCCCTTCTCAAAGTAATTTTGTGGAAGAAAGCAGCTATTTACTTTTATGAAAATCTAACCATACTTTAAAGACAGAGAGACATGAATTTCAAATTCTTTCCACATACAGAAGAAGAAACGCAGGAAATGCTAAAAAAGATTGGTGTGAAAAGCATCAACGACCTCTTTGCTAATATTCCTGAGGCTTTGCGCTTCAAGGGTGAATATGACCTGCCTGAAGCAAAGAGCGAACTGGAAATAAGAAAATTCTTCAATGAATTGGGTAACAAAAACAAGATGATGACTTGCTTCGCGGGAGCGGGGGCATACGACCATTACACGCCAAGCGTAATTCCAAGTATCATCGGACGTTCTGAATTCCTGACATCTTATACTCCTTATCAGGCTGAAATCTCGCAAGGTACGTTGCACTACATCTTCGAGTTCCAAAGCATGATTGCAGAATTGACAAACATGGATGTGGCGAACGCTTCCATGTACGATGGCTCTACGGCTACGGCTGAAGCCATGCTCTTGGCAAATGCGGCTTCAAGCAAGAAAAATACGGTGTTGTACTCTGAGACAATCGATCCGAAGATAGTTGATGTTCTCAAGACTTACGCTCATTTCCAGAACGTAAACCTTGTTTCTATCAAAAGCAACGAAGGAGTAACTTGCTCAAAAGATTTGCAGGAGAAGATGGCAGAAGGAGGAGTTGCAGGAGTCATTGTTCAGCAACCCAACTATTATGGGATAACAGAAGATTTCACGGGCTTCGCCGACATTTGCCATAAAGATAAGGCGTTGTTCATTGTAAATAGCGTAGCTGCCGACCTTGCCTTGTTGAAAACTCCCGGAGAATGGGGCGCGGACATTGCCGTAGGCGATGTTCAGAGCCTTGGCTTGCCATTGGCATTTGGCGGTCCTTACGCGGGTTATATGTGTACGACTCAAAAGTTGATGCGTAAGATGCCGGGACGCATCGTGGGACAGACAAAGGATACTCGGGGACAACGCGTTTTCGCCCTTACGTTGCAAGCTCGGGAACAACACATTCGTCGCCAGAAAGCCACATCGAATATATGCTCCAATCAGAGCTTGATGGCTCTCTTTGTTACCATCTATATGTCGCTCATGGGTAAAGAAGGAGTGAAAGAAGCTGCAAAAATTAGCTTTGACGGTGCTCACTATCTATGTGACAAGATGAAAGCTACCGGAAAGGCACAGCTGGTTTACAAACAACCATTCTTCAATGAATTCTTGGTTAAGATTGATAATCGCGATGCATTCTATGACAAGGCTATTGAGAAAGGAATGTTACCGGGCGTAAAAGTCGGGAAAGATCAACTTCTCATCGCAGTTACCGAAAAGCGTACAAAGGATGAAATAGAAGCACTCGTGGCTTTACTTTAAGCATCAAACCTTAATCAAAGTTTTAGTAAAACATTAAATTATTGAAGAAATGAACAATAGATTATACGGCAATTTGATATTTGAGCTTTCTCAACCCGGTCGAAAAGCTTACAGCCTACCTAAAAACGAATTTGGAAACTATGATGTACCGGACAACCTGAAGCGCGAGAAAGACGCTGAACTCCCCGAATGCGACGAACTAACGGTGGTCAGACATTACACAAACCACAGCGGCAACAACTTCGGCGTGGCGAATGGATTCTATCCTTTGGGCTCTTGCACGATGAAATACAACCCGGTTATCAATGAAGAAATGGCCGCTATGCCGGCATTCACGGAAATACACCCATTGCAACCGCTCTCTACGGTGCAGGGAGCTTTGGAGGTGGAATACAACCTTCAGCAGGCTCTGGCAAGCATCTCCGGTTTGTACGATTTCACACTCAACCCTTATGCGGGAGCGCACGGCGAATTGACGGGATTGATGATTATTAGTTCTTATCATCAGAGCCGTGGCGATAACAAACGTACCAAAGTAATCATTCCGGACTCCGCACACGGAACCAATCCGGCATCTGCTGCGGTGTGTGGACTTGAAATTGTGGAAGTGAAGAGCACATCTGAAGGACTTGTAGATGTAGAGGATCTGAAGCCTTTGCTTGGCGATGATATCGCGGGTATGATGATGACCAATCCAAATACATTGGGACTCTTTGAAAAAGAAATACCTGAAATCGCAAAGTTGGTACATGAGAATGGTGGCTTGATGTATTATGACGGTGCCAATCTTAACCCATTACTCGGTGTTGCTCGACCGGGTGATATGGGATTCGATGTAATGCACATCAATCTTCATAAGACTTTCTCAACTCCTCATGGAGGTGGCGGACCCGGCGATGGACCTGTCGGAGTGCGTAAAGACTTGGTTCCATTCTTGCCGAAGCCTCATGTCATCAAGACTGACAAAGGGTTTGATGTCGTTTTGCCGGAACATGGAAGCGACTTCACAACCGAAAATATTCATGTGGGTCCATATATGGGCAATTTCCTTACTATCTTGCGTGCTTATACCTATATCTTGACTTTGGGTAAGGAAAACATTAAGTGGGTAGGACCTTATGCCACCTTGAACGCGAACTACATTAAAGAGAGCTTGAAGGATGTCTATGAATTGCCAATCGCTCAAACTTGTATGCACGAGTTCGTATTCGATGGATTGAAAGATAAGAGCACGGGTGTAACCACCATGGATGTTGCCAAGCGTTTGCTTGACTATGGCTTCCACGCTCCGACCATCTACTTCCCACTTCTTTTCCATGAAGCAATGATGATTGAGCCAACGGAAAACGAGAGCAAGAAGACAATTGACGGTTTCATCAACGTGATGCGTGTCATCGCTAAAGAGGCGTTGGAAATGCCGAATGAAGTGAAGGAAGCACCGCACAACACTCCTATCGGACGCGTTGACGATGTGCTGGCGGCTAAAGAGCCAATCCTCAACTATCGTCAGGCTCTCAAGAAGTAATTTGTACCTATAAGACTAATCAATTATGGAAAAGACCGATTTAATAATCATTGGTGCGGGACCCGGTGGTTATCATACAGCCGTTCACGCGGCAAAAGAAGGACTCAAAGTAACCATCATCGAAAAGAAACATCCCGGTGGTACTTGCCTCAATGAAGGGTGTATCCCCACCAAGAGCTTTGCTCATGATGCCGATTTGTATCGTAATCCGCTGCTTTCATGTGTTGGTGGCGGACACGTGAACTTCGATCGCATTCAGCAACGTAAGACTGCGGTGATTAATCAACTTCGGGAAGGTGTAAAGGGGTTACTCTCCCAACCGGGAATTACTTACATAGAAGGTGAGGCAAAGTTTGTGGATAAGAAGGTGATAGAGGTGAATAATACGCAAATGACAGCCGATAACATTATCATCGCTACCGGCTCTCACGCTCGTATGTTACCGTTTATTCCCAATCTCGACTCTCCGGAAGGAGCCACACTGAAAGACAAGATTATGACTTCCACCGAGTTGTTAGACATAAGTCATGTTCCGAATTCGATGGCTATTATCGGGGCAGGCGTTATCGGGTTGGAACTTGCTTCAGCGTTTGAGACTTTCGGTAGTTCTGTTACCGTTATCGAATTCCTGAAAGAGTGTCTGCCAACTATGGACTCAGACATCGCGAAACGACTTCGCAAAAACATGGAGAAAAGAGGCATCTCTTTCAATCTTCAGAGCGGTGTAACAGCCATTGAGCCTACAGCCGATCAGAAACAGGTTGTCATCAGTTTCAATCAGAAAGGTCAGGATAAGCAGGTAACTGCAGATGTTGTGCTCATCGCTACCGGGCGAGCTGCCAACGTTGAAGGATTGGGATTGGAAACTGCGGGCATCAACTGCATCAAGCAAGGTATCGAAACCAATGAGAACTACGAGACGAATGTTCCCGGAGTTTATGCCATCGGTGATGTAAATGGAAAGCAGATGTTGGCTCATGCGGCAAGTTTCCAAGGTATGCGTGTCATCAATAAGATATTGAACAAGACCGACAAAATCCGTTTCGACATCATGCCGGCAGCCGTATTCACCTATCCGGAAGCCGGATCGGTGGGAATGTCGGAAGATGCTTGCAAGAAAGCCGGTATGAAGTGTACCGTAAAGAAAGGATTCTATCGCTCCAATGGAAAGGCGTTGGCAATGGAAGAGACGGAAGGTCTGCTGAAAGTTATCGCGGATGAGAATGGAAAGATTATCGGTTGCCATGTTTTTGGTGCACATTCTGCTGACATGACGCAAGAGGTGGCAGTGTTGATGAATCACGATGCCACTCTGAATGATCTTCGCGACATCATTCATATCCATCCAACTCTTGGAGAGATACTTTTAGATGCGATAAATTAAGTGAAAAATTTGGCACATAAAAAAAATGTGTTATCTTTGCATTTGAAAGGACAACGTATGAGTCGTATCGATTTGATCGGGATAGTCATCAAATAAATCAGAAAACCGAGATGACTTCTCTTGTTGATGGCGGGCCACATTAATCGTATTTCTACGGCTAAACCGCAAGGTCGGTGGATTACAAAGACAGAGAACTCTCTTATCATAGATACTCGGACTTTTCATCACATCATCGATACGACTTTTCAAACTTCTCTCTTTCGAGAGGCAAAAGGGTGGGGCATAAAACGAACCCCACCCTTCATTATTGAATAGGAATGGGTCTTTTATGACTCGAAACAAATAATTTTTAATTATGTTCTCAGGTATTGTGGAAGAAATGGCACAGGTAGTTGCCATTGACCGTTATCAGGAAAATATTGATTTTACCCTTAAGTGCTCGTTTACAAATGAGTTGAAAATCGATCAAAGCATCGCGCACAACGGCGTTTGCCTTACAGTTGTGCGGCTAAAGGATGATACTTACACCGTTACCGCGATGAAAGAAACACTCGAGAGGTCGAATCTCGGACTTCTGAAAGTAGGTGACAGGGTTAATGTGGAGCGGTCGATGCTGATGAATGGGCGACTCGACGGACACATTGTGCAAGGACATGTGGATGAAACCGCAAAATGTATCGACAAGCAAAATGCTGACGGCAGTACTTATTTCACGTTTGAATACAAGGCTGACAAGCAAATGGCGCGGCGTGGCTATTTTACGGTTGATAAAGGGTCGGTTACGGTGAACGGAGTCTCGCTGACGGTTTGTGAACCTACTGCGAACACCTTCAAAGTAGCAATCATTCCTTATACATTGGAAAACACCAATTTCGCGGATATTGAGTTGGGAACGATGGTTAATATCGAATTTGATATTCTCGGGAAATACATAGCACGGCTCAACAGTCTTGCGAAGTAACATAAAACAAACAATTGAAAACGAGTTGTTGGGAATAATTCCCTGACAACTCGTTTTCTTATGGTCAATCGGGCAGTAAATCTTCAGGCTTCTCTGCGAAAAATGTTGCCCCATGGCGTATAAGGAAGTCTTTATCACGAAACCCCCAAAGCACACTGGCACAGGGTAATCCACTATTCTTGGCAGTCATAATATCAACATCACTATCCCCTATATATACAGCACCGGATTTCGATGCGCCAAGTTGTCGCAATGCTTCAAGTACCGTGTCTGGAGCCGGTTTCTTTCTTATGTTTTCTCGTTCGCCTATTGCCACTTCTATTGTGTCTGCAAAGAAATGCTTCGCGAGATCTTTTGTGGCGGCATCAAACTTATTGCTGACTATGGCAAGTTTCTTTCCTCTTTTATTCAGTTCGCTTAGCAGTTCCGGTATGCCGTTGTAAGGTTGAGTTGTGTCCAAATTATGTTCAAGATAATGACTTCGAAACAAGCTGAGCACTTTCTCAAACATCGGGTTCTCCTTTCCATCGGGAACGGCTCTCTCCATGAGCTTTTTCACACCGTTGCCCACAAACATTCTAACCTCTTCTACCGAATGTTCCGGCATCTGACAGGTCCTTAATGCGTAATTTGTACTTGCTGCCAAGTCGTTAAGAGTTTCCAGCAAAGTTCCGTCCAAATCAAAAACATAGGTTTCAAAATCTCTCATTCTAATTGTATTTTTATCATCGTTAAGCCGGCATATTACTTGTAATGCAGGCAGACTGTCATTTCTTACGAGTGCAAATTTACAAAGTATATGATAAATAATGCCACCCTCAATATTAAAAATCAAAAAACGCAAATCTTTTTCGTTAATGTTCTAAAGGCGTTCGATACAAATTGCGTACCTTTGCACTCATTAAATCTATCAACATGGCAAAGTCGAAACGCAAAACCAAAAATCGCAAGTTGCTCAAGATTGTGAGTGGCGTTACATTCGTTCTTTTATTGGTTATCTACTTCTTGTTTTTCTCCTCTATGTCGAAGACGGGAGATAAGCAATATTTGCTCATTGACGAAAACGACAACATCGACTCCGTCTATAAAAAGCTTGAACCACTCTCCACCCGACATGGTTTGTGGACTTTTAAGCAGTTGGCAAAGTTCACATCCTATGGTGATCATGTGCGTACCGGACGCTATCTCATCGGTTCCTCCGGAGCATTGCAAACCTTCCGGCATCTCAGGAATGGAAGTCAGGCACCTGTTTCTCTGACTTTACAATCGGTAAGAACCAAGGAGGATTTGGCGAAGAACGTATGCGCGAAGCTCATGTTTACGAAAGGTGAATTCCTTGACAGTCTAAACTCATCCGACTTTTGCAAGAAATATGGTTATACGCCGAATACTGTTGTAGCCATGTTCATTCCGAATACCTACGAACTCTATTGGAACACAACGGTGGGAATGTTTCTTGAGAAGATGCAGGAGGAGAACAAGAAGTTTTGGTCGTTTGAACGAACACAGAAAGCCAACGTCATCGGTTTCAGCAAAGAGGAGGTAATGACACTTGCCAGCATTGTTGACGAAGAAACGGACAATGAAGGGGAAATGCCGAAGATAGCCGGAATGTATATCAACCGTCTGCGAGCAGATATGCCGTTGCAAGCTGACCCGACTGTAAAGTTCGCGCTTCAAAAATTTGAAGCCCATCGCATCTATCATAAATGGTTGAGCTATGACAGTCCGTACAATACCTATAAATATCACGGACTTCCTCCAGGTCCTATTCGCATTCCATCCGTGGCTGCCATTGATGCCGTATTGAACTTTGTGCATCACGACTATCTTTACATGTGTGCAAAAGAAGATTTCAGTGGTACGCATAACTTCGCGAAAACTTATCAAGAGCATCTCGATAATGCGCGGAAATATGCGAAAGCATTGACCGAAAGAGGAATTGAATAGGGGGAGTATGGTGCAGGTTAAACCCTGATGGAATGCAATAATGCCCTAAAAATGTCTTATACGGATTTAGCTTGTCACAATTCTGACTATAAAAAAAAGTAAGAAATTATGACAAAACGTAAAACCCCGCGCGAATTTTCGTATTCGTTCAAGCTGCAAGTGTTAATTGATTATTATTCTAGCGGTTCTTCTCAAGCGTCCATATTGCGTAAGTGGAATGTGTCTAGTGGTTCGATGTTCCAATGGCTGAAACGTTGGCCCGTTGATTCAAAATCGTTATCTTTGCCCTCGGAAG
>NZ_LR027820.1:62230-73701 GCF_900607215.1 Prevotella rectalis
AGAGGTATCGTATGGCTCATAAAGAAACGAATTTGACAGACAATGAGATATTGCGCCAGAAGATAGTGAACCTCCAACACGCATTGTCTTTGGAGAAGATGCGCAGCCGTGCCTATGAGAAACTCATAGAGATAGCCGAATCCGAGGAGGGTATCAGCATCTTAAAAAAAGATGGTGCCAAACAGTAACGGCGCTGCGTGAGGAGTTTCCCGGTGTATCCGTGGAATTCCTCTGTGGGCTGTTTGGCAAGAAACGCCAGTGGTATTACGCAAGCAGCAAGCTTGTGATGTCTGAGCGGCAAAGGCGTAAGCTGGTGGTTGACAATGTGCTCTACTATCGTGCCTGCTGTCCCGGGATAGGCGGTGTGAAACTGCACGTCCTCCTCAAGTCGGAGCTAGGTGAAGATGTTACTCATGGTCGCGACTCCTTCTTAAAACTACTTGCTTCAGAAGGACTTATGCTTCCCAAGAACAAGCGAAGACGTACAACGGACTCCAATCATCCTTATAGGAAGTATCCTAATCTTGTACAAGGTGTTACGGCAATGTATGCTAACCACATTTGGGCAGCCGACATAACCTACGTTTGGATTTACGGCAACGTCCTGTACCTCCATCTCATTACAGATGTTTACTCACATGCTGTCATAGGCTGGTGCTTATCCGAAACCATGGAGGCTATAAATACGAAGGAGGCATTGCTAATGGCAGTTAAGGCAGCCGGAGGAGGCAACCTCTGCGGAACGATACACCACTCTGACAGAGGTTCGCAATATGCCTGCCACCTATATGTTGAAACTCTTATGTGCCACCATATCAGGGTTAGTATGACAGAACGGTACAATCCTACGGACAATCCCGTGGCGGAAAGGACGAATGGAACCTTTAAGGTTGAGTGGATTTACCAGCAGGAGATGTACCGAGATTATGACCAGGCCAATATGGAAATCTCCAAGGCAATAGCCTTCTACAACTACAGACGACCGCATATGAGCATAGGAATGAAATGTCCGATGGATGTCTATAGAGGCGAACAGCCCGGGAGAAATCTTTGGAAAAAGAGATAAATGCTTGCAAAAAAGAAAAATATAACGTATCTTTGGAACGCCGAAAATATGGCGAACGACGGTCTTATGCCATCTTCACCAAAGGTCCCAGGGGGCATCGAGCCCCCTAAGACCTTGCCGAAAATATGACGGAACTTAGGTGTTGTCCATCTTCTTTTATGCAAGTGCACTGACTTCAAATTTAAACTATATAATGTTAATGTCAAGTCATTCAGTAAATAAGAAAATATTTGACAAGTAAAACAGAAAAACATCGTCAGATCTGACAAGTGAATTCAGGAAAAGACAAAATTCTTCATTCATCCACCCAAAGCTTAGCTTTCACTTTCCAAAAGCTTACCTTTTGCAGTGCAAAAGGTCATGAATTGGAATGCAAAAGCTAAGCTTTTAATTCACAATTAATATCATCCTGATTATCAGTAGATTACAAAGTATGTCCTCAATATGGTTTTTGTAATATAATTTCATGGTTCCGGGCAGGTCGAATGTTCGCTATCAAGCGTCTGCCATACACCACCTGAATACGAATTGGAGACATACGCCATATATGATGAGAGAGAAAACACGTCAAGTCTTATGATTTATGCGATGTTTCGTGAGTTTTTGAAAAAATATTTAGGACACTATTGGATAAAATGGGATTTCTTGTCCGATGAAACTTCCCATGTGTTGGCAAGAAGCCATTTCTTGTTTCTTTGGCGTGCGGGCAAACACATGATTTGTCCTTGTGGTTGATAAGTGAATTCACACTGCTGTGCAATCATTTCTTTACACTTTTTTGTTGTGTCTGTAAAGTGCGGAAAATAAGTGGTTTAACTTTTTCTCTTTTGTGTCTTTGCTTTTGTGTTTTAAAAGCTAAGCTTTTGGAGACCGAAAGCTAAGAGCTTGTTCGTTCATGAAATTGCTTATTGGTTTTCTTGATTCATGGGATATGCTTACGGAAATGAAATGAGAGAGTTGAAAGATATCAGAATTGGAAATAGATAAATGGTTGTATGCTGTCTTGCCCAAAGTTGATGACCAATTGGAGGACAAATATAAAAATCAGAAGTTTGAAAAGCCATGGAGATTGAATAAATCTTTTCTCTATCCAATGGTAGTCGTTCTCACGTATGGAATGAAGCTCCAATCCGACTACCAGAAGCAATAACCACACGGGACGTGCCATTAGGAAAGGATATAAATCTGCCGGATTGAAATTGTTATATATATTATTGATAAGATTAAAGGCAACATCAAGGCTCGAAGCCCGGAAGAAAATCCATGCGAACGTTACATAGAGGAACGTGAGTGCCCAACAACAGACACGTACCGGTAAGACGTTAGGTAGCTTTTCCAGCCCATGTTTGTGAAAGAACTTATGAATAATCAGTCCGATGCCATGAAGCATGCCCCAAATAACGAACATGACAGATGCTCCATGCCATAGACCTGCGAGAACCATTGTTATGAAACTGTTGGCGTATGTTCGTAACTCTCCTTTTCGGTTTCCGCCCAACGGAATGTATATATAGTCGCGAAACCACGTGGACAAGGCAATATGCCATCTATGCCAAAATTCTGTGAGATTTAAACTTTGATAAGGAAAGCGGAAGTTGTTGGGAATGTGAAAGCCCATCAAGGCCGCTATGCCGATAGCCATATCGCTGTATCCGGAAAAATCGCAATAGATTTGCAGTGAGAATCCCAAAGCTCCCATTAAATTCTCTAAACCGGAATATGCCATCGGGTCGGCAAAAATCCAATTGTTATATTGTGCCAGATAATCGGCAACTACGCCTTTCTTCAGCAGTCCGCAGATGATTAGCCAAAGTCCTTTATTAAGGAGGAGTTTATGGGTGCTCTTATGTGCTTCTTGCACTTGTGGGATGAGTACCCCTGCCCGCGTTATGGGACCTGCCATGAGTAGGGGAAAGAATGTAAGAAAGAAACAGTAATCCGTGAAGTTAGTGTTGGCCGGAAATTTTAACTTATATACATCCACGGTGTAACTTATCGACTGAAAGGTATAAAAAGAAATTCCAACCGGTAAAATCATTTCAATGGCTGCGAAGTTGGTTTGTAGCAGCGCATTGAGAATGTCAGAGGCGAAGTTGGTGTATTTGTAATAGAAAAGTGGGGAAAGCTCAAGCAGGATAAGAAAGGCGAGTCCCAGTCTGCGAGGTCTGCCACAATGCAGTTTCATCATTAGCCTCGTAAGATACCAAGAGCCCAATGTAACAGCAAGTAGCAAAAGCATCAATATGCCATTTGCCTTGTATGCGAAGAAAAGACTGAAAAGAAGTATATAGATTGTTTTCCATTTCTGATGTAATTTGCTCATCCCCACATAAATGGTAAAAAACAACAGGAACGCAACCATGAAAGGAAGAGAATACATCGACCAATCTTTGTCGGCTGTTGTCAGGAAAGATGTTAGCGAAATGAAAAAGTCTTGTGTACCAACCATATTTCTAATACCCCTCAAAAGTAGGAGCCAACAGCTCTGTTCGTTCTACTTTATGGTGCTGTTTGGGGAGTTTCATGTTTATGATATCCGTGGCGTTGGTGCCTAAATAGACCGCAACGTGATCCATCCAATCTGCAGCGGCGTCCCATGTGGGATGATAATGGTCGGCACCTCTCCGAAGTTCAAGATGTCGGCTGTCAAAGAAACGTCCCTTTCCGGTTTGCGAAGCAATAAGATTAACGATACCTGTATCCCCATTCCAATCCGCGGGTCCAATCCAAAGATAGGGGCGATTGCCCATTTTCTTGAGTATCGTGTGTATATATTCCTTTCTTTCCTCCAAATCCTTAACAAACAGTTCGTTGCTTCCGAGACATAAAAGGATGTATGTGGGTTGATATTTCTGTAAAAAATGCTCTAACGTTTTCGTATTCGCCCATTTCTCAGTAGTGGAGCTGTACCATATAACGGTATAAACCGTGTGTCCGTTTTCTTTCGCGTAGTCTCCGATTCTCCGAGAGAGACCTTCAACCATGGAATCGCCGATAAAGAGTATCTTGTGATGTTTCCTCTTCTTCGCTTTTCTCTTTTCTATCTTTGGACCGGCAGTCTCGGCTTTCTTTATTTCCGAAAGGTTTATTTTTTTTAATGATACACCACCCAAGAAAATTTTTTGTGGGAGAAAGGCGTAAAGCACAATGACTGCCAACGCGACAGTCATTAGAAGCAATATCTTCACTTGCTCCCACATCGTGTTTAGAATTTCATTTCAACCTCCACGGGACAGTGGTCGCTTCCATAAATTTCAGTATGGATCTTGGCATCAGCAAGTTGGTCGCGCAACCTGTCGGAAAGTAGGAAGTAATCAATGCGCCAACCGGCGTTCTTTTCTCGCGCCCTAAACCTGTATGACCACCACGAGTAGGTGATTTGTTCGGGATAAAGCGTGCGAAAACTGTCCAAAAAGCCATTGTTAAGCAATTGGGTCATCTTGCTTCTCTCTTCATCGGTGAAGCCGGCGTTCTTACGATTGGTTTTAGGGTTCTTCAAATCAATTTCCTGATGAGCCACATTCATGTCTCCGCAAACTATCACGGGCTTCTTCTTATCTAATGTGTGGAGATAAGATTGGAAAGCTTCTTCCCAACGCATTCTATATTCCAATCGGCGTAGTTCGTCTTGTGAATTGGGGGTATAGACCGTTACGAGGTAAAAATCTTGCATTTCAAGCGTAATTACCCTTCCTTCATGATCATGTTCGTCAACGCCCAAACCATAAGCAACGTTCAAAGGCTCGTGCTTGGTAAAGATTGCCGTACCTGAATAGCCTTTCTTTTCGGCATAATTCCAGTAAGAGCGATAATTAGGAAAACTCAAATCAAGCTGCCCTTCTTGCATTTTTGTCTCCTGCAAACAGAAAAAGTCGGCATCTAAACTATTGAAAATGTCTTTAAAACCTTTTCCGACACAAGCTCTCAATCCGTTGACGTTCCAAGAAATAAACTTCATGTTTCTAAAAAAATGAGATATTGAAAAATAGCATTAAACGCATTAAATTCTTTGAGATTCGCTTCGAAGAAGCTTCATGAACTCTTCGCGCGTCTTCGCCTGATTGAAAGCTCCGCTAAACGCACTTGTTGTCGTTATGGAGTTTTGCTTTTCCACTCCACGCATCTGCATACACATATGCTTTGCCTCAATAATCACCATCGTACCCAAAGGATGTAAAGTATCTTGGATACAATCTTTTATCTGCTCCGTTAGCCTTTCCTGCACTTGGAGTCTATGGCTGAAGATGTCGATGACGCGTGCCACTTTGCTAAGCCCTGTGATGTGTCCATTTGGGATATATCCCACATGAACCTTCCCATAGAAAGGAAGCATATGGTGTTCACACATGGAGAAGAAATCAATGTCCTTTACTATCACCATCTGATTGTACTTCTCTTCAAAGAGAGCATCAGTCAGCACTTTGTGAGGATCTTGTGTATAACCGCGTGTAAGGATTTGCATTGCCTTTGCCACTCGCAAAGGTGTTTTTTCCAAACCTTCTCTGTTTGGATCTTCACCCAACAGTGTCAGCACTTCCTTGTAATGAGCCGCTAAGTCGTCAAGACCTTCGCGGAAAGCTGTTTCTGGATTCATTTTTAGATGTATGCTATTTTTTTTCTTATATAATTTATTCTGTCTATTCGTAAATGTCCGGTAGGCTCTCGTCCACGAAACGACTTGTCTCCACTGTTATCATTGTGCGTATTACGTTCGCTTGTGAGAACCCTTCTCGGCGCAATTTGCGCATTACCTTGCGTGCCTGTTCATACTTGATGAAGTTACCTATCTGGCACATCCATCTCGGAGAATAGAAATGCACATAGATGGGTTGGTCGGGGAAGATGGTTTTTGCTTTCTGTCCCAGCCTTTCTGCCTCTTGACGTGCTTTTCGGGTGTTGCCTCCGGAGTAAGCTAAAACCCTGAAGCCTCTCATCTTCTTTGCTCCCCGTTCCACACGTTTTGTTACTTTTCGTGTCTCTCCGGATTCATCCATTATCTCTTCAGGACTCTTTCTCACCTTTCTTCTTACAAGTTTAGTGCGCTGAACACTTGAATATGAAGAGTTTTCGGAACTCTGCGATGGTGCAGCCACTTTGGGATCTATAGATTTCGGGACTGGAATTGGACTCGCTTTTGGACGAGGAGCAGAGGGAATTACCTGTGATTGGTTGCCATTTCGTTTCTTGCCCTGTCCCTTCACTGATTTTGGGTCAGGTTTTGCTTTCTTTTTCCCACTCACTAACGCATCTATATCCGCACTTTGAGTTACGGTTACCGTACCTTGTGCACAAATGGTAAGTGTGCAAAGGAACAAAAAGCTTAATGCGATTAGAGATTTCTTCATCTATCTATTTGTTTTAAGAAACCCGGTGCTGCCCGCCGGGCAGCTGCCGGATTTGTTTTGTGGGAAAAGAGTTTATTTTTTCCAAGCGTCTATGATGCCTTTGAAGTCAGCTGCTTTCAGCGACGCTCCACCTATCAATCCACCGTCAATGTTTGGTTTTGAGAAAAGTTCCTTCGCATTGCTTGGTTTGCAGCTTCCGCCGTAAAGGATGCTTGTGTCTTCAGCAGCTTCCTTACCATATTTTTCTGCAACGACAGAGCGAATGTAGGCAAGCATTTCCTCGGCTTGGTCAGCAGTTGCCGTTTTGCCGGTTCCTATTGCCCAAATGGGTTCGTAAGCGATAATAATATTCTTCCAATCTTCAGCATTGAGATGGAAGACAGAACCTTCAAGTTCGGCTTTTACCACTTCGTTCTGTTTGTTGGCTTCTCGTTCTTCAAGTGTCTCTCCACAGCAGAAAATAACTTTCAAATCATTGGCAAGTGCCAACTGTACCTTATCTTTCAAGATTTCGGCAGTTTCGCCATAATATTGGCGGCGTTCCGAATGACCGAGAATAACGTATTGTGCGCCCGTGCTCTTTACCATGGCTGCAGAAACTTCTCCGGTGTATGCACCTTTCTCTTTATCGGCACAGTTTTCCGCTCCCAATCCTACCAATTCTTTATCCAACACCTGAGCCACACTTGCCAAATGGATGAACGGTGTGCAAATTATCACATCACAATTGGGTTTGTCAGCCATCAAGGCACTATTGATTTCCTTTGCCAAGGCAATGCCTTCTTGCAGGGTCTCATTCATTTTCCAGTTGCCTGCTACAATTTTCTTTCTCATTTGTCTTTTATGTTTTAAGAGTTGATATAATTTATTCGATTGTTCTTTTCCCATGATCCATTGCTCTTTGGTCTTCACCCATTCTTCTTTCTTCTTCACCCACTTTGTCCATGCCCATAACCGGTCTGCCACGATGAGGAAAATCAATGGCAAGATGTAGCAAAGAATGATGAGTACTATCTTTGTCCACGTGTTGTTTTCCGGCTCATGCCCTATGGCGAGCAACGGCAGAGGCGCCGACAACTGTTCTGCCGTTGGCAAATCGTTCCTACTCCATTTGTTGATGATGGTTCCCTGATACAGCAACAGAAGTCCGGGATTACTTCTTATCATGGTTTTCAGAGTTGTTCCATCCGTGGTGTAGAATGGGTATCTTGCCCCGGTTAGCTCTCTCCATTGACGTATGCCCATCTCGGTGCTGGCCGTAAGTCCATAGAAGTCATAACCATTCTCACGAGCGTATTCGTAAATCCGCTCTATGTTACCAAAGTTTCCATCATCTGCCATTTCTAAATGAGGCGAGACAAGCAGAAAAGTATATCCCTTCTTGTTCAGGATTGCTTGAGTGAGGTCTTCTCCGGTCTTCTCATTGGTAATGGAAAAATCGTGAATGGGAGGCTCATAGCCTTGTTTCAGTATTTCTTGCTTTGTATCAACGAATACCCATGTGGAATCATCGTAAGGGTAATTGTTTTCATCAAATTCCTTTTGCACTCCATCTTTTGTACAGATGAATGTAGTCTTATAGACTGTTTGCTGCGCACCGGGTGGCATCTCCATTCCTTTTCGTATGTTCTGCCCGATGTAATAGGGTCGGAAGTCGAAAATGGGCAAGTGGTAAAGACTCAGCAAAGAGGCTACCAATATGAAAATCAACGTAAAATAGGATGCTATCCATTGATTTGTCTTTGAGATAAACCGCACCTGATACAGTGGGAAACGCATCAAAACCAGTGCGGCAAAGAGCAAAACGACGTTTTTTCCGAAAGTCTGGGCATTTGTCAGGCGGAGTGCGTCGCCGAAGCAGCCACAATCCTGAATGGGATTACCAATGGTCAGCCAGAGTGTTATCCCGGTCATGAAAATCATGAAGAGGGTAGTCAGTTTGCTAACCAATCTGCGCTGAATGGCAAGAAGAATGAGCATGCCCAGCAAAAATTCCACAGCCGATAACACCACGGATGTCATCAGTTGTATCCATTCGGGAACTTGCCCCGCCAAGCCCAATGCTTCGAGGTAGTCGCCTATCTTGTATTGTGTTCCCAGTGGGTCAATGGCTTTGACAAATCCGGAAAACACGAACGTAATGGCGAGCAACGCACGACAAAGATTAACAAAAAATATCTTAAGCCTGTTCATTTAATTTTATAACCCCAAAAACAGCGTAATTGATGATGTCCATGTAATTGGCACCAATCCCCTCGCTAACGAGAGTTTGTCCATGTAAATTTTCTATTTCCTTTATTCTTTCTATCTTTGTAAGAATGAAATCCGTATAACTGCTCACACGCATATCGCGCCACGCCTCACCATAGTCATGGTTTTTTTTCAGCATCAGTTCGTAAGAACTTTCCGCATATTTATCATACAAGGTCAAAGCCTCATCCGGCGTTAAATCTACGCTATCCACAAATGGATAATCCAACTGAATCAAGCCTACAATTCCGTAATTAATCAATGCTATGAACTCTGAACGGATGCTGTCGCCGACTTTATTCTCTCCGGTCGTTTCAATCGAGCGGATGCGTTTAGCCTTGATAAATAGCTGATCGGTAAGCGAGGAAGGACGCAAAATGCGCCAAGATGCTCCATAGTCGTGAAGCTTGTTGGCAAAGAGTGTTCTGCACTCACTAAGGGCGTCCTTAAATTCTTGAGCTGTTTGCGAGGAGGATGCTGACATTATGTAGTTTGTTTAGAATGCAAAAATACGGAAAAACTACGAACTGACAAAATCATTGCTATTAATATATTTAAACAGGGATGATTTCAACCGGTCTCAACAGCGATTGCCGAGCTGCGACACCTCTATGGAGATTCTCGGTTTTGAAAATGCGTAGAAATGGTCTAACTATAATGTCGTTTGCTCATCCTTGTGAAATCGGCAAGAGTGGAACTTTTGTTGCAAAATAATTGGGAGCGGAATAAAGAACGTTATTGTAAAATTTTATAACCGTTTTTTAACACTTCGGAAATGATGGTTTTGGAAACACACACGAAAAAAAAATAAATAAAAAAACGAGAAATCAAGGGAAAAATCATCAAAATTGGTGGAAATGTTTGCGAAAGGTGAGCTTTTACAATGCATTTGCATATCTTTCGCATCGTGTTTAAGGAGCTTTTGAAATGTAAAAGCTAAGCGATTGCAGAAATATTTACCGGTCAATTAGCAAAAAATTCTTCATGTTTTCAGGAATAAAACATAAGGCTCACATAATCAACGTTTTACATAAAAGGCTGTGATTTCCGTATTTCCCCGGTGGTTTTTATTTGCTTGCAAATAGTCGAGAGACAGAACTTCATTTGTAAATATTATTCATATATTTAACAGTTCTCTTATGTCTGTTCGGAAACCACGAAAATAAAAGCATGGAAAAACTAAAACCGCCTTGGATTTCTATATATAAGTGAAATTGATTAACTTTGCACCTTAAATATAAAAAATATGCGAGACCTCTCAGACAAAGAGTTGGCAAAACTCCTTGATAAGGATATTTTTCATAAAATTTCCGAAGCCGCCGACAATTTAAGCCTTGATTGTTATGTTGTCGGAGGTTATGTTCGCGACTTGTTCCTTGAACGCTCGTCCAACGACATTGATGTTGTTGTGGTGGGGAGTGGGATAAGCGTGGCATCGGAACTGAAAAAAAACTTGGGACCTAAAGCCCATATCTCCGTTTTCCATAACTTCGGAACCGCGCAGGTTAAATATCGTGGACTTGAAATAGAATTTGTGGGGGCACGAAAAGAGAGCTATAGCCACAATAGCCGTAAGCCGGTAGTGGAAAATGGAACCCTTGAGGACGATCAAAATCGCAGGGACTTCACTATCAACGCAATGGCGATCTGCTTGAACGCTGAGCGATTTGGAGAATTAATCGATCCCTTTGGTGGAATCGATGACTTGTGGGATGGCATTATCCGCACCCCATTAGACCCCGATGTTACCTTTTCTGATGATCCCTTGCGCATGATGCGATGCGTCAGGTTTGCCACGCAGTTGAACTTTTTTATCGATGACGACACTTTCTGCGCATTGGAGCGTAATGCGGACAGAATAAAGATTATCAGTGCTGAGCGAATAATAGACGAACTAAACAAAATCATGGCTACTCGCACCCCAAGCAAAGGATTTGTTGATTTGTATCGTTGTGGGCTTCTCGAACTGATTTTGCCGGAACTGACCGCTCTTGACATTGTGGAAACTCGCAATGGAAGGGCTCATAAAAACAATTTCTATCACACCCTTGAGGTGTTGGACAACACCGCGAAACAAACCGACAACTTGTGGCTGCGCTGGTCGGCTCTGTTTCATGACATAGGGAAACCAAAAAGCAAGCGATGGGACGTGTCTGCCGGATGGACTTTCCACAATCACAACATCATCGGGGCGAAGATGATACCTTCCATCTTCAAAAGATTAAAACTTCCCTTGGATGGGAAAATGAAATATGTCAGGAAAATGGTTGATTTGCATATGCGTCCCATCGCCATTGCCGATGATGAGGTAACCGACTCTGCCGTTCGTCGTTTGCTCAACGATGCCGGCGATGATATCGACGACCTCATGACCCTATGCGAGGCAGACATCACAAGCAAGAATGCAGCCCGCAAGCAGAGATTTCTTGATAATTTCCGGATTGTCCGCCAAAAGATAGAAGACTTGAAGGAAAAAGATTATAAGCGGTTGTTGCAACCATGCATCAACGGCGATGAAATTATGCAACTGTTCGGACTACGCCCATGCAGGGAGGTGGGCTTGTTGAAACGAACCTTGAAAGAGGCTGTTTTGGACAATCGAGTTCCCAACGAACGAGAACCCTTGATGGCTCTACTGAAAGAAAAAGCGCAAGAAATGGGACTGAAGTAAATCAAGACTTTTTGCTAATTCCAAATAGAAGTGCAAAATCTCTGTGGGTGCAATAACTATGAAAAACACCGCGGAGGTTTGCCTTGCGGCTGGGGGCGCGAAGCCCCCAAAGAGCATTGACGGATAACTTAAGCAATAC
>NZ_LR027820.1:73878-74774 GCF_900607215.1 Prevotella rectalis
TGCTAATTCCAAATAGAAGTGCAAAATCTCTGTGGGTGCAATAACTATGAAAAACACCGCGGAGGTTTGCCTTGCGGCTGGGGGCGCGAAGCCCCCAAAGAGCATTGACGGATAACTTAAGCAATACAAAAAAAAAGGAGAAAGACTTTCGTCCCTCTCCCTGAGATTAACTAATTTTGTATTGCAATGTATAAACAATTAACCTCGGAGCAAAGATACACAATAAGTGTGTTACTCCAAAAGAAATTCTCACTTAGTTTTATAGCCGAGACAATTGGCGTGTCTGTAAGTACCGTCTCTCGCGAAATTAATCGTAATTCAAATGAGAAGGGTATCTACAGCTGTCATTTGGCAATACTCAGAGCTCGCCGTCGCAAGTCGAACAACCCTGGCAACCGTTCTGTCAAGCCTTATGTCCGCAGCCGTGTGTTTGAACTTATCCGCCATGAGCAATGGTCCCCCGAGGAAGTTTCCGGCTGGCTTAGGAGAGAGGAAGGCATGAAGGTCTCCAAGTCTACTATCTATAATTGGATAGCAGCCAGTTCCCCGCACCATAAGGATAATATCCGGAAACACCTTCGCCATGGCGGGCACAAGGGCAGGACATCTAATATGTCGGGCAGCGCACTGATATCTAACAGAGTTTCGATTGACGAACGACCCGTCGAGGCAGACGGTCGTTCCATAGGCGATTGGGAAATGGACACCATCGTGGGAAAGAATGGAAAAGGTGCCATCGTAACGCTGGTGGACAGGAAGAGCTGTTATATGCTCATGGAGAAACTTGAAACGGGAAAACAGGCCGTACCTTTGGCGCATGCCGTGGTGCGGCTGCTTAGAGAGTCCCAATTGCCAGTCAGGACTATTACCACGGACAACGGAAGTGAGTTTGCAGC
>NZ_LR027820.1:74779-75248 GCF_900607215.1 Prevotella rectalis
TTATATGCTCATGGAGAAACTTGAAACGGGAAAACAGGCCGTACCTTTGGCGCATGCCGTGGTGCGGCTGCTTAGAGAGTCCCAATTGCCAGTCAGGACTATTACCACGGACAACGGAAGTGAGTTTGCAGCGCATGATATTATAGCAAGGGAACTGGGTACAACTGTTTATTTTGCGCATCCATACTCCTCATGGGAAAAGGGGGCAATTGAAAACATGAATGGACTCATCAGGCAATATATACCTAAGAAAACCAATTTCAAAGGTATATCCAAGGGAATGATAAAACATATAATAGAGAAATTAAACAACAGACCAAGAAAAAAGAATCAATTTCAAAATATTACTGTCCGCTAAACATAGAAATCCTCATTCCAACTCATTGAGACACAATAGTTCGGATGACAGCATGTTAGTGACAAGCCCCCTTATTCATTTTCTGTTACCTCGGGTGGCGATTCAGCCGCT
>NZ_LR027820.1:75356-75830 GCF_900607215.1 Prevotella rectalis
TATTACTGTCCGCAAAACATAGAAATCCTCATTCCAACTCATTGAGACACAATAGTTCGGATGACAGCATGTTAGTGACAAGCCCCCTTATTCATTTTCTGTTCCCTCGGGTGGCGATTCAGCCGCTGCTTCAAGCATGAGTTTCATGTCGGCATCCGGCATGTTGAAGAAATTATTCATGTTGAGGTATTCCATAAGTACAATGCGCACCATAGTAGCCAGCCCTGAAAAACTCCACCGCCTCTGCAATGAGCTTTGCAGCAGTGACAGTAATAGATTGGCAATGAGTGTAACCCAAATCTGTATCTTGATGGCGTTGACACTCTCCCCATAGAAGTATCTAAGCGGGAAGTTCTGTTTTATCTGCTTGAAAAGAGACTCTATCTGCCACCTCCTGCGGTAGATGGCTACGATAGTCTCCATGGACATGTCAAAGTCGTTGGTAAGCAAGGACACCAACTTTGGCATCTTTCC
>NZ_LR027820.1:75997-102320 GCF_900607215.1 Prevotella rectalis
ACGTTCCTCTCGGTCAGTTCCTCAAACTTTTCATAGTTGATATATGCACGATCCAGGGCAATGATTTCATCATGCTTGAAATGGCTGGGGGCGAGCATAAAGGAATCGTTGGTAGCAGCAGAAGTGAACTTCACGTCACAGTGAACTCCTTCGTTTGCATGAATGACGGAATGCACTTTTATGCCTCCCTTCTTCTTTCCCGTCTTAGGATGCCGTCCCACACCCTTGAAGATGACGTTAGAGAACAGGGTTATCGTGGTGGAATCGATGATTCTCAGACGTTTTATCCATTCCTCCGTACCATTGCGTCGGCTGTCCGAAGAAAGTTTGTCCTTATTGGACTCGTAAAGGTCGTGATACACGTCCTCAAAGAATTTCTCCGAGCGTCTGGCGTTCGCGTCTGACAGGGTACTGCGCTTAGGAACCCTGTCAATGCCTATGTGATGAAGCTTGCGCACCTCAGCCGTCATTGCCGCCTCTATCTCGCGCAGGGAGTCGAAGCGCATGATGACTGCATACAGCATCGTAAGAAGATGGGTGAAGCCATCAAAGGTCTTCACATACCGCTCACCGCCGTTCCGACGGCTTATTTTTCAACTATTTTATCATGGTCGAGAGATTTTATCAGCTGACCATATACCGGCTGTCCGAAGAAATGTGTACTTTTGCCCATGTTATCTGAGTTTGGAAACAAAAGCAAAGATAACAAAAAGGGCTGATACCTCGTGAGAAGTGTCAGCCCTAATTCATAAAAAATGTGGGATGTTTAGCGGACAGTAATAATTTCAAAAGCCAAAAGATATGATTAAACAAAGAATTGTGTAATTTTGCACTTGCTTATGGAATCCGCCTTTTATTAATTTGGTTGTAATTTTTGTTAAATATTCTAACGGTTTGAAGGTACTCCTTTAAATTATATGTACATTTGCATATCGAAAACTTAATGCTGTATTCGAGTTTTTCAATCGAGCCTTAAGCGTGAGCTATGGATATCGTTTTGTGATGCTAAAAACAATAGATTTCAAACAACAGAAAAATAAAACAATTATATAAGGTATGAAAAGAAAAATGTTTTTACCCATTGCCGCAATTGCAGTTGCATTGCTGACAAGTTGTGGCGGAGGTAGTGGCAAGCATGAACTGCCCACCAGCAATGAGTACCCCGTTATTACAATAGGTGCTTCGAACGCGCAAATGAAGACCACCTATCCGGCAACGATAAAAGGTATTCAGGATGTGGAAGTACGACCGAAGGTGAGTGGCTTTATTACCAAACTTTATGTACATGAGGGACAAGCTGTTCGGGCAGGACAAGTTCTTTTCGTTGTGGATAACGCGAACTATCAGGCAGCGGTGCGTCAGGCCAAGTCAGCGGTCGTTGCAGCCCAAAGCGGTGTGGGACAAGCAAAAGCAAGAGTTGTGCAAGCGAACGCAACACTTAATTCCGCTATTGCTCAGGCAGCTACGGCTCAATTAACCTACATGAATAGCAAGAACTTGTATGAGAACAAGGTGATTGGCGATTATGAGCTTCAGACCGTGAAGAATACTTACGCTACATCACAAGCAGCAGTAAATCAGGCACGTAGCGGTGTAGCCGCCGCCAAAGCCGCCGTGAATCAGGCTGTTGCCGGTGTGAAGCAAGCCGAGGCCGGTCTTGCCACCGCGAAAGAAACCCTGAGCTATTGTTATGTAAAGAGTCCGGTGAGTGGTTTGGTAGGCAGTCTTCCTTATAAGGAGGGATCATTGGTGAGCCCATCGTCCCCCATGCCGGTAACCACCGTAAGCAACATTTCCACCATGGAAGTATTCTTTTCAATGACCGAATCGGAAATATTGGCACTCAGCAGAAACAACAATGGTATAAACAACGCTGTTAAATCTTTCCCAACCGTCAGCTTACAACTGATCGACGGCTCAATGTACAATCATTCGGGCACAATAGTAAAGACCAGCGGCGTAATCGATGCCGCCACAGGCACCATCAGCGTCATCGCTCGCTTTGCCAATCCGGAACATTTGTTGAAGAGTGGCGGCAGTGGACAGATAGTTATCGCGAAGAATAACAATAAGGCACTTATCATTCCTCAGGACGCCACCCTGCAAGTGCAAGACAAGATATTCGTTTATAAAGTGGACAAGAACAACAAGGTTCATTACTCTGAGATAAAAATTAATCCACAAAACGATGGTAAGACCTACATCGTAACGAGTGGATTAAGCATTGGCGACAGAATCGTATCGAAGGGATTGGCAAAATTGCAAGATGGTGCTGAAATAAAAGCGCTTACGCCCACACAGTATGAGGCTGCGTTGAAAAAAGCTGAGAAACTCGGTGAAAATCAAAGTTCCGCCGGTGGATTTCTGAAAGCCATGAAAGGAGATAATGATAAATAATAGTAGAAAAACGGAAAGAATATGACATTTACCAAGTTTATAAAACGTCCGGTTCTATCTACCGTGATATCTACCTTTTTCGTCCTTCTCGGACTGATAGGCTTGATATCGCTTCCCATTGAGCAGTATCCGGACATTGCGCCACCTACCATCTCTGTATGGACCACCTATCAGGGAGCGGACGCGCAGACGGTATTGAACTCGGTCATCACGCCTTTGGAAGAAAGCATCAATGGTGTGGAGAACATGACCTATATGCAATCTACCGCTTCCAATAACGGTATGGCGCAAATCACCGTATATTTCAAACAAGGTTCCAACCCGGACATGGCATCGGTGAACGTGCAAAACCGCGTGGCACAAGCACAGGCATTGCTGCCGGCGGAAGTAACGCGCGTGGGTGTAACGGTTTCAAAGCGCCAGACCTCAAACGTCATTCTCTATTCAGTTACCACTGACGACGAAAGATACGATGACGAGTTCCTAACGAACTATAACGACATCAACATCGTACCGCTTTTGAAACGTATAAATGGTGTAGGCGATGTTCAGACACCGGGTATGAAAAAATATTCCATGCGCATCTGGCTGAAACCAGATAAAATGAAACAGTACGGATTGGTACCAAGCGATATCTCCGGCGCATTGGCAGAACAGAACATTGAGGCAGCTCCGGGTGCGTTTGGTGAGCAGAGCGACATGAAGTACGAATATATCATGCGCTATAAGGGTCGCTTGAAAACCGAAAAAGAATATGAGAATATCATCATATCCAGCAATCAAAACGGACAAACGCTTTGCCTGAAAGATGTTGCCGATATCGAATTGGGCGGATTGCAGTATTCCGTGGCGATGAAGAACAACAACCAACCGGGTGTCGTGGGTATGGTTCAGCAGACAGCAGGCTCAAATGCAACCCAGATTGCGCAAGATGTTAAGGCAGCTTTGGCTGAAACGCAGAAAAGCATGCCACCGGGAATGAAAATAACTATTCAACAAGATGTAACCGAATTCTTATTCGCTTCCATCGAAGAGGTTATCTTTACACTGATAATCACTTTCATATTGGTGTTCCTCGTTGTGTATGTGTTCTTGCAGGATTTTCGTTCCACGTTAATCCCAATGATAGCCGTGCCGGTGGCATTGATTGGTTCGTTCTTCTTCCTTTGGATGTTCGGCTTCTCCATCAACCTCTTAACGCTTTCTGCACTATTGCTGGCCATCGCCATAGTGGTCGATGATGCTATCGTGGTTGTGGAAGCTGTGCATGCAAAATTGGATTTAGGGTACAAGAATGCTGTGTCTGCCGCCATTGATGCGATGAACGAGATTTCCGGTGCCATTATTTCAATTACGTTGGTAATGGCTGCGGTGTTCGTTCCCGTGTCATTCATGAGTGGAACTTCCGGTACTTTTTATCGCGAGTTTGGCGTAACCATGGCAGTGTCTATCATTATTTCCGCCATAAATGCATTAACGCTGTCGCCCGCGCTATGCGCCATCTTCTTGAAGCCCCACGAAGAAACTCAAAAGAACAAGAAATTATCAACGGTTGATAAGTTCCACATAGCGTTCAACACACAGTTTGAAAGGATAAACAACAAATATAAAAAAGGAGTAGAAAGGCTAATCGGGCACAGAGCCATCACGGGAATATCCGTTGTCGTGGGTGCTGTTATCCTTGTGGTGATGATGAGTAGTACGAAAACCGGTCTGGTGCCGGATGAAGACGTGGGCGTACTGTTTGCTACGGTTTCATTGGATCCGGGCTTGTCGCAACGTGAAACACAAGAAGTAACCGACCGCATCGATAAAATGCTTGCCAGCAACCCCTATGTGGAAACCCGAGTGCAACTGGTGGGCTATAACTTCATAGCCGGTCAAGGCTCCAATCAAGCCACATTCATCATCAAGCTAAAACCTTTTGAGGAAAGAAAATACGGAATCTTCGACAGGATTTCATCAGTATTCAATGGTGCAGGAATTGCCGGACTTTTCATCGATCCTACTTCATCAAGGATGGTTTTAGGGATGATTTATAAGCAGACTGCAAGTATCAAAGGTGCGCAAATCCTTGCTTTTGCGCCACCCATGGTACCGGGCTTCTCCGTGTCAAATGGTGTAACATTCTCCATGCAGGATAAGACAGGTGGAGACTTAAACAAGTTCTTCCAGATTACACAGGATTATTTGAAGGCATTAAATGCTCGTCCTGAAATCAGCACAGCAATGACTTCTTACAATCCAAATTACCCACAATACATGGTGAATGTGGATGTAGCCAAGGCAAAGCAGGCAGGAACATCTCCCGCAGCCATCCTTTCAGTGCTTCAAGGCTATTATGGGGGGATGTATGCGTCGAACTTCAATGCCTACGGAAAACTCTTCCGGGTAATGATTCAAGGAACGGTTGATAGCCGTATCAATGAGAACGGACTGAAAAGCATATATGTTCGCACACCGGGTGGTATGGCTCCGGTAAGTGAGTTCTGCTCACTTCGTCGCGTTTACGGACCTTCTAACATCGCACGCTTCAACCTCTTTACGTCTATTACCGTGAATGCAATGACAGCCGATGGCTATTCGTCTGGTGATGCTATTAAGGCTATGGAAGAGGTTGCCACTGAAAAACTGCCATCGGGATATGGGTACGAATTCTCCGGTCTGACTCGTTCTGAACAAGAATCGTCAAATTCCACCGCAATCATCTTCTCATTGTGTTTGGTCTTTGTTTATTTGATCCTTAGTGCTCAATACGAAAGCTACATATTGCCACTGGCGGTAATTCTCTCAATACCATTTGGTTTGGCCGGAGCATTTATCTTTACGCAATTATTCGGACATAACAACGATATCTATATGCAAATTTCGCTTATCATGTTGATAGGCTTACTTGCCAAGAACGCGATTCTGATTGTGGAATTTACTTTGGAGCGTCGTCGTACGGGTATGGCGATAAAGTATGCAGCCATTTTAGGCGCGGGAGCTCGTCTTCGTCCTATTCTGATGACTTCGCTTGCCATGGTAATCGGATTGCTTCCATTAATGTTTGCCGGCGGAGTGGGTAAAAATGGTAATCAAACATTAGGTGCTGCCGCTGTGGGAGGTATGCTTATTGGTACACTTTGCCAAATATTTGTTGTGCCCGCTCTCTTCACCATGTTCCAATACATTCAGGAGAAAGCACGTCCGATGGTATTTGAAGATGATGAAAACCCCGAAGTTGCGAGGGAACTCCAACAATATGTTAAAGGACCTTCAGGAAAATACACTCAGGAACAATCCTGATTAGTGAACAAAAGATAATTGAAAATGAGAAAGATAAATATAATCATTGCCACTCTTGCAGTCCTGTTCATGACAGGCTGTAAGAGTCTGTACGGTACTTACGAGCGACCGGAGGTGAAAACCAATGGCATTGTGCGCGATCCGGTGAATGACAATGCCGTGCTTGAAGGCGCAAACGACTTTGGCAACTTGCCGTGGCGCAGCGTGTTTACCGATTCTTATCTGCAAAACATTATAGAAAAAGCACTCAATAACAACCCGGATCTCCTGAATGCCGCGCTTAACATCGATATTGCAGAGCAACAGTTGAAAGCGGCAAAACTTGCTTTCTTGCCCTCTGTGATGTTTGCGCCTCAGGGAACGATAACGCATTTCGGGACACACACGGAAGCAACCAAAGCATATGTTTTGCCCATCGCAGCAAGTTGGGATGTGGATCTGTTCGGGAAGTTGCGAAACGAAAAGAAAGCCACGCAGATGCGTATGATACAGATGCAAGACTATAAAGTGGCTGTTCAAACCGGGCTAATCTGCAACATCGCCAACTTGTACTATACATTGCTGATGCTTGACAGACAAGGTGAAATCGTGAATGATATGACAGAACTTACTAAGAGCACATGGGACATGATGCAGCTGCAGATGAACTTTGGTCGGGCTCGATCCACCAGTGTGCAAAGTGCTGAGGCGGCTTATTATAGTGTTCAAGCGCAAGCCGCTGACATTAAACGACAAGTTCGCGAGGTGGAAAACTCACTGAGTTTGCTTATGGGTGAGCCTGTTCACGGTATTGCTCGCGGAACTTTGGAGAACCAAAGTCTTCCCTTAAACTTCTCAGGTGGAGTCGGAGTGGAAATGTTAAGCAATCGTGCGGATGTACATGCGAACGAAATGGCATTGGCACAGTGCTTCTATGACATTCAAATTGTACGTGGAAAGTTTTATCCTTCGCTGAATATTACCGGAACAGGTGGATGGAGCAACGGTAACGGATTGGTTAATCCGGCTAAACTTTTATGGAACGCTGTGGCAGGATTGACGCAGCCCATCTTCATGCAAGGAAAACTAAAAGCCGGACTGCGAGTAGCGGAAGATCAATACAAACGCGCTTACAACATTTGGCAGAACAGCATTCTGAAGGCAGGAGCAGAGGTAAGTAATGCACTTGTAGCCTATAATTCTTCGGAGGAGAAGAACAAAATGCACACCCGGCAAGTCGAAGTCTTAAAGAAAAATGTCGAGCAGACACAAATGCTCTACAAACAAAGTTCCAGCAGTTACCTTGAAGTAATTACGGCACAACAAGGATTGCTCAATGCCGAAATATCTCAAGTGCAAGATCAGTTTGCCAAACTTCAGGCAATCGTAAATCTTTATTATGCATTGGGAGGTGGGAGCAAGTAAGACGGGAAATAACATTCAAGAACTACCAACGTAAAGCTCCGTTCGGCAAGTTGGGCATCTCTTTTATCAGAGGTCGGGGCACATTAATTATGGGCAGTGAAATAAGTCCGAGAGCCGAAGTTTCTGCATCGGCAAAGATTGGAGAGGGCTGTAAGATATATCCGTTTTCCTATATCGAGGATGACGTCGTCATAGGCGACAACTGTATTATCTTTCCATTCGTCAGCATTTTGCAAGGAACGCGAATGGGAGATGGCAACAAGATACATCAATGTTCGGTAATAGGAGCGATACCACAGGATTTCAGTTTCGTGGGCGAGAGGAGTGAACTTATCATGGGCGACAATAACATCATTCGCGAAAATGTGGTCATCAATCGAGCTACTCATGTCGGAGGAAAAACAATTATCGGGTCGAACAACTTCCTCATGGAAGGGGCGCACATCAGTCATGATACCAAGGTTGGCGATAACTGCATACTTGGCTATGGAACTAAAATCTCAGGCGATTGCGAGATTGCCGATCGTGTCATCTTTTCCTCCGGTGTGATTCAAAAGTCAAAAACCAGAGTAGGTGTGGCAGCAACGATACAAGCCGGCACAACATTCAATCGCGACATTCCGCCTTATATCATAGCGGGAGGAACACCCATTGCTTATGGTGGAGTAAATTCAGTTGTTTGTGATGTGCTGGGAATAGATGATAAAGTCAAGAAGCACATAGCGAATGCCTACCGACTGATATTCCATGGCAGAACGTCCACGTTCGATGCTTGCATCCAAGTTGAAGAACAAGTACCCGACTCACCCGAAAAGCAAAACATTGTGGAGTTTATCCGCAACACGCAGAAAGGGATTATTTCCAAATTATAATGTGTGTGAGGATTGATTATAATAAATCAGACACACCTTTTTGAAATATTATCTGTGGTTGCAGATATTCTGTCATTCGTTGCTTGGGTAATGGAGATTGGCATCTGTGATATGCTCCAATATTTCCGAAAGAAACTTGCTTGCTTCCCACCTTGCCATGGGCAGGTCGTGCAACAAATGGTTTCCACAATCCTTGGGAGCGGCACCCGGTATCTCTCCTTTGAAATCAGCAACGAAGCGGAAAGTCTTGCGCATCAAGTCCACAATGTCGGCTGAAGTCAAATCCCCTCGCAAAATTAGATAATTACCCGTAAGGCATCCCATGGGTCCCCAATACACGACCCTGTTCTTCCATTCCTCATTGTTTCGCAAATAGGTGGCTGCCAGATGCTCTATGGTATGCAAAGCGCCGATGTGCAAGGTTGGTTCTCGGTTGGGTTCTTTCATTCGAATGTCAAACGTTGTAAGAGTTTCATTACCCACTTTGTCCTGACGGCTGACATATATACCGCGAAGCAATCGTGTGTGATCGATGGTGAACGAAGGTATTTTATCCATGTTTTTTATCTTTATAAAGTATTCAGAAAATGTTTTGTTACCTCGAAGCTGCCTTCTGCCACGCGAGCCCAAAAGTCGAAGTACATATTGGCATCGGTGTCGTTCAACGGCACATCGCTGATAACGCGGAAGGAGATGAAAGGTGTATGATAGACATGGCAGACTTGAGCGATGGAGCAGCTTTCCATGTCCACCGCCAGTGCTTCGGGAAAATCTGTTAAGATGCTGCGCATCTTCTCCTTGTTGTCCACGAAGTAATCACCGCTTACGGTGAGTCCCGCCCTTACCTTCGGCATCTCGCCCGAATCGCCGTTGTTGAGCGAGAGAGCCTTCTCCAAAAGCTCATCCGGAGCTTTATAGCGTGTGGGCATACCGATAATTTGTCCTTTTTCTGCATTGCTTCCGCAGTGCACGTCATGATAGACGCATTCCCGGGCGACCACCACGTCCATCATCTTGAGCGAAGTGTCGGCACCGCCTGCGCAACCGCTGGATATAATGAGATTGGGCTGATAGCGATTTATCATCTCCACGGCACCGATGGCAGAGTTTACCTTGCCGATGCCGCACTTTTGCAATATTATTTCCTTATCGCCCACCTCTCCCGTTACGAAGTCTTTGAAGTGATGGCGTTCCGTTTTCGGATGGTCGAGAATAGACTTGAGCTGTTCAAACTCCTTGTCCATTGCCACTATTATTCCTATTTTCATGATGCAAAGGTACGAAAAACTTGGTAGTAAGTTGTATAGTTGGGAGTTTTTTGTAACTTTGCAACAACTAACCGGAAAGGGATGGTTTTCAATATCCCATCCGTCCAAATTCAAATCAAGATAAAAGAAAACCAACAATGAACATTTTGAAGAAATGCCTGCCCGACGCAATCGTCGTTTTGCTTTTCGTCGCCATCTCGTTTGCTTATTTTTTTGTACCCGTTTCTCAGGGGAAGATACTGTTTCGGCACGACTCGGAAGCAGCCGTGGGATTGGGGCAAGAACAAAAGGAGTTTAACGAACGAACCGGAAAAACCACTCGTTGGACGAATGCCGTGTTTAGCGGCATGCCCACCTATCAGATTTCTCCCTCTTACAATTCCACCAACGGTCTGGCTCAAGTGATGAACGCCTACCATCTGTGGCTTCCCGACTACGTTTGGTTTCTCTTTGCTTATCTGCTTGGCTTCTATATCCTGCTGAGAGCGTTCGACTTCAGGCAGTCTCTGGCAGCTTTGGGCAGCATCATTTGGGCTTTCTCTTCTTATTTCCTCATTATCATCGCCGCCGGACACTTTTGGAAAGTCATGGCGTTGGCATATCTTCCTCCCATGATTGCCGGACCGGTGTTGGCTTATCGGGGAAAATATCTTCCGGGGTTCATCGTAACCGCCGTCTTTACAGCTTTCGAGGTGAAAGCCAATCATGTTCAGATGACCTATTATTACCTTTTCATCATTCTCTGCATGGTGGGGGCTTACCTTGTGCAAGCCATCCGCGAGAAGCGATTGGCACATTTCCTGAAAGCCTCGGGTGTATTGGCGGCAGCCGCTTGCATCGGCATTGCCATCAACATCACGAATCTCTACCATACATGGCAGTATCAAAAAGAAAGTATGCGCGGAAAGACTGAACTGGTGAAGACCAACCAAGCCAATCAGACCAATTCCGGACTGGAGCGCGACTACATCACACAGTGGAGCTATGGAATTGACGAAACCCTCACTCTTCTTGTTCCCAACGCCAAAGGAGGTGCCAGCATACCGCTAAGCCAAAGCGAGAGTGCCATGAAGAAAGCCAACCCTGAAGTGCAATCCATGATACCACAGCTTTATGACGGCATGCCGCAATACTTCGGAACGCAGCCCGGAACAAGTGGACCGGTATATGTAGGTGCCTTTGTGCTCTTCCTCTTCATCCTCGGTTTGTTCGTGGTGAAAGGACCAATGAAGTGGGCTTTGCTCTGCGCCACCATTCTCTCCGTGCTCTTGTCATGGGGACATAATTTCATGGGCTTCACCAATTTCTTCCTTGATTACATACCGATGTATTCCAAGTTCCGCACCGTGGCAAGCATTTTGGTGATTGCCGAGTTCACCATTCCTCTCTTGGCAGCTCTCACCTTGAAGCGCATTGTCGAACAACCGGAAGTGCTATCCGGGAAGAGCACCTTTGTTTACGTCAGTCTTGCCCTGACAGCAGGTGTGGCACTCCTCATGGCACTGATGCCCGGCATCATGGCTCCCTTTGTCAGCGATGAGGAACGGCAAATGCTCGGTGGAATTCAGGGCATGTCGCCCGACGTGTTGAACATGATGCTTGCCAACCTCGCCGATATGCGTGCCGCCATGGTCAGCGCGGATGCCTGGCGCTCGGTCGTCATCATTCTCATCGGTGTGGCAATGTTGCTGCTTTTCAAGATAAGGAAACTGAAGCCGGCATATCTCGTAGCAGGCTTGACAGTGCTCTGTCTCGTGGATTTATGGCAGATTGACAAACGCTATTTGAACGATGAAATGTTTGTTCCAAAGAGCCAACGCGACACGCCGCTCACTCCCTCCATGACGGACAGACAGATTTTGCAGGACAAATCGTCATCCTATCGTGTGCTGAACTTTGCTTCCGATGCCTTCAACGAGAACAACACGTCGTACTTCCATAAGAGCATTGGTGGTTATCATCCCGCAAAACTGCGTCGCTATCAGGAAATGATAAACAGATACATCGCACCGGAAATGCAATCTGCCATGAAGGAAATGGCATCGAAGGGAGGCGACATGAAAAAGGTTGATGGCGGCAAGCTTTTTCCCACACTGAACATGCTGAACGCCAAATACTTCATACTGCCATTGCGAGAAGGCAGCACCACACCCGTGACCAATCCCTACGCACTGGGCAACGGATGGTTTGTCGATAAGATTACTTACGTGGAGAATGCCAACGCGGAATACGACCAAGTGGGACGCGTGGATGTGCGCAAGGAAGCGGTGGCAGACAAACGGTTTGAGGATATTCTCGGACAGGCGCGCACAAACGATTCCACCGCAAGCGTAACACTGACGAAGTATGAGCCTGACAACTTGCGATATACGGTGAACTCAACCAATGGAGGCATCGTGGTCTTCTCGGAGATTTATTATCCCGGATGGACTGCCACCATCGACGGACAGCCCGTTGAGCCGGGACGTGTCAATTACATCCTCCGGGCGTTGAACGTGAAACCGGGACAACACACGGTGGTGTTCGATTTCCATCCTGCAAGTATCACGGCAACGGAAACCATTGCATACATCGCCATCGCCATCCTTCTTCTTACCATCTTCGCCGTCGGAATCACTGAATGGCGGAAACGCAGGAAGGCTGCTGCAGCCCCCGGCAGGGAATAGGACAATCAGCCCGAATCCGTCGTCGGACTTTACCCAAAGTTGTTGCGCCGATATGCAAACCTTTCCCACCACGGGAACAAACTCTTCCCACGGTTGGAACAATTCTTTCCCGCCATGGGAACAACCCTCTGTGCTTGTCTCTACGACGGAATGGATGATGAACCTGTCATTGGGGATGGTCATCAGTTCGACATGATTGGAAATTACATATTTGAAAACCCGGCGCGATGGCAGCAAAATATCATCAACCCCAATCTCCTCATGTCTCCAATTCGTATTCAGCCGATGATAAACAGACGCTTGATGGCGAACATTCGCCCCGCCCGGCAACACGAAATTACATTACAAAAACCACGTTCGGGACATGCTTTGTAATCTGTTGATAACCAGGCCGATATTAATTGCGATTTAAAAGCTAAGCTTTTGCCCGGCGATTCATGACCTTTTGCAGTGCAAAAGCTTAGCTTTTGAAAAGCAAAAGGTAAGCTTTCGATGGACGGATGAAGAAAATTCAGGACATTATTGAACTCTTCTCATATCGCCGGAAAGGATTTTTGCGTTTTCGGCGACCCACCCAAACAAAAAGAATATGCTTGCCATTTGTCCTTATCCGGGCAGGCAGGTGCCGGCGTGAGTTCATGGCTTAGGGCTTTTAGTTTAGTAAGCTGCTTTGAATAAAAACAAGAATACCGAAAGGAGGCAAACGCTCGTTATGGGTGTCTGCCTCCTTTCGGTATTGTTATTGTCTTCCTTTGTTGTTTACCAAAGGTAGTCGTCTTTCATATCGGTTCCGTCATTCTCGTCTTCTTCAGCCCAATCGTAATGGTCTAAATAACCGTCCTCTTTCGATAAGGCACTTCCACCGGGTACCGGACTTCCACCGGGAATGACGGGCAGGCTTCCGGCAGCAAGATGTTGTTCTGTTGCCACATTGAGAATGATAGTTTGCGGATTGATATATTGTTTCTTATTCATGACTGTTGTGCTTTTTTTTGAGCCTTGCTTCGGAAGGTATGACTTTCTCCCGAAGCAACGCATGATGATTTATTTTCTGATAACTTTCTTTCCGTTGATGATAACAATGCCTTTGTAGTTCTTGCTTACTCGCTGACCGGACAGGTTGTACATGATGCCGTCGGCACTCGGAGTTTCAACATTCGGCAGGTTGATGCCCGTAGCTTCACCATCAAGCACGAAAGTCTTTGCCGCTCCACCGGCAACATCGAGATAGGCTGTGTTCTTCTTGATTTTGTCGCCTGTAACAACCTGACGGAAGCCAACCACTCCGTCCACGTTGCTCAATACGTATTGAGTTCCATCGGCGGTAACATCGGTGTTTGCCACGGCTTTTAATAAATTGCCCACCGGTTCATAGCCCACTTCTGATATTGAAATAGGAATTTGATATGTGCCGGGAGCTGCCTGAACCAACAAACCGTTATTGGCTTTAAGAGTCGTATAACGGAATTCCCTTGTGGTTGCCTTGTTGTCCTTGGTTTCGGTGATGGTGTAGAGCTTCAATTCAGGTAAAGAAGTGAAGTCTAATACTTTCTCGGAAGATATGGTGGCATAGCCCGCTTCGGTAACGGTCAGTTCAAGAGTTTCCAAAGGATGTACCACTACATTATAAGTGCGTGAAGATGGTTGATAGAAGTCGTTGCCTGCAAAGTTGATGGTAATCGTGGCTTCACCTTCTTGAAGGGCTGTTACCTTACCGGTGTGCTCATCTACGCTGGCTACTTCCGGTTTGGAAGAGCTGTAGGTGATAAATTCTTCAAGACCCGGCACTTCTTTGTAACTGCTATTATTCACTATGCCTATAACCGTTTTCTTTTCTCCCACTGTCATCTCCAAGGGTTTGGAGTAACTGGTATAAGGTCTTGTCCAAATTGACGTTTTCTCTTTTCCATCTTGGACGTTGAGTGTATAACTTGCACTTCCCGGTCCGAAAGTTTCCGTTTCCTCCGAGCTTGCTTGAATCATGGTGGTTCCCACTGCCTTTAGTGTTACCTTGCCCGTATTGGCATCCACTTCGGCGACAGCGGGATTCGTACTGCTATACGTAACCGTCAAATTGTTGGGGTTGGTGAGTTTGGATTCCGTAAAAGGTTGCTTCAGGATGGCTTTTATTTCGGAAGATTCAAACTTCAAGCCGGCAGGTTTCTTGCCGGAAGCATCATACTCTACTGTGATGCTTTTTATAAATACCGAGCCATAGGTATTCGTAAAATTAAGCTCTAATTCACCGCTCGCGCTTCCTTCAAAGGTGTAGTCCGCTGAACTGTAGTTCAGGGTTTGTTCCGTTCCGAGCGCAGAACCACCCACTTTGACAGACGCTTTTGCTGAAGAACTACCCCCGACATTCACTTTGACTTTAGTGATGGTACCTGCAAAATCTGATGTGCTTAGTTTAACATTAAGCCCTCCTTGCCCATAAAAGCTTAGGTTTAAACCTGAATAGGTAGAATAGCGCATGGAAGTAGCATTGGTGGTCAATGTCCAATTCTTCCCTTTGAGATCTTTGGTCTCTCCGGTCCCGGTGAACATCTGCGCATTAAATTGAAATTCATAGGTTTCAGCTGAAACCGAACTAAAAACTGCACTTAGCAGAAAGATTGATAAAAAACGTAATAACTTATTCATGATAATATGTGTTAAAGTTAAAATATTCATTTCCTCGTTTCAAAGGTAGGTCTATTCTTGCATAAAGGAAAACACTCATTACCTTTTTTATAAAACATTAACAGAAAAGTGGGATTTAATACCAAAATGCTAAGGGATTTCTCTGTTTCCATTATAAATATTCGTAAAATCAGAGTTGTGGTTGTTTGCGGATGGCAAGCGAGGCATTCATGACCGGTTAAGACCGTTCGGTGGCAAATTCCGAATAGGGGTTCAAAATTAATTGTGGCAGGGAATATAAAAACAAGAAAGCATGACGAGATGTTTCGGATAATAATGGCTATCTTTGTAGCACATAACAATAAAAAATACAAAGAAATGATGGATATGATGAGTCTTATGGTGGGCTTGGCAATAGGATTGACCATCGCTTACTGTCTGTCGCGAGTTCTGTACGAGAGGCGATTGGGCGAGATGAACCAACGATTGGCAATGTTGAAAAACCAACTGGACACACGGGAAAAAGCCGCGGAGGAGAAAATTGCCACGGAACGCGAATACAACAAGACCTTGCGCGAGGAACTTCAGAAACAAATGGAGGCGAGAAACAAACTCATGCAGGAGGAAATGCAAAACATGGCTTCGAGAATGCTTGAGGAAAGCAGGGAAAAACTTACCACATCGGATAAGGAACGGCTGAACAGCTTGCTCAACCCATTGAAAGAACGACTGGAAACGTTCAGCAAGGCGGTGGAAGACAACAGCAAGGAAAACGCGGGCAACAAGCGAGAGATGAGAACCGTTTTTGAAGAAACACTGAAACGAATGCGCATGGAACAGGAAAACACCGTGAAACTCATGCGAGATGATCATGAACGAGCAGTGAAAGACTTGAAAGAGCAAACGGAAAAGATTGGCAGGGATGCCGCTTCGCTGACCAATGCCTTGAAAGGCAATACGAAGACGCAAGGCGATTGGGGTGAGCTTATTTTGGAAAAGACGCTGGAGGACTGTGGATTGGTGAAGGACGAGCAATACTTTTTGCAAGAGAACTATAAAGACGAGGAGGGAAACAACCTGCGCCCGGATGCCGTCATCAAATTTCCGAATGAGGAAAAGGTCGTGATTGACGCAAAAGTGTCGCTGACTGCCTATCAGGAAGCGTTGAGAACAGAGGAGAAAACCGAAAGAGAAAAACTTTTACGAGCGCATGTCGCTTCCATGAAAAAGCATGTTGATGAGCTGTCGGCGAAGAATTATGAGAAATTGGTCCCGGGTTGCATCGGCTATGTGCTGATGTTCGTTCCCTACGAAAGCGGATTCTCAGCGGCAGTGAAAACCGATGTGGGCATTTTGCAATATGCTTATCGCAAACACATTATTATATTAAGTCCGAGCAATCTGCTGATGGCATTACAACTCACCCACACGCTATGGCAAAACTACCGCTTGAACAAGAATGTGGAAGAGATACTGCGACAATCGAACGATCTTTATGACAAGTTTGTTACCTTTGGCGAGACTTTCGTGAAATTGGGAACCTCCATCCAACGACTTCAAACCGATTATGACAAAGCTCACGCGCAACTCAGCGAGGGAAAAGGCAATATCGTTCGCCGGTTGGAGGGAATGAAACAATTGGGAATAACTCCCAAAAAACAATTACCGGACAAGCTGGGATGAGCTGTGCCCGGTAATAGGTCTTTCGTTAATTCGACAAATGGGAGTGGCTTCTGACTTTATGAATATGAGCAACGAGACTTAGCCTCACGGTTGATAAAACAGAAAACATCAGAGGAAACCTTGTCGCTTCAATGTGGCGAGAAAACTCACCGACATTGACTCGTTGTCTTCCTTTTTGTAGCGGAGGTCGGTGAATACTTGTGCCAAAGTCTCCTTGTTGTTAATCTCCACAAAATGCTTGTTCTCCTCCCGATTCTCCTTTTCAAAATAGAATCGGTCGATGCGCTCCGACGTATAATCCTCATACTTCTCTGCGTGCAGAATGCCCTCGATGGGCAATCGGTCGGTAGGTACGCCCTCTTCTGCCGGCCATCCCACTGTCAGAGTGGCTACCGGCATTACCAATCGAGGCAGATGAAGCGCATTGACAATGGATTCTGAATTATAAATCGTCGTCCCTAAGAAACAAGTTCCCAATCCCTCACTTTCAGCAAGATAAGTGAAAGTTTGACAATAGAGTAGGGCATCGGTGGCAGCATTCATAAACGACAGGAAATTATCATATCCCGGTGTGGCGTTTCGCTCTTCAGCCCATAGGGATGTACGTCTGAAATCAGCACAAAAAGTAAGTAAGCAAGGTGCGTTCTCCACCATCGGCTGATGGAAATGCGCCGGTGCCAATCTGCGTTTGTTTTCCGAATCTGTTGTCATCACTACCGAGTAGAGTTGGAGATTACCCATGGTGGGAGCTCTTTCGGCTTTACTTAATAAATCTTTTAAAAACGTTTCGGAAAGTTCTCTGTCAGAGTACTTTCTAATGGTTCTTCTTTCTTGAATAGTTTTCATCTTTGATAATTTTATGCCACAAAGTTATTGAAAAGTTTTCTATTTCGGAAAACAATTCGTAACTTCGCAATCGATTTATTACAGAAACACCGCATGAAATCAAACAATAATTATTCGTATGAAGAAGCCTTTAAGGCTTCGTTGGAGTATTTTGAAGGCGATGAACTCGCCGCGAGAGTTTGGGTAAACAAGTATGCAATGAAGGACAGCTTCGGCAATATCTTTGAGAAGTCTCCGGAAGACATGCATTGGCGCATTGCCAACGAGATAGCCCGCATTGAGAAAAAATATGCCAACCCAATAAGTGCTCGGGAGATATTCGATTTGCTCGACCATTTCCGTTATATCATTCCTGCCGGTAGCCCCATGACAGGCATAGGCAACAACCATCAGGTGGCATCGCTCTCAAATTGCTTCGTCATTGGGCTGGATGGGGATGCCGATTCCTATGGTGCCATCCTCAGAATAGACGAGGAACAGGTGCAACTCATGAAGCGTCGCGGAGGCGTGGGGCACGATTTGAGTCATGTTCGCCCGAAAGGTTCGCCCGTGAACAATTCTGCACTTACGTCCACGGGGTTGGTACCATTCATGGAACGCTACTCCAACAGCACGCGCGAAGTGGCACAGGACGGACGACGTGGCGCGTTGATGCTCTCCGTCAGCATAAAACATCCCGACTCGGAGGCATTCATCGATGCCAAGATGGAAGAGGGGAAGGTAACGGGTGCGAACGTCTCGGTAAGGATTACGGATGAGTTCATGGATGCTGCCATCAATGACAAACCTTTCGTGCAGCAGTTTCCAATCGACAGCGAGAAACCGTTGTTCGGCAAAGAAATATCAGCCAAGAAACTGTGGGAAAAGATTGTGCACAACGCATGGAAAAGTGCAGAACCGGGCGTGTTGTTTTGGGATACCATCATTCGCGAAAGTCTGCCCGACTGTTATGCCGACTTGGGGTTCAAAACCATTTCCACCAATCCGTGTGGAGAGATTCCTTTGTGCCCATACGACAGTTGCAGGCTGCTGTCCATCAACCTCTATTCCTATGTGATCGATCCGTTTACGGAAAAAGCTCGATTCGACTTCGAAAAGTTCAAGAAACACGTGCGGTTAGCACAACGAATCATGGACGATATCGTTGACTTGGAGATGGAGAAGATCGACATGATAATGACAAAGATAGAGAACGACCCACAAAACGATGAAGTGAAGAACGCAGAACTCCATCTCTGGGAAAAGATAAAAGCCAAGAGTGGTGCCGGACGACGCACGGGAGTGGGAATAACCGCGGAGGGAGACATGATTGCCGCCATGGGATTAACCTATGGAACGAAAGAGGCGACTGAGTTCTCGGTGGAGGTACATAAAACTTTGGCACTGAATGCCTACCGCTCTTCCGTAACGATGGCGAAGGAAAGGGGAGCTTTCGAGATATTCAATGCCGAAAGGGAGGCCAACAACCCCTTCCTCCTGCGCATGAAAGATGAGGATGCGCAGCTCTATGCGGATATACAAAAATACGGACGCCGAAACATTGCCTGCTTAACCATTGCGCCAACGGGAACAACCTCACTGATGACGCAGACCACCTCGGGGATAGAACCCGTCTTCATGCCGGTTTATATGCGCAGAAGAAAGGTAAATCCCAATGATACGGATGTGCATGTGGACTATGTTGATGAAGTGGGGGATTCGTTTGAGGAATACATCGTTTACCATAAGAAGTTCCTGATATGGATGAAGGTGAACGGAATCGATAGCGAAAAGAAATACACACAAGAGGAAATAGATGACTTGGTGAAGCGTTCTCCTTACTATAAAGCCACTGCCAACGATGTGGATTGGCTGATGAAAGTACGCATGCAAGGTGCTATTCAGAAATGGGTGGACCACTCCATCTCGGTAACGGTGAACCTGCCGAGCAACGTTGATGAGTCGTTGGTGAACAAATTGTACGTGGAGGCTTGGAAAAGCGGATGTAAGGGATGCACCATCTATCGCGATGGGTCGCGTTCGGGGGTAATGATTTCCGTTTCAAAGAAGGATAAGAAAGAGAAAGGGACTGATGGAGAAAAGGTGAAAGACCTGAGCTCTGCAGAAGAACGTCATGAACAAATCTGCCAACCGCCTCACGTGGTGGAGGTGCGACCGGAGGTTTTGGACTGCGATGTGGTTCGTTTCCAAAACAATAAAGAGAAATGGGTGGCTTTTGTCGGACTGCTCGATGGCTATCCCTATGAAATCTTCACGGGTCTGCAAGATGATGACGAGGGAATCGTGTTGCCCAAGAGTGTAACAAAAGGAAAAATCATCAAACAGACGAATCCGGATGGCTCGCATCGGTATGATTTCCAGTTCAAGAACAAACGCGGATACAAAACGACGGTGGAGGGACTGTCAGAGAAATTTAATCCGGAGTATTGGAACTACGCAAAGTTAATATCGGGAGTGCTGCGGTATCGAATGCCTATCGATCATGTCATCAACCTTGTCAGCTCTTTACAATTGAAAGACGAGAGCATCAACACATGGAAAAACGGTGTGGAACGCGCACTGAAGAAGTACGTTACGGATGGAACACAGGCTTCCGGACAGAAATGCCCGGTATGTGGTCATGAAACGTTGATTTATCAGGAGGGTTGCCTGATTTGTACGAATTGTGGCGCGTCCCGATGCGGATGAACCGCTACCAAGAAGCAACCATGAATAAACAATATGTCCTCGTATGCCATGTGAGCAGTCTCTCCTTGTTTTACGAGGACATCTATCTAAAAAAGAATTGATGATGCTAAAGTTAAATTCAAGTTATATATATATTAAAGGTGCGCGCTTTCATGCCTATATCGGAGTGGATGAGCAAGAGCAGGTGGTGGGGAACGAATACGTGGCTGACCTTCGGCTGCGTTATCCCATATCCAATGCCATCCTGACAGATGATGTTTCCCACACGATTAACTACGCTGAGGTGTATGATTTGATTCGGAAAGTAATTTCAAGGAAAGCAAAACTGCTTGAACATACTGCAGGGATGATAGTTCAAGAGCTGGGAAGAGCCTTTCCGAAAATAGAAAGCATAGACTTGAAATTAACCAAGCTTAACCCTCCCATGGGAGCAGATTGCGAGGGAGCGGGTGTGGAATTACATTTAATAAATGATAAAACCGAGGATAGACCTTAGGTTTTAATCTGAAAATGCTTACCTTTGCCGATATTAAGACAGTATGAATAAGAAAATATCGTTTCTTTTGGTGCTGAGTTTCTTTTGCGTGCTGACCAAAGTCGGGGCAAAAGGAATATTTACTTTGGTGATTGATGCCGGACACGGAGGACATGACTCCGGAGCCATCGGCGCAATCTCCCAAGAGAAGAATATCAACTTGAACGTTGCATTGGCTTTTGGAAAATACGTTGAGAGAAATCTTCCCGACGTGAAAGTTGTCTATACGCGCAAAAATGATGTTTTCGTGCCATTAAAAGGACGTGCCGACATCGCCAACAGAGCCAAAGCCGATTTGTTCATCTCCGTTCACACGAACTCCATCCCCTCAAATCAGTCTATCTCAGGTTTACAGGTTTATACGTTAGGTATGCACCGAGCGAAAGACAATCTGGATGTGGCTATGCGTGAGAACGGAGTTATCTCCATGGAGAAAAACTATCAACAAACCTATCAGGGTTTTGATCCACGCTCATCGGAAAGCTATATCATGTTCGAATTCTTGCAAACCGCGAACATGGAAAAGAGCGTAAAGTTGGCAAGTCTTATTCAGCGTTCGGTCTGTTCCACTGCCAATCGTGTAGATAAGGGAGTGCATCAGGCCGGATTTTTGGTTTTGAGAGAGACATCCATGCCCAGTTGCCTTATAGAATTAGGATTTATCACATCGGCGGAAGAAGAGAAATTTCTCAATTCGGCTGACGGTATTGATTTAATGGCACGAGGCATTTATGAGGCTTTCGTGGAATATAAGAACATGTACAACGATAAGCTCGTAGTACCCTACCGTCCTGCCAATAACAAAACAATTGCCGTTGATAGGGTCGTTCCTTCCATTCCGAAACAGATTACAAAGGCTTCCGTAAAGCCAAAACTAATCAAACAAAACAGGACTTCTCAAAAGCCCAAACCGGTTACATCCGCAAAGCCTATCGTGAACAAAGCTCCTATTGATGTGTCGGACTCGATTCATCCGGTTTTCAAGGTTCAAATATTCGCGGTTAATAAAAAGCTGCAAGCTGGCAGCGGACATTTCAAAGGACATGATGACATCACTTGCTTCGAAGAAGGAGGCTTATTCAAATATACCATTGGTTCAAGCAACGACTATAACGAGATCTTTCGCTTGCGTAACCAAGTGAGAAGCGACTTTCCACAGGCTTTTGTCATTGCTTTCAAGAATGGTAAGCGCATAGATACGAATACAGCCATCGCAGAATTTACTAAGAACAAGAATAAAAAATAAGAAGATATGAAAAAGTTTCTCACCTCTGAGATAAAGATAGCTCTTGTGGCAGTCGTAGGAATTGTGGTGCTGTTTTTTGGAATGCAGTTCTTGAAAGGGCTCAATCTCTTTTCTTCCGACGTTCGCTATCAAATGGTTTTCCATGATATCAATGGACTTACGCTAACCACACCCATCTATGCAAATGGTTATAAAGTGGGGATAGTGAAAGACATAGAGTACGACTATGAAAACCCGGAGGAGGCAATTAAAGTCAGTGTGGATATTGACAAGGAATTGAAAATTCCGGAAGGCTCAAGAGCGGAAATTGTTGGCGACCTGATGGGAAACATACAAGTAAACCTTATCCTTGGAAAAGGCACGAATTACATTGAGAAGAATGGATTGATAGGCGGCAGCATCAACGAGGGAGCTTTGGGAGATGTGCAAAAGCTGATGCCGACCATTCAGCGAATGTTGCCTAAGATTGACAGCATACTGGCGAACGTGAACAACATCGTTTCCGACCCGGCAATCAAAGGTTCGATGCGCAACGTGAATACAATTACAGCAGACTTAACTACCACAACAAAGCAAATCAATGGATTGTTGGCGCAACTGAATGGTTCGTTGCCCCCACTAACGGGGAAAGCGAACAAACTGCTCGACAACTCAAACCAAATGATGGTGAATGCCAATGGAGGGGTTAGCGAGGCACGTACGGCAATCAGAAACGCGAACCTGTTGGTGTCAAATATTAACGACAAAGTGAATGCCTTAGACGTGGCTACCACCGTGAACCGTCTCAATACAGCCTTGAATAACGTGAACGAGCTAACGGCAAAACTAAACAACAATCAAGGTTCGTTGGGAATGCTTGTCAACGACCCGACACTATATAACAACCTTAACAAAACTTTGCGCAACGTGGATAGTCTTGTCGTAAATCTCAAGGCACATCCCAAGCGATATGTTCATTTCTCCATCTTCGGACGGAAAGATAAATAAAGAAATAGGTGTATTCCCATACCACAAGTTGGTTATGAGTTGAGCGAAAGTTGGCATTTCTCTTAACCCACTCACCGATGTTCCTGTTTCTTTTACGCAAGTTCCTTTTCCACTAAACCGCAATCCTTTTATCCATTTATGAGCTTTTGGTTTTTAAAAGCTTAGCTTTTACATTCAAAAAGCCAAGATTTTAAAATTCACTTTGTTAGTGGCTGATAATCAGTATTTTACGAATTAGGCTGAAATGTCTCTGTTCTTCGTGGCGAATCGTTGCTTTTTTTGAGAATATAACCCGATGAATCGGTCATTTCAAAACGCGAATTATTCTCTTCAAACCCTCTTCCAATGTTTTGCGCGGGCAGGCAATGTTTATTCTTACATAGCCTTCGCCTGTCTTTTCGCCATACATCGTACCACTGTTTATCAGCACTTTTCCTTCTTTTACTAATTTTTCAGTGAACTGTTCTGAGGTAAGTCCAGACGGTTTGATACTCATCCAAACGAGATAAGTGCCTTCCAATTTCAAAACCTCGTATCCGGGAAGTTCTTTCTCAATGGTGGATTTGAGGAATTGATAATTGTCAAACAAATACCGATTCAGTTCGTCCATCCAGTCCTCACTCTCATTATAGGCAGCTTCTAAGGCATCGATCCCGAAAGGATTGACGTCGCACACTTCAAAAATGTTGATAACGCGCTCCACACGCCTGCGCCATTGGCGGTTGGCACAGACAATATTGGCAATTTGCAATCCGGCAATGTTGAAATTCTTGGTCGGCGAGTTGAGCACAATACAATTGTCGCGACAATCTTCGCTCACTGTGGCAAAAGGTGTGAATTCATTTCCCGGCATGACCAACTCACAATGAATTTCATCGCTTATCACTGCCACATTGTGTTGTTTGCAAATTTCCCACATCCGTGTCAATTCTTCTTTCGTCCATACACGTCCCGCGGGATTATGAGGATTGCAAAGTAGAAAAACCGTTGTCTTCTCATCAGCACATTTCCGCTCGAAATCGTCCCAATCCGTGACGTAAGTGTTCCCCTTGCGCTTCAATGGACTTTCTTGCACCTCGCAACCTTGGTTTCTTATGCTCGAGAAGAAGCAGTTGTAAACCGGTGTTTGTATCAACACTTTCTCTCCCGGCATTGCCAAGGCTTTGATAGCCGCGCTTATTGCCGGAATTACTCCGGTGGTGTAAACAATCCATTCCTTTTCTATTGCCCAATTGTGGCGACGTTTAAACCAGCTTGTAATGGCATTATAATAACTATCGGGCACCTTTGCATAGCCAAAAATTCCATGTTTTGCCCTGTCTTCCACCGCTTTCCTTATGGCAGGGGCAGCTTGGAAATCCATGTCTGCCACCCACATTGGAATAACACCGTCTTCTTTCTCGAAATCCCATTTTACGGAGTTGGTACCCCGGCGGTTGATAATGATGTCAAAGTTATATCTTCCCATATTTCAGAGGTTGTGTTTTATCTCGACAAATCGCTGATCACGCAATCTTTTGCTTTTGCAAATTCGTCGTATGTAATCTTACCTATCTTGTCGGCGACAATCTTACCTGACACCGGGTTTTTGATTTCAGTGATATTACCTTTTATCTTCGCTTTTATCTTGCGAGAATCCTCGAACGCACGATCACATTCCGCATCGAAAGTGCAGTCCTCAAGCGTAATTCCATCAAGATAGCACAACGGCTGCTCCCCGCTGATGTGGCAACGCACAAGTTTTATGTTCTTACTGTGCCATGCTAAATATTCTCCGTTAAGTTCTGAGTCATAAACCGTTACGTTCTCACACTCCCAAAACGAATCTTTTGTGTTGATTTTGGCGTTATGCACTTCTACGTTCTTGCAATATTGAAAAACGTACTTTGCGTCTGAAACCAGTCTATCTACATAAATGTTTTTCGAGAACATGAAAGGATAAGTTCCCTCATGCAACTCTACATTCTTTATTTTTAGTCCGTCAACTTTCCAAAAAGTCTCATCCGCATCGGTTATTTTAACGTCTTCAAGTTCCAAATTCTTCATTTCTCGGAAGAATTTCGGTCCGTCAATCACACAGTTTTTCATGATCATGTCTGTGGCATACCAAATTGCCGACCGCGAACCGGGCGCGAAATAGCAATTGGTGATGACGCTTTTATCCACGTGCCACCAAGGATATTTGCCATAAAATCTTGAGTTGTCGCATTCTATGTTCTCGCAGCACTTTATACCTGATTCTCCGTCGGTGATTTCAATGTTTTCCAAACGCACGTTCTTTATTCCGAACAGAGGTCGCTCGCCTCCGAATTTCTTGTCTTTTATGATTTCCATATAGTAGGTTTCTTATTATATTAATGTTCTTATTCCGGCAGTTTGAAAATGAACAGATACCTAAAATAAACAAGATGAATTCTTATTTTTTCTGCTTTCAATTTGCCATACCCATACACTTGAAAGTAACAAAGATAGTGCCAAAACGCCAATTGTTTCAACTTCATTGCGAATTTATTGTGTTTGGCGACCCATCATGATGCAATAATGTCCTAAATTTTCTTCATCTGTCTGTCGAAAGCTAAGCTTTCACTTTCCAAAAGCTTACCTTTTGCGCTGCAAAAGGTCATGAATTGGAATGCAAAAGCTAAGCTTTTAAATCTCAATTAATATCATTCTGATTATCAACAGATTACAAAGCGTTCCTCCAATATGGTTTTTGTAATATAATTTCGTGATGTCGGGCAGGTCGAATGTTCGTTATCAAGCGTCTGCCATACACCACCTGAATGCGATTGGAAATATACGCCATATATGATTAGAGAGAAAGCACGCCAAGTCTTATGATTTATGCGATGTTTCGTGAGTTTTCGAAAAAATATTTTATTACTGTCCGCTAAACATCCCACATTTTTTATGAATTAGGGCTGACACTTCTCACGAGGTATCAGCCCTTTTTGTTATCTTTGCTTTTGTTTCCAAACTCAGATAACATGGGCAAAAGTACACATTTCTTCGGACAGCCGGTATATGGTCAGCTGATAAAATCTCTCGACCATGATAAAATAGTAAATAAGCCGTCGGAACGGCGGTGAGCGGTATGTGAAGACCTTTGATGGCTTCACCCATCTTCTTACGATGCTGTATGCAGTCATCATGCGCTTCGACTCCCTGCGCGAGATAGAGGCGGCAATGACGGCTGAGGTGCGCAAGCTTCACCACATAGGCATTGACAGGGTTCCTAAGCGCAGTACCCTGTCAGATGCGAACGCCAGACGCTCGGAGAAGTTCTTTGAGGACGTGTACCACGACCTTTACGAGTCCAATAAGGACAGACTTTCTTCGGACAGCCGACGCAATGGTACGGAGGAATGGATAAAGCGTCTGAGAATCATCGATTCCACCACGATAACCCTGTTCTCTAACGTCATCTTCAAGGGTGTGGGACGTCATCCTAAGACGGGAAAGAAGAAGGGTGGCATAAAAGTGCATTCCGTCATTCATGCAAACGAGGGAGTTCACTGTGACGTGAAGTTCACCTCTGCCGCTACCAACGATTCCTTCATGCTCGCCCCCAGCCATTTCAAGCATGATGAAATCGTTGCCCTGGATCGTGCATATATTAACTATGAAAAGTTTGAGGAACTGACCGAGAGGAACGTCGTCTATGTCACCAAGATGAAGAAAAATCTCAAATACGAGGTGTTGGCAGACTGCATGGATATGAACGAGGATGGGCTGATGGAATATCGTGAGCAGGTGGTGGTGTTCAGGAAGGGCGGTATCAACCATATAGCGCGTATCATCACCTATGTGGATATCAAGAA
>NZ_LR027820.1:103153-133533 GCF_900607215.1 Prevotella rectalis
AGACTGCATGGATATGAACGAGGATGGGCTGATGGAATATCGTGAGCAGGTGGTGGTGTTCAGGAAGGGCGGTATCAACCATATAGCGCGTATCATCACCTATGTGGATATCAAGAAGGGAAAGATGCCAAAGTTGGTGTCCTTGCTTACCAACGACTTTGACATGTCCATGGAGACTATCGTAGCCATCTACCGCAGGAGGTGGCAGATAGAGTCTCTTTTCAAGCAGATAAAACAGAACTTCCCGCTTAGATACTTCTATGGGGAGAGTGCCAACGCCATCAAGATACAGATTTGGGTTACACTCATTGCCAATCTATTACTGTCACTGCTGCAAAGCTCATTGCAGAGGCGGTGGAGTTTCTCAGGGCTGGCTACTATGGTGCGCATTGTACTTATGGAATACCTCAACATGAATAATTTCTTCAACATGCCGGATGCCGACATGAAACTCATGCTTGAAGCAGCGGCTGAATCGCCACCCGAGGTAACAGAAAATGAATAAGGGGGCTTGTCACTAACATGCTGTCATCCGAACTATTGTGTCTCAATGAGTTGGAATGAGGATTTCTATGTTTAGCGGACAGTAATAAAAATATTTAGGACACTATTGGTCATGATGACGTTTTCAAAGCATTGGAACAAGTACCGTTTCACCGAGTGCCAACCATCATTTAACGATAGATGAACTTTCGCAACATGAAAGTTATCTATTTGATTATCAATCATTTGAAAATCTATTAACAATGCCTGTATTTCTCAAGTTTCTTTTCGTTGGTTTTTAAAATTGCAGAGATGACCCATTGATGACAAAACAGCCATTCAATAGGAATGAATGGCTGTTGGAGTGAAAGTGGCTGATGGTCAGAAGAGTTGCGCTATCTTTTCCGCACAGCTGCCTTCGTAGAAATTTATTTTGGTAACGGGCTCATACCGCAGACGGTCGTAGCGATATAGCCGGAACACTGCAAACTGCTTGTCGTCGGACACTCCGCCTTCGAGCAGATAATTGCCAAGGCCCGTCTCCTGAAATTGTTCTGACTCTTTCAAATCGCTTTCCAACCGATCGGCGGCGATAGCCAAAACCTTCTCTATCCGCATGCCGACCTCGGCAGTGTACTCTTTCTTGAGAAACTTGATGGTGCTCTGTGTGTTGTTATAGACTGCCTTCTTGCTGAAGAATGATTTCCTAATTGATATACGTGGGTCACTTGAGAGTGCACCGCGCATCTGCAAACTATTGATATTTGCCATAATATAAAAATGTGTCTGTTGAATAAAATATTGATAAATTGTACTTTATGTCACGACAAAAGTGTGACAAAAACCAACAATTCAACAAAGCAAACGCCTTAAACGGAAAACAAAATATTCCGCCGAAGGCATCGACATTATCGCACTTGTAGGAGTTGACTGCAAGCCGGGATAATGGTTATGGAACGCATTTTTAAAGGTGAATGACTGAAAATGGCGACTTGTCTGTTCTCCAGATGCCAACGGGTGGATGGAAACGATCCGCTCCGGGCGTGAATTACAAATGCGGAGAAGCTGCGAAGAGTCTGTGAATGTGGCTTGATGTGTGTCGTGGCTCTGACTGAACGAAAGCCAACGGGCTGTCAAATCACGATCCTCACCGTTGGCTGTCGAGGCATCCGCCTGCTGAATAGCAGTAAATGCCATCAGCAAAAAGAAGAGAACTATATATGACCAACGATGCTTCATCTTTAATTTCTAATGCTGCAAAGATAAATTAAATTATTGACAGACAAGAAAAAACAGACTTATTTTACTGCTGTTGGTTGAAAACTTTGTACTTTTGTTGAACAAATCAAAAATCACTATTTATCCAAACTTCTGTTAGATTAAGATTTATGAGAAAGAAACTTACAACGCTAATGATTTGTTTCATGGCCATCCTGACCGTCAAAGGACAGTCAACCTTCACACTAATGCCACAACTCCATGTCGGAGACACACTGACTTATCAATGCAAGGCTATCAGCACAACCATCTTTGATTTCATTTCAGAAGAAAACAAAGAGGGTAGCGACCGAAAATTCATGTTCATAGTCAAGGGAACGGATGACGAGGGAAACTTCAAAGTTGACTATGTCATGAAGGATGCCAAGCTGAACTACAATTCAAAGAATGTGAAAGATTTTTCGTTCCTGAAAACTTTCATCGACTTTTATGAAAACGACATGAAAGAAAAGCCCATCCATCTGATTGTCAGCAAAGACGGCAGGCTGCTGAAAGAGGAGGGCACGTCAGAAATAATAGATGCAATGATTGACAAAGCGCTCCCCGAAATAAAGGCGTGGATTGAAAAGATGACAAAGCAAAAGATTTCTGAAGATTTGCCAAAGGAGAAAATGAGAGACCAAATAAAAGATGATTTCCTGACAAAATTCTTTGTAGAGATACCCGATTATTTTAAATACTATGGCAAGCCCTTGCTGCTGGGAAAGTCGGAAACTGTCGATTCGATGACTACAACTTATGCCGTGGCGCGAATGGACGACAACTCTGTGCGCCTGAAAGTAACGGTTGACATGCTGAACGGGAAGAAAGAAGCCGACAACAGCACCGAGATAACCGACCTTCTCATAGGGTCCGATGAGGAAGATGATGAGGAAGATGATGAGGAAGAAACAGACGATATAGACCTGGGCATCAAGATTATGAGATATGAGGACTACAGTTTCCTGCCTAACGGAGTTCTAAAGTCTCTCTCAATCAAGATGGAAGTTACCAGTGATGACAGTGGAAAGTCAGATAAAGGAATAAAGGAATCGTACGAACTGAGCCTGATTCAGTAGCTATCAGTGACAAAAAGACAACTGACGGCAGCTCGTTACTGGCACTTATCGTTTGCTTTTGAAGAACTGCTGCAAAAGATTGCTGCACTCTTCGGCTAAGATACCTGGCGTGACGGTTGCTTTCGGATGAAGTGCATGAGGAGCATAGTCGAGGTATCCCCTCTTCTCATCTTTGCAACCATAGACGATTCGCTTCACTTGTGCCCACCCAAGAGCACCCGCACACATGACACAGGGTTCCAATGTTACATAGAGCGTGCAGTCCTGAAGGTACTTTCCGCCCAATTCGTTGGCGGCAATGGTGATGGCTTGCATCTCCGCATGTGCCGTTACGTCGTTCAACGTTTCCGTAAGATTGTGTGCACGTGCTATAATGCGTTCTCGGCAAACGATAATTGCGCCTACGGGAATCTCTCCTTCTCTATAAGCTTTCTGAGCTTCGGCTAAAGCCAACCTCATGAAAAACTCATCTTTCTTTAATTGCTCCTCTATGCTCATATTGCAAAATTACGTAATTTATTTTGTATTTCAGAAAGAAAATCCTAACTTTGTATGTGCAATTAAATGCCGGATGGCAAATAAAAAAGCCTTGAGAAATCCGATACGATAAGACAAAATGGCACTACATAACGATTTGGGGACATGGGGTGAGGAAATAGCCTGTGAATATCTCCGCCACGGTGGATTTAGAATACTTGATCGCGATTGGAAATATGGTCATCGTGATTTGGATATTGTGGCAATTGAGAACGACGTGTTGGTAATCATTGAGGTGAAAACTCGCAGAAATGAACGATACGCTGACGCGGATGAGGCTGTGAACGCCACGAAAATCAGATCGTTGTCGATTGCTGCCAATGCTTATATCAAGAACCATTGCATGGATAATGAAGTGCGATTTGATATTATCACCATTGTGGGAACTCCCGATACGCGGCACACGCTGCGGCATGTGCGAGATGCTTTTCTGCCTTTTATCTGATTGACTCAGACCAATAACATTCAAAGGCTTTCGACATAAAGTAAGGAAATAAAGAAAATGACTTTATACAAAAAGTTGCTCGATTTGTTTAAGAAACCAAAGCCGGAACGTTCTTCTGCCAAAATTATCCGTTTGGACACTACGGAGAGCACCAATCGTTATCTTCGTGATTATGTTCCGGAAATGGGGGAGGAGATTACGGTAGTGGTGGCCGATTATCAAACCAACGGAAAAGGACAAGGACGTAATTCGTGGGAAAGCGAGAAAGGAAAGAACCTTCTCTTTTCCATCTTGCTTCATCCCAAGGAAGTGCCGGTAGCAAAACAATTTCTCTTGTCGGAATATGGAGCACTGTCATTGAAAGAGGCATTATCCGACTATATTGATGAAGGCATCTCTCTGAAATGGCCTAACGACATCTATTGGAATGACAAGAAGCTAAGTGGCACGCTCATTGAAACGAAGATAGGAGGGGGAAGAATCAAGGATTGTATCTTTGGCATTGGCTTGAATGTGAACCAAACGGAGTTCAGGAGCGACGTCCCCAATCCGGTATCAATGGCGCAGATTGTGGGCCGGGAGATAGACCGGGATGCGCTTTTGGATAAAATAGTCAGGGCTTTTGAACGTAATTACGAGCTGATTCGCAGTGGAAATTACATCGGTTTAACAGCCCAATATCATGAATCACTCTACCGTTCGAAAGGCTTTTTCCCTTACATCGACTCTGAGGGAGAATTCGAAGGTAGCATAGTCGAGGTGGAGGATGATGGTCATTTGATTTTAAGAGATTCTTCCGGGAGAATAAGAAGTTATGAATTTAAAGAAATAAAGTATGGCAAGATTTAAGAGAATCCTTCTAAAGCTTTCAGGTGAGAGCCTGATGGGAAAACAAGGATATGGCATTGATGCCAACCGTTTGGCAGAATATGCCGAACAAATTAAGGAAGTGCACGGGATGGGTGTGCAGATTGGCATTGTTATCGGCGGCGGTAATATTTTTAGAGGTTTAAGCGGTAGTCAAAAAGGCTTTGATAGAGTAAAAGGAGACCAAATGGGTATGTGCGCAACGGTTATCAACTCGTTGGCATTAAGTTCGGCTTTGGGAGCCATAGGAGTGAAGTCTAAGGTGATGACAGCCATCCGAATGGAACCCATCGGGGAATTTTATAATAAGTGGAAAGCCATCGAAGCCATGGAAGCCGGTTACATTTGTATCTTTTCGGGGGGAACCGGAAATCCATATTTTACTACCGATACCGGCTCCAGTCTTCGCGGAATAGAAATTGAAGCGGATGTGATGCTGAAGGGAACGCGCGTGGATGGCATTTATACGGCTGACCCGGAGAAAGACTCTACGGCAAAAAAGTTTACGGAGATAACCTATGATGAAATCTACAATAAAGGCTTGAAAGTGATGGATCTCACTGCTACCACAATGTGTAAGGAGAACCATTTGCCCATCTATGTTTTTAACATGGATGTATTGGGTAATCTGAAGAAAGTGATAGAGGGCGTTGAAATAGGGACATTGGTGCATAATTAATTCCATTGCCCTTATCAATTGTTTTCTTTCTTTTTATACTAATTGCTGCGATGGTGATATTCAATGCAATTAATAGCAGGAAGAAACGTTCAGAAACTAACATGGTAATTGCTTTATCCCAAACCGGTCATTAGAAACTATTTTAGTTCTTGTTTCTAATGACAGTCATTGGAAACATTCAATTGTAGATGTTTGTCATTCAGTAACTTACCAACTAAAAGCCATACGCCGTGAATTCATGTCAATACCTGCCTGTCCGGGAAAGGCAAAAGGCAAGCATATTCTTTATTTTGTCAAGTCATTGAAAACGCGAAAATCCTTCCGGGCATACGAGAAAAGTTCGACAGTGTCCTAAATTTTCTTCATTCATCTATCGAAAGCTTATCTTTTGCACGCTAAAAGATAAGCTTTTGCACTGCAAAAGGTCATGGATTGGAGTGCAAAAGCTAAGCTTTTAAATCACAATTAATATCATTCTGATTATCAATGGATTACGAAGTGCGTCTCGGGTGCTGTTTTTGTAATATAATTTCATGTTGATGGTCGGGTCGAATGTGCGCTATCAAGCCGTCTGCCTGCCATCAGCTGAATATGGGTTGAAGACATAAGGGGATATGTATTATTCAACATTGGAGCAAAACATGTCAAGTCGCATGATTTGATGTAACCTTGCGCAGAGACTCAAAAAGTCATTCAGCGCACCACCGGAAAACGATAAAGAATTTCTCACTGCCATACAATACCGAGAAATCCTAATGACCGATTTGGACTTATGGCAATACACAATGCAATAATGCATAGGGGGAAATGAAAAAAGTCGGTCGCTGATTTCAAAAACCAATGTCTTGAAAGTCAATGACCGACCTTTTCTTGTTTTATTAATATTCTAATTGTCTTTTTCTGTTCCTTTTTTGTCCGAAATGGTGAAATCAACGTATTCGCCTTCATCATCCCCAATAACCTGTTTCTTTCGCTGTTCGCTCGAACGTCTGTCTATAATCGTGTTTTTTGTCGTGTGATGGTTATCTGTCCAATCTTCCGGTTTGAATCTTTGCACCTTTCTTCGAATTTGCTTGTAAAAGGCATAGGCTATCCATACGATGGCTATAAAAAATACACCGAATATGAATAATATGAATTTGAAAAGTGCTATCATAGTCAAGAAAATACCAATAGGCTCAAAATTTTGTTTCCGCTACTTCTGAATGAATATGGAAAGAGCCACGTACCATGCGATGATAATGGCAAACGATACTATTCCAAAGATTAAAATCAACGGGATGCAGGTGAGCAGGAAGATGTATTTCACTTCATTTCCTTTCCAGTTCCATTGCTTAAACTTCAAGGCGAACATGGGAATTTCGCATGTCATCAACCGAGAACAGATTGCTATTCCCATAAGCACCAAGAAAGGCATCCATGAATAGCTTTCCATCCATTCTCCAACGCCTACAATCAGAGAACCCCAAAATAAGGCGTTGGCAGGTGTGGGTAAACCTATGAAGCCTAAGGCCTGGCGTTCGTCAAGATTGAATTTGGCAAGTCGAAGGGCGGAAAATGCTGTCATGATATACGCCACGAAAGGCAATACAAAGCGAAAGCGTTCCAAAATGTCGGGATACTCCATGATTTGGAGTTCATAGAAAACCATGGTGGCAGGTGCTACTCCGAACGTAACGATGTCTGCCAATGAATCCAGCTCCTTTCCAATGGGTGAACTCACGTGCAATAATCGTGCGCTCATGCCATCGAAGAAGTCAAATACAGCTCCCATGATTATCCATACGAATGCCATCCGTATATTTCCGCCGAATGCGAAAGCGGTGGCAATACATCCGGAGATGAGATTGCAACAAGTGATACTATTTGGAATATGTTTCTTCAATGCCATTTTGTTTTGTCTTTTCTATGGTAGCTTTGCCAGAACTGTCAGGTTGCCGGTTGTGGATTGCCCCATCTTTACGCAAACCTCTGAGCCAATGGGAAGAAAAACATCGACACGACTTCCCAATTTGATAAAACCAAGATACTCGTCAATGTAGCAATCTTCTCCTTCTTTTGCGTAAGTAACGATTCTGCGTGCAACGGCACCGGCTATTTGCCGGCAAAGCACTTCGTGTCCATCGGGAGTTTTCAGCATAATGTCAGCGTGTTCGTTTTCCTCACTTGCTTTCGGAAGCCATGCTTTGTGAAAGTTTCCATTGAAATGCTTGACGAATTTTACTACTCCATCTACGGGAAACCAATTGGCATGTACATTCCATAGACTCATAAAAATAGAAATCATCAATCTTTTCTCGTGAAAGTATTTGTTTTCTTCCACCTCTTCTATTACCACGATATGACCGTCTGCAGGCGCGACGACAACTTTGTCGGTGTCCTCATTTGGAAAATACCTGATGGGGCATCGATAGAAATTTAAGACAACGCAATATATGGTAACAAATACGACGCTGAATATCCAAAATGGGATTTTCGAATCAACACCAAACCACAAAAGTAGAGCAACAAGCACTACACCTATTCCTCCGTATAAAATTTGATCTGTTCCCTCGTGGTGTATTCTTACTTTTTTGAGTTTCCTCTTTATTTTTCCCATGGTTGAGATTCGTATTTTTTCTGCTTGCAAAGTTAATTCTTTTTTGTTGCTCCTACAAATTTTTAGCTTCATTCTTTTGGTTATGTCAGCTTTTCATCGTAACTTTGAAACTCAAAATCCGCAATGCGTAAAAATGGAAAATTACATACACTTACACGTTCATACCCACTATTCAATACTTGATGGACAGTCGAAAGTTCCCTATTTGGTTGATAAAGCAGTAAAAGACGGGATGAAAGGAATGGCGATCACCGATCATGGTGCCATGTTCGGTATCAAGGAGTTTTCCGATTATTGCATTCAGATTAACAAGGAACGAAAGAAAAAGGGAGAAGAGCCTTTCAAACCCATTTTCGGTTGCGAGATGTATGTCGCAAGAAGGCGGAAAGAGGATAAAGTAAAGGAGATGCACGACAACTCCGGTTATCATCTCGTTGTTTTGGCAAAAAATTACACCGGCTACAAAAACCTTATCAAGTTGGTGTCGCGCTCGTGGGTGGACGGATATTATTACCGACCGAGAACCGATCGTTCCGACCTTGAGAAATATCATGAGGGGCTGATTGTCTGTACCGCTTGCATTGCGGGAGAAGTGCCTAACAAAATAATCCATGATGATATGGCGGGAGCTCGCGAGGCATGTGAGTGGTATCACCGAGTTTTTGGGGATGATTTCTATCTCGAATTACAGCGACACGAGGTGAAAGACCCGAATTTAATTGCCAATCGTGAGGCTTTTCCGCTTCAGCAAAAAGCAAATCGCGTGCTTTTGCAGTTTGCCGAGGAATATGGTATAAAGTATGTTTGCACCAACGATTGCCATTTTGAGGATAAGGAAACCGCAGAGGCTCACGATCATTTGCTTTGTTTGTCAACGCAGGAAGACTTGAACGACCCCAAACGTATGCGTTATTCCAAACAGGAATGGTTCAAGACTCAAGCGGAAATGAATGAAGTGTTTGACGACCTTCCGCAGGCATTGGCAAATACCATGGAAATTCTGAATAAGGTAGAGATTTATAATATTGATAGTGGACCTATCATGCCTTTCTTTCCCATTCCGGAAGATTTCGGAACGGAAGCGGAATGGGAGAAGAAATTTTCCAAAGCAGACCTCTATCGCGAGTTTACCACAGATGAAAATGGCGAAAACCCTCTCTCCGCCGAGCAAGGGAAAGCCGTTATCGAGCGGTTGGGAGGCTACGAGAAGATTTACCGTATAAAGTTTGAGGCGGATTATCTGGCAAAACTTGCTTACGATGGCGCGAAACGAGTTTATGGAGACCCCATACCCGAAGATGTGCAGACGCATATCCGTTTTGAATTGCACGTCATGAAGACTATGGGCTTTCCCGGTTATTTTCTCATCGTTCAGGACTTTATCAACGCTGCTCGAACCAAACTCGGCGTAATGGTGGGTCCGGGACGTGGCTCGGCTGCAGGATCGGTAGTCGCTTATTGTTTGGGTATCACTAAGATAGACCCTTTAAAATACGACTTGCTGTTCGAACGCTTCCTTAATCCCGACCGTGTGAACCTTCCTGATATAGATACTGACTTCGATGATGACGGACGTGGCAAGGTGTTGCAATGGGTAATGGATAAGTATGGCGCGGAAAACTGTGCGCACATCATTACTTACTCCACCATGGCGACGAAGAATTCCATCAAGGATGTGGCGCGTGTGGAAGGCTTACCTTTGGAAGTGTCGAACAATCTCTGCAAGGCTATTCCCGACCGTTTGCCGGATAACTTGAAAATGAACCTGAAAAATTCTATCAAGTGTACGCCACGGTTGCAAGAAGCCGAGATAAGCGAGGATGTGCGGGAACGTAACACCATAAAATATGCCAAGATGCTGGAGGGAACCATTCGCGGAACGGGAATTCATGCCTGCGGATTTATTATCTGTCGCAATCCTATCAGCGACTGGGTGCCTGTGTCCACAGCTACCGATCCTGACTTTCCTGACCAGAAAGTGCCTGTAACCCAATACGATGGGCACGTTATTGAAAGTACCGGACTTATCAAAATGGACTTTTTGGGCTTAAAAACACTATCGGAAATCAAGGAAGCCTGCAAGGTTATTAAGCAGACAACGGGAGATGTTGTTGATATTGACAATATTCCCATTGATGATGATCTTACCTATCAGCTCTATCAACGGGGGCAAACTATCGGCACTTTTCAGTTTGAATCGGCAGGTATGCAGAAATATTTGCGCGAGTTACATCCCACCGTTTTCGAGGATTTAATTGCCATGAACGCACTTTATCGCCCCGGACCGATGGATTACATACCCGATTTCATCAAGCGAAAAAATGATCCTTCTTTGGTGAAATATGATATTCCCTGCATGGAGAAATATCTCAAGGATACTTACGGAATCACGGTCTATCAGGAACAGGTGATGCTCCTCAGCCGACAGTTGGCAAATTTTACGCGTGGAGAAAGCGATGCCTTGCGTAAAGCAATGGGAAAGAAGAAAAAAGCCATTGTTGATGCCATGAAACCGAAGTTCATCGAGCAAGGTACCAAGAACGGACACGACCCTCAAATACTTGAGAAAATATGGACCGACTGGGAAAAATTTGCCAGTTATGCTTTTAATAAGTCGCACGCCACTTGTTATTCATGGGTGGCTTATCAAACAGCCTACCTGAAGGCGCATTATCCCGCTGAATTTATGGCGGCTCTGATGACGCGCCGTTTTAGTCAGATTACGGAAATAACGAAGCTCATGGAGGAGTGTAAGGCTTTGAAAATAGCGACACTCGGACCCGATGTGAACGAGAGTAGGATGGAATTTGGCGTGAATGGGAAAGGGGAGATACGTTTCGGACTTTCCGCAATTAAGGGGATGGGAACCGGTGCGGCACAAGCCATCGTAAGAGAGCGTGAGGCAAACGGTCCCTACAAAGACATTTTCGATTTCGCGGAACGTGTGGATTTGTGCAATGTCAATAGAAAGGCTTATGAAAGTTTGGCCTATAGTGGTGCCTTCGATAGTTTTGGATTGCAGCGTGAGCAGTTTTTCGGCGTGAATGCCAAAGGCGTGCTGTTCCTTGATACACTTGTCAGATACGCGCAACTTTACCAGCAAGAGAAATCGCAACAACAAAATTCGCTCTTTGGAGGGTTGAATGCCGTGGCAGTAACTCATCCTCAAATTCCCAAAGGTGAGAAATGGCCAACGATAGAGAAACTCAATCGAGAGAGAGATTTGGTGGGTATCTATCTTTCGGCTCATCCCTTGGATGAATACAGCGTAATTTTAAATCATTTGTGCAACACTCATGCGGTGGAAATATCTCGCAACGCAGATTTCGAGGAGCTTTCAAAACGCGATGAAATTACGTTTGGTGGTATTATCACTGCTGTTAATGAGCGCTTTTCTCAAAAAACCGGGAAACCCTTTGGGTTTGTTACAATAGAAGATTTTGAAGGTTCCGGAGAATTGGCACTCTTTGGCGATGACTGGGCACGGTGGAACGGACTGATGAAGGAGAACTACACCATTTTTGTTACTGCAAAATGTCAGCCCCGTTATCGCAACAGCAATCTGTTTGAGCTTAAAGTTCAAAATGTAGAGCAATTATATGATGTGAAGGAACATCGTCTGCAACGTATTACCATTGCCATGGACGCATTGTCAGTAAACGAGTCCACGGTGTCAGAGCTGTCATCTTTGGTTGATAATAATCCGGGAAGCACGCAACTTTACATCACCTTGCGCACTCCACAGCAAACCACCGTGATGCTTCACAGCAAAAACAGAGGCATAAACGTGGATAAGAGACTCTTGGATTTCTTGGATGTCGCTGAAAATATGGAGTATTTTATTAATTAAAAGTGAACTTTTGGCATACTATTTGAAAGATAATCTAAACAATAAATACATTATCCAATAAAACATAGAAACAAAATGGAAGTAGAAATTACAAGTCAAAATTTTGAGAGTTACAAGAATGGTGAACTACCCTTGGTGGTTGATTTGTGGGCAACTTGGTGTGGACCTTGCAAAATGGTGGGTCCCATCATTTCAGAGTTGGCAAACGATTATGATGGAAAGATAGTTGTGGGGAAATGTGATGTGGAAGAGAACGATGATCTTGCCATAGATTTCGGTGTACGCAACATTCCTACCATTCTTTTCTTCAAAGGCGGAAAGTTGGTAGATAAGTTCGTGGGAGCGGCTTCTAAGGCTGTGCTCGATGAGAAGTTCAAAGCTCTTCTCTGATTGACAATAAAGAGATATAAAAAAATGGCGTAGCCTCATTCTCAGCTATGCCATTTTTTGTAATCATTTTTATTGCTGTCCGGTAAAAATTAACTGAAAGCTCTGTATCTCTTTATCCATCGGTATTGCAGCCGTTTTACTCATCCTGGGGCTTGGTTTTCAGTTTCAAACTGTAAGCATTATAAAATGCACTTATTTTGACAAGAAAAGACCTAAAATAACCGATAATTCTAAGAAATAATAAGTTTAAGTCTATTTTAACTAACACAGATAGCCCCAAAAAAGTTTTACCGGACAGCAATAAATCATTTTAAATTCGCCATAAATCCACCACTCTTCTTACTCGTTATTTTTATGGCAGAATACGGCAATTCTTCCTTTTTTTCATGCGAAAAGCAGGATGATTTTAGAGTGTCTATAATCCGCTGATATTCAGTTGTTTATGGCTTGCTTTTTAAAAGCTAAGGTTTTGCACTGCAAAAGCTTAGCTTTTGTGTTGTAAAAGCTTAGCTTTTAAAAGGTGAAACCTAAGCTATTGCAAATCGGAGGCTGATTTCATTTCTTTCCTCTTATTTTCTCAAGCGAAGAAAAGGGGTTTGGCGAGTTTTACGTTTCTTTGGAAATTGACCATAATGGGGCGAAGAAATTGCGAGGACCGGGCAGCATTCATGAATTCCTATTTTCGGTTGCGGTTGCTTTTTGCTAAAAACTTACTACGCGGCTGCCCCCTTTTTGTTCCTCGATTCTTACCTTGATGGCATTTTCCGGCAAGAGTTCTTCTATGAGTTCGGGCCATTCCAACAAACATAAGTTTCCGCTATAGAAATAGTCTTCATAGCCCATGTCATAAACCTCCTCAAGTTTTTTTATGCGATAGAAATCGAAGTGATAGATGGGGTTGTCTTCTCCATCGGTGTATTCATTTACAATGGCAAATGTGGGCGACGTGATTACATCGGTTACGCCCAATGTCTCGCATACGGCTTTGATGAAAGTGGTCTTTCCCGCACCCATCTTTCCATAGAAAGCGAACACCTTGTTTTTGCCAATATTTTCGATAAATGTCTTTGCTGCCTCTTGGATGGTATCGAGGCTTTTTATTTGAATTTCCATTTTGTTTGTTTTTATGTTCTTTTCTGTTGTTTTATCTTTTTCTCGGCGTGAGTGTGATGAGTGGAATCATCATTTCCTCCATGGATATGCCTCCGTGTTGGAAAGTATCTTTGTAATAAGATACGTAGTAGTTGTAATTGTTCGGATAAGCGAAAAAGTCATCTCCGGTGGCGAATACATAGCTTGTGCTGATGTTGGGAGAAGGCAATTGCACCTTTTCCGGGTCTTTGATGGTGAGCACCTCTTTGGCATCATAACTGAGGTTCTTGCCGAGTTTGTAGCGCAAGTTGGTGTTCGTGTTCCTGTCGCCTATGATTTTCACCGGTTTGGTTGTACGGATTGAACCGTGGTCAGTGGTTAGAATGATTTTATAATCAGAGTTTGCCAACTCCTTGAAGATGTCCGACAGGATGCTATGTCGAAACCAACTCAGCGTGATGGAGCGGTAAGCACTTTCGTTACTTGCCAACTCGCGAATCATTTTCATCTCCGTCCGAGCATGAGAAAGCATGTCTATGAAATTAACCACAAGTACGTTAAGGTCGTTGTGCTTGAGGTTGTTGAACTGTTGCATGAATTTCTCCGCCCCATTCGAGTCGTTTATCTTGTTGTAGGAGAATTTGTCGTGTCGGCGGTAACGATCAATCTGTGTCTGAATGAGCGGACCTTCATTGAGATTTTTTCCCTCTTCCTCGTCTTCATCCACCCATAGGTCGGGGAACATTCGGGCAATTTGCAACGGCATCAGACCACTGAAGATGGCATTGCGGGCGTATTGTGTTGCAGTGGGCAGGATGGACATGTACAAATCTTCATCAATGTCGAATCTATCACCTATTTCTTCAGAAAGGACTCTCCACTGATCGAACCTGAAGTTATCCATTACGATTAAGAAAACTTTATTTCCGGCATCTATCATGGGGAACACTCTCGACTTGAATATCTCCGGACTCATCAGGGGACGTATGTCCTCTCCTTCATTGCTTGCTCTGCTAATCTTTTGAAACTTGCCGTTTGAAGTCATCCCTCTCTGTTCTACCCAATCATGATAATGCTTTGCTACGAATTTGGCAAAACCATTGTTGGCGTCCTCTTTTTGCATTTTTAGCATTTCAGACATATCGCTGCCTGTGCTGCTGAGTTCCAATTCCCATTTCACCAACTTTTTATATACACTTTTCCAATCGTTGAAATTTTTGCAATCGCTGATTTGCATTGCGATTTGCCTGTATTCCTGTTGATAACTGCTTTGCGTTACCTCCGTAACGATTTCTTTTCGGTGAATATTCTTTTTAAGAGTAAGAAGTATCTGCATGGGATTGACAGGCTTTATCAGATAATCTGCAATCTTTGAGCCTATGGCTTGCTCCATGATATTTTCCTCCTCGCTCTTGGTTACCATGACTATGGGCGTGGCTGGTTGTGTTTCTTTGATTTGTTGCAAGGTCTCCAATCCGGAAAGTCCGGGCATTTGTTCATCGAGGAGAACAAGGTCGAAAGTCTGGGTTTTGCAATATTCTATGGCGTCAGTACCGTTGCTTACCGTGATCACTTCGTAACCTTTGTTCTTCAGAAAGATAATATGAGCCTTGAGGAGTTCTATTTCGTCGTCAATCCAAAGTAATAATCCGTTCATATGGTCTGTGTTGTATCGTTTTGCGTAAATATTGATGGTTCGTTTTAGAAGCCATCCAAATCGTAATATTCATCTTCAACGTCAAAGTCGAGCACCGGTTGAGCTTTGTCGTCGGTTTTCTTTTTCTCGGTCTTTGACTCCGTGTCATCGTTAAAGTAAATGAGTGGTGCGTCATCGGGTTGCTTCTTCGGTTTGTTTTGTGGTGTAACGTTCTTTTTGTCGTTGGAAGGGGAGGGGCTGTTTGGTGGATTATTCCGTTTGGGGTCGATGTAGAGTTTTGCTTTGTCGGCTTTCTCTGCTGGTTTCTTTCCCTCGTTTGTTGGTATGATTGTCTTTGTGGAGTCCGGAGCTTTCTCGCCCTCCTCTATTGGAAAATTGTTCTCGGATGATACGCTCGAGGAATCGTTGGCTGTGACGGATTTTTCCAATGGAATTATAAAGCCCTTTTGTTGCGTAGTATCTTTCTTCTCTTGCTCAATCTCAATCGGAATTATCAAGCCGTTCTCTGTCTTCTCTTCATTAGGCTCATTCTCGTAGAAATCCTGTTCAGTGTTCGTGTCAAGTTCGGCTTGTTTTTGAACATTGTTTTCTTTAGCCTTTGGAGTCGCAAGCTCGGCCGGTTCGGATAGCAGATAGCGTTTTGTTATTTTCAATGGTGCGAAGTTCTGTTCGTAGAACTCATCGTAATCCTTGAAACTCAACGCCGTTCCAATCAGTTGTAGATTCTTTTCGCTGATGATAATTCCCCGAGTGTCTTTATTGATTTGGGAAACGACATTTTTAGAATTAAAAAGTTGTCGGGCATATAAGTAGGCTTCATCAAAGTTTCTGAAGCCGGATAGTTGCATTCTGTGCAGTCCATCCATGTCTTCAATCTCAATTTCAAAATTGCGGACAAGGAAATTGGTGAAATTAAATCGTGCCATTTCGAACAACAGTTTGTTCTCATTCAGCGAATCCGGATTATATACAAGCAAGAACTTGAAGTCAATGTCACGATCGGCAGTAAATTTCACTTGTTTGATGCTGTCGCTGTCGTTTAATATGTTGGTTCTGGAGTTCCATACATCATCCAAGTTGAATTTTTCGCTCCGTATTCTCTTTCCGGCTTTCACTCCATTGATCATCATGCCTGCCATTTCGCTAAGTCTGCTCTGAGGATATTTCTCCACAACGGTTTGCATATCGTTGATACAACCTTCCACATTGCCACTATTCAGTTTGCTCAATCCTCCGATAAACAGGAATTTATCTCGGTTGGCTCCTTTCGGGAAACGTGAGTCGGATACCTTTCTGTTTCCTTCCACCTCACTGAATCGATTGTTTTTGAAAGCCTCGTAAGTTGCGGCATATAGCGAATCTTCTATCTGCTCACCAAATAACGCGTTCTGTTTGAAGTAGGGGTCGGTGAGAATTGCTGTCCACTCGCTCTTGGGATATTGACGTTGAAGCCTTGCTATAAATCCATTGGCTGTTTGTGGCTGGTTTTTTCGCATGTATAAGAGATACAAATGGTAATAAACATCGTCCATTTGCTCGTAATTCGGAAAATGATCGCTGACTCTTCGCAAAGTTTTTTCCGCAAGTATCAGGTTATCAAGCCTGTCTTTGAATATGACTCCGGAATGGTGTAGCCCATCAGATAATATCTTGTTGCTGTTCTGAAGTTGTTCCTCTGTGAAAGGAATTTGCGCCAAATAGTACTCTCGCTTGTGGGGATCGTTTTTAACGGAGTCGGTAGTGTTGGCACTGGAATCTGATTTTGCCATTTCTTGTTCTATGGAATCTCGCTGGGCATCGGTTAAGTTCTCCAAGTCAGATGTTCCGACTTGTCCTCCCACCACCGTTTTATTTATACGTTGCCAATCGTCCACATTCTCGCGCTTTCCCCAAAGTTGTCGGAAAGTGGCTTTTCCCTGTTGTATTGCCATTGGGTTATAGAAATACCAAGTGCTATTTTGTTTCTGATTGCTTTTCGGCTCCAACCTTCTGTCTCCTATGTTGTTGGCTCCAATACCACTGTTCTTAGCCTGTAGGTTTCTGGATTGTTGTTCTGCTTGCTTGTCGCGCTCCTCCTTCTCCCTCTTTTTCAGCGCATCAATAACTCTGTCAATAGCAGCCAATCGTTCTTCTTCGGGACATTTTGCCAGATATTGAAGAGAGTCCTGCAGTTGAACGGCATCCGTGTAAAGTACCAATTCATCGAGAATCTTTGAACGGTCGGACAATTGCTCATAGTCTTTGCGGTCTTTATCAAGCAGCCCCAATGCCTCATTGTAGCACCGATGTGCGTCTCCAAATCGCTCTTTCTGCCAATACAAGTCGCCGAGGTGCAGCAGCAATACTCCTTTCTCCACACCGTTGCGTGTCGCTTTTTTGTTTCCGTTTTCGTAAGCATAGATGGCGTTCATTGTATCCTTTTCGGAAAGATAGATATTGCCAATGGCATAATACACTTGGTCAAGGTATTCCTTGTTGTTATCCGAAGCTGCCATACGCTTCAGCCGTGCTATTGTTTGTTTTGCCTGACCTTTTGCCATCGCTTCTGAGGCTGCAATGCGTGCGTTAAATTCTAATTCGTATGGTGGGTTGGAGCGAATGACGCGCTTAAAAGCCTTGTAGGCTTCCTCTCTGTTTCCCAATGCAGCTTGTAGCTGTCCCATGAGATACCATTCGCGCGCTTTTTGTTTTCTGCGCATCTCATGTTTTATGACTTTTCGTAAGTAGGGTAGGGCTTTTTCCAGTTCCCCCGTATGGATGTAGTAGTCGGCGTAGGTATAATCCCACTCTTTAACGGCTCTCCAATCCAATGAGTCGCGTTTCATGTTTCGAATGACATCATCGGCATCATAGAGCCATCCCGCTTCAATATATGACTTGGCAAGCCATGCTCGCGCCTTTCCGTAAATTGCGGGTTGCCCCTTGTATAGTCTGCTCATGTAGGAAAAAGTGGTTGCCGCCTCTTCAAATGCCCCCTTATGAAACTGCGATCGTCCCATGAGCATCCATGCTTTCCAAAGGAAAGGATTGTATTCTTTACGAGAAAGCCATTCTATATCTTTCTCTGTCTTTCTCCTGTTCTTGTTCCATTCCGGACGATGTTTAATGCTGTGTTGAGCGATGGCTTTCTGTGCTTTTTCCACCGCTCTATCGAAATTAGCTTTTCCTATCTCCCGACTATTTTTATTCCCAACTGTGTAAAGAGGAATGAACTCCGTGAAATTATCCTTGTTGGTGTTTTCTTTTTCCAATGAACCATCAATATATGCTTGTGCGCCATTGAAATACGTGTTATATTTGGCGTTAAAAGAATGCCACCAACGTGTTTGTGCCGTGTTCTTTTTTGTGGAACACGCCACAATGATGATTGTTAATGCCGACAAACATAGCAGTGGTAAATATTTCTTTGAGGATGACTTCACTTTTATTTAACTCAAATTTCTTTGCTTTTATTGTCTCATTTGTAAAAAGAACTTTTTATTGTCTTACCCTTCAATCATCGCGATTAATTCATCTTTCACCTGATTGGGTACGTTTATTCCTCGCAATATCAAGCTACGATTCCATCCTTTAGCTTCTTTGGACTGCATGGTATAGAGAATTTCCGCAAATTCGTCCGCCTCCTCATCCGTATAATTATCGGAATCCCTGCCTTTGTAACGGTCGAGCTCTTCATCATCATAATATTCTATTTCTTTTGTGGCTGCTTCCATCATACATGTCTGTTCGCAGGCTTCGTCAAAGCCGCTACAAGTGGTGCAATCTCCGGATGTCGGAAGTACTACATCTTCTTCTTTGCCACCTCTTTTGGAGAATAATGCCATCAATCCCACAAGTAGCGTAAGTAGGATAACAGCTGAAATTCCTATTAGTATAAAATCCATTGCGTTTTGATGATAGATTTTTTTACCTCTCAATTTTGAATCCTGCCTTTTCCATTTCTTCCCAATAATTCGGATAGGACTTAGACACGACTCCGGGATTGTCGATTTTTATTTCTCCCAAACGAATGCATAATGGCGCGAAAGCCATAGCCATGCGGTGGTCTTTATGCGTATCAATTACTATTGAGTCTGCTCTTTCGCATCGTTCTCCGTCCCAAATCATCTCTTCATCGTTGATGGTATGGATGACATAGCCCAGCTTTGCCATTTCTTCTCTCATTGCTTCCATACGATCTGTCTCTTTGAATTTCAAATTGTGCAAGCCCGTAAAGCGAAACGGTATGTTCATAATTGGGCAGAGGGCTATTAGTGTCTGCGCAAGATCGGGTTGGTTGGTGAGATTATATTCTATTCTTGGTAGTGAATGTGGTTGGGGCTTGATGTTCACGTCGGTCAAGACGTCTTGATATTTATCGGCAAATGTTGTCTTGGTGCCAAAGAGTGAAAAGATATATTTTACTGCGGCATCTCCTTGTCTTGAGCTGTTTTTCAGACCGGGGAAAGTGATTTGGGATGATTTGTTCCCCATCAACGTGAGTACTTCGTACCAATAGCTCGCTGCCGTCCAATCGTTTTCTATTACGTATTCATGTTCTGTATAGGGTTTGGCACCGATTGTAATGGTATCGACATCGGTCCATTCTGCTTCTGCTCCGTATTCATGCATCAGATGAATGGTGAGGTCGATGTAAGGACGCGAGACGATGTTTCCCATGAGTTTGAGTTCAAGACCATTCTTTAATATCGGACCAATCATCAGTAAAGCCGAGATATATTGGGAACTGACATTGCCCGCTACTTCCAATTGTCCGCCTTTCAAATTTCTTCCGCGGATGCGCAGAGGGGGGTAGCCCTCTTGTTCCATGTATTCAATGTCGGCACCAAGAAACCGGAGTGCATCGACTAAAATACCTATTGGACGTTGTTTCATTCGGTCTGTGCCTGTTAGTATGTGCTCACCCTCTTTTACGCTCAAGTAAGCCGTCATAAAGCGCATGGCTGTTCCGGCTGCCATGATATCTATGGTTTCGGGGTTGTTTTTCAGTGCTCTGACAATTACTTCGGTATCATCGCAGCGCGATAGATTTTGTGGAAGAATGTTTCCTCCCGCCAATGCATGAATAATCAGAGCCCGGTTGCTGATGCTTTTGGAGGGTGGTAATAGAATGGTGGAAGAGATATGTTGGGGTGGCTTGATGGTATATTGCATGTTCTTATAAACTTTTATGTGTGTGAATGACCATTTGTCCGCATTATTTCGGCTTATTCACATACAAAAATACGAAATTAACTCGTGAAATGTGAAAAAGAACTCAAAAAGTTTGCTAATCTCTCAAAAAGTACTTAATTTTGCACCACGATAAATTTTACGGGATGTAGTTCAGTAGGTTTAGAATGCCGGTCTGGGGGACCGGTGGTCGCTGGTTCGAGTCCAGTCATCCCGACATAGGCGATAGGTAATAGTTCTTACTTATCGTCTTTTTTTTGTTGTTTATTCCGCACGAAGCCATTTTAAAAAAGCAAACTTTTTCCTATGCGTGGGAAAAAGTTTGCCGTATATGGTTCAATTGTTTGTTCCCGATTATCTGTTTTTGTAATTCTCCAAACCTTTGTTCAGGAAATCAAGGTAGGCAGGAACATCCTCCTTGAAGACGAAACTTCCGCTAAGTGGCTTGCCCTGATTGTCGATCGTTACATAGAACGGTTGGGCGAGATAGCCGAATTTTGTTTCTTGCAAATAGCTCCATTTGTCGCCGATGGTGCGCAATGTGCGTGTTGTTCCGTCTGCCCTTTTCACTTCCATTGATTCTTTCAAAGGGGTTTTGTCATCTACGTAGAGAGAGATTAATACATAGTCTTCATTCAACTTCTTGGCAACTTCCGGGTCTGTCCAAACAGAACCTTCCATCTTTCGGCAGTTCACGCAGCCAAATCCGGTGAAGTCGATAAGAACCGGTTTGCCTGTTTGTGCCGCAGCTCGCATCCCTTCTTCGTAATCCGTGTATTTAGCGTGTACTTTCTGTGGTTGCAGGTTAAAGTCTTGGGTGTTCATCGGTGGCGCGAAAGCACTGATTGCCTTCAATGGCGCGCCCCATAGTCCGGGTATCATATATACGGTGAATGCCAACGAAATCATACCCAGCATGATTGCCGGTACCGGCATGGCCTTTTGTTCCGGGTCGTCGTGTGGGAATTTAAGTTTTCCAATGAGATAGAGTCCCAAAAGTCCGAAGATTACGATCCATAATGCCAAGAATGTTTCCCTATCGAGCAGTCTCCACCCGTAGGCGAGGTCAGCTACGGAGAAGAACTTCAGCGCGAATGCCAATTCAATGAAACCCAGTACCACTTTCACCATATTCATCCAAGAACCGGATTTCGGGGCTTGCTTGAGCCATGTGGGGAAGAGTGCGAAGAGGGTGAACGGCAATGCTAAAGCCAAGGCAAAGCCAAACATTCCGACTGTAGGCGCCACCCAATCTCCACTGGTGGCTGCCTGTACAAGCAAAAGACCCACAACGGGGGCTGTGCATGAAAAACTTACCAACGAAAGAGTGAATGCCATCAGGAAGATGGATAGAAGTCCGGTGGTAGATGCGGCTTTGTTATCGACGGCGTTTCCCCAAGATGAGGGTAAGGTTAATTCGAACCATCCGAAAAAACTCAGCGCGAAGACGAGCAACAAGAGGAAGAAGAATATGTTGAATGGCGCATTGGTGGCAAGCTCGTTGAGTTTTTGGGGACCGAACGCGGCTGTAATGATGGCAGCCAACCCCATATAGATTACGATGATGGAGATGCCGTAAGTGATAGCGTCGCGGATTCCTTTTTTCTTATCGTCCTTTGCCCGTTTCAGGAAGAAGCTCACGGTCATGGGAATGATTGGCCAGACGCAAGGAGTAACGAGAGCGACAAGTCCTCCCACGATTCCCATTAAGAAGATGTACCATAGTGAGTTGTTGGTTGTGTTTTCTTCTGCGTTGAAGGTTTGCAATTCTTTGATGACCGGTTGCCACAATTCGCCGGTGGATGGTGAAGCTTCACCGGCAGATGCCGTTGCCACGCTGTCATTCAGCGTTACCGAATCTGTTGATTGAGTGGTCGCTGTGTCGGTAGTTGAGGCTGAAAGAGTGGCCATGGAAGATATATCGGTAGTTTCGGCTTCCTTTCCTTCCGGTTGTTTTGTCGGATTTGGTGCGTCAGCCGGTCCTTTTCCAGAGAAGTTGAAATCGACATCCGTTGGAGGCATACACATTTCATCATTGCATGAGCCATATTCCAAATATCCTTTAATCTTATAAGTCTTACCGGTTATTTTATATTTTTGTATGAATGTTACACTATTTTCAAAGTAGCGTAGCTTCATGCCAAACACCTTATCATAGACATTGAGTTCCTTGCCGTGAGCGGTAAGTTTTCCAAGAGGCTGTGCTCCTTCGGCTTTCTCGGTAGTCAGCGTGGCCGAGATGGGACCATCGGCGGGCAGTCCGGTTGAATAGACGTGCCATCCTGCGTTGATTTTGCCGGTAAAGATTACATCAACTTCCGTTGGTGAAACCTTTTTTTGCATGACACTAAAGTGTGCGGGGTTTTGTGCCGATACCGCTAAGTTAATCAGTAATGCAAGCACAAATAGGATTTTATTTTTCATCAGTTTTATAATTTTATTTCTCTTTGCCAAATAGGATAGGTCTGTAGTTATAGGTGAAATCGCAAATTGATAGTGCAAAGATAGCAATTTTTTTAAAAAAAGTCTCCTAAGACTAAATTAACTTTTCGTTTATCGGAAAATCTTTGTGCGATTTTATTCTTTTGTTCTTTTATCTCCGGGAAACTATTTGGTCGGTTTAGGAAAGATGCTTCTTCCGAGTTTCGAGTGATGCAGTGGAATTTCCCCTATGGTTGAACAATAAAAATGTACGCCGCGAAACCATGCAGATATGATTTCTGTGGTAATTTTGAAGCCATGAAATAAGCTTCCGTCAGATGTTTCTTTCCAAAAGCTTAGCTTTGAGATTTTAAAAGCTTAGCTTTTGGAATGCAAAAGCTAAGCTTTTACCACCCAAAAGCTAAGCTTTTAAAATGGGGTATATAATATGCTGAAATACAATTAGTTGCAAACTCTTATTTTCACGCAATGAATTGGCGTGCTGTTTTTGTATCGGCAGCTCGCAAACGTAGGCTGAAAAGAGAGCGACAAGTCGTCCCCCGCGGGTATGCTCCGGGCAGATTCTTTCCATAGCTTTTCCTCTCTCCTGTTGAGGGTTTTGCTGAAAGGTCGGCTTTGCCACGCTTGTTTTTGCCGAAGCGTTGTTCTCAAACCTTCAGTTCCGGATATTGAATGCGAGTATGATACATTGATTTCAATCTATCGATTATCACCATTTTTGCCGTGTTGATATCGTGGAACGTGATGGGGCAATCGGTGAATGCTCCTTCCGCAACCCTGCCATCAATCAGCTTGTTTACAAGGCTGCTGATGCTCTCCTCGGTATATTCCGTCAGTGAACGCGATGCAGCTTCCGTCATATCGCTCATCATTAAGATTGCCTGTTCGCGAGTTGTGGGGTTGGGTCCGGGGTATCTGAATGCTGCCTCATCCACCTCCTCTTCAGGATGCTCGTTCTTGTAATTGATGTAGAAGTATTTCACCAATCCACTACCGTGATGCGTGGCAATAAAGCCCTTGATGACATTGGGCAAACCATATTTTTCCGCCAGTCGCAATCCTGCCGTAACATGTCCGATGATTATCTTGGCACTCTCCAAATCCGAAATCTTGTCATGTGGATTTACACCTGCTTGGTTCTCTGTGAAGAAAGCCGGATTTTCCATTTTCCCGATGTCATGATAGAGTGCTCCGGTTCTCACCAATTGACTTTTGGCGTGTATCTTCCGGGCGATTTCCGTGGCAAGGTTGCCCACGGTGATGGAGTGTTGGAATGTTCCGGGTGCCACTTCGCTGAGTCTGAGCAGCAGCGGATTGTTCGTGTTGGATAATTCAAAGAGTGTTACCGCCGAAACAAATCCAAATGTCTTCTCGATCACCAACATCAGTGGATAGGTGAAGAGCAGGAAGAAACCGTTGATGAGGAAGTGGTAGTACATGGTGTGGTCGAGTTTTGAAAAATCATCCGACTGTATGAGCTGAATTGCCAAGTAAATGACTGCCGTGCCTGCTGTTACCAATAGAGCCGTTAGGAAAATCTGACTGCGCTTTGAGAGTTCGCTGAGAGAAAAAATAGCAATCAAGCCTGCCACAAGCTGCACGATGATGAATTCGTATTGGTATTTCACTGCCACCGAGCAAATGAGAATCATCGTAACGTGAAAAATGAATGACGTGCGAGAGTCCATGAATACATGGACGAAGATGGGTGCCATGGCGTAGGGAATGATGTAAACACTTAGTATGTTGTGTTCAATCATCACAGAGGTGAGTATCGGGAAGATTGTCATCATGGCATAAAGGAGAGAAACTGATCTTGGCTTCTCGAAATATTCTCTGCGGAACACCACCAAATAGAGTGTGAAGAGCACAATGAGCATCAGCACGTAAATGCTTTGACCGAGAATGGTGGACTTTGCCTCGTCTTTTGTCTCATTGCGCTTTTCCATCGCTTGTTCAAAAGAGTTGAGCACCCGATAAGTTTTGCTATCAACAATATCGCCTCTGTCGATGATGCGTTGCCCCTCAAGCACCATTCCCGAGGCTTGTGGAATAAGACTAAGCATATCATTCATTTCCGTCTCGCTACGATCTTTGTCATAAACAAGGTTGGCTTCGATGTATTCGTTTAGGTTGCAACGTTGTAGTTCGTTGCGTTTTGCGCTCAATACCGGGTCTGAGAAAAGGTTTTCATAAGCTCCCAATGTTGTATATACCTTATTAATAGGAACACTCGTTGCCTGTTTGCCTGATACCACATGAATCATGCTGGTTGTATCCTTGAACAAAGAACCGAACTGATTGGCATTTATGATACCCATTTCGTATAGCTCGTGAAGCCTATTCGCCACAGCCTCTACATACTGGGGTGGCAAATTGGGTATTCCTCCTTTGTAAGCGGTTTTGAAACGATTGATATTCTTCGTCTCCACATTCGTGCTTACATTGAAGTAGGGAACAAAATTTTTCATTATGGAATCGCGCTCACTCTGCAACGCTTCCTCTGTCTTAAATATTGGAAAATCAAATTTGGCGATGAGTTGCCCATACATCCAAGGTTTGCCTTCGTCATAATGAAACATCTTCCCTTTTGCGCGAGGCAAAAATAAAACTATCAGGATGATTGTTACCAGCATTAACAAGAGTCTGGTTGTGAAATTACGCCAATAACCGCCTACATTATTAAATTTTATCATGTTTGAAATATCTTATGTGTACGTTCTTCAGTATGCGAAAATACAAAAAAAATGGCGTATAATCGAAAAAAAAGAGTAATTTTGCAAAAAAATTGTATTATAGCCATGACAGAAAGACAAGTCAGGGTGCGTTTTGCACCGAGTCCGACAGGACCTTTGCATATCGGCGGAGTGCGTACGGCACTCTATAATTACCTCTTTGCGCGCCGAAATGGAGGCAAGATGATTTTTAGGATTGAGGATACGGATTCTCGTCGTTTCGTTCCGGGAGCGGAGGAGTATATAATAGAATCTTTCAAGTGGCTCGGCATTAAGTTTGATGAAGGAGTAAGCTATGGTGGCGAGCACGGACCCTATCGCCAAAGTGAGCGACGCGATATTTATAAAAAGTATGTTGATGTTCTCTTAAATGGCGGAAAGGCTTACATTGCGTTTGATACGCCGGAAGAACTGGACGAAAAGCGTAAGGAAATTGCAAACTTCCAATACGATGCACATACGCGAATGCAGATGCGCAATTCGCTAACACTCTCCAAAGAAACCACAACCCGACTGATAGAGGAGGGACAGCAATATGTGGTTCGCTTCAAAGTGGAGCCGGGAGAAGAGATACATGTGGATGATATGATTCGGGGTGATGTTTGCGTTAAGAGCGACATTATAGATGATAAGGTGCTTTACAAGAGTGCCGACGAGTTGCCGACTTACCACTTGGCAAATATCGTGGACGATCATCTCATGGAAATTAGCCATGTAATTCGAGGTGAGGAGTGGTTGCCCAGCGCTCCCTTACATGTTCTGCTTTATCGGGCTTTCGGATGGGAGGAAACGATGCCTCGCTTCGCGCATCTTCCTTTGTTGCTGAAGCCGGAAGGAAAGGGAAAATTGAGCAAACGGGACGGCGACCGTCTTGGATTTCCGGTCTTTCCTTTGGAATGGCACGATGCTAAGACCGGGGAAGTAAGCGCAGGCTATCGAGAAACCGGATATTTCCCGGAAGCAGTGTTGAACTTTTTGGCATTGTTGGGATGGAATCCGGGCACAGAACAAGAAATCTTCACCCTTGACGAATTGGTAAAGGCTTTTGATATTACGAAATGTTCCAAGAGTGGTGCCAAGTTTGATTATCAAAAGGGCATTTGGTTCAATCACGAATATATCTTGAAGAAAAGCGATACGGAAATAGCCAAACTCTTTGCGCCAATCGTTGCCAACAATGGAGTTGACACAAGCATGGAACGAGTTACGCAAGTCGTTCACATGATGAAAGATCGAGTGAATTTTGTTCACGAGTTATGGTCGCTCTGCTCTTTCTTCTTTATAGCTCCGACGGAGTATGATCAGAAAACCGTGAAGAAACGATGGAAAGACTATTCAGCTCGGCAAATGGCGGAGTTATCTAAGGTGTTGAGAGATATTGACGACTTTTCCATTGAGGGACAGGAATCGGTTGTTATGAAATGGGTGGAAGCGAACGATTATAAGCTCGGTGATGTGATGAATGCTTTTCGCCTCGCTCTTGTCGGAATAGGTAAAGGCCCGGGAATGTTTGATATTTCATCCTTTCTCGGAAAGGAAGAAACGCTAAAACGACTCCATGCCGCAATTGAAGCGTTGGGATAAAATCGTTATAATGCCAATATATCATTTTTTAACAGAGTCGCGATGATTTACAACATAATCATGTATGCCATCCAATTGGGAGTCGCCATCTACAGTAACTTTAATGAAAAAGTGAGGAAGATGTGGCAGGGAGAAAGAATTGCCATTGATGTACTTCGTAAGAATGTTGACCCCGACGGACAGTATATTTGGTTTCACGCGGCTTCGCTTGGAGAATTTGAACAAGGACGTCCGCTGATAGAGATGATAAGAAAGCGATATCCGGAGTATAAGATATTGCTAACGTTCTTTTCTCCTTCCGGTTACGAAGTGCGAAAGGATTACAAAGGCGCGGATATCATAACTTATCTCCCCATAGATACCGTGACGAATGCTCAAAAGTTTCTGCGTGCAGTGCGACCGGTGATGGCTTTCTTCATAAAGTATGAATTTTGGTACAACTACCTTCACATCTTGCGACATCGAGGTGTTCCCGTGTACAGTGTGTCAAGTATTTTTCGTCCCGATCAGGTATTCTTTAAATGGTATGGTCGGGAGTATGGGCACGTACTGAAATGCTTTAGTCGTTTTTTCGTTCAGAACGAGGAAAGTAAGACCTTGCTTGCAAGTATAGGAATAAAGGATGTGTTAGTGGTTGGTGATACTCGTTTCGATCGTGTTCTGCAAATAAAGGAAGCCGGAAAACACCTTCCTATTGTAGAGAGTTTTACAGGTTTTGATTTCAAGAGTATAAATTCCAAACAGTCGCGTCGCAGAGTTTTCGTGGCAGGTTCTTCATGGTTGCCGGACGAACAAATATTTCTGAAATACTTTGGTGAACACGATGATTGGAAATTGATAATCGCACCCCACGTCATTGATGAAGGACATCTCGCAGAAATAAGAAAGTTGATAACTAACAAGCGAGTGGTGCGATACACAACGACGAACGAAGAGGAGGCTAAGGATGCCGATGTGCTGATTATCGATTGTTTTGGTTTGCTTTCCTCTATTTATTTTTATTGCGACGTGGCTTATGTTGGTGGAGGATTTGGTGTTGGAATCCATAACGTGCTCGAAGCTGCGGTATGGCAACGCCCCGTTATTTTCGGTCCGAACAACAAGCATTTCGCGGAAGCGCAAGGATTGATGAAATCGGGTGGAGGATTTGAAATCACCGGTTACGATTCGTTTTGTGCGATTATGAACAGATTATCCGCCGATTCCGACTATTTGAAAGAATGTGGCGACAAGGCTTCTGCTTTTGTTCGCGACAAGTCCGGTGCCACCGAAAGAGTAATAGCAAACATAAAATTATGAGATATCAGATAACTTGTGATAACTGCGGTACTCAATTTGTCATTGAGGCAAAGCCGGGTCAGACAGTAGAATGTAAATGTCCACATTGTCATGGCCTGATGGAACTAACGCTTCCTATCGCATCCGCTAACGCGCGAGATGGAGAACAAGGCGCAGAGAATATAGCTTCAGGAAGCCCTTATAAACCCACTCTTTCCAATGAGGCAAATTCTGGTGGAATAGATCGCACCGTGCTGATTGGGATTGTTGCCGGATTGCTTGTGGCAGGTCTTGGATTGGGGGCTTATTTTATGTTTGGCAGAAGCAAAACGGCAGAAGAACCTGAGCCTGCAACTGTCGTAGATACCATCCCATACCAAACAGAGGAGGAAACTCCCTACGTTCCACAGATAGACACAACTGTGGTGCCGGAAATTCCGGACGCAGCTGTCGATGTGAAGGAGGAAAAACATAAAGCTGATACGGTAGTTGCAAACCAACCAACAGAAGAAATTGCACCTGTAAATGAAGAAACTCCGAAAGAGAAAAAGCAGGATGAAACAAAACAAAATGATATAAAACCGCAAAATTAGAAAAAAGGATATATGGGAAAAGTGATATTGACAGGCGATCGCCCTACCGGAAAGCTGCATTTGGGACATTACATTGGTTCACTCCATCGTCGTGTAGAGTTGCAAGATGCCGGCGACTATGAAAAAATGTTTGTTTTTATGGCAGATGTACAAGCACTTACAGACAACGCAGACAATCCTGAGAAGATACGTCAAAATATCATTGAGGTGGCTTTAGACTATCTCTCGGCAGGATTAGACCCACAGAAATGTACACTTTACATACAAAGTCAAATTCCGGAGTTGGCAGAATTGACAACCTATATGATGAACCTTGTTTCAGTGAGCCGCGTTCAGCGCAACCCAACCGTAAAGACAGAGATAAAAATGCGCAACTTTGAGGCCAATATCCCTATGGGCTTCTTCAGTTATCCTGTTTCGCAGGCTGCAGATATTGCAGCTTTCAAGGCTACAACCGTGCCGGCAGGCGAAGATCAAGAACCAATGATTGAGCTGACGCGCGAGATTGTGCGACGTTTCAATCAGATTTATGCTCCGGTGTTGGTGGAACCAAATATATTGTTGCCTGAAAATGCAGTATGCCGTCGACTTCCCGGAACCGATGGGAAAGAAAAGATGAGTAAGAGTCTCGGTAACTGCATCTATTTATCAGATGACGCTGATACAGTATGGACGAAAGTGAAAGGAATGTACACAGACCCTACTCATCTAAACGTTTCCGATCCGGGACATGTTGAGGGAAATGCCGTCTTCACTTATCTCGATGCCTTTGCCACGGATGCCGATTTTGCAGATTTTTGGCCTGAGTTTCAAACTTTGGATGAGTTGAAAGCAGCCTACACGGCAGGTGGTATCGGAGACATGAAGTGCAAGAAGTTGCTCAACAATGTTCTAAACAAAATGTTGGAACCCATTCGCTTGCGACGCAAGGAGTTTGAACAGGATATCCCCGAAATCTATAATCTGCTGAAAAAGGGGTCTTTGGCTGCCCGCGAAACGGCTACCCGAACCATGGAGGAGGTGCGAGCTGCCATGCAGATAAATTATTTTGATGATGAAGAACTGATACAGAGTCAGGCACAGAGATATAAGAAATAAGTTCTGTTTGCAACTTCGTTTCATTTCATGATTGTCTTTTAGGCAGAACTTGATAAGTTTGCCATCGTCTTATACCAATTTGGCATAATTCCCACCCTTAACCAAATTCGTATAAGACGTTTTTTTTATTACCGAAAACAACCTTCTGATTATGCAAAAACCCACCTCCTGTAGTCTATTGATAATCAGCGTCTTACAAATTGCTTTTCAAAAGCTTAGCTTTTGCAGCCTAAAAGCTTAGCTTTTACACTCCAAAAGCTTAGCTTTTAAATTCCAAAAGCTTAGCTTTGTCTTTTCCTGAATTCACTTGTCAGATCTGACGATGTATTTCTGTTTTACTTGTCAAATATTTTCTTATTTACTGAATGACTTGACATTAACATTATATAGTTTAAATTTGAAGTCAGTGCACTTGCATAAAAGAAGATGGACAACACCTAAGTTCCGTCATATTTTCGGCAAGGTCTTAGGGGGCTCGATGCCCCCTGGGACCTTTGGTGAAGATGGCATAAGACCGTCGTTCGCCATATTTTCGGCGTTCCA
>NZ_LR027820.1:133634-177895 GCF_900607215.1 Prevotella rectalis
ATAAAAGAAGATGGACAACACCTAAGTTCCGTCATATTTTCGGCAAGGTCTTAGGGGGCTCGATGCCCCCTGGGACCTTTGGTGAAGATGGCATAAGACCGTCGTTCGCCATATTTTCGGCGTTCCAAAGATACTTTATATTTTTCTTTTTTGCAAGCATTTATCTCTTTTTCCAAAGATTTCTCCCGGGCTGTTCGCCTCTATAGACATCCATCGGACATTTCATTCCTATGCTCATATGCGGTCGTCTGTAGTTGTAGAAGGCTATTGCCTTGGAGATTTCCATGTTGGCCTGGTCATAATCTCGGTACATCTCCTGCTGGTAAATCCACTCAACCTTAAAGGTTCCATTCGTCCTTTCCGCCACAGGATTGTCCGTAGGATTGTACCGTTCTGTCATACTAACCCTGATATGGTGGCACATAAGAGTTTCAACATATAGGTGGCAGGCGTATTGCGAACCTCTGTCAGAGTGGTGTATCGTTCCGCAGAGGTTGCCTCCTCCGGCTGCCTTAACTGCCATTAGCAATGCCTCCTTCGTATTTATAGCCTCCATGGTTTCGGATAAGCACCAGCCTATGACAGCATGTGAGTAAACATCTGTAATGAGATGGAGGTACAGGACGTTGCCGTAAATCCAAACGTAGGTTATGTCGGCTGCCCAAATGTGGTTAGCATACATTGCCGTAACACCTTGTACAAGATTAGGATACTTCCTATAAGGATGATTGGAGTCCGTTGTACGTCTTCGCTTGTTCTTGGGAAGCATAAGTCCTTCTGAAGCAAGTAGTTTTAAGAAGGAGTCGCGACCATGAGTAACATCTTCACCTAGCTCCGACTTGAGGAGGACGTGCAGTTTCACACCGCCTATCCCGGGACAGCAGGCACGATAGTAGAGTACATTGTCAACTATCAGTTTACGCCTTTGCCGCTCAGAAATCACAAGCTTGCTGCTTGCGTAATACCACTGGCGTTTCTTGCCAAACAGCCCACAGAGGAATTCCACGGATACACCGGGAAACTCCTCACGCAGCGCCGTTACTGTTTGGCACCATCTTTTTTTAAGATGCTGATACCCTCCTCGGATTCGGCTATCTCTATGAGTTTCTCATAGGCACGGCTGCGCATCTTCTCCAAAGACAATGCGTGTTGGAGGTTCACTATCTTCTGGCGCAATATCTCATTGTCTGTCAAATTCGTTTCTTTATGAGCCATACGATACCTCTGGATTACTTCCGAGGGCAAAGATAACGATTTTGAATCAACGGGCCAACGTTTCAGCCATTGGAACATTGAACCACTAGACACATTCCACTTACGCAATATGGACGCTTGAGAAGCACCGCTAGAATAATAATCGATTAACACTTGCAGCTTGAACGAATACGAAAATTCGCGCGGGGTTTTACGTTTTGTCATAATTTCTTACTTTTTTTATAGTCAGAATTGTGACAAGCTAAATCCGTATAAGACACTTTTACAAACTGACAGCTAATGTATGTATAATCATGGTGCATCTTTTGAACGCCACAAAAGGAAAGAAGAAAGCATAATCGCTTGGGTATTTAACAAGAAATGATTACTTTTGCAACGGCTTTCAAACTGAAAGCTAAGGGGGTGCTCGCCTTCTTTGGCGTGGCTGAGAACATACCCATGAACCTGATACGGATAATGCCGTCGTAGGGAAACGCCCCTTTACACATTGATTTATAATATTTTAAAATGAAAAAAGTAGTTTTATTGGCTGTTGCGTGCTTCTGTATGGTAGGGATGAAAGCCCAAACGGAAGATACATTGGCAAGTCAAGAATTGCAAGAAGTGATTGTGGCAGGTGTTCGCGCTCCGAAAAATGCACCCTATGCCGTTGCGAATATCGGGAAATCGGAATTGGAGAGTTTTTCAAAGAGCGGCAGAGAATTGCCCTTCCTTTTTTCAAGAACTCCCGGAGTATTGGCATGGGGCGAAAACGGTTTGGGAACAGGCACTGCAGCCATGCGCATACGAGGAGCGGCAGGTAGCAGAATAAATGTAACGCTCGATGGCGTGGCTCTGAATTCCCCTGAAGACCAAACGGTTTTCTGGGCGAACATGAACTCCTATGCCGCACTGTTGGGAAGCGTACAGATACAGCGCGGTATTGGTACATCGACTAACGGCGATGGGGCTTTCGGTGGTTCCATCTCGCTGGCTACGATTGCGCCAAGCTTAATGCCATCTGCAAAAATCAGTGGGGCGTACGGCTCCTACAATACTTATAATACGGGCGTTAGTTTCTCAACGGGATTGCTCGGAAATCATCTCATCTTTGATGGGGCTTATCATGAAACATCTACAGATGGGTTCATTCACGGAACGAAAGGACGCTCAGGTTCCTACTATGGTGGACTGACCTTTCTTGGGAACGGCTTTCAAATTCGCTACAAAAACATTGGCAACTTCGAGAAGACGGGACAGGCTTGGAACGGTGTAGTCATGGGTAGTGGTGATTTAAGCCTCTTTGATGGGACCTATGGGACTAAGACCGGAATAAGAAATTACAAAAACTTGTATGATAAAGGACTCGGCAAATTCAATTCGCTCTATGAATATATTGTAACCAATGCCGATGGCTCGTTTGCGAAAGATGCCAATGGAAATTATATTACCGAAAGATACAAAATGCGCGATGGCTCTTATTGGAATAAAACCACCGACAACTTCTACCAAAACCACAATATCCTGTCGGCTGTGTGGCAACCTTCTGCGCATTGGAGTCATAATATCGCATTGCATTACACCTATGGCTTCGGATATTACAGTGAGCTGAAACCAAACTCTAAATTCTCTAAGTTTGGTCTTACGTTCTATGATGGGAATGGTAATTTCGTGAAAAAGTCAGATTTCATAAGAAAGAAAGGATTGTCTCAGCATACTTATGGAGCTGTGTATAACGTGAATTATAAGGATGAGAATTGGGATGTCATCGGCGGTCTCAATCTGCAACAATTCCGAGGCGACCATTTCGGATTTGTTACTTACATTAAAAACGAGGAAGCCGATGCAAAGTTCCGTCCTAATGGGAAAGATTATAAATACTATGACTCCGATGCCACGAAGTTCGATTACAGCGGTTTCATGAAGGCAAACTATCATTTCAACAACTATTGGAATGCTTTTGCCGACTTGCAGTACCGTTATGTAGAATACAAAACAAGTGGAATAAACGACAGGTTCTATAGTGATAAAAATGGTTATTACAACCAAAAACTCGCTGTGGTTGAGCGTTATAACTTTGTTAATCCAAAAGCCGGAATCAGTTTCTTCAAGGATGGACACAAAGCCTATGCCTCCATCGCTTATGCCAATCGCGAACCGGAACGCAACAACTTCACCGATAACGGAAAATACGGAGGTCCAAGTCCGGAAAGGCTAACCGATTATGAGCTTGGCTATCAATACATGGGGAGCAATTGGCATGCCGGCGTGAACTTCTATTACATGGATTATACCAATCAGTTTGTCCAAACCGGCGAGCTGAGTGATATCGGTGAGGCATTGACCACGAATATCAAGTCGAGCTACAGGATGGGCGCAGAGTTTGTGGCAGGATGGAGTCCGCTTTCTTGGCTTACTGTCGAAGGGAACGCGGCATTGAGCAAGAATGTAGTCAAGGATTTCGATGAGATGGCAAGCGAAAATTGGGAAGACAGTTTCCGTAAAATCCATTACAGCCATTCAACGCTTGCATTTTCGCCATCAGCCATCCTCAATGGCTTTCTCAACTTGCATTATAAAGGTGCGCAAGTTGTTTGGCATACAAACTTCGTGAGCAGTCAATATTTGGACAACACCGAGAATACAAGTCGGTCGCTCCCCTGCTTCAGTCAAAGTAACATCAACCTAAGCTATAACTTGAACCTGACAGGAAAGCGTTTGGGTGTAAAGGAAATCGTCTTTGGGGTGGACTTATATAACGTCTTCAATCGCCATTATGCCATTAGTGGTTGGGCATACGACACCATTCTCGATGCTGACGGTCATCCAAATGAAAATCGCTATACGCAGTTGGGATTCATTCCTGCCGCCGGTTTCAACATGATGGGTAACATAACATTGAGATTCTAACATGATGATATCCCCTTTCTTGGCGGAAAGGGGATATATTCTATTGTAGTAAACAAAGGAAATTACGAATGTTCGACGCTATTTTCGCTTTTTTTCAGAACACAGATACGTATAGAATACTGGATGTAGTGGGAACCATCATTGGTTTCATTTACATCTATCAGGAATATAAGGCAAGTATATGGCTTTGGCTGACGGGAATCGTAATGCCGATTATTTATACATTCGTCTATTATGAAGCGGGATTGTATGCCGATTTCGGTATGCAGATATATTATACGTTGGCTGCTGTTTACGGATTTCTTTATTGGAAGTTCGGGAAGAAAGCAAATAATGACAGTGAAGAGTTGCCCATAACACATTTCCCCAAAAAGCTAATTTTTCCCACCTGTTTAATATTCCTTTTTGCGTGGGGAACTTTATATTTTATACTGATAAGGTTTACCAACTCAACTGTTCCCATTCTTGATAGCTTTGGCAACTCTCTTAGTTTTATAGGGTTGTGGGCTTTGGCGAAGAAATACTTGGAACAATGGTGGATTTGGATAGTTGTCGATGTGGAATTGGCTGCGTTATATGTATATAAGGATATTCCATTCACTGCCGGACTCTACGCTGCTTATTCCTTAATTGCCATTGCCGGCTACTTAAAATGGAAGCGAATGATGAGCGAGCAAACAACAATAAGCAAATGAATGAATTAAGAACTCGATACGATGTCGTTGTGGTGGCTGCGGGGGAGATGCCGAAATCCTCATTAGCAAACTGTATCTTGAGGAATGCTGCCCATGTCGTGGCCTGTGATGGGGCATTGGAAAGTTTGTTGTTGCAAGGTATAGAACCCGAAGCGGTTATCGGTGATGGCGATTCTATTACCCCACGGTTGAAGGAAAAATATAAATCCATCTATCATCAGGTTGATGAACAAGAATACAACGACCTTACAAAAGCAACCCGATATGCTCTATCTAATTTTGATTTAGGAGAAAAACCGGCTTTTTGCTATCTTGGAGCTATGGGGAAACGGGAAGATCATACTTTAGGAAATTTGTCTCTCCTGCTTCATTACTACACGCATTTACACATTGCCCCCGTGATGGTAAGCGATTATGGGTGGTTCGTTCCGGCAAAGGGTAGTGATAGTTTTGCTTCCTTTCCACACCAGCAAGTAAGTATCTTTCAGGTGGATTGCAAGCAGCTTAGCAGTGTGGGGCTGAAATGGGAAATATATCCTTTTAGGGAATTGTGGCAAGGAACATTGAATGAGGCTGTAGGTGATTGTTTTGCCATCGAAGCCGATGGAACATATCTTGTTTACAGAACCCATCAACCGAAGTAAGTGCATCAGTTGATAGGGTAAGGAAATATCGTTCAACAATGAAAGGGCTTGAGAATGCAATGATTTCAAACCCTTTATTTTTTATCCTTTCAGCTTAAATGAATTTTCTATCGATGACAGCTCGGCGGTAAATCTTTTGTCCACCTGTAATCGTTTCTCGATTCGAGAACAACTGTGTATCACCGTGCTGTGATCACGTCCTCCTACCAATTTACCTATTCGGCTTGCGGGCATCTTTGTAAACTTCTGTGCCAAATACATGCTTACTTGGCGCGCCAAAACAATGTCCTGTTTCCTTGAGCGCGAATTGACAGCGGTGGTCGTTACATTGAAGTGTTCACAAACTTTGTCAAGAATGTCGTCAATGGTGAGTGGCTCATCATCTATTTTCACCGCACGCTTAATTATTCTTTCAGCAAGTCGCATATCCACCTTGCTATTATAAACCACACTATAGGCTAACAGAGAGTTGATAACACCTTGCAAGTCACGCACACTTCCATTTGCCGTTTCAGCAATAAACTTAACGACATCTTCCGGAATTTCCAACCCATCTCGTTTTATCTTGTTGTGCAGGATGTCGATGCAAAGCTGTGTATTGGGCTTTTCCAACTCGGCAATCAGTCCGCAGGCGAAACGTGTGAGCAAACGTTCGTTCATCCCTTTCAATTCTACCGGTGGGCGGTCGGATGCCAAAATTATCCGCTTCCCATTCTTGAATAAATGGTTGAAGATGTGGAAGAAAGTGTCTTGCGTCTTTGTCGCCGTCATCCATTCTTGTATGTCATCTACAATCAAGATATCAATTGTCTGGTAGAAGTTGATGAAATCATTTGTTGTATTGTGCAAAACCGAATTGGTATATTGCACTTGGAACAATCGGGCAGAGATGTACAGTACTCGTTTCTGTGGATAGAGTTGTTTCGTTCGCAATCCAATCGCATTAATAAGATGCGTCTTTCCACATCCGGATGGTCCGTAAATAAACATCGGATTAAACTGTGTGGTGTTAGGATGTTCGGCAATGGATAACCCGATGGAACGCGACAGTCTGTTGCTGTCTCCTTCTATATAGTTGTTGAACGATTTGTGTGGGTCAAGTTGTGGGTCAATGTCCTGTGGAGCAATGTCCAATGCTGTCGGACTTTGGTTGCCGCGTTGAGTAGATTGTTGAGTAGGTATTTTCTCAATGGGGTCGGCCTGTATGTCCTGTGTCAGGTTGTGGGTTTTGTCTGTTACCACACGATAGGTCAGTTTCACCCCCTGACCATATATGCGTGTGAGTATCTTACTCATTAAATCTACGTAGTTCTCTTCGAGATATTCATAAACAAACAAACTGGGAACTTGAACCAATAACGTTTTCGAAGCCGTATCAAACGTCTCGAATACGATTGGTCGAAACCATGTGGCAAATTGCTGCTCGGTTACATTCTCTTTAACAAGCGAGAGACATTTTTCCCAGAGAGCATCGGGGTGAACTTTCATGTTTACTAAATATCTTTATGTCTTTCGACGATGGTTATTTTTATCGACTGCCTTTTCAAAAGGTAGTTGCAAAGTTAGCAAAAAAAATGCAAACCATTAAATAAATCCTATCGCATCTTTTTGTCTTGGTTTCTTCTAATGTGCTATGTACTTGGTTTTTAGATGTGAATATCGCTTTTCTGTCAATTTCTAAAATTGCTAAATTCCAACATTCTATTTTTCAGCCTGTTAAGAGAATTATCAGAGAAATGGTAGAAAGTGGTGAAACATTGTGTTACAAACTTAAAAAGATTGATTTTCAATTGTGTTACAACTTTCTCTTAAAGTGTGGAACTTCAATGGTGGTATTTAGACTCTTTTTAAATAATTCGTGATAATTTGTCTTTTTAGGTATCTATGATAGACAGCTTTGCAGAGATTCATTTGTGTTTTCTTTCCAAATCTTATAGTTTGCAATCCAATAACTTGCCTGCCGCAATGCAAAACCTTAGCTTTTTCGTGTTCAGGCGATGGTAAACAGCCGCTCGGTAGTAAATATTCCACCCGACCATCATTGTGAAATTATATTACAAAAGCCACGCCCGATAAACGCTTTGTAATCTGTTGATAATCAGGATGATATTATTTGCGATTTAAAAGCTTAGCTTTTGCACTCCAATTCATGACCTTTTGCAATGCAAAAGCTTAGCTTTTACGGAGCAAAAGCTTAGCTTTGGATAGATGAATGAAGAATAATTAGGACATTATTGAACTTTTCTCATATCAGGGGTAAGGATTTTCGCATTTTCAATGCCCTTAAAAAATAAAGAATATGCTTGTCTTTTGTCTTTCCCCGACAGGCAGGTGGTGATACGGGTTCATAGCGCATGTTTTTTAGTCAGTAAATTGCTGAATGGCAAACATCTACAATTGAATATTTCCAATGCAGTCATTAGAAAAAAGAACCAAAGAGGTTTCTAATGAAGATTTGGGCTTAGGAGTGAAAGGAAACGCTAACAGCTCATCTCACCCTGATACACACCTCGCCACGGAACGCCTTATTCTCTTCCCGACTTATAAAGCCGTAAACAGGTGTTTTACCTTGTGTCATCAATCTTTCATATAATTTGGGTTGGGCATCCACGTAACCACGAATGGTATGCTCGGAGTCATAAACACAAATTCGTCCATCGTGGGTCTCATCAGTCTTTGCAAAACCAACAAACAAGCCCACTTGTTCTTCTTCCACCGGTAGTGCAGTGCTCAGGTCGTAATGCAGAAAGCCCAACCGAGTAATGAGTTCGTTTTCAATGAAGGCATCCTCCACGTCTTTTAAGGATAGACTCTCAAAGTTTTTCGGAGCAATATTGCGCTCCGGTTTATTCTTTTTTACTGCGGAACGTTTTGATAAGTAAATCACAATCACAATGGTGATAACTATCAATATGAGATTTAAGATGTTCATATTCAAAGCATTTTCAAGACAGAGGGGATGGCAAATGTTTCCATCGTTCTCTGCAAAGATACTAAATCACTCTTAAAAAATAATGTTTTTTATTATCAATCCTAAGATTTATGATGAAATTTTGGTTTAAAGCTGTATCTTTGCATATAACTTATTCATTTTAAGATATGAGAAAATTATTCAACATACTAACAATTTTGCTTATGGCACCTCTCGGGATATGGGCCCAAAGCTATAGCACTCTTTGGAAACAAGTGAATGAAGCCGGCAGGAAAGACTTGCCAAAAACTCAAATAGAGCTTTTGGAAAAGATTGTCTCAAGGGCTGAAAAAGAAAAGTCGTATGGAAATTTGTTGGCAGCGGAACTGATGACAACAAGGCTGTGGACAGAAATTTCTTCAGACTCGCTTGATGTACAGAAGTCAAAACTGGAACGCCGAGCTGCCAACGCTGAAGAAAAAGACAAGGTGCTCGCGGCGGTTTACTATTGTGCCTTAGGCAAAATGCAGCGAGATGACGATTCCAACCCTAACGGTCAAACCTTATATTTCGATAAAGCCATGGCGCATCCGGAATTGTTGGCAAGACATCAGGCTGCGGAATATGTTCCATTGATAGCAAAGGGAAAAGACGACGCTATCTTTCATAATGACTTGTTACACGTCATCGGCTTGGAAAGTGGACGCTACGAAGTGTTAAACAAGTATTACACCTCGGTTGGAAATCGCGAAGCGGCTTGTTACACAGCGTTGAAAGCAGCTGAGAACAACGTTGATGCAGTGAAGTTGGATTCCATTATCCGGCTTTATGGCGACCTTCCAATTTGTGGAGAAGTGGCTGTAAGGAAGTTCATGTTGCTGAAGAATGATAAGAATATTTCAGCTAAAGAGAAATTAGACTTCATTGACAAAGCTTTGGGACGTTGGGGAGCATGGGAAGGAATGAACCGACTTCGGAATGAACGCACCGAGCTCATCTGTCCGATGTTCAGCGCAACATTGGATTCGGAAATGGGAATACCCAATAAGAAAAAAACAATCGAAGGATTGAAAGTAAGAAACATCAATGATTTAACACTGACAATCACTCGCACTACATTGGATGGGAATGCAGAATTAAACTCCTATAACCCGAAAGACATTCAACGAATAAAATCGGCTTGCATAGCTTCCACCGCACAGAAAATAACCCATCGATATGACAATCGCCAACCCTATGAAATAGTTGAGGACTCTCTTGAATTGCCTAAACTATCAACAGGTGTTTATCTGCTGGAGTTTTCTTCCTCAGCGACAGGCATGAAGATGCAATATAATTTGTACTACGTTACTAATGTCTTTCTGATGAGCGAAGAGCAACCGAACAAAAGGATACGGTATGTTGTGGTGAACGCCACAACGGGACAACCCATCGCGAATGCGAGCTTGAAACTAACTTTCGATTCCCGATATGGTGGAAGATCAACCACAAAGATGCTGACAACCGATAAGAAGGGGGAAGCATTCTATACCTATAATAAGGTGACGCCCGATGAGGTGTTCGCTTTTACTCAAAACGACCAAGCGTGTCCGAACTCAAACCTTTGGACTTCTTTTCAATATCGTAAAGACGAGAATACACAGAATATATGCGATGTCTTTACTGACAGAAGCGTATATCGTCCGGGACAAACGGTTCACACATCGGTCATCGTATATACAAAGGACGAGAAACAATTGGAAACCAAAGCCAAAGCAGATTGTAAGCTTACTCTGCAATTGCGCGATGCAAATTACAAGGAAATTGCTACAAAAGACGTAACTACCGATGAATATGGTACGGCTACAGCCGACTTTGAACTGCCCAAGAGCGGACTGACGGGTCGCTTTTCTATCATTGCTCGTTATGGAAACAACGGCTCCACGACCTTTAATGTAGAAGAATACAAACGCCCGACATTCGAAGTTGAGTTTGATAAATATGAGAAGAAATATGCTATCGGCGACACAATTAAAGTGAAAGGAAGGGCTAAGACTTATTCAGGAGTTCCCGTTCAGGGAGCAAAGGTGGAATATGCAGTCAATCGTCGTTCTGCATTGTGGTGGTGGCGCACCGGAGACGCCAATGAGCAACTTGCCAAAGGTGAGATTACTACCGACGAGAAAGGAGAATTTGAAATCAATGTGCCTTTCATTTTCCCGAAGAATGAAAGCATATCCAAATATCCTTACCACAGCTATTCACCTAATTTCTATAACTTTGTTGCGGAAGCAAAGGTAACCGATGTGGCAGGAGAGACAAGAGAAGGGTCATTGTCTTTGCCGTTAGGTTCAAAAGCAACTGCTTTCACCTGCGATTTATTGGATAAAAATTTGAGCGATAGTCTTAAATCTATCAAATTCACGTATCTGAACGCTGCCGGGAAGCCCATTGAGGGTAGAGTGAAATATGCCATTTTGCCCTATGGAAAACAAGCTCAACCGGTGGAGAAAGATTACATGGAAGCAGTTGCCAATGAAGTCTCAAAACTGAAGTCATTGAAATCGGGACGATATAAATTGTACGCGGTATGCGGAACAGATACGCTGGAGAAAGAATTTGTTGTTTTCTCATTAGACGACAAACGTCCCGTGTCACCGACACACTACTGGTTTTATCAAAGTGCAAAACAGTTCCCGCGTGATGGAAAACCGGTATATATTCAGGTAGGATCAAGCGATAAGGATCAGCACATTGTTTATTCCATTTATTCGGGTAATAAGATAATAGAAACCGGAGCGATAGATCAGAGCAATGCCATCACTACTCGTAAACTTGTTTATAAGGAAGAGTATGGCAACGGACTGACACTCACTTTCGCGTGGGTGAAGAATGGTGAGTTTTACAATTGTACAGCGAATATCGAACGACCGCAACCGGACAAACAACTGCGAGTGGCATGGAAGACATTCCGCGATCGTTTGGTACCCGGACAAGAGGAAGAATGGACGCTAACCATTCTAAATTCCAGCGGCAAACCGGCAACCGCCCAGCTGATGGCAACGCTTTATGATAAGAGTCTTGATCAAATCATACCTCATGTATGGAGTTTTAACTCTTCATTTTACAGCAATCTGCCGTATGCGGAGTGGACCGGCATTGTAACGTCTCCACAATCAATCGGATTTCTCAAGCCCATAAAATGGCTGAACATCAATAATCTTAAGTTTGCAACCTTTGATGAGCGTTTCTTGAGCAGATATTACTACATGGATTATAATCGTCGTTTCACTCGAAATAAAGAATTTGGAACCGTATTGATGGCAGTGGGGGACGTGGGAGCACGGAAAATGGAAGCAAAAGAACAAAGTTCTCCAACTGGTGCTCGGTTCTCCGCACCGGTGATAAAAATGGACAGAGCAATAAAAGAGGAGAGTGTGTCTGAGAATAGAGCCGAATCGGGAATCGGGAATGTGCAATTAAGGGAAAATCTCAATGAAACTGCCTTCTTTTATCCTCGCATGGAGACTGACAAAGATGGCAATGTGAATCTGAAATTCAGACTGCCTGAAAGTCTGACGACATGGCGTTTCATCGGACTTGCTCATGACAAGGATATCAATACGGGGATGATTACCGGCGATGTGGTGGCACAAAAGACGGTGATGCTTCAGCCCAATATGCCTCGTTTTGTGAGAATGGGGGATGAAGCGACCCTGTCTGCACGACTTTTTAGCACTTCTGAGAAGCAAGTTACAGGCACTGCGACCATAGAAATCGTAGATCCCGAAACGGAGAAAGTGCTGTATAGCGAAAGCAAAGCATACAGTCTTTCCCCCAAGGGAACATCTTCGGCAACTTTCTCCATTTCCGATCTTTTATCGGAAACCGGTGAACGAAAATTATCAACCGACCAATCGCTTCTAATAGTTCGCGTGTTTGCCAAAGGAACGGACTATTCGGATGGTGAACAACAATACCTTTCAGTTTTGCCAAGTCGAGAATATGTCATCAACACTTATCCGTTTACCCAAAACGAAAAGGGAACGAAGACCATTGATCTCACGAAGTTGTTCCCAAAGAACACCACCAATCAGCGTCTGACGATTGAATATACTAACAATCCCAACTGGTTGATGTTGCAGGCTCTGCCATACGTTGCCGATGCAAATGAAAAAAATGCCATTAGCTTGGTTTCGGCATATTACGCGAATACCTTGGCGAACATGATATTGAAGGCTTCGCCGAAGATTAAGCAAACGATTGACAAGTGGCGTTCGGAAACCGGCAAGGAAACCTCAATGATGTCGTCTTTGGAAAAGAACCAAGAACTGAAAGAACTGGTTTTGAACGAAACGCCATGGGTATTGGATGCCCAAGACGAGAGCGAGAGAAAGCAAATGTTAGTGCGCTATTTTGATGAAAATCAATTGCGAAACAATCTGAACACATCACTGTCCGGTTTGCGAAAGCTGCAAAATCCCGATGGTTCGTTCTCATGGTGGCAGGGAATGAGTGGTAGCATGTACATGACAGTAGAGGTGGTGAAAACCCTTTCACGCCTGAATGTCTTGTTGGGTGCCACTGATTCGCAAACAAAAGATTTGCTCAATAAGGCATTTCGTTATCTTGATGAGAAAGTTGCCCAACGAGTAGCGGAAATGAAGAAGGTTGAAAGGAAGGGACAAAAGAACCTTTTCCCATCCGATGTCCTTTGCGACTACCTCTACAGCAATGCTTTGGCAAAACGTCAGACGACAGCGGATATTGCTTACCTCATTAATCTACTGTCCAAAAAGCCTGTTGAACTCACCATCTATGGTAAGGCGAATACGGCTGTTATTCTCCAGCAATACAGACAAACAGCCAAAGCTGCAGAATACTTGAAGAGTATAGGGGAATACACGGTGTACACGGAAGAGAAAGGTAGATACTTCGATACAAGTAAGGCTTACTATAGTTGGTGCGACTACAAGATACCAACGCAAGTGGCAGCAATCGAGGCCTTTAAAACCATCACTCCGAAAGACGATAAGACCATCAAGGAAATGCAACGCTGGCTTCTGCAATCCAAACGAACCCAGTCATGGGACACGCCTGTAAACTCGGTGAATGCCGTTTGGGCATTTATGAACGGTGGAAACATGACACTCGACAACGGAGAGGAAAGTGTATTGAAGTTGGACGGCAAAGTCATAGCCACTCCGAAATCAACAGCCGGAATGGGATACGTAAAAGTAAGTGAGGCGATCAATGTAAATGATAGTTCAAACGGTGAACTCCGCAATACTGTTCACGCTTTCTCGGTCGAAAAAACGAGCACCGGAACAAGTTGGGGAGCTGTTTATGCGCAGTTCTTCCAATCGACGACAGCTATCTCGGATGCCACTTCCGGGCTGAAGATAAAGCGCGAAATCATCCCGGTAGGGGTGGATAATAAGCCCAAAGAGGCGAAAAGCCTGAAAGTCGGCGATAAGGTACTCGTTCGCCTAACCATCACCGCTGATAGGGATTATGACTTCGTGCAAGTCATTGATAAACGTGCCGCGTGTCTTGAACCTGTCAAACAGAACAGTGGATATCAGTGGGGTGGCTACTATGTCGCGCCAAAAGATTACACGACAAACTACTATTTTGATAGCATGTCTAAGGGGACACACATCGTTGAGACTGAATATTTCATCGATCGAAGCGGTAGTTATCAAACCGGTACTTGCTCGGCGCAATGTGCCTACTCACCGGAATATTCCGGAAGGGCGAAGGGTATCACCATGGAAGTGAAAGAATAGGCGAACGACAATGCTCCAAATTGAAATCGACAATGGCAGCGGATTCTGTTTCGGTGTAACCACGGCAATTAATAAAGCCGAAGAAGAATTGGAAAAAGGTACAAAATTGTACTGCTTAGGCGACATTGTTCACAATAGTATGGAGGTGGAACGACTCACCCGAAAGGGACTCGTTACCATCAATCACGAGCAGCTCAGAGAGCTTCACGATGCCACTGTGCTGCTTCGTGCTCATGGCGAGCCACCGGAGACATACGAATTAGCAAAGCGCAACAATATAGAAATTATCGATGCCACCTGTCCCGTTGTATTGGCGTTACAGCGCAGGATAAAGAATCAATATGAAAAAGGGTGTGCAAGTCCACCGCGTAAAGAGGATTTGGCGGATAATGGCTGTCAGGGCGATAAAAGAAAATTAGTAAGGGACTCGGAAAATTCAAACTGTTCGATAACTTCCATGAAACTTTCGGAAACCGATGAGGCGGAAGAAAATGCCAAAGGAGATATGCATGCTGCCCAAATTGTCATTTTTGGTAAGCCCGGACATGCTGAAGTGCTTGGTCTTGTTGGGCAAACTCACAGCAAGGCTGTGGTGATAGAGAAACTTGAGGACGTGAAACAACTGGATTTTACGCGAAACATCTACCTCTATTCACAAACGACAAAAAGCCTGAACGAGTTTCATAAAATCATTAATTACATTCAAGAGCATATTGCTCCCGGCGCAATTTTCAAGAGTTTCGACACGATTTGCAGGCAAGTGGCTAACCGTATGCCCAACATCTCATCCTTCGCGGCACGCCACGACCTGATACTTTTTGTTGCCGGGCGCAAGAGCTCAAACGGAAAGGTGCTTTTCCATGAATGTCTTAGCGTAAATCCCAATTCCCATCAGATAGAAAGTGCCAACGAAATCGAAATGTCATGGTTCGAAAACGTGAAGACCGTTGGCATCTGTGGCGCGACGAGTACCCCGAAATGGCTGATGGAAGAGTGTCGCGATGAGATTTTGCGAAGAACATAAACAGGGACAAAAGAGAGCCTTCGGGTTGCAAGTTGGAACAACCATTTGTAAAGATTATTCCCAAAGGGTTTTAAAACCTAAGCTATTGCCATTCAAAAGGTAAGCTTTCAGACTCCAAAAGGTAAGCTATTGGAGGACGATAGCTTACCTTTTGCGATTTAAAAGCTCATGAAGTTGATTTTCAGTAAGTTACAAAATGGATTCCATTCTCTGTGGGTGTAAAAGTTTTTCATCATGATACCATGGTCATGTACATACCTCGGAACCCCCTCTTTTGGAAGTCTTATATTTACCGTAATACCATATCTCAATGCTGTTGATGATATTTTGCCAAAGGATATAACATCCCGGTCCGACGGAAGACAAGGGGTTCAGATAGGTATAGGCAATCCAAATGGCGAATGCCGTATTCTTTTGTCCGAGTGATTGACCCGCATTGACCGTACTCTGAAAGAAGTGTCCAATGTAGCGACCGACAGCGAATTGAAGAATACAAATCATTAACCCGAAGAAAGCGATGAGAAGCAGGAACGGAACTCCGGCATTGGCATGCACGATGTTCTTCATGGTGGTTCCCGTTACAATGGTCAGCGAACAACCCCAAAGATAGAAGCTCAGGTCTTTTACGTTTGTCAGCCAAAGATGAAAGTGGTGTAAAGGCTTGAAGTGCTTCGTTATATACGCCAATATCATCGGCACCACCAATATGGCACATACTTTATAGAGAATTAGAAGAAACGAACTCCAAAATCCCATTCCGTTGCCCGGTTCTATCAGGGGGAAACAAATGGGAATGAGGATGGCGCATAGGAAGTTAGACAAGAAAATATAAGTTGTCATTTCCTCCAAGCTGCCACCAAGTTTCATCGTTACAACAGCAGCCGCTGCTGCACAAGGTCCTATGATGCAGGTTAATATCGACTCAAGCAATATCAGATTGTTTCCCTTCACATTGAAGAGGAGTATTGCTCCGACTATCAATGCGACGAAAAACACTTGAAAAACTCCCACCCAAAAGTGCCATCGGACAGGAATGAGATTGCGAAAGTCCACTTTACAAAAGGTTACATAAAGAATTAAAAACATGAACAAAGGGAGGATGGCGTCCATGAAAGGCGACAACAAAACAGCTGCCGGTTCCAAAACGGGTATAAAAGCAAAGAGCAAATATACCGTAATCCCGAACAACATTGCCATTGGGAGCGTCCATTTCTTCAGTAATGTTTTTAAGTTCATAAGCATCAGACTGATGCAAAGGTATAAAAAAGATTGGAAAGCAACAACGAGAAATCGTTACTTTCCAACCCATTAACTTTTGTTTGTCTTGCCATCCAATCGCTACCAATCATTAACGGCACATGTTCATAAATTATTTTTCTCTATATCCTTAAAGTATCTGTACGTACTTACTTTCAGTTCATCGCAAGCAGCTTCATCAGTAACTATGATTCCATGTTTATGCATCTGCAAGGCAGAGATAGTCCACCAATGCGTAACCGGTCCTTCTATAGCAGCCTGCAAGGCGCGTGCCTTGTGATGACCGTTAACGAGTATCATCACCTCGCGCGCATCCATCACCGTACCCACGCCAACAGTTAGCGCATACTTGGGCACTTTGTTCACATCGTTATCAAAAAAGCGCGAGTTGGCTAAAATTGTATCGGTGATTAAGGTTTTCTCTCGCGTCCGGCTGGTGAGACTGGATCCCGGTTCATTGAAAGCGATGTGTCCATCGGGACCTATTCCTCCGATAAACAAATCGATTCCTCCTACTTCTTCAATCATCTGTTCGTAATGGTTGCATTCAGCTTCCAAATCCTTTGCGTTCCCATTAAGGATATGAATATTCTCACGCGGAATATCAATATGGTCAAACAGGTTGCGCGCCATGAAAGAGTGATAGCTCTCCGGATGATTTTCAGGCAGTCCTACATACTCGTCCATATTAAACGTTATCACGTGCTTGAAACTCACCCTTTTCTCTTTGTAGGCTTTCACCAAATTCGCATACATACCTTCGGGCGAAGAACCCGTTGGCAAACCGAGCACAAAGGGGTGCTCCGATGTGGGATTGAAAGCATTAATGCGCTCGATTACATGATTTGCCGCCCATTCCGACAGTTTCTCATAATCATTTTCAATAATTAATCTCATTGCCTTTTTATTTATCAACAAACTGAATTATTGTACAAAAGTAAACAATATCTAAAAAACAAGGGTATTATTGGTGCATAATTTATAAAAAATAACAATTAAGTTCTGAAAAACATCATCACTATCTCGTTACAACTCTTAACTTTTTAGTATCTTTGCATCCAAACATCATTATAGTACAATCCTGATGAGAGAATTTGTTATATCCGATGCAAAAGCCGAAACAGCAGTCCTTGTGGGCTTGATAACACAAGGACAGGATGAGGCAAAGACAAGGGAATATCTTGACGAACTTGAATTCTTGGCGGACACTGCGGGAGCTGTTACCGTCAAACGCTTTACCCAACGTTCCGGTGGAGCGAACATGACCACCTACGTAGGAAAAGGCAAATTGGAAGAAATCAAAAGCTATATACAAGTTAAGGAAGACGAGGAAGACCCCATTGGGATGGTTATCTTCGATGATGAACTATCCGCCAAACAATTAAGAAACATTGAGAAAGAGTTAGGCGTAAAAATATTGGACCGCACCTCCCTCATCTTGGATATCTTTGCCATGCGGGCACAAACAGCCAATGCCAAGACACAAGTGGAATTGGCTCAATACAGATATATGCTTCCCCGACTGCAGAGACTGTGGTCGCATCTTGAACGTCAGGGCGGTGGCTCGGGTGCCGGTGGCGGTAAAGGAACTGTGGGACTTCGCGGACCGGGTGAGACACAGCTGGAAATGGATAGGCGCATCATCCTTCAACGAATATCGCTGCTAAAAAAAAGACTTGTGGAAATCGACAAACAGAAGACAACACAACGCAAAAACCGCGGACGATTAATTCGCGTTGCCTTAGTGGGTTATACCAATGTGGGAAAATCGACCATCATGAATCTATTGGCTAAAAGCGAAGTCTTTGCGGAAAATAAGCTCTTTGCCACACTTGACACAACGGTTCGTAAAGTTGTCATTGAGAATCTTCCATTCCTTTTGGCAGACACGGTAGGGTTTATTCGCAAACTCCCTACGGATTTAGTAGATTCTTTCAAATCCACTTTGGATGAAGTCAGGGAAGCCGACTTGCTGCTGCACGTTGTAGATATCTCTCATCCCGACTTTGAAGAACAGGTTCAGGTGGTTAACGAGACATTGAAAGACCTTGAGTGTGCCGATAAACCATCCATGATTATCTTTAACAAAATAGATAAATATCAATGGGAAGAAAAAGAACCCGATGACTTAACTCCGGCGACCCAAAAGAATATTTCCCTCGAAGAACTCAAGCGAACATGGATGGCAAAGCTTAATGACGATTGTCTCTTCATATCAGCTAAGAACAAGGAAAACATTGACGAGTTCAGAAACATCTTATACAAAAAGGTGAGAGAACTTCACGTTCAGAAATATCCCTATAATGACTTTCTCTACGAAGCGGATATCAACTAACGATTATAAAACCTACTACAATAAGACAAAAAGCGTATATGACATATAGAAACTTAACAAACGAAGAAATATTAGTTTTTGAAAACAATAACTGTTGGGCTGAGGATTGGTCTCGCGTGCAGGTAGCCGAAGAGGGATTCTATCCCAAATTCTTCCACAGAGTGATGTTCTATGGTGATATCCGATTGGGAAGTTTCGAAAAAGAAGTTGAAGTAACGAAAGGCTTTGTGAAACATTCCGGTATCAATGATGCTACACTGAGAAATGTTTCTGTTGGCAATGATTGCCTGATAGAAAAAGTCGGGAATTACATCAACAACTATACGATTGGCAGCGATTGCATCATTACCAATATTTCCGTCATGGAAACAACGGAGGGAGCTACTTATGGAGAAGGTAATCTCATAGCGGTGCTAAACGAAACCGGAGACAGCAACATCATTTTCTTCCATGATTTGAATAGCCAGTTCGCTGCTTTCATGGTGAGACACTTTAAGGACAAAGATCTCAAAAACGCCATTCGAAGACTTGTCTCGGAAGAAATAACACGCACCAATCCCGATAGGGGAACCATTGGTAACAACGTAAAGATAGTCAATACCAAAGAAATAACCAACACAGTCATTCAAGATGACTGCGAAATATCCGGAGCAAGCCGACTCAGCGATTGCACAATATTAAGCTCAGAGAATGCGAGTGTGTATATCGGGACAGGGGTAATATGCGAAAATTCCATTATCAGCGATGGCTCAAGCATCATCAACAGCGTGAAAATGCAAGATTGTTTTGTGGGAGAAGCTTGCCAAATATCAAACGGTTTCACTGCGGCGCAAAGCGTGTTCTTTGCCAATTCTTTCATGGCGAATGGTGAAGCGTGTGCAGCTTTCTGCGGTCCTTTCAGTGCTTCACATCATAAAAGCTCACTGCTTATTGGAGGAATGTTCTCTTTCTACAATGCCGGCTCCGGTACGAACTTCTCTAACCACGCCTACAAGATGGGACCTATGCACTGGGGTGTTCTTGAAAGAGGAAGTAAAACCGCAAGTGGTGGCTATATTCTCATGCCTGCCACCATCGGGACATTCTCTGTCTGCTTCGGAAAGCTCATGCATCACCCCAACACGCAGGCACTTCCATTCTCTTATCTCATAGCGGGAGGAGACACAATGTTCCTCGTTCCGGGACGAAATATCACTACAGTGGGACTTTATCGCGACATTAAGAAGTGGCCGAAGAGAGACATCCGCCCTATTGGGTCGCAAAAGAGTATCGTAAACTTTGATTGGCTTTCTCCATTCTCGGTCGGAGAAATTATTCGAGGTAAGAAAATCTTGGAAAATCTTAGACAAGCAAGTGGGGAAAACGTTTCCTCTTACATCTATCACGAGTATGTCATCAATGCCTCAAGTCTGAATAAAGGTATCAAATACTATGATATCGCTTTGCGAATTTATATGGGAGCGGTGCTAAAACGAGCACACAAATGGGGCTTTTTTGGAAAACCTAAAACCCAAATCGGACTAGGCAAATGGAATGACTTATCCGGTCTTCTGCTTCCCGACACTGAAGAACAAAAGCTTCTTGAAGATATCAAGAGCGGAAACCTTGAAACCATTCAAGACGTGCTTGATCGTTTCACGGAAATTCATGCGAACTACCGGAAATATCAATGGGCTTGGACTTACCGATTGATACAAGACTACTACGGAATAAAAGAAATTTCAGAAAAAGACAATAAGAGAATAGAGCAAGACTATATCGAAGCTCGGCGGGCATGGATTGCTGAAATCCGAAAGGACGCAGAGAAAGAATTTGCCATGGGCGATGTGGAGGAAGAAGTGCTGACGGCATTTATCAACCAGCTCGACCACGAAGTGGATTACGAAGAATAGTAAAGCGCAAGCCACAAGGAAACAATGCCACCTTGAAAGCTGCGAAGAATAATGTTTAATACTAAATATAATATTATGTTGAAAAACCTTAGTTTCAAAAAATTAGGTATCGGCATGCTCCTCCTGTTGGCTGCAGTGGGGATAAAAGCGCAGACTTATACCTATGAGAGTGTGCCTAATGATCCGATGAACACTCGCATTTACACACTGAAGAATGGTCTTAAGATTTATCTTAGTGTAAACAAGGAAAAGCCACGTATACAAACTTACATCGCTGTTCGTACAGGAAGTCGCAACGATCCGGCAGAAACAACCGGATTAGCACACTATCTTGAGCACATTATGTTTAAGGGAACGGAAAAGTTCGGTACATCGAATATGGAGGCAGAACGTCCCTATTTGAAACAGATTGAGAACCTCTACGAAGAGTATCGCCACATTACCGATCCTGCCAAGCGCAAAGTATGGTACGCTAAGATTGATTCTGTATCGCAATTGGCAGCGAAATACAACATCCCCAACGAGTATGACAAACTCATGGCGTCTATCGGTAGCAAGGGAACGAATGCTTATACCTCGAACGATGTAACTTGCTATGTGGAGAACATCCCCAGCAATGAGGTAGAATCTTGGGCAAGAGTTCAGGCTGATCGTTTCCAGAATATGATAGTTCGCGGTTTCCACACTGAATTGGAATCCGTTTACGAGGAATACAATATGGGTTTGACCAGTGATGGTAGAAAAATATTTGCAGGCTTGATGGCAAAGCTGTTCCCCACCCATCCTTATGGTACCCAGACCACCATCGGTAGAGGAGAACACTTGAAAAACCCCTCAATAACCAACATCATGAAGTATTACAAACGCTACTATGTTCCAAACAATATAGCCATCTGTATGTCGGGAGACTTAGATCCTGACAAGACTGTGGCTACCATTGAGAAATACTTTGGTAGTTGGAAAAAGAGCGAGAACCTAAGCGTACCGCAATATGGTCCTCAGCCTAAGTTCACCGCCCCTGTAGATACAACCATCGTGGGACAGGAAGCTGAAAGAATTTACATTGGTTGGAGAGCAAAAGCCGGTAACAGCTTGCAAAGCGATACCTTGAACATTATTAGCGAATTGCTCAATAATGGACGTGCCGGTCTTTACGACTTGAACTTAAATCAAAAGATGAAAGTTCAGGGAGCGGGCACGGGTTTTGAAGACCTCCATGACTACTCATTGTTCATTGCCATTGGTATGCCCAAGAAAGGGCAAACCTTACAGGAGGTTCGCGATTTGCTATTGGAAGAGATAGGAAAACTGAAACGTGGAGAATTCTCCGATGATTTACTGCCTTCGGTCATCAATAACTATAAGCGCAGTTACTACAAAAATCTGGATAATAACCAGTTCCGTGCCAAAGCCTTTGTCAATTCGTTCATCAATGATGTAGATTGGAAGCAGGAGGTGGGCAAGATTAATCGCATTTCCAAAATCACGAAAGGAGAAATAGTCAGCTTCGCCAATCGTTTCTTCGACAACGGCTATGCTGCCATCTATAAAACACAAGGTACCGATACCACTATTCAAAAGGTAGAAAAGCCTAAAATTACGCCTATCCCCACTAATAACGACAAACGTTCTGCGTTCTTGGAGGAGATTGCCAACCACAAAGTAGAGCCTATCCAACCTTCATTTGTCGATTTCAAAAAGGATATGACAATAGGAAAGATGAAAAATGGTTGGAAAGTGCTATACAAACAGAACAAACAAGACGACCTCTTCACGCTCTACTTTGAGGTGCCGTTTGGAACGGAGAGCGATTTGCTTCCCGACTATGCAGCATCATATCTTGATTATCTTGGTACGGACAAGATGACGAACGATCAGATAAAGCAAGAGTTCTACAAGTTGGCTTGCGATTACAGGTTTGGTCAGACCAATGACGAGACATTTTTGGTCATGACTGGACTGAATGAAAACTTGCCTAAGGCATTGGCATTGCTCAAAGATCTTGTTGAAAACGCAAAAGTTGATAAGGAGGCATGGAGCAAGGCGGTAGATTTGATGCTCAAGTATCGTAAGGATAATAAAGCGAACCAAGGTCAAAACTTCAACGCTTTGTTCGACTACGGAATGTATGGACCCTATAACTCTACACGAAACATCCTTAGCGAGGAGCAATTGAAGAACATGGATCCGCAGAAGCTCCTTAATTCCTTAAAAGAGCTAAAGAACTACAAGCAGACCGTGCTCTATTATGGTCCATCCACCCTTGATGAGCTGAACAAACTGATAACCAAGACTATTAAGGCTCCCAAGAAGTTTAAGCCCATTCCTGAAAGCAAGCGTTACACAACTCAAACAACTCCTAAGGACGAAATACTTCTTGCACCTTACGATGCTAAGAATATCTATCTCGTGCAGTTCCATAATGAGAACAAGGAATGGACTGCCGACAACGCAGCAACCATCGCTCTCTTCAACGAATACTTCGGTGGAGGTATGAATGCCATTGTTTTCCAAGAGCTGCGCGAAGCACGTGGTTTGGCATATTCCGCAAGTGCAAGATATCGTCAGCCCAGTCGTTTGGGAGACAAGGAGAGTTTCTATACTTATATCATTACACAGAACGACAAGATGATGGACTGTGTTAAACAGTTCAACGAACTACTCAACAACGTTCCGGTTCGGCAGGCTAACTTCGACTTGGCCAAGCAAAGTCTCATGAAGAGCCTCGCGTCAGCTCGTACTACCAAGTTCTCTATTCTCAGTGCCTATATGGCTGCACAAAAGTTAGGGCTTGACTACAGTTTAAGCGAAAAGATTTACAAGGAAATTCCACAAATCAAGCTTCAAGACATTATCGACTTCGAGAAGGCAAACATGGCTGACAAACCTTGCAAGTATCTCATCCTTGGTAATGAAAAGGAACTTGACATCAAGGCATTGGAAAAGATAGCTCCCATCAGGCGTGTGACGACCGAGGAAATCTTTGGCTACTAAAAACAAGTTGTGTGTCGATTTCCGAAAATGGCATAATCCTTGTCTTCGGAATCGACATCACGACTAAAAGAAATAAATACAAAAACATTATATCAACAACTAATAAAATCCTGATACCATGTGCCGTGCGGAAGGAAAACTTCCGAACGGAACAAGTATCAGGTATTTTTGTTTATGACAGACTTTAAGTATGCCCCAATGTTCCAGTTGGGTAAGGACGACACGGAATACAGACTGCTTTCCAAGGAAGGAGTTTCCGTGGCAAATTTTGAAGGTAAAGAGATAGTGAAAGTTTCTCCACAGGCTCTGACTTTATTGGCACAACAGGCTTTTCACGACTGCGAATTTTTGCTTCGTCGCGCCCATAACGAGCAAGTAGCGAATATTTTGAAGGATGAGGACGCATCAGAAAATGATAAATATGTAGCCCTCCAATTTCTCCGCAATGCCGAGACAGCGGCAAAGGGAGTGCTCCCCTTCTGTCAAGACACCGGAACGGCCATCATACACGGCGAAAAAGGTCAGCAAGTGTGGACAGGATTCGAAGACGAAGAGGCACTATCGCGTGGAGTGTTCAACACATTCACGCAAGAGAGTTTGCGTTATTCACAGAACGCTCCATTGAATATGTATGATGAGGTGAACACGAAATGCAACCTTCCGGCACAAATCGACATCGAGGCAACCGAAGGGGCTGAATATAAATTCGTCATGGTGGCAAAAGGCGGTGGCTCTGCGAACAAAACTTACTTTTATCCAATGACAAAGGCAACCATACAGAACGAAGGAACGTTGATTCCTTTCTTGGTGGAAAAGATGAAAAGCCTCGGCACTGCGGCATGTCCGCCTTACCATATTTGTTTTGTTATCGGTGGAACTTCTGCGGAAAAGAACCTCCTCACCGTAAAACTTGGCAGCATCAAGTATTACGACAACCTTCCCATCACGGGCGATGAGACCGGACGAGCTTTCCGCGATCTCGACTTGGAAGAGAAATTGTTGAATGAAGCTCATAAAATCGGACTTGGAGCTCAGTTTGGAGGGAAGTATTTGGCACACGACATTCGTGTCATTCGCCTGCCGCGACACGGCGCGAGCTGTCCCATTGGTATGGGGGTTTCGTGTTCGGCTGACCGTAACATAAAAGGGAAAATAAACAAAGACGGGATTTGGCTTGAAAAGATGGACACAAATCCCGGAGAACTCATTCCGGAGGAATATCGCAAGCCGGGAGAAGGAGGAAAAGGCATTGAAATCGATTTAAACAAAGGCATCGACACCGTTCGTGCAGAACTGAGTAAATATCCGGTATCTACTCGCGTAAACCTCAAAGGAACCATCATTGTGGCTCGCGATATAGCTCATGCGAAGCTCAAAGCACGTTTAGACGCGGGCGAAGACTTACCAAGCTATTTCAAAGACTATCCCGTGCTCTACGCCGGTCCGGCAAAGACTCCCAATGGCTTGCCTTGTGGTTCCATGGGACCGACCACGGCCAACCGCATGGATCCATATGTGGAAGAATTTCAGGCTCATGGAGGTTCTCTGGTGATGATTGCGAAAGGCAATCGCACACAGGTCGTTACCGATGCTTGTAAGAAGCATGGCGGATTCTATCTCGGAACGATCGGTGGTGTGGCAGCAGTCTTGTCGAAAAGCAGTATCAAAAGCATAGAATGTGTTGAATATCCGGAACTCGGTATGGAAGCTGTATGGAAAATAGACGTGGAAGATTTTCCGGCATTTATTCTTGTTGACGACAAGGGCAACGACTTTTTCAAACAGCTGAAGCCTTGGACGGGATGTCCGAAACGATAATCATCGTTTATAGCCCTACGCAAAGGTGTCAATCTGATAGGTTGGCATCTTTGCGGAAATGGGATAAAGGATAAGGATTTCTATTTACCGGCTCGCTATTCTCAACTTTCTTATCGCGAACAGGGAAGCAGTCAGTTGATGGCACGCATCAGTTTTCTTGAAAAACGCATATACCTGCGAGCTTTCCATTCCCAATTATGAGAAGCGAAAAAGGCTTACCGAACTGCAGTGTTCATCTATAGATTTAGAAAAGCTTAGCTATTGCAATGCAAAAGCTAAGCTTTCGGGCTTTAAAAGCTAAGCTTTTGCATTGCAATAGCTAAGCTTTTAAAATCGCACTCGTATTCATCTGATTTACAATAGGTTGCAGGCGGCAAAAAATCATCTGCTTTGGGCGTGATTTTTCCTTTGAACAACTTGCAAAAAAGCTTGTGTGGCAGCTTGGTCAAAGGTCGAATTTATAACCTACGGTAAGCGTTATCATTCTGTTTTTTCCATTTAAGAAATTCATGACTTTGGTAAGTCCAAATACGTAACGTGCGTCTAACACCACATTCTGATATTCATAGCTCAGGCCGAGTGGTACGGATAGAACAAATTCCTTGAAAGCCTCTTTGGAAAGATCTCCTGAAAGAACTTCATTCTCAGTAAAAGTTCTTTTACCTTCCTTGTCCACCGTGTAAGTTTGAAATTCAAACTTAGTATTGCCGTTGAGCATAAATGAAGGCTGTAAGCCTATATTCACTGCCAATCCGTTTACTACAAAGAAGTGAGCGGTGAGCGGGAGGTCAAGATAATTCAGTCTGTAATTGGCATCATGGAAGATTGTGCCCTTCCCCTTGTCATCTACTCCTAAATCTTTGTCATCGTAAGCCCATCCGGCTTGTGTGTAATTTAGTCCTGCCGATATTGCCAAGCAGTCGGAACTTTGGTATCTTACTTCCACACCGCCTACAAATCCAGAACGAAAAGTAGAGTTGGAAGAACTTTCTCCGTTCATCGTTTGAATATAATTATTTGTTGAATTGGAAATGCTTACTCCCACATGAGGAATAAGCGACCATGTACAAGGGTCAGATTGTGCCATGGACGTGATGGCTAAGGCAGAGCCAAAAAGAAATAAAAAAAGACGTTTCATAAGTTATTATGTTTTCTTATGAAACGTCATCATCGTATGTTTATTGCTATTTTCGGTTGTTTTTTTCTGAGGCAAATGCCTTAATCCTCTTTATTATTGCGTTTCCGCTCCAGATGGTCGAGAATAATCTTGCGCATGCGTATATTCTTAGGTGTAACTTCTATATACTCATCTGCCTTAATGTATTCTATGCACTCCTCAAGGCTCATTTCTGTTTTCGGAATTACGCGAGCTTTATCGTCAGATCCGGAGGCGCGGACATTGGTAAGCTGTTTTGCCTTGGTAACATTGATAACCAAATCCTTTTCGTGAACATGCTCACCAACTACCTGACCTCCATATACCTCTTCACCGGGATCAATGAAAAACTTTCCGCGGTCTTGCAATTTGTCAATGGAGTAAGCATATGCAGTTCCCGTTTCCATGGCTATCATCGAGCCATTGGTGCGGCGGGTAAGGTCTCCCTTGTATGGTTGGTAGTCCTTGAAGCGGTGTGCCATGATGGCTTCTCCCTGACTGGCTGTCAGAACATTAGTACGCAAACCCATGATGCCTCGCGATGGTATCTCAAAAGTTATGTTCACGCGATCGCCTTCAGTGTCCATGCCGAGCAATTCACCTTTGCGGCGCGTTACCATATCTATCATCTTGCTGGAAAAATCGTTCGGAACATTGATGGTCAGTTCCTCAATCGGTTCGCAACGTTGGCCATCTATTTCCTTGTAGATAACCTGAGGCTGTCCCACCTGTAATTCATATCCCTCGCGCCGCATGGTCTCTACCAATACGGAGAGATGAAGCACTCCACGCCCGCTTACAATCCATTTGTCAGTAGAGCCTTCCATTTCGCTGACACGCAACGCCAAGTTCTTCTCCAGCTCCTTTGCGAGTCGCTCACCAATGTGGCGCGATGTGCAGTATTTACCTTCTTTTCCGAAGAACGGAGAGTCGTTAATGGTAAAGAGCATACTCATGGTTGGCTCGTCCACGGCGATGGGAGGCAAAGGTTCGGGATTTTCAAAATCAGCAATGGTATCTCCGATTTCGAAATGCTCCAATCCAATGACAGCACAGATATCTCCTGAACTCACAGCGTCAGTCTTTTTATGGGTCATCCCCTCAAAGGTGTGCAACTCTTTAATCTTGGTACGCTCCTTAGAACCATCGCGGTGGCAGATGGTAATGTTCTGACCATCTTGCAAAGTGCCGCGATGTACTCGTCCAACGGCTATTCTACCGGTATAGCTGGAATAATCCAATGAGGTGATGAGCAACTGCGGTGTGCCCTCCAACTGCTTGGGAGCGGGAATATTCGTTAAGATGATGTCGAGCAATACATCGATATTGTCAGTAGGAGAATCCCATTTCGTATTCATCCAGCCGTTCTTCGCGGATCCATAAACTACAGGGAAGTTAAGTTGCTCTTCAGTGGCATTCAGGTCGCACATCAAGTCGAACACCATTTCGTAAACCTCTTCAGGACGACAATTGGGCTTATCCACTTTGTTCACTACGACAATGGGCTTCAGTCCAATCTGCAAAGCCTTCTGAAGCACGAAGCGTGTCTGAGGCATCGGACCTTCAAAGGCATCGACCAAAAGAAGGCAACCATCTGCCATGTTGAGCACTCGCTCCACTTCACCACCGAAATCGGAGTGCCCCGGAGTATCCAAAATATTAATTTTAGTACCTTTCCAATTGATACTTACGTTCTTACTTAAAATTGTTATCCCTCTCTCTCGCTCCAAGTCATTGGAGTCTAACACTTCGCCACTGTTGTTCTGACCATCTCGGAAAAGCTTTCCGGCGAGCATCATTTTGTCAACCAATGTTGTTTTCCCATGATCGACGTGCGCAATTACTGCGATGTTTCGAATATCTTGCATTTATTTACCTTAGAATCTTGTCTAATTTCGAGTGCAAAATTACAAATAATAATCCGAATAGCATTGTTGATTAAAAAAAATGTTGTAACTTTGCACCGCAGTTTCGGAGAATCCGATGCATTTGAAGTCGTGCTACCGTTGTGATTAAGGCGGCTTTGCGACTGAAAGATGTAATTGCAAAATCATTAATCAAAAAAGAAAATGTATTTAAACAAAGAGAAGAAAGAAGAAATCTTTACACAGCATGGTAGAGAAAAGAAAGCTACTGACACCGGTTCGGCAGAAAGCCAGATAGCTCTGTTCACTTATCGCATCAAGCACTTGACGGAACACGTGAAGAAAAACCATAAAGACCACGTAACAACTCGTTCTCTGACACGTCTTGTAGGAAAACGTCGCGGTCTTTTGGATTATTTGTACGCAAGGGATATTGAGCGTTATCGTGCTATTATTAAGGAATTAGGTCTTCGCAAGTAAGATTTCAATAAGCAATAAAAAAGGGCTGGCGTCTAAAACGACCAGTCCTTTTTCATTATTCTCATGTTTTGTTTCTTTCGTTCCTTTATTCATTTTGCTTCATTTCAATATCTCTCGTAAGGGAATCATCACGAACTCTCTTTCCTCCATTAACGGATGAGGAATCTTTAGATCAGGTTCGTCTATCTGTAGGTTATCATATAGAAGTATATCAATGTCAATAATGCGATCGGTATATTTGCCATTGGTGGTTTTATGCACTCGTCCCATGTCTTTTTCGATATCCTGTGTTATCTTCATAACTTGGCGAGGGGAGAGTGTTGTTTGAGCACAAACGCAGGCATTAAGGAACTTATTGGGACTATCGAACCCCCAAGGTTCTGTTTCCATAAAGGAAGATTGGCACAATACCTTTCCGATGCGTCGGTCAATGTTGGAAATCGCTTCTTCCAATATGGAGCAACGATTTCCCAAATTGGATCCCAAACCTAAATAAACTATGTGCATTTTGAATCGTATGATTGAATGAACGTGATGAAAGAGATTTCCTTAATCGTTCAAAATCAAGAGTGAATCGCCGAAGCAACCAAACTTATAACCTGCTTTTACCGCCTTGTCGTAGGCTTCCATGATGAGGTCATATCCACCGAAAGCAGCTGTTTCCATTAATAAAGTGGAGTAAGGATGATAGAAGTTTACCAACATTGAGTCTGCAAATCCGAAATCATAGGGAGGGAAAATAAATTTATTGGTCCATCCATCATATTCTTTCAGTAGTCCATCCGTTCCCACCGCAGTTTCAGTAGCTTTCACTACACTGGCTCCTACAGCGCAAATATGATGTCCGGCTGTCTTTGCCTCGTTTACAATCTTACAGGCTTCAGCCGTAATGTGCATCTCTTCGGAATCCATTTTATGTTTCGTAAGGTCTTCAACCTCTATGTCATGAAAGTTACCCAGTCCACAATGAAGAGTTATGAATGCCGGTTTGATGTCTTTAATCTCCATCATTTTCATCATGTGTTCCGAGAAATGAAGGTTTGTCCCCGGTGCTGTTACGGCTCCTTCATGTTTTGCGAACACCGTTTGAAAATATTCCATATCCTCTGCACTGGCATGTGCGAAGTCTTCTCCTTCTTTCTTGGGGCGATTGTCGATGATATAACGTGGCAATGGGGCTTCTCCTAAAGCGTATAATTCACGCTTAAACTCATCATGTGGGCAGTCGTAGAGAAAACGAAGTGTGCGACCGCGTGATGTTGTGTTGTCGATTACCTCGGCAACCATCGTGCCAGACTCATCAAAGAATAATTTGTTGCCAATGCGTATCTTACGTGCCGGCTCTACCAGTACATCCCACAGTCGCATTTCCTGATTTAACTCACGCAGCAAGAACACTTCTATCTTTGCATCGGTTTTTTCTTTTGTTCCGTAAAGACGAGCCGGAAATATTTTTGTGTCGTTCAGTACGAAAGCATCTCCTTTGTGAAAGTAATCCAACACATCCTTGAAACGAATAAAATCCTCTTCGGCAGGTTTGCCTTTCACTTCGTTTTTGAACATATCAATGATTCCGGATTTACGGTGAACCACCATTAATCTGGCTTCGTCTCTACGTGTAATCTTAAACACTTGGCTTGTTCCGTCCGAACGTTTCAGTATTCGTTTTGAAACGTTTGGGTACAAAGCCACTTGCTCATCTGGTAAATCGAATTTAAACTGTGAAAGTTTCATCTGTCAATCTCTTTTTTCTATATTCTGTTTGTTTAACCACTCTTCAAAATGGTTGTAATCCAAGCAATTTTCTACTTTTATGTCGCCAACTCTTGTGCGTCGAAGTTGCGTAAGATAAGCACCGCTATTCAATGCTCGTCCCAAATCGCGTGCCAATGCTCTTATGTAAGTTCCTTTTCCGCATACGATGCGCATCTCAAGTAACATTTTCTCGGCATTAAAGTTCAATACCTCTATCTCATCAATCCTAACCTTTTTGGATTGCAGCACTACCTCCTTGCCTTTTCTCCGATAGTTGAAGGCTCGTTCACCGTTTACTTTTACTGCGCTGTAGGTGGGTGGAACTTGTTCTATATCTCCAATAAACAGTTGTAACTTCTCTTGTATCAGTTTGGAAGTGATGTGCATGGTGGGATAAGTCGCATTCACTTCGTGCTCATTGTCGTAGCTTGCGGTTGTCGCTCCAAGTTGCAGTGTCGCGACATATTCCTTGATGTGGGTTTGGAGCTCCTCTATTTGCTTTGTCATCTTACCTGTAACCAGCACGAGCACACCTGTTGCCAATGGGTCTAAAGTTCCGGCATGTCCCATCTTTACTTTTCCGCCTTCAGTCTGCGAGCACAGAAAGCGTATTCTGGCAAGTGCCTTAAAGCTGGTAATGCCATAAGGCTTGTCAATGGGTATGAGCACTCCTTCTTTGAAATTCATAATCGCGTTTTTGGAATCAAGAATCAATCCACCATATTTAACGACATGCCGGCAAGAATCATGATGAGAATGATTGAACCCACAATAATTCTATACCATCCAAATGCCTTGAAACCATATTTGGTGATAAAATTCACGAACCACTTCATTGCCAGCAATGCCACAATAAACGAAACTACGCTCCCCACTCCTAACAAAAAGAGGTTTTCGCTTGTTGCCCAATGGCTGTCTCCTCTCAAAACTTCCCATAGATCCAAGATTGTGGCTCCTGCCATTGTGGGTACGGCAAGAAAAAAAGAAAACTCTGCTGCTTTTTTTCGTGTCAGTCCGTTTGCCATACCTCCGACAATTGTTGCCATAGACCTGCTTACGCCCGGTATAACGGATATACATTGAAAGAAACCAATGCTGAGTGCACGTTTCGCATTCACCTCATTCTCATTGTTTCCTTTGTTAAAAATCTTGTCGCAGAAGAGCATGAAGACGCCTCCGACAATCAGCATGATGGCAACCACCCACACAGAATCGAGCAACCAACCCAGCAAACCGCTTTTCTTGGCTGCCAAACCTATGACTACAGCCGGTAACACTCCGATAACAAGCATCTTATAGAGTTTCCATGTCTCACTGTCGAAAGTAAAGAACTTTCGCCAATACAAGCAAACCACCGAGAGGATGGCTCCAAACTGTATGATGAACGTAAAGGCGTGAACAAACTCGTTGCCTTGTTCAACTCCCAACAAGTTCTGAGTTATAATCATGTGTCCGGTAGATGATACCGGAAGAAACTCCGTTAGTCCTTCAACGATGGCAATAATAATAGTCTGAATGAAGTCCATTGTTATTGATTATTTCCTGTTCATCAATGTTTTTTACTCTTTTTCAGTGTTTTTCTCTTTTTCCCGGGGTAGATACAGGATAGATCCGATGATGGAAATGAACCCGATGAAAGTTACTACCGGCGCAACTTTTATACGCATCGGACTAAAAATTTCCGGATTGTAGGTGGTTTCAGTTGAACCGCTGCCACTCATGAGTATAAAACCGAGGATTACAATTGCCACGCTAATGGTCAATAAGATAAAATTAATCTTTCCAAACGCTAAGTTTTTGTTATTCATAATCTGTAGAATGTCTTTATCTTTATAAAGATTATACCTTTAATTTCAAGTGATGTGTATCTCGAAAGGACTTGTTATATCTTATACAAGTCGCCCGCTTTCATCTTTAGAAATTTGTTCACGGAGAGCCATGAGCAAAAGAAAGTGATGAGGATGCCAAATGTAAGCATTACAAGCGCGGTAATCAGCAGAACTTCTTGGTTAAGAACAACCGTGATTTCCGGGTCGTAGGAATAGAGAAAGTACATGCCTATGCCCAAAACAACAATGGCAAGAACGGCTGAAATAAGTCCTTCGAGAATTGCCCTTCGGAGGAAAGGCATCCGAATGAAGTTCCAAGAAGCCCCCACCAACTTCATGGTGTGAATGGAGAATCTACGTGCATAGACACTCAGCCGTATGGTATTATTAATCAATGAGAAAGAGACTACCGTCAGCAGGGCTGCTATCACCAGCAACACCAATCCGATTTTGCTCAAGGTGCGGTTCACGCTTTCCACCAAATCTTGCCGATAAGCGATGTCGCTCACGCCCTTATAAGTCTTTAGTTCTTTGGCAATCCATTGTATGGAATCGTTATTGGCATAATTTGCTTTCAATCTCAATTCTATTTCAGCCGTGAACGGATTCTCTCCCGCAAATTCCGCAGGATTGGCACCCAGCTCTTTCGTGCCTTCTTTCAGTGCCTCTTCTTTGCTGATGAAGTTTAAGTTGCTAATATATCTCAAGTTGTTGACCCTTGTGCAGAGAGTGGCGCACTCTTCATTGCTCATGTCCGGTTGGAGAATCATGGTAATGGTTAAATTCTCCTTGACATAGGAACTTAAATTCCGGCTGGTAAATACCGTCAGTACCACCATGCCAATAAGAATAAGCACCATCGCGGTACTTATGCAAAGGGTAACAACCTGCAAACTCCGTTGTTTGCGGGATTTATTTCGTCTTTTTGTCATTTTTAAATATAGCTATAGCTCTTCAATGTTGTTGCAAAGATAGTGTAAAAAGAAAGAAACACAAAGTATTTTAGGGATTATTTGCAATAGGTAAATCTTTCTTACCTCATTCGGGGCTTTACGGTTGCTTTTTTTAGCTTCAACGACTTCGCCGGAAAGGTTAGGTGTCTCTTTCGAAAAATTGAATAAAAGACGGGGAATAAAAAAGGAAAATAAAGTGATTTGCAACCACCCAAATGACAATAAGTTGAATACCTGTTTTTAAAAGCTAAGCTTTTGCTTCCTAAAAGCTAAGCTTTTGGGATGTAAAAGGTAAGCTAATGCAACGCAAAAGCTCACCTTTTGAAACAGGTTTCTTTATGCCTTGATAATCAATACTTTACAAGTATGCCAATTTCTCATTGACGTGTGAGATTTTTTTTCGGTTTTTCGGTTTATTTCGGCTTATCCCAATGTTGTGAAAAATGATATTTTAGAGTGGTGTGTATGACAAAAGGGCAGTGTTTGATGTCATTTTGGCATGGTTTTTCGTCGGGCACATCGTTTGATGAATAATGAGCGGAGATTAAGAGTAAAACAATCTACCACGTAAGTGAAATTTTTAGGAAAAGAACAATGAAAGGAGATATATTCTATGACATTCGACAAATTTACAATTAAGGCACAGCAGGCTGTTCAAGGTGCGGTTCACATCGCCCAACGCAACGGCCAACAAACCATCGACCCTTTGCACCTGTTGGCAAGTTTGATGGAAGAAGGCAAAGACGTGGTGGCATACGTCTTTCAGAAACTCGGGATGAATGTCCCGGCGGTGGACGCCGCGGTAAAGAGTGAAATCAACCGTTTGCCGAAAGTTTCGGGAGGTGAACCTTATTTCTCTGTGGAGACTAACAAGGTGGTTCAGCAATCGTTCGACATTTCTCATCAATTTGGTGATGAATTTGTTGGTATCGAGTCGCTACTTTTAGCGGTATTGAAAGTAGATTCTACGGCAAGTCGCATCATGAAAGATGCCGGTTGCACGGAAAAGGATTTGAAAGCCGCCATTAATGATTTGCGACAAGGAAGAAAAGTGCAAACGCAGAGTGGCGATGAAAACTATCAGGCTCTGAAAAAGTACGCACGCAACCTCGTGGAAGATGCGCGCGGAGGAAAGCTCGATCCGGTAATCGGGCGCGATGAGGAAATCAGGCGCGTTTTGCAAATTCTCTCCCGCCGTACCAAGAACAACCCTATATTAATTGGTGAGCCGGGTACGGGAAAGACTGCCATAGCCGAAGGTCTGGCTGGGCGTATCGTTCGTGGCGACGTGCCTGAAAATCTGAAGAACAAACAGCTCTATTCGCTTGATATGGGTGCCTTGCTTGCCGGTGCGAAATATAAAGGTGAATTTGAGGAACGCTTGAAAAGTGTGATAAAGGAAGTTACCAATGCTGAAGGGAATATCATTCTCTTCATTGATGAAATTCATACATTGGTGGGCGCAGGCGGAGGTGAAGGAGCCATGGATGCGGCAAACATCCTGAAACCGGCTTTGGCGCGTGGCGAACTAAGAGCCATTGGTGCTACCACGCTCAACGAATATCAAAAATACTTCGAGAAAGACAAGGCGTTGGAGCGTCGTTTCCAAACAGTAATGGTGGATGAACCTGACGAACTGGATGCCATTTCCATTCTTCGCGGTCTGAAAGAACGCTACGAAAACCATCATAAGGTACGCATACAGGACGATGCATGCATCGCGGCGGTGAAATTGTCGGAGCGTTACATATCCGATCGTTTCCTTCCCGATAAGGCAATCGACCTGATGGATGAGGCTGCGGCGAAGTTACGAATGGAACGCGATTCCGTTCCTGAGGAATTGGATGAGATAAGCCGTCGGCTGAAGCAGTTGGAGATAGAGCGTGAAGCCATTAAGCGCGAGAATGATACGGAGAAAATTGCCCGACTCGACAAAGAAATCGCCGAATTGAAAGAACAGGAACACGGTTTTCGAGCAAAATGGGAGAGCGAAAAATCACTCGTTAATCAGATTCAGCAAGATAAACAAGAAATAGAGAATTTGAAATACGAGGCAGAACGTGCAGAACGTGAGGGCAATTATGAGCGTGTCGCAGAAATTCGCTATTCGAAATTAAAAGAACTCAACGACGATATCGAAAGCATTAAGTTGCAATTGCAAACCACTCAGGCAGGCAAGGCCATGGTGCGAGAGGAAGTTACGGCAGATGACATTGCCGAAGTGGTGAGCCGATGGACCGGGATTCCCGTGACAAAGATGTTGCGGAGCGACCGGGAAAAACTGCTCCGGTTGGAAGATGAATTACACAAACGTGTAATCGGACAAGATGAGGCGATTACGGCGGTGGCTGATGCTGTGCGTAGATCTCGTGCCGGATTGCAAGATCCGAAGAAACCTTTGGCTTCTTTCATCTTTTTGGGTACCACCGGCACAGGTAAGACTGAACTGGCTAAAGCATTGGCTGATTATCTCTTCAACGACGAGACGATGATGACACGTATTGATATGAGTGAATATCAAGAGAAGTTTAGCGTTTCCAGACTCATCGGTGCGCCTCCGGGGTATGTGGGTTACGATGAAGGCGGACAACTCACGGAGGCTGTGCGACGCAAACCTTATTCCGTGGTGTTGTTCGATGAGATTGAAAAAGCACATCCCGACGTTTTCAACATTCTGTTGCAAGTGTTGGACGATGGGCATCTGACCGATAACAAGGGCAGAATGGTTAATTTTAAGAATACTATTATCATCATGACTTCCAATCTTGGCTCGCAATACATCCGGCAGGAGTTTGAGAAACTTGAAGAAGATAACCGTCAGGAAATCATTGACTCGACAAAGACTTCCGTTATGGAGATGTTAAAAAAGACCATCCGACCGGAATTCCTGAACCGAATAGATGAAACCATTATGTTCCTGCCACTTACAAAGGCTGAAATTGCCGGCGTGGTACGGCTGCAATTGGAACGAGCGAAAGCCATGCTCTTACCGCAAGGCTTCGTGTTGGAATGGACTGATGCCGCGGTTGATTATCTCGCGATGGTAGGGTATGACCCGGAATTTGGAGCGCGACCCGTGAAACGTGCCATACAACGCTATGTCCTCAACGACCTGAGCAAATCGCTCTTGTCGGAAACGGTGAACAGGGATAAACCCATTGTCATCGACTCTTTTGGCGAGGGACTCGTGTTCAAAAACAATTAACAGGTCGTAAAACTGTTATAAGGGAGAAGGATACACTCACAACGAGTGTGTCCTTTTCCGTTTTCATAACGGAATGATGAGACAGTTGAAAGAAAGAGTTTATCGCCCATGACAAAAAGCCGTCTAATAATTTTGAATACTCTGTGAATTGGTGTACCTTTGTAGGCAAATAACTTAATTTCAAGAACAATGAGATGCCCGAATTGCAATACCGAAGTAGACGAAAAAGAACTGCGCTGCCCTCATTGCGGAGCAGAATTGCATCAATTTGATGACGATGAGCCTACCATTGGCAGGGGAATGGTGATATTTATCATCATCGGAACCATCTTTCTTGTTACATTTGGAGCCTTGTATTATCAAAATCACAAAAACGATCCGGAATATACTCAGACGGCAATAGAGCCGGATTCCAACCTCGCTGAAAAAAATGTGGTTAAGTTTGATACGGCATTCCGAAACCCGATTAAGAAAGATTCCATGGCAGAAGAGGAGGCAAAGGAAGCCGAAAAGGTGTTGAACAGTATTCGCGGAAAAGCCGGAAAACGCAAACGGGAAACACCCGAGACCGGTGTCTCGTCTTCTGAAGCCGAACCTTTAATCGTGCCTTCTCATCCTAACGCCGGAAGTAATGGCGGTAAGCCGGAAGTAACGCCCGGTTCAACGACACCTACAGTTCCCAAACCGCATATTGAAAACATTGAAACTGAATGATGAAAGTCATTAGAACAAAATGTTTTCCCACGAAGAAGTATGATGCAATCAATATTCTTGGGATACTCTTTGTTCATCCGGGGGTAATTCTCACGGAGACTATTTTGAATCATGAAAGCATCCATACTCGCCAAATGTTGGAAATGCTGATATTGCCTTTCTATGTGTGGTACATCGTGGAATGGCTCATTCGCCTTCCGTTACCCGGAAGAGCATATCAAAATCTATCGTTTGAGCGTGAAGCTTACAACCACATGAGCGATCTCGATTACCTGCAAACCAGAAAACCTTATGCATGGATAAAATATCTTTAGTCGGATAAATTTCGTTCCAAAGCAGTAATGTCTGTTACGATACACTTCTTTCCATCAATCCTGAATTTTACGTCTTTCCCACCAAAGGGCATTCCGTATATTCGCTCAGCGTCGTGTTGATATTTTGGACGCGGGTCTTGTGCTAAAGCTTTTTTCAGTATTTCCAATTCGTTGACAGTAATATGTGCTTTCAACTCCTCCGGAAAAACAACTTCAAGAGTTTTCCATCCTTTCCTATCCGTAAAACCTCCCTTTGCTTCCGGGTGACTATCCACATAAGGGAGGTAGGGTTTGATGTCATAGATGGGAGTTCCATCCATAAGGTCGGCACCTCGCACTACTATTTCACAGGTTTTCACTTCCACGATCTTTACGGACGACAAGCCTAAGCCGTTGGGACGAAATGGAGACCGGCTGGCAAAGACCCCGATACGTTTGTTTCCGCCCAATCGCGGAGGGCGAACGGTAAGGTTGAGGCTTCCTTTCTTATTTTTCGAGCTGTTTGCGGAAAAGCCCCAAATCAGCCATAAGTAATCAAACTCTTCCAATCCGTGTAAGGCTTCTTCGCGTCTGTACTTTGTTTCAAAGACAATGCTTCCTTGAAGATCGTTTATCAGTCCGCTTTGTCGGGGAATTCCGAATTTTGATGTAAAGGGTGAGCGAAAATGCGCTATTGGTTCTATTTCTTTCATGCGACAAACTTACGGAAAAAGTTGGATATTCAAATTCATTGGCAAAGAAAATCGAGGTTTTATGCCATTGATTTGCTATTTTTTATTTATCTTTGCGTCAATTATTCTTTTTTGAGAGACAATCTAACCTGAAAAATTATAATAACACATATTATGGAACTGAAAGAAAAACAAAACATTGAACTCCCCGAAAACGCTTTTAGGGAACTGAAAGAAGGCGAGGAGTATGAACCGGTCATGAACCCAAGGAAAGTCTATCCGGAAGTGAGTGCATGGTCGGTAACATGGGGTGTCCTTATGGCTGTTCTGTTTTCGGCAGCGGCTGCTTACTTAGGTTTGAAGGTGGGGCAGGTTTTTGAGGCGGCAATTCCCATTGCCATTATCGCCATCGGCTTGTCTTCCGGTACAAAACGCAAAAACGCGTTGGGTGAGAATGTCATTATCCAGAGCATTGGAGCTTGTTCGGGCGCGGTGGTAGCAGGTGGTATCTTCGTCATGCCTGCTATTTATATGCTTGATTTGCAAGCCGATTTCTTCCAAATATTTATCGCTGCAGCCTTAGGAGGTGTCTTAGGCATCTTGTTCTTGATACCTTTCCGCAAGTACTTCGTGAAAGACCAACATGGGAAATATCCTTTCCCTGAAGCTACGGCTACCACGCAAGTACTCGTAAGTGGCGAGAAAGGAGGAAGTCAGGCTAAACCTTTGTTGCTTGCCGGTCTGGTGGGAGGTCTCTACGATTTTGTTGTTGCCACGTTCGGCTGGTGGAATGAAACAGTTACAACACGCATGATTGGTTTAGGGGAAACCATTGCCGACAAGGCTAAACTTGTGTTCAAGGTCAATACCGGTGCTGCCGTTCTTGGATTGGGCTATATCATCGGTCTGAAATACGCTTCCATCATCTGTCTTGGCTCTTTAACCGTTTGGTGGGTAATAGTCCCCGGCATGGCATTGCTCTTTCCCGATACGGTGCTCAATCAGTGGGATCCCGGTGTTACCGCAACGGTGGGTAGCATGAGTCCGGAAGAAATCTACCAGACTTATGCTCGTTCCATCGGTATTGGTGGCATTGCCATGTCGGGTATCATCGGAATTATCAAGTCATGGAGCATTATAAAGGATGCAGTAGGATTGGCGGCTCGCGAGATGAAAGGAAAAGGAGCCGCTCAGGAAGAGGCTATTCGTACACAACGTGATATTTCTTTCAAGATTATCGCCATAGGAAGTATCAGTACGCTGATTATCACATTCATTTTCTTCTATTTTGGAGTGATGGAGTTCAACTTGTTGCATGCCGTTGTGGGAATTGTTCTTGTGGCGGTTATTGCGTTTTTGTTCACCACGGTGGCAGCCAATGCCATTGCCATCGTGGGGTCAAATCCTGTTTCAGGAATGACGTTGATGACTTTGATTCTTGCCTCTGTCGTTATGGTGGCTGTAGGGTTGAAAGGCAACTCCGGCATGTTGGCAGCTTTGCTTATGGGTGGCGTGGTTTGTACGGCACTTTCCATGGCAGGTTCTTTCATTACCGACCTTAAAATTGGTTATTGGTTGGGAACAACACCTAAGAAACAGGAAACATGGAAATTCCTTGGAACCATTATTTCAGCAGCAACGGTTGCCGGCGTAATGATAGTTCTCGATAAGACCTATGGATTTAATTCCGGAAAATTGGCAGCTCCGCAAGCCAACGCTATGGCTGCAGTGATAAAACCTTTGATGAGTGGTCAAGGCGCACCATGGATATTATATGGAATCGGTGCCCTTCTTGCATTGACATTAGATCGTTGCAAGGTGCCCGCATTGGCATTCGCTCTGGGTATGTTCATTCCTATCCAACTGAACATTCCTTTGTTCATTGGTGGAGCTGTCCACTGGTTTGTTACGACACGTTCCAAAGATGAGCAACTCAATAAAATGCGAAGTGAGAAAGGTACGCTTATTGCTTCCGGATTCATTGCCGGTGGGGCGTTGATGGGTGTAGTTTCTGCACTGTTGAAGTTCTTTGGAATAGATTTCGATTATACGGATTGGTGGCAAAATCATCTTTCCGAATTGCTGTCTCTTGTGGCTTACATTGCCTTGATAATGTATTTCATTGTCGCTACAAAGACAAAGAAAAGTGTAGCGGAATAATTCATCGAAATTGCTTAATCATCTTATATGTCAAATGGCGAGCTCTGCTAATGCGGAACTCGCCGTTCTTTTAGGGATATTCGATAGTGAAATTCCACAATCGGTCGCCTATATGTTTCAATCTTCTCGAAAACAATCTTTTGACACAGCTCTTCCGGATTGAGCCGAGTTTAACAAGCTAAAAATATAAAAACAATATAAAAATAACAATTAAAATGGTTTTTAGTAAAGAAATGTTATTTATTCCATAAAAAAGTATTATCTTTGCAAACAAAGTCTTTTCTTACTAAAGACAAATATTTTAAATAATAGGAATTTATGAAAAAGTTTTTTATCGCACTCTCGATGCTCGCAATGGGCATCACAGGTATTCAAGCTCAAGTAGCTCTTGAAAAACAGAAAGCATTTGACAACATTTACCTCGGTATTGAGGGTGGTGTAATGGGACCACTTAACTTCAAGCATTTCGCACCACTCAATCCGTCAGCAGGACTCAAGCTGGGCAAGAACTTCAGCCCGGTATGGGGTGCCAACATCGAGGGAGTCGCATGGTTCGGCGATAACCGTTGGGATACCGGCTCAATAGGCTTTGCTGATAGCCACACATTCGTGAAAGCCATCAATCTCGGTCTGAACGGTACACTCAATCTCACTAACCTCTTTTCTGAATACAAGGCCGACCGCACATTCGAACTCGGCGTTGAAGCCGGTATCGGCTATTACATCTGCTTCGGCGACGACAACCTCATCCGCACCAACAACGAAGGTGATGACACAGAGCTGACAGCCAAGACAGGTCTTACTTTCGCTTGGAATCTCGGCAGCGACAAGGCATGGCAGGTTTATGCAGAGCCGGCAGTCATTTGGAATCTGACCCACGGACCCGGCGATGCCATTCAGTTTGGTAAACAGGCAGCACAACTCGGTCTGTTCTTCGGTGTGAACTACAAGTTCATGACCTCCAACGGTACCCACAACTTCAAGGCTTGGAATGTTGGCGAACTGAACGACGAAATCAACTCTCTTCGTGAGCAGCTGAACGCTAAGCCAAAAGAAGTCGTAAGAGAAGTCGTAAAAGAAGTTGTCAAGGAAGTTCCCACAACTACCACACAGACAGTCAAGGTTGAAAACTTGGTATTTGTTACATTCGCACAGGCTAAATACACATTAACAAATGATGCCAAGAATGCTCTCGACAAGATTAAGAAAGGCAGCCGCGTACAGGTTGTCGGTACTGCATCCCCGGAGGGTAATCCACAGTACAACCAGACATTGTCTGAGAACCGTGCCAAGGCTGTTGCTGACTACCTCACAAATCGTGGTGTCATTGTTGACGAAGCTACCGGCAAGGGTGTACAGGGCGTAACATCCAACCGTTTGGCAGTTGTTTACGTAAAGTAAATCTTTCCTGACCAGCCCGCACTAAGGGGGCAGAAGAGAACAAAACAAGTGGGGATGAGCCAATCCGGTTCATCTCCACTTTTTCTTTTCCCGGTAGCGACTGACCCTCTCCGGTTATTAGAGTCCGAAAGAAAAGTCATATCGGCATCATCGAATTGTAAATCTCGGTAAAATGCCCAATCAATGACTAACAGCCCAGTGGCAGATACACAGTGCGCACAGCGGCACACCACCACAGTGAGACGCATTTTTCTCACCATCACCTGTCGTTTTTTTTAGCAAAAAATGCAATAGAGTCCTAAATGTTTTTTCAAAAACTCACGAAACATCGCATAAATCATAAGACTTGACGTGTTTTCTCTCTAATCCCATATGACATATATCTCCAATTCGTATTCAGGTGGTGGTAAACAGACGCTTGATAGCGCACATTCGACCCGACCGGCAACATGAAATTATATTACAAAAAACCATATTGGGGACACACTTTGTAATCTATTGATAATCAGGATGATATTAATTGCGATTTAAAAGCTTACCTTTTGCACTCCAATTCATGACCTTTTGTAGTGCAAAAGGTAAGCTTTTACGGAACAAAAGGTAAGCTTTGGATAAACGAATGAAGAATATTTAGGACATTATTGCAAAAAAATGCCTATCTTTGCAACACCTGCTCCCATGTGCCCTTTGGGAGTATCGCAAAAGAAAGGACGAACAGAAAATCCGTCCGTCCCCGACCGGAAGACGAAGTGTCGCCGTCAGCACCCAACCAGTTGACCGGCGGACACCGGAAAAACTTTCGACTTAACAACGTCGCATCAGGAAACGGCACACATCAACGATACGACACAGAAAAAAACAACCAAGATATGAAACTGGCAGAAGCATTGTCGATCCGCAAGGATTTGACCAAGAAAATTGAAATCATCAAGTCGCGTCTGATAAGCAACGTACGGCTGCAGGAAGGTGACGAGCCATCGGAGCAGCCCGCCGAGCTTTTCAAGGAACTCGACAGTTGTTTAGTGCAGCTCGAATCGCTCATCGCCCGCATCAACAAGACCAACATGCACACCAAAGCCGACGGACGCACACTCACCGAGATGATGGCGGAAAAGGAAGTTCTGACCAAGCGCATCTCCATAATTGCAGCCGTGTCAGACAAGGCCAACGAGACGCAAGACCGCTACTCACGCTCCGAAATCAAGATGGTGACCACCATCGACGTCAAGGCACTCAACAAACAGATGGATAAGCTGTCGGAACGCCTCCGTAAACTCGACATCAGTATACAGGGGCTCAACTTCCTCACTGACCTTGAGGACTAATCCCACCGCTGTTTGGAAACCAATTTGGTGTAGCCACTTGCAGAGGGCGAATTGAAAAACAACAATAAGTAGCCGAGGGAGCACGGCAAATCCATTGCGGACTCACGGATGATGCTCAGCACGCTATCACGTCTCACACTTCATTGTGCACATTTCACTACCATCAATTGACTCTACAACTGGCGAGGGTCGGGCTGAGGGAAATTGGTTTCCTACACTCAAACTCGTGGCATCCGCCACCCAACGCTGCAGTCTCCTCGTTCCCGATTGCATCGGGAGAAGTATATATATTAGTGTCATCCGACATTTGGAGTGATGAAGTATGGGTGAAACTTAAAAGTCCACGAATACGGTTTTCTAGAAAAGCTTCTCATTAACAATGGGTTTAAGCTTAATGAAATGCATATAGAAGTTATAGGCGTTATTTCATCACAAGTTATCACTTTTTGATTATAAATCTCCGTATATAAAGGGTTTATGAATAGGGCTAATTGTATAACTTGATGATTTTAAAAGTTAAAGAACCATCACTCGAAATCTCGAAAGACCCATAATTCCGGACACTATCAGATATCTTCACGTTCCTCTTTCCATCATATTTGCCGGCTAATCGCGTAACTACTCTGTAATAATATATTGTTTTCGTCAGGCTATATTTGAAGAATACAAACAGAAACTTGTGCGGGCTGTGCGAGAGTCTTTAATCTGTGAGAAACGCAATGTGCCAAAATGCGTGTAATCATTTCTTTTTATTGCAGACACTGCATGGAAGACAAACAATCACAACTTAATGCCATTGATACCATCCTGCCATTGTAGGAATGTAACATAGTCTTGACCCATTGCTGAGTAGTTATCGGAAACTGCTAATTCCAAATAGAAGTGCAAAATCTCTGTGGGTGCAATAACTATGAAAAACACCGCGGAGGTTTGCCTTGCGGCTGGGGGCGCGAAGCCCCCAAAGAGCATTGACGGATAACTTAAGCAATAC
>NZ_LR027820.1:177906-199369 GCF_900607215.1 Prevotella rectalis
TGCTAATTCCAAATAGAAGTGCAAAATCTCTGTGGGTGCAATAACTATGAAAAACACCGCGGAGGTTTGCCTTGCGGCTGGGGGCGCGAAGCCCCCAAAGAGCATTGACGGATAACTTAAGCAATACAAAAAAAAGGAGAAAGACTTTCGTCCCTCTCCCTGAGATTAACTAATTTTGTATTGCAATGTATAAACAATTAACCTCGGAGCAAAGATACACAATAAGTGTGTTACTCCAAAAGAAATTCTCACTTAGTTTTATAGCCGAGACAATTGGCGTGTCTGTAAGTACCGTCTCTCGCGAAATTAATCGTAATTCAAATGAGAAGGGTATCTACAGCTGTCATTTGGCAATACTCAGAGCTCGCCGTCGCAAGTCGAACAACCCTGGCAACCGTTCTGTCAAGCCTTATGTCTGCAGCCGTGTGTTTGAACTTATCCGCCATGAGCAATGGTCCCCCGAGGAAGTTTCCGGCTGGCTTAGGAGAGAGGAAGGCATGAAGGTCTCCAAGTCTACTATCTATAATTGGATAGCAGCCAGTTCCCCGCACCATAAGGATAATATCCGGAAACACCTTCGCCATGGCGGGCACAAGGGCAGGACATCTAATATGTCGGGCAGCGCACTGATATCTAACAGAGTTTCGATTGACGAACGACCCGTCGAGGCAGACGGTCGTTCCATAGGCGATTGGGAAATGGACACCATCGTGGGAAAGAATGGAAAAGGTGCCATCGTAACGTTGGTGGACAGGAAGAGCTGTTATATGCTCATGGAGAAACTTGAAACGGGAAAACAGGCCGTACCTTTGGCGCATGCCGTGGTGCGGCTGCTTAGAGAGTCCCAATTGCCAGTCAGGACTATTACCACGGACAACGGAAGTGAGTTTGCAGCACATGAGATTATAGCAAGGAAACTAGGTACAACTGTTTATTTTGCGCATCCATACTCCTCATGGGAAAAGGGGGCAATTGAAAACATGAATGGACTCATCAGGCAATATATACCTAAGAAGACCAATTTCAAAGGTATATCCAAGGGAATGATAAAACATATAATAGAGAAATTAAACAACAGACCAAGAAAAAAGAATCAATTTCAAAAGCCAAAAGATATGATTAAACAAAGAATTGTGTAATTTTGCACTTGCTTATGGAATCCGCCAAACCCTTTAAAGACGTTAAAGAAAACTAAACCCACTTGTTCCGTGAATTATTTTTGAAGAATTATGCCGTTAATCCATTTAAATTAAATACTTTTGCAGCCACATATAAAGGAAAGGTGCTCGAGTGGCTGAAGAGGCACGCCTGGAAAGCGTGTAACCGTCTAAAGCGGTTCGGGGGTTCGAATCCCCCTCTTTCCGCTATTTTTAAGAAACCAAATAGGTTACTGATATGAAAAAATGGATTGCATATTTTGCAATGATAATTTTCCTCTTCTTGTCTTCTTCCGTTTCTGCAATAGCCCAAAAGGGGGTGAGCGGTGGTGTAAAAGGAAATGTGGTATTGACAAATGACACGTCGCTTGATGAGGCTTTGGAGGAAAATGATGTTCCGTTGAATGATGCGGCACAGTCTGTGGGAAATGATTCTGATGGTGGACTTCATCAATCCTTGAAGAAGAAGTTTATAGAGGGCAATGCGGGCTTTATGTCTTTGGTTGCTTTGGCATTGATATTGGGACTCGCATTCTGTATTGAGCGTATTATTTATCTGAGTCTTTCGGAGATAGATGCAAAGTCATTCATGTCAAAACTTGAGGATAAAATCATACAGCGTGATATCGAGGGCGCGAAGGATTTAAGCAGAAACACTCGCGGTCCGGTAGCGTCCATTTGTTATCAGGGGTTGTTGCGGATTGATAGTTCCATAGAGGAAATAGAGCGGAGCATTACTTCCTATGGAAATGTTCAGAGTGCGAACCTCGAGAAGGGTTGTTCGTGGATAACCTTATTCATAGCCATTGCTCCATCGTTGGGTTTCCTCGGTACTGTAATCGGCATGGTGATGACTTTCGATCAAATTCAGTTGGCAGGCGACATCAGTCCCACAATTGTAGCTTCCGGAATGAAAGTGGCATTGATAACTACCATCTTTGGAATTATCGTGGCTTTGGTATTGCAAGTGTTTTATAATTATATCCTTTCAAAGATAGAGCATTTAACGGCACAGATGGAAGAGTCGGCAATAGCTTTGCTTGATTCCATCGTGAAATATAAACTGACAAAATAGAGATGGCTAAATCCGGAGTAAATAAGAAATGGGATGCCGAGCGTGTTTCACAATCCGTACTCTATGTTACAATTACTTCAGTAGTAATTGTATTTGTGGCGTTTTACCTCATTGGATTTAATACTCCATCAATCGAAGACCCTGCTTTTAATGCTCCTCTCTTAACGGATGTGCTTATTTATTGTGGTTGGTTGATATTTGTCTTTGCCGTTGCAACAATTGCGCTTTCAGTTGTCAAGACCATAAAGATGACTTCCAAATCAGAAGTAGTTGTAAATAAAATTCCAACGCGCAAGCTCTCATTTTCGGTGTTTGGACTGACAATTACCAGTTTGATACTATCGCTTCTATTAGGATCCTCAAACGACATGTTGATTAATGGAATAGCGTTTACTGATAAACTTTGGTTGAAAGTGGCGGATATGTTCGTTTATTCCTCACTTGTGCTGTTGTTGGCAGCCATTGCTTCTGTAGTTTTCGGTGCCACACGTTATTATAGAAAAAAAAATAAGAATACTTGATTTTTCATCGCAAAATAAGAAAAGTTCCCGGTTTGAATGCCTCTTCAACAGCAGATATTTCTTTTATGTTGTTGATATTTTTCCTTGTTACCACTTCCATGGATATTGACAAAGGGATAACCCGACAACTTCCCCCAATTCAAAAAGAAAAGGAGCAGCTGCCAACATCCGTTAGTTCGAATTTGGTGATGAAACTTTATGTTACGGCTGATGACAAACTGTTGCTGAACGATGAGCCTATAAAAGTTACCAAGTTGCGAAGTGTCGTTGAAAAATTCATCGCGAACAGAGGGAAAAATCATATTATACAGTTACAAACTAGTAGGGAAGCATCGTACGACGCTTATTTCCGTGTTCAAAGCGAAATCATAGCGGCTTATCATGTTCTGCGCGACAAAAGCTCCGAAGATATTTACGGCAAGCCATATTCCTTATGCGATGAAGAGCAGCAGAAACTTGTTAATGATAAGGTACCGCAGCGAATTTCCGAAGTATATGAATTTGATAAGAAAGGAAAAAGAGAATGAGCTTTTACAGGCAACGCAGTCATGACATTCCGGCATTGAATACAGCCTCTTTACCGGATCTTATTTTTACAATTCTTTTCTTTTTTATGCTGGTTACCCAAATGCGCAAAATAACCGTTAAGGTGAAGTATCGTGTCCCTCAAGGAACTGAATTGACGCGTCTGACGAAGAAAACAACCACATCTTACATTTATGTAGGGAAGCAAATGAACAATTTGGGAGAGGTTGAGTCGGATAGCACAAGCATACAACTTAACGATAAAATAGTGCAAATAGCTGAAATAAAGAACTATTTGCTGAAAGAACGCCAAGATATGGATGCGATAGACAAAAAGCAAATGATGGTAAGCATTCGTGGCGATAAAGATACTCGGATGGGAATAATGATTGACATCAAGCAAACTCTTCGCGAATCGAATGTACTCAATGTCAATTATATAGGCACTTTGAAAGACAAGGAGGGAATAAAATTGTAATATTGCCTTATAATTTAAAACAAAATACAGAAAAATGTTGGCGTTTTGAAACCATTGTTGTATCTTTGCAGCAAATAATCATTAGAAATGGCACATAGAAGTTTAGATCAACTTGATAAGAAGATTTTGCGTCTGATAGCTGATGACGCACGTATTCCATTCTTGGAAGTAGCTCGCGAGTGTAATGTAAGTGGAGCGGCAATCCATCAAAGAATTCAGAAACTGACCAATCTCGGAATCCTAAAAGGCTCACAGTTTATTATTGATCCCGAAAAAATAGGGTATGAAACTTGTGCTTACATAGGATTGAATTTGAAAAATCCAGAATCGTTCGATGATGTGGTGGAAAGGTTGAAAAAGATTCCTGAGATAGTGGAATGTCATTACACAACCGGTGAATATGACTTGTTTATAAAGCTTTATGCTTATAACAACCATCATCTTTTGGATATCATCCACGACAAGCTCCAAGCATTGGGATTGTCCAGAAGTGTCAGCCTGATTTCGTATAATGCCGTCATCGATCGTCCTCTTCCAATTGGGGATTTTCCGACTGAACACGCGGCAAACAATGAGGAAGCATAACAAATACATATATAAGCCCGGCGGTCTTTTTCTAACAAAGCGGGGCTTATGTATTGTAAAACGAGAATCATGCTTTTGGAACTTATTCTTTGATAAAGAAAAGATGTTTTCTTGTGGGTAAAAATCCACATACCTTAAAAACAAATAATAAGGGTCTTCTTGAACTAAATTGTTCAAAAACCGAATACCCTTTCCACGTTTGCATTTGTTTTTTGTTCTACTACCTCCGGTGAAACTCCTTTTGCTTCCGCCAATTTCTCCATGATGTATACAAGAAAAGAACTCTCATTGCGCTGTCCGCGTAAAGGAACGGGTGCCATATACGGGCCATCGGTTTCCAAAACGATACGATCTAAAGGAACAGTCTGCAATGTTTCAGGCAGCTTCGACTTCTTAAAGGTAAGCACCCCACCTATTCCGAGTACAAAGTTGTCAAAAGAAAGCAGTTCTGCCGCTTCTTTTTCGTTGCCCGTAAAGCAATGAAACACGCCTCCCGGCAAATAGTTCCGGTATTTCCGTAGAATATGCACCATCTCGTTTTGCGCCTTTCTGCAATGTATCATCAGTGGTAGTCGCGTCTCTATTGACCATTTTACTTGTTCTTCAAAAGCACTTAGTTGTTCCTGCTCAAACTCTCTGCTCCAATAGAAATCCAATCCTACTTCGCCAATCGCTATATATTCTTTGTTTTTAGTTAATATGCTTTGCATCTCCTTTAGAACCTGTTTCCAATCGGTTTTAACCTCCTCCGGATGAAGTCCTATCATGGGAAAAGCAAAGCCCGGGAACTTAAAGCAAACATCGGCAATCGTACCTACCGATTTCAGATCTATGCCGGGAATGAAAACCTTCGACACGTTCGCTGCCTTTGCTCTTTCAACGACAGCCGATAAATCGTCCTTATATTCCTCTCCGTCCAAATGTATGTGTGTATCAATCATTTTTTCATTTATATCTTTTTCCTCTGTTCAATGGCGGCAACAGCACGTTACTTCTCTCTTTCCTTTGATATCCCCCCCTTGCTTATTCTTAGTTAATAAATCCGTTCTTCGTGTCGTCGATAATAGTAAATCACGCCAAACTTTCTACATTCGTGAAACCTGCGTTCGGGTGGCAGCTCTGCGAAATGAGCTTCAATGGCGTTCCACAGCTCCACGATAAGCGTGTCTATCTCCGGGCGCAACTTGGATATTTCCCGATTGGCATTCAAAGTCTTCTGTTGCAACTTCTTCTGTGCGTCATAGGCTTCTTGATAAATATCGAAATGAGTGGAAACAATGCCGATTGACGGATTGTAAATGGGACGTCCACCTTTCTGTTGTCGCACTTTTTCCCCCTCAATCATTTTGGTTCCCCATTCCAACAATCCTTCCGTAGTTTTCAGGTTGGGTAGTGATGTGGCGTTTTCATCCAATCCATACAATTCCAACATTTTTCTTTTGATTTCCCCACGCTCTACCGACATCAACAGCACTTGTATGAAATGACTTAAATACATGGAAGCCTTGTGCTGCAAACTGCTCATCTTCTTCGCATTGCGCACTTGAGACGACATGGATATCTTGTATTGCTCCGATGCGGTAAGCAGCCTGTCGTGAAGTGGCTGCGCACGGTTTAAGAGTTGCCAGTCAATGAACCGGTTGCGAACCGTGTAGATGTCATTGTTTTCCAACAACGTCTTCAATGCTTTCAGTCTTGCTGCATCTGTTTTAGGTAATCTTCTGTATGGCATTCAGGCTAAGAAAAAACGGTTGAAGAATGTTTTGTTATAATAGTGAAGCTGATGTGTGAACCCACATTTTGTTTCATACGATTTATTTTTGTCGTTCCATCATTTGCTCTGCATATGCTCTCAATTCAGTTTTTTTCTCTTCCGGTATGCTGACGGCATCCAAATATTTCTTGCTTTGTTCGTAAAATTCATCCATTTTTTCCTTTGCGAGTTTGTCAATGCCCATCTCATTATAGAGTCTTGTAACGGCGGTTATCTTCTCATCCTTTTCGAATGTTGTTTTTCTCATCCATACTTCCAATTCCTCACGTTGCCTTTGGTTGGCATGATTGAAAGCCGTTATCAGCATATAAGTTTTTTTATTGGAAACGATATCACCGCCGATTTCTTTCCCAAAGACTTTCGGATCGCCATAGACGTCCAAATAATCGTCCTGTAACTGAAATGCCAGACCTATCTGCTCGCCGAATTTATACAAATTCTCCGCGTCTTCTTTCGGCGCATCGGCTAAGATGGCACCCATTTTTATGGCACAAGCGAGAAGAACGCTGGTCTTCAATCGTATCATTTCAATGTATTCCTCCACGCTTACATCATCGCGTTTCTCAAATTCCATGTCATATTGTTGTCCTTCGCCTATCTGTAAAGCTGTTTCTGTGAATAAGCTAAGGACTGCGGGAAGGTGTCGCGCGTCGCACTTTGCCAACCGCTCATAAGCTAAAACGAGCATGGAGTCGCCGGAGAGAATGGCTTGATTGGCATTCCATTTCCGGTGTACGGTTGGCTGCCCTCGTCGAATGGACGCTTCGTCCATTAGGTCGTCATGAAGGAGTGTATAGTTGTGGTAAGTCTCAAGTGCACAAGCCGATGAAAGAACACTTTCCGGACTTTCCTTATATAAATTATAGCCGAGTAGCAAAAGAATGGGACGAATCCGCTTTCCACCTAAATCCAACACATATTTGATAGGCTCATACAGGCTTTCCGGCTTGCGGTTATAAGCAAGGACTTTCAAATAATTGTTTACTTTCTTCAGTAGTTCGTCTGATGTGTACATATTATTTATTTCTTTTTTTATTTATTCTATCTGATAGGCGAACAATGGTTCTAATCGCCTTTCGTAAAAGGAGGTAGTCTGTCATGGTTACACAATAGGGGGAATCGTGCCGTTTTCGTCTAAATTTGGAATACCACCGGTATCTCTATCAAGGACCTGCAAGGCTTGTTCTTCTCTATTCCGGGCTTCCATTTGCCCATGGTGCGTACAACCCGCAGTACTTCAAGCGAAAACTCTGAGTTGTTACTGTTCTTTACTTTCACGTTGCTCACCATTCCATCTTTGTTGATGATGAATGTGATGTTCACTACGCCCGTTCTGCTTGCGTTTATTGCCGAAGCAGGATATTGAATGTTGGTTGTTAGCCATTGCATGAAACTGCTCCATCCGCCCGGTGGTGTTGGTGTCTCGGAGAGGATACGTTTGCTCACTTTGTCATCGTATCGTTCTATTTGCACGTCCGAATCGTCGTCTGTTTGTTTGTTCATCTCCTTTTTGGCTTCTTCTATCACCTTTGTCGGGTCAGGCACCTCCTCAGTCTTACTTGTGAGCACCGGTGTATCGCTAAGTTGAGGCGCGGCGGTCTTTTTGTCCTCCGAATCTATTTTTCCGGCATCGTGTGGCGTTACTTTGCGAGGCGTTTCACTTCGCTTTATGTTGAGCATATCCTCCAAAGTGGGCTTCTTTTCTGTCTTTTGTTTTGCCACATCCTCTTGGTCAATCGCAGGCAATAAATCCTTGTCTTGCAATACCAAGTCTTTTGTTAAATCCAACTTATCTTTTGAGTCGGAGGAGTTTTCATCGGAGTATTCCATGGCGACAAAAAATATTGACAACGCAACAATGATTCCAAGCAGGAAACCTATCCAACGCTTGTTCTCTAAATCTGCTTTATTTGACTTCTTTATTTCCACCTCAAACACTAAATTCCTCTTATTCACGTTGTAAACAATATGAAAAGAAGAATGGTAAATCCGTGAGTTTCTGAACTCGGTTTATATTCAACAGACAAAATTAACAAGATATTCGGAAAAAGATGTATCTTTGCCGATAAATTAAAGTTCATTAAATGAAAAATATTGTTTTCACCCTCTTTCTGTTGCTTTTCTCATCATTATCTTGGAGTCAAGAGAGCCAAACAGAATATAATTTCCTTCGACTTCCGCTTAGTGCCCACGCGGCGGCATTGGGAGGAGAAAACATCAGCATTATTGAGGATGACCCGGCTCTGACTTTTTCCAATCCGGCATTGGCAGCATCGGTTAGCGACATGACAATTGGGTTAAGCTATATGAATTATATGCAAGGGGCAAATTATATGGGAGCTTCGTTCACAAAAGCCATAAAAGAAAAATCCACGATAGTGGGCGGAATACAATACATGAATTATGGAAAGATAAAAGAAGTGGACGAGAATAATGTCCAATCTGGTGAGTTCAACGCGGGAGAAATAGCCATCAGCGCGGTTTTTGCTTATGAATTGGCGCGAAATCTTGTTGGAGGCATCACTGCCAAATTCATCACTTCCTACATCGGAGATTACAGCAGCATGGCAGTGGGGGTGGATTTAGGATTGAACTGGTATGTTCCGGAAAGTGAATGGTCGGTTTCTGTCGCTGCCAAAAATTTAGGTGGACAGGTGAAAGCCTATGAGGAAGATTTTGGGAAAATGCCTTTCGACCTCCGATTGGGTGTCAGCAAAACGTTTGAAGGCTTGCCCATCCGCCTTTCTTTCACTCTCGTTGATCTCACCCATTACGACTATCGCTTTATCAACCACCTTAACTTGGGAGCTGAAATCCTCCTGTCGCAAAACATTTGGATAGGAGGTGGTTACAATTTCCGAAAAGCTGATGAAATGAAAATCGGAACTGGAGATGACGAAAGTGCTCATGGAGCCGGATTCTGTTTGGGAGGAGGTGTAAACCTTGAACGCTTCAAAATCAATGCCGCCTATGGGAAATACCATGCTTCGAGCAATTCCATCTTGCTCAATTTGGCATATACGCTGTAGGCAGACATTCTGCCTGAATGAAATCGCGATAGAAACTTAATAAATACATACGAACCGAACAATATCAAGCAATATGAAGAAAATCATCATAGCCATCGATGGCTATTCATCCTGTGGAAAAAGCACTATGGCGAAGGACTTGGCAAAAAAACTTGGATATGTCTATGTGGATACCGGAGCCATGTATCGTGCCGTTACCCTCTACGCGCTTCGCAATCATCTCTTTAATGATGACGGAACTGTCAGAATTGACGAGTTGCGAAAACAGATGCCCAACATTGGTATTGCTTTTAAGTTGAACTCTTCCACCGGACGTCCCGACACATACTTGAATGCAGAGAATGTGGAGCGGGAAATTCGCGACATGGAAGTGTCTTCTCATGTAAGTCCCATAGCGGCCGTACCCTTCGTTCGAGCTGCTTTGGTGAAACAACAGCAAAAAATGGGAACAGAAAAAGGCGTTGTAATGGACGGTCGCGATATTGGTACGGCAGTATTTCCACAAGCCGAATTAAAGATTTTTGTAACGGCTTCTGCGGAAGTTCGCGCTCAACGCCGTTATGATGAGTTGAAAGCGAAGGGATTGGAAGCCGATTATCTTGATATATTAAAGAATGTTCGCGACCGCGATTACATCGATTCCCATCGGGAAACATCCCCTTTGCGAAAGGCGGAAGATGCCATTGAACTGGACAACAGCACCATTTCTATCGAGGAACAAAACCATTGGCTCATGGAGCAATACAAGAGAGTTTGTGGCGATCACCACGAAATTATATTACAAAAACTGCGCCCGAAACACACTCCTTAATCCATTGATAATCAAGAAGATATTAATTGTGATTTAAAAGATAAGCTTTTGCACTCCAATTCATGACCTTTTGCAATGCAAAAGCTTACCTTTTACGGAGCAAAAGCTAAGCTTTGGACAGATGAATGAAGAAAATTTAGGACATTATTGAACATTTCCCATATCGCCGGGAAAGATTTCCTTATCCCGAACTCGCGTAGGGAATAGACCGTAAATTGTTTGTTTCTTTTAAAAAAATACAAAATGCGGGGGTAACTATTCAGCAATAAAGATTTATAGAGAATTGTTGCTAATCAGCGAGTTATAAGAATGAATATATGATGATTTTGAAAAATAATATCATTTTTGAACATTCTACTATAATAGTAAGCCTGCAAGTTTCTGATATTCAAAGTCTATGATTGCTGAATAGTTACAATGCGGGGAAATATATTATAAAAAGTTGCAAAATACGAAAAGATACCTTACCTTTGCCAACAACTGGGTTTTACGACTGACCCCATATTGCACCAATAGCAACGGCAAATCCATTAAATTCTATTTAATTGCACGTTGCCAAGCAGTCTGTTCGTGTGCCATATTAAGTGCCGGCAGCGTAGAGCGCGGTATATATGTTGATAAGCCTGAATGGCGCATAATCGGCAGTTGGACTATTCTACCTGTCGTCTTGCTTAGAATTACGGTGCGTGAGAAAATGTCGTTCAGCTGTTGTCGCTCCGCTTCTGTATGCACGCAGCTGCCGAGCACATCGTAGAGGTCGTGGAAGAGGTGTACTGGCAGACGGTCATAAGTCTGAGTGGCTTTCAGCAGACTATCTGAGCTTGCCGCAATCTTTTCCGCTGCGTGTTGCTGCTTTGCCCATGTTGCCAACTCTTCGAGCCCGTTGGATTTCACTACGCTTACGGTAGCGGAACGGTAGATGCCTTCTTGGCTGTTCCAATAGTTGAAGAAATCCTGTGCGAACCCCACAAGGTCGGGGTGAGGTGTGTAAAGGCGAGAGAGGCTTGTGCGGTAGGCGGGTGTGAACCCTGGACTGAGAATCTCTGCCGTTGACACAGCAAAGGCATGCGTCTTGTTGCGCAGCGCGTAGAGTGCTTCTGTGTTTGCCATGAAGCACATGTCGAAAACGATGAAGCAGAATCCGCGGTCGGGAAGTGCTGCGGCGAAATCATCTATACTCATCTCTTTGCTTCCGGCGGTGATGAGCGTGCGGCTCCCTATAGCGGGGGCATAGCTGTCAGGATGTGCAAAAGCCCCTTTTGGCAGCCAGCCTGTGGCATGGCTGAATACAATCAGACCATAGCACTTTGCCGGAGCAATGGTCGGCATCTCTTCTACAACGCGCCGCAGCAGTGCCGCGTCTGCCATGTCGGTATGCTCATACACCCGCAGTGTGTCCCATTGTTTCTTGCCGTTGTTGCCGGAAGCTTTCATCAGCACGGGCTGCGAGCCGTTGTCGGCGACAGCGAGCAGTCCTCCGTCTTGCGGATGCCACCCTTCAAGGAGTGCGTCACATTTGTCGCGTGCTTCTTTGTTCAAGTCATTATCGGCTGCTATGTAAGCGAGCACCGTGCGATAATCGCTTTGCTGATTGTCTTGCCATTCTCGGCTGCAGCTTGTCAGCACACAGAGTGCAATCACCAATTTTGTGATCTGTTTCATTTCTTCTTGTTGTATTTATAAACATTAGGGCGTATCCAGCCCTCTCCTCCAATCGGACGGAAAGAAACTGATACGCCCTCTATGTTCTTTTTTAGATTATTATACCCTTAAGGCTTTACTATATTAATTACGGAATGGACGGATTTGGGTTGCACTTTCCAAATAGAGATATCTTATAAAATAAATCAGAGCTTCTCTAATCTGATAATGGTAACTTAACCTACCGGAGGGTTTTTCTCCTAAAGCATATAGGGTTAGAGTGCCAGGTCCTACCAATTCAATGTTATGATTATACCTACATGCAAGTGGTAAGTAGCGTACTATATCACTTCCTGCATTAGAATTCCAATAAGCTTCATTGGCTATATCTTTTACGTTAATATCAGCACCTTTTGCTCCAAGATGTCGTGCAGTAATTTTTAAGCCACCAAAGTTGAACTTTTCATATCTGAATGCTGTGATATATTTATCATCTCCCCCTTTGTGGCGCATTGCATACAATACTCCTTTCTTGTTTGAATAGAAATATGATGTCAATTTCTGCGAATTTTTTTCGCCATGAAATTTAACATCCAGAATTTCTGAATTTTCGTAATTTCCAGAAAATACCGGAATATCATTACTTAAATATGGAAGAGTTGAAAGAAACTCCTTATAAAGTGGTACATGAAATCCTTTAGGAGAAGGATCTCCTCCATTGTTTCCGATATATGAACTCGGTGCCTTAGAATTGGACTTTCCAACAAATTGCGCCCAAGTTTGTGCTTCTTCTAATCCTGTACAATAGTATTCAGAGCCTGCGCTCTTTAAGAATTTATTTTTATCCCATAAAAGAGGATTGTTAGGGGTAATGGTACCTTTTTCAATTTTTATACCATTTATAAGATGTGTAAAATCAAATGCTACATTACGACCCCATTGATAATACTTACCACAGGCTTCTTCTGTTGTCCAGTTTGTTGCATTACATACAGATGCAAAAGTATTTAATTCTCCTATATTTGCATTTGCCATCCATGCCAATGGGTTAAGAGATGAAGTGGCAGCTGATTGTGTTATGGTAATCAGTTTGGGTGTCTTTTTATTTGGAGCGTATGCATTCTGTACCTCCAATTGTATTGTACGAGGGTACAAATCTACATTCTTACCTATCTTCACAAGGAAATCCTGATGGAGTTTGCCACCAGCTATCTTGCTTTCTCCAATCTGATTAACCTCAATCCAGGGATATTCTGCATTATTCAACAAGATACGGCTTTCCATGCTTGGACTCTCCACCGATATCTTCATGGAGTAAGCAGCAGTTGTATTCACGCTAATGCCCGTCACTTTGTTGGCTTCCGTGTTGTTTGCGGTGTGCTGTGCAGCACCGCTTGCTGCGCTAATGGCTGTTACTGTCGGCATGGTTTTGTCCACATCCAAGTCTAAGCTGCCGTTGCCACCCTCTGCCCAATCTTTCACTTCCACGATGTTGAAGTCCATCTTTTTCGTTTCAGCATTGTTCTTCATCTGCACAATGTAGCGGGTGTTGCGTTTTACGCTGCGGTTTGTGAACGGAATAGTAAACTGAGCCTTTTCACCCTTGTAGGTTCCTTTTACAATAACATTCAGTTGGTCCTGCTTGTTTTCGTAAGTATATAGTTGCATGTACATCTTCCTCATGTCACCATTTACGCCTTTGTTCTCTGCCCATATTGCGGAGATGTTTGAATGTGTGCCAAGATTGTCATTAGGGAATAGTGCCGGTGTTTGTCCTCTTACCAAATAGGATCTTGCTATGTCGCCTTCCATTCTTGCTCCTTCCAGCACGAACTCTCCATCGGCAGCTGTTGTGAGGTTTTCGATGTCGATGCGTGCGGAAAGACGCTCGAGAGTAAAGTTGAGGTTCGGCATAGGCGTTGTCAGGTCTGTCAATTCCGGTATTGTAACCTTCAGCGGTGCTGCGGCACACATCGGGAAGAAGTTTGCTTTGCCTGACGGCTGTGTTACAAATGTCTTAGACACATCTGCAAAAGTCTTGCCTTCTAAAGCCTTGTATTGGTCAAGCGTAAAATCCAAGTTGGCGATAGCCAATAGATGTTGCACTCCAGATTCTCGTATGAATACCTTTCCTGTTACGCCTGCTTCGGTGTCTCCGCCGGCAGTGAGTTCTATCGACTCCGAGTTCAGCAATATACCAGGTTGACCGTTGTTATCGTCAAATACTAATATGCGAGCATTGCTTATGGCTTTCTCTGTAATGTCGGCAGGATAGGTGCCGGCGTATGTCTTTGGTGCCAAGGTGTAGCCAGGGAAGTTGATTGTGATTGCATTGCGGTCGCCGGCAGAAATGCGGTCGGGACTCTCATTGCTGCATGCAGACATCAGACCTAAAACGACAGGAAACAAGCCTGCCCATATTTTCGATAGTTTCATATATTTATCCCTCCTGTGTAATGGTTATGATACTTTGTTTATTGTGATCAACTTTGTTACGTAAAATCAATCGTACGGTACGTGGCTGCCCTGTTAAATTATCCGCTGTTGCTCTAAAACGCAACTCATTTTTTATAAACACTCCATTGGCTATAGATATGTCACGTAGTCGCGTATATACAGTTAACCAATTATTAACTTGCTTTTCTGAGTCATAGGCTTGCGCATCTCCCTCAACTAAATATTCCCAATCAACATTGCATGAAATTTCTAAACTAGCTTCATTAAATCCATAGCCACTAGTAGATTCTTTATCTTTAATAATTTTCGTTAGTTTTAAGGTTTGTTCGTCAGCATCCCAACTAAAATTAGTGTAATATATATGAGCATCACATAATTTTAATACTACCGGTGCCATCGGCTTTATGACCCCTTCTACTGTTTCTTCATTCCATTTATCCACAACAATAGATGCGTCAATTTCGCCGCGGAACGCCTTCTTTATTAGCAGTGTATAGCGAGTGTTACGCTTAAAGCCGAGGAATTTGGATTGTCCGTCAATCTTCAGTCGCTTCTTGTAGATCACTTTTGATTCACGGTTAGGGTCGCCCTTGAACAGGATGCCCTCAATCACGATGAGTGGTGCTTGGGTTTCTTCCGTGATGTCGTCGCTGACATACGGATAGAACACATGCTTGTAGTCTGTGTGAGCTATGTCGGTTGACGTGGCAGCAACTTTTTCCATTTCCACTGGGTCGGAACTTCCTACAGTTGTAGCTTGTGTCGGTAGCTTGACCTCCGGCAGAGTTACCCACTTCATGCCTGTAGGATGTTGTGTGGTGGCAGTCTGATTGAAGAGGAAGCTGCGGTCGGGCACTTGCTCCAAGCGTACACGAGTGATAGTGAGCTTTGGCTCGTAGTTCTTTATGTCTATACGCGACATGATGCGCTCCAGTTCGGCTTTCTTACCTACTGTTCCAGTCTTCACCTCAACATCTTCGAGGTGAGCTGTCATCAGCAGCGGTGCTCCGTTGAGCTGCTTGTCGCCGAGTTCCTTCGTGATTTTCTTCATGAACTCGCCGGCAGTGATGGTGCCATTTGCCAAGTTCTCTATTGATGGTGCGCTGCCGTTGTTGCTGCCTTGGTTGTTGGCAACAAACATGAACTGCTTTTTGCCAGAGCCTTCCGTGTCGAGGCTCACGCTGTAGCCTGTAGCGGCAGATGTGAGCTGTACGTTGTTAAACACAGCTTCCAAACGTCCGTCGGTACCCTCTCCGAATTGATAGATGTCAAGACGCTCCACTTTCTTTTCTATTGCCGTCTGTATCTCGGCATAAGTGATGGGGTCTCCTCCCGGAAGTGTAACGTTGAACGACATACGAGCGGAACGTGTTTTCGTTACGCCGTTATCGTTCGTGTTGTCCGGAAGTAAACTTTCGTTGGTACAGGCGCCAAGGGTCAAGAGCATGACACCTGCTACAATAAAAATTTTTTTCATAAAACAATTTAATAATAAAATTAAAAATAAATTAAGAGTGTTTTCAAAAACACATAGTATTCTTATTAACCTACGGTACCGCCGTCAACCCAATCGAGTACATCGGCATTGGCAGCTGGGTGAACAATCATACGATCATCATAAAGATAGATTTCTATTTCATATTCTTGTTCGATGTTGTCGCTTACTTTCCAGCCCCACAGCGCAAAGGGCTCGGAGAGATGAATCTCTTTAGTCACCGCCGTTCCGTCGGCTTTCAGTAATACGAAGTAAGGAATACGCCCATCGGTGTAGCGCAGTGTGCGGAATGTTCCTTTTACTCGTCCTGCCAAACGTGGCACCTCTTTGCGGTGTACTACCAAGGTGGCGGGTTCCTCATAGACATAAGGGAAATGATGCACAACACGGTCGGGAGTAGTTTCCGGTTTGGTCTTGTCGCCTGCCACGTATTGATAGGTGGACTCTTGAGGATTCAGTCTATAGCGAGACGGCACCTCACGTATCTGCAATATGAAGTCGTCGGTTTCCGGCTGTGTTTCCATCCATGTAACGGTCACCGTTAGACGGCAATGTATATTGCTCATGTCGCACAGGTAACGTAGATCCTTGTTCCTTTCCGCTCTGAAAGAAAGAATTCCCCAGTAGATCGGATCGCTGTCGTCTTGCACTACATTGGCTTGAGGATTCTGCGTCCTTAGCAGAAAGTCGGAAAGTCGTGTTTGTCCAGGGATGAGGTCGGTGATGACTGTGGCTTTATCCGCATTGCCGAGTGTTACCAACTGATAGGCTCCCTCTTCTATTTGCGGTATGTACAGATGCTGCAGATGAGATGTTGCAGCCGGTATCTCTCTAATGAAACGCCCATCGTCTGTGAACAGGAAGTGACGCATGTTTTTAATGTATTTAGGAAAAACATCGGCAGCTCCTTTGGAATACCTGAAATCAATCCGAATACGTTCACAACATTCGTCGCGGTCGTCATCGGTAGAACACGAGGCAAGTCCTACTATCACAATAGCAAGCGCCAACCACAGGAAGACTCTCGAACTACACCATAGGTTTAAGCGATTGTATAAAGTCATGCTATAGGTCTTGGATTCCAATATATATGATAACGATTTTTCGTTCATCTGTTAGTTTTACTGCTGAATGGAAACATTTTGCTTGCGCAGCTCCAAAACTTTCAAGTTACGTTTTGCTGTCTCTTTTGTTTGCATAACAGTCAAAGCGCGCCGCAGGTATTGTTCGGCACGAGCATTGTCGCCGTGCAGCATATAGTAAACTCCCAAATTGTTGGCTGCTTCTGGCAGACTTTTAATTTTATTCAGATACTCCCACGCGATGTCCTCGTCGCCTCTTATTAAGGCTGCGGAAGAAGCATTAAGCAATACAATTTCGTTTTTAGGGTAGAGCTGTACTGCCATATCGTACTCGCGACCGTATTTAGCCCTTTCCTCATCGGTTACAGGAGGAGCATTGCGACGTCGTGCCAGAAGAAATAATTCTTCGGGTGAAAGGTCTTGCGGACGTGTCTCAAACACCTTGTCGGTTTCCTTTTCTTCAAAGGGCCTAACTGTGTAACTTACTTCCATCTCCATGCGACGTAAGGGAGGGAATAGATTTGCTAACATAAATTTATATGGAACGCCTCCTCCCAAATCCATGAGCTGTTTCTCACGTCCTTTATTAAGATCCACAAAATCGATAATGTCCAGCACTTTTTCGCGATATGGCATAATGCTCTCTTCTACCAACTTACGCAGTCCGTCCCAGTCTTCACCCATACCTTGTGATGGGAACGAAGAGAGTCCGGTTAGCCCATAACGTGAGATGATGTAGCTTTTGAAGTTATCGGCTCTATGTTGCGATAGCTTCAGGTTGTGCTCGTAGGTATCCTCCGGTGAGGCATAACCACGGATGATAGCCGAGTTGATGGTATATGTCTCCCTTCGAGTGGATAGCGGTCGCAACAAAGCATCGGCTTTGCGCAACTCATCTGCATTGTTCTTGTAGGTGGGTAGGATATCAGATCTGTTTACAATGAAATTGATTCTTAACGATAATAACTCGTTACGCAGCTTCTTTGTCTCGTGAGCAGGTCTAACAAACACAACATTACTTTCGTCGAACACAAGGTTTTGCATAGGAATAGCAGCTGGCGAGATTTCGGAAACCACTGTCGGCTTCAGTAGGTCCGAACCTACAAAACGCCAATCACAGCAGTCCTCAACGAATCGCTCTATATAAACGTGTCCTGTCGGCTGATTGCGAAATTCTGCCGGCAATACTACTCTTTTATCATATCTTATCTTCTGAGGTATTCTCTTGTTTAATGTGAGTTCGGCGTATGGCTTTGTACTCCAATACTGCTCATGATTGAGCAGTGCACGGTCGCGTCGATAGTATTTGGAATTTCTTTTTCCGTTAATAAGTATTTCCGGCAATCGCACCTCATCGTTACCAATTCTGTAGACAGGCACCAAATGTAAGGCTTCTCCTGACCGTATTACGTTTCCCTGCAAGTTTATGACAAATCCTATATGCAAAGAATCGCCGTTGATATTGCAGGAGGTTTCTGTAATTCGTAATGGCGATGGTTCGGTGACCGCATATTGTACCTGCTGCGCGATTGAAACGGTGCAACAGGCTACCTGTATTAGAATAAATAATATACACTTTTTCATTGCAAATTATTTAAGATAGTAGATAAATGAGAGTGCAAGTTTCGTCGGACCAAAGTAATTGCGGTGAAACTCTCCGAGATAGTCGCCACACTCTGTACATTCGTATTTCTTGTATTTTAGATAAAGATAGCCCACGCCCACAGAAGCCTCCATGCCCCATCTGTCACCGATAGCCCATTGGTAGCCGTAGCTAAGTCCTCCGCCATAAGCTTGTCCCTTGTATCTGGTGTCATCAAAAACGCGGGGTTTAGGGAAACCACCTATGTTATAGTCGGCATATATACCGTGCAATCCTAAATAACCTCGTTGGAATGATTTGCAAAACCAATATTTGACTTCGGGCATTATAAGCCAGTGTTTCAGCTTAGGATGAATCTTGCGACCGTCCGTATTCTCCCTCGATGGGAACGAGAAAGGATTATAACCGGCTGTCAGGCTCAGTGTGAAACTATTAGATGTTGCCACCTCAATGCCTAAGTTGGGAGTTGTAGTTGCCAAATAAAGTGTATTCGTTTTTATTCCAACTTTCTGCGCATGCAGGAAGCTGGTGGGAAGAAAAGCAATCAACAATAATAATTGTTTATTTTTCAAAAAGTCACGTATGGTATTCATGCCTATCTTATAGTAGATTATATTTTTTGTATAGATGTTTAGACTCACCGACAGCATGGTAAGGAAAGTCTTAACTCTTTTATGCAAGAGTTCAAAAACTTTTGCAAAGTTATGAAGTATAGTATTATTATTGTAAAAAAAATGTGTTGCAAACTATCATTTTTGTGTTATATTCTGAAAATGCAAATTTAAGGAGAGTTTTTATTTGCTTAGCAGTTTCTTACTTTTGCTTATTAAATTGGGATTCCGAGAATTGTCCATCCCGAATTTCTGAAGAGGTCTTGCCGAAGAATTTTTTGCAAAAGGTGTTCAGATGACTTACAGAAGAAAAACCCATTTCAGATGCTATATTCTTTATTGGTATATCTGATTCGCGAAGTATCGTTAGCAACTTCTCCGCTTTCAAATTTTGCAACCAACAGTAAGGAGAGGTATTGAAATGTGCCTTAAAAACTTTTTGAAAATATGCACGCTCCATTCCTATTTCGTCTGCCAACTGCTGTGCTGTTTTCACATTATCAGCATATTTGTGTACGGAAGCCATAAAGTCGGTACTTTTGTCGAACAATGGGCGGAATAGCGTGCGCAATTCTTCCTCTGGGAGACTTGCTCTAAGCAACAAGAAAATCTCTCTTTCTTTAAGATGATGAATTTCTTTGCAAGAGAATCCAACTTCTAAATAATCCTCTATGGAATCCCAGCACCGTATCAACGAATCGTTAGCATGGAACACGCGTGTATTGAAAGGGGCTTTGCATGCGTCGGTTTCGGTTGTTTCAATCTTTTCGAGTTTCGCAGCCGATAATTTTAGGCAGAGCGTACTGATGTGAAGAGTTGTCATTACAATTAAGCGCGAATCCGCGACAGCTCTTAAGGAGAAAGTTTTCCCCAGCGGAATGAAGATAAAGTCCTGCGCTTCCAATAAGTGTTGACATCCCCCCTTCTCAAGAACTTCCGTCTTTCCATGTCGCAAATAGATTAATTGGTTGCAACACCGTTCGTCGTCTTCTAAAGTTTCTTTTTCAGCAAGGTCTATCATTCGGAATCCTATATTCGGATTTAAGCGATAGCAATCGCAGTCAAGGTGGTCTTTTGGATTTATCAACTTCATGGGTCCTTAATATATTTCTTATTCCATAGGAATGATTTTGCCCACGGGTTCCCAGAAGTAGGCGATTAATAGGCTCAGTAGAAAATCAGTGGGGGAATAATTTGTTATTTATCTTAATAATTCCGACCTTCGCATCATGGAAGAAAATATGTTACGCACCTTGGCAGCTCTTGTGTTGCCCACTCAAATATTAGAGTTTTTTACTATCGTTTCTGTCCGTGAGGTCGGATCAGAGTTTCATATTAGTCTTGACGAACGTATGGACAAGACTTTGGCGGATGATGCCAACTTCGAGTCCAAAGGGTTCATGGAAGCTGTTAATATAACTGACTTTCCGATCCGAGACCATAAGGTTATATTGAAAATTCGTCGCAGACGATGGACGGACTTGCGCACAGGCAAGAGCTTTACGCTTCCCATCGCTTTAGACATGGTAGCTCAGGGCACTCGTTACTCCAAGGAATTTGGAGCTTTTTTAAAAGAAACGTATGGAGACATCCCCCGTGAGCTGCCTTACGCTTGAGGATTTCTATCATATTGACGGACACACATTTGAGAAACAATACAAGGAAGTTCTGAGCGGCTTTCGTCAATGGGACCAGGCAGAACATGCCGACGAGTGGCTTCTCTTTCCTGACAACATCGGATCCTCTTTGGCTATTGATGAAACTTCACTGTCTAACGGCGAACTGTACACTTTCGTGACCAACCGTGCAGCAAGGACACGGGAAAGAAGTCTCGTGGCAGTAGTTGCAGGTACAAAGTCAGAAGATGTCATAGCAGTACTGGATAGGATTGGTGAGGAGAAACGCTCCTCTGTTGAGGAAGTCACTCTGGACCTGTCCGACTCTATGCGCAAAATAGTCAGAAGCGCGTGTACCAATGCCAAGCGTGTAATCGATAGGTTCCATGTACAAAAGTTAGCATGCGACGCCGTACAGGAATTGCGTATCAAGCACCGCTGGGATGCAATACAGCAGGCAAACGACGAGATGGAGGAGGCAAAACTCTGCGATGAACCATACAGCCCATACCGATACGCTAATGGAGATTATTACTGTCCGCTAAACATAGAAATCCTCATTCCAACTCATTGAGACACAATAGTTCGGATGACAGCATGTTAGTGACAAGCCCCCTTATTCATTTTCTGTTACCTCGGGTGGCGATTCAGCCGCTGCTTCAAGCATGAGTTTCATGTCGGCATCCGGCATGTTGAAGAAATTATTCATGTTGAGGTATTCCATAAGTACAATGCGCACCATAGTAGCCAGCCCTGAGAAACTCCACCGCCTCTGCAATGAGCTTTGCAGCAGTGACAGTAATAGATTGGCAATGAGTGTAACCCAAATCTGTATCTTGATGGCGTTGGCACTCTCCCCATAGAAGTATCTAAGCGGGAAGTTCTGTTTTATCTGCTTGAAAAGAGACTCTATCTGCCACCTCCTGCGGTAGATGGCTACGATAGTCTCCATGGACATGTCAAAGTCGTTGGTAAGCAAGGACACCAACTTTGGCATCTTTCC
>NZ_LR027820.1:199380-199995 GCF_900607215.1 Prevotella rectalis
GATATTCCATCAGCCCATCCTCGTTCATATCCATGCAGTCTGCCAACACCTCGTATTTGAGATTTTTCTTCATCTTGGTGACATAGACGACGTTCCTCTCGGTCAGTTCCTCAAACTTTTCATAGTTAATATATGCACGATCCAGGGCAACGATTTCATCATGCTTGAAATGGCTGGGGGCGAGCATGAAGGAATCGTTGGTAGCGGCAGAGGTGAACTTCACGTCACAGTGAACTCCCTCGTTTGCATGAATGACGGAATGCACTTTTATGCCACCCTTCTTCTTTCCCGTCTTAGGATGACGGCCCACGCCCTTGAAGATGACGTTAGAGAACAGGGTTATCGTGGTGGAATCGATGATTCTCAGACGTTTTACCCATTCCTCCGTACCATTGCGTCGGCTGTCCGAAGAAAGTCTGTCCTTATTGGACTCGTAAAGGTCGTGATACACGTCCTCAAAGAATTTCTCCGAGCGTCTGGCGTTCGCATCTGACAGGGTACTGCGCTTAGGAACCCTGTCAATGCCTATGTGATGAAGCTTGCGCACCTCAGCCGTCATTGCCGCCTCTATCTCGCGCAGGGAGTCGAAGCGCATGATGACTGCATACAGCATCG
>NZ_LR027820.1:200006-200894 GCF_900607215.1 Prevotella rectalis
TGCGTTCGGCCTTGTATTTTCTTAGTGCAGGATATTTCCTTTCCCATTTCTCGACAAAGGTAATGAATTGTTCGTATCCCTGCAAGGAATTCATCTCGTTGTTCTCCAATTGGAACACCTCACTGAGCTGCTGCGCCATTACCAGTTTGTCTTTATGTGATGCGCCGCTGAGTATCTGTCGCTTAACGTGTGCCACGCAGAACTGGTGTGCGGCACCGGGAAAGGCTGCACAGACGGCATTCTCTATTCCTTGCAATGCATCGGAAACAACTAAGTCTATCTGTTCGACGCCTCTTTGCTTCAAGGCCTCAAGCTCGTCTTTCCAGCAAAGAGCCCCTTCTGTGGGATGATTGACAACCGTGAGCACCTCCCTGCTGCCGTCTTCTAATACCCCCAGAATGGTATAGTAGGCTTCCTTGGACACCTGTCTGTCCCTACGGGTGGAAATAAAGGTGGCGTCGATATAGACGGCTAAGTAGTGGGAGGAAAGGCTACGGCAAAGCCACCGTTCGACGTCCTCACGGCAGCTGCCGGCAAGATGCGATACCTGCTGCTTGCTGTAGGAACGACCATAGACGCAATTTGAAATCTCGCCTATCTGCTCCGTGGTAAGACCTTTGGTGTAGAGGAGATTGAACAATTTGGCACGTTCCTCGCTTTCGCTGCGTATCAACCCTAAGAGAATGGGATAGAAGTTTCCGCTACGACTGCGCGGAATACGGAGCGAGAACTCAAAGCCGTGACTGTACCAACGACGAGAACGGAAACCATTGCATTGCTCATGGGCATTTTCGCTGACGAACAACTCTCGTTCATGATACATCAGGGAGTTCATGATTAATGACTGAAGGGTAACAAAACCCTCGCTGCTGCTTGTGTAATTCGAAA
>NZ_LR027820.1:200905-209011 GCF_900607215.1 Prevotella rectalis
GTACAGGAATTGCGTATCAAGCACCGCTGGGATGCAATACAGCAGGCAAACGACGAGATGGAGGAGGCAAAACTCTGCGATGAACCATACAGCCCATACCGATACGCTAATGGAGATACAAGAAAAGAGCTTCTCGCCAGGTCAAGATATCTGCTCTTCAAGTCCGCTGACAAATGGACCGAGCGTCAGAAACTGCGAGCTAAAATTCTTTTTGAACAATATCCGGACATCCAAAAGGCATACGGATTGTGCCATTCTCTGCGCATGATCTTTGCAAAGAACACCATCAAGGATGCAGCCAGACTTTCCATGGCACGGTGGTACAATAAAGTTGAAGAGGCAGGCTTTCATTCATTCAATGTCATTGCTGCCACATTCTACGAGCATTATGATGAGATATTGAACTTCTATAACAACAGGGCTTCGAATGCCATGGCAGAATCGTTCAATGCCAAAATTAAACTTTTCCGAGCTAATCTAAGAGGAGTGGCAGACAAGAAGTTCTTCCTATTCAGAATTGCAAATCTATACGCATATCCCCACTGATTTTCTACTGAGCCGATTAATAGATTGAAGGGTATGAAAAAGCGTGGGACTATTGTCGTTTCCACGCTGAGGCTCTGGACTGCCAACGGAAAGTAACAAACAACAACCCACGCCTGAAAGATATATCATGCCCACTAACGGGTACAATAATCTTGGCGTGAGAGTTTATCCATTATTCTTTCCGTTTGAAATTGTCCAGATTTCAGCGTAGAATAACGAGCAAACGCTCTTCGTAAAATGTCTGAGTCTTATAACGAATGCATACTCGTATGCACACTTGGACTCGCTGACAAATTTAATGATTTTTTCTTAAAACATCGACAATTTTTGAAAATATATTTATTAATTTGCCTCAAATCCGCAACTAAGCCCTTGAACGTCCTTATTGCGTTTACACGTCCTCTCATTACTGAATTTGCAGATAATTTGAGCTTGAAGCACCCACTTCTACCTACAATATCCCCTTACCCCACAATGTGACTTGAGGCAATACACAATATCATTCCCATAAGTTGTAGGCATTATCCAAAATCAGTTTGGAAAACATCTGCGTAAGCATTATTACAGGTATAGATATTCAGCACATACCGCCTTGATGTCCTGATCCATTCTTTGTGTCCGTTTTTGGATGGTAATTCCCTGCCTTCCTTTATGGAAGTATATTCAGAAAATAAAAATCATATTCAAAATTTATTGTAACGTTATGAGCAAAACAGTACCGAAATGTTTAAAGCAGCGATAACCAGAGTCGTGAAAAAGAATCATTATTAGCATGACTTCTGCCTTTGACATCGTGGAATCTCGATGATACTTTCTTTTTCCAGTAGGCTATAGCGTATATTTTGCCACCATTGCATCAAAAGACTTGCAGAAGTCATCTGCCATACAAAATATTTCAGTAACTTTGTCTTCGGTGATCATAGCGATTTTTGTTTGTAACTGTTTGAATATTAGTTCTTTAAAGTTACAACAAATTTCGCTAATCACCAAATTTATAGACACTTATAATTCGTCGAACTCACGTTAATTTTCAGTAAACACCAATTAGAGATAGGTGCTTTATTCTATTCTTCTCCGGTTTCTCCTTTATTCATTTCAGACAGAAGATAATAGGCACCCGATTGAGCAATATTAGAAAGTTTTTTTGTATCCTCTAAAGGCTCTATTGCTACAAATCCATTTTCTTCTTTTATCTTCTTGACACCAACAGGGAAGAACTTCCATCTTGAGCCCTGATGAGAGGCTTTATAGATATAAAATTTCCCATCTTTTTCGGCTATGGCTTCATAAGGTACAGCTTTCATCTTTATTGCATTTGTAGCAATCTGTGCCTGAATATACATGCCTCCAATTAATCCAGTTCTATCCCCCATAATATTTACCCGCACATCTACTGTCTGATTTTCATTGTTAAAGGTCTTACCAATGGAATATACTTTGCCTCTATAGTTTTTCCCACTGTTGTCGGATTGTTTAAATTGTACAGACTGTCCTACTTTTATTTTAGAAATATCGTGTAGAAAGACCTGTAATTCAGCAAAAATGTTGTCTGTATTTACAATCTTCATTATTGGCATTTCTGGAGTTGTATATTGGCCTGTCTGCACGTCGATTTGCTCAACAGTGCCACGGATAGGACTCTTTATTGCGATTGTCATCTTGGGATTTCCCTTGCGAATAGAGGAAGGATTAATACCCATTTTTCTAAGCTGGGCGGATAACATTTGCAATTCGCCATTAACTATCTTTAATTCTGATTTGATACGGTCGTAATCCTTACCTGCACCCACCCCCTCTTTCATCATCATTGCCTGGCGAGCAAACTCTTTCGAGAGATACTTCTGCTGATTGAGGGATGATAGATATTGTGTCTGAAGGTTAACAAAGTCGGGGTGAGACAAGTAAGCGATGATCTGGCCTTTAGCCACTATTTGTCCTTCTTTAACTAATATCTGTTTGATATTTCCACCCGTTTGCGGAGTTACAGTTGCTTCACTTTGCGGATCGATAACCAGTTTTCCATTCGCTTCTATAGCATTCTCAAAAACCATCTCTGTAAGATGGCCAACCTCAATATTCACCTTCTTCACTTGCTCGTCAGTGAGGACTACTTGGGTCTGTTCCTTCAACGCATTCTCTTCACTGTTTTCGGCCTGCTTCTTGGTGTTGCCACAAGCCATTAGAAGCAAGAGAGAGGCCATATAGATATATTTTTTTGTTTTCATTGTCTTAAATATTTGGATATTGTAAATCTATCTTTGTATTGATGTATTTTTCGTAAGCTGACCAATAGTCAAGCTCTGTCTGCACAGCATCGCCCATGGTCTGGATAAAGCCAATATAGTCAGTTGCCCCGAGTCGGTAAGCGGAAGCTGCTCCTCGTTGTTGCTCTCTTGCTGTTGGTAATGCTGTTTCTTGAAAGTATTTGAGTTTCGTCTGCCATTTTAGATTTTCTGTTTGTAAACGCTCTTGAACACTTTTAAGTTGTTGACGTGATAAGGTGAGATAAGCCTCTTCAATCTCCTTATCCATGGCCATGGCTTGCTTCTGTGCACGATATGAATTTCTAAATAAGGGAATACTCATACCAACATTTATAGTCCAATAGCCTAACCTATTTCCATTTCTCTGCGCCCCTGCTTCTACGAAAAAATTTGGTAGCACTTTTGTTTTTTCAACTTCTATCTGTGTTTGTGCCAGTTTAATTTTTTCTTTCTGCAATGCCAATATTGGATGAACAGTGTCATTGCATACTGCGAATATTTCTTCTGGGGAGGTAGAAGGTTCGTAAATTCCTTCTCCTAACCATCGAGATAACAATCTAACTGCTACTTGATAATCATAAGTTGACTGATTCAAATTTTCCTTCATCTCTATCGCTTTCTTCTTTGCTGTTAAATATTCTAATTGCGAGGTCTCACGCATTTCATATTTTAATTTTGCGGCATGTTCAAAATTCTGATAGATAGAGTCAATCATTGCATAGACTTTCATTCTCTGTTTCTGAATGTACGCTTGGGCATAATCGTAACTTACAGCTCTTTGTAAGTCATATTTTGTCAACGCTGCTTCTGCACGAGCTGTTCTTGTTGCTTGTTCTTGAGCACGAGTACGTTGCTTCTTACCGAATAGATTCAGATTCTGTCGGATAGATAATAATGAAAAGGTAGCATCATTACCTCTGCCGAGTTCGTCCACACCTGCTGAGAACTCCGTGTCTCCTATGTTATTTACGCCTTTAATCATCGTTTTCTCACGATTGACACGAAGTTCAGCTATCCTTATTGTAGGGTAATTTTGTTCTGCAAGTTGAAATGCTTGTTGAAGACTAACAGTTTGCGCTTTCGAACCATTTGTCATTAATAGCATGACCAATGTAAGTGTAATAGCCGTCGGTATCTTTTTTTTCTTAATATTTACCCCTTCTTCTAATGCATATAATAATGGAATTACGACCAGCGTAAGTAGTGTTGCGGTAAATAGCCCTCCAATAACTACTGTGGCTAATGGTCGTTGCACTTCCGCCCCTGCAGAGCCTGATACCGCCATAGGCAAAAAGCCAAGCATTGCAGCTGTTGCTGTTAGTAAGATAGGTCGTATGCGCTCTTTTGTACCCACTATAATTCTTCGATTTATATCTTTCATACCTTCACTTTTTAATGAATTGAATCGGTTAATGAGTACCAAACCATTGAGTACTGCAACACCGAATAACACGATAAAGCCGACACCTGCCGAGATGGAAAAAGACATACCACGCAATATCAAAGCTAAAACTCCACCAATCGTAGCAAGAGGTACTGCCATATAAATCATCAAGCTCTGCTTAAATGATTTTAATGCAAAGTAGAGTAAAAGGAAAATTAGTGCCATGGCTATTGGGAGAACTATCATCAAGCGTGCCTTTGCTTCTTGGAGATTTTGATATTCACCTCCATATTCCAGTCGATAACCTGAAGGAAGAGTCAACTCAGCATCAAGACTTTTTTGAATATCAGAGACGACGGATGCCACATCACGTCCTCGCACATTCACTCCTACATAGATTCTGCGTGAGGCTTTATCTCGTGATATTTGCATTGGACCTGACTCATAGTTAATATTGGCTACCTCTCTCAGGGGTATCTGCGACCCATTTGGCAGATCAACATAGAGTTGCTTAAGATTATCGATACTCTTACGATACGTCTCGGAGAGTCGAATGACAAGGTCGAAACGTTTTTCACCTTCAAATACCACTCCGGCAGAACTGCCAGCAAAAGCAGAACTCACATACCCGTTTAGGTCAGCAATATTCATTCCATATTGTGCTAAGCGCTGCCGGTCATATTTTACTGTAATCTGTGGTAATCCGTCTGTACGTTCAAGAGCCACGTCTTTGGCACCAGATATTTTACTAATAATGCTTACCATCCGATTTCCCAATTTATTGAGTTTTTCGAGGTCGTCACCATAGAGTTTTACGGCTACATCCTCGCGGACACCAGTAAGCAGTTCGTTGAATCGAAGTGCTACTGGCTGAGAGAAAGAAAAGTTTAGCCCGGGTAAAATTTGGAGCTTTTCCTTTATCCTTTCAATAAGTTCCTCCTTCGTTGTGGCCGAAGTCCATTTACTCCTGTCTTTTTCAAGGATAATAAAACTGTCCGTATAGTCAAATCCCATAGGGTCAGTAGGAATATCAGCCACGCCAATGCGTGCACAGACTGTTTTGATTTCAGGGAAGTTATCCAAAAGCAGACGCTCAACTTCTTTTTCTCTCTTGATTGTTTCAGAGAGAGAACTTCCTGGTCTAAGAAATGTTTGCATTGCTATATCTCCTTCATCAAGCTCAGGAATAAATTCTCCACCCATACGCGTAAAGGCGATGGTCGTAATTCCTAACATGATTATAGCTGAGAGAATGACTGCTGTCTTATGTCGAAGTGAAAAAAGAAGCAGCGGATTATACGCCCTCGTGATTTTTGTAATCAACTTGTTACTTACTTGCTCCAATCTCTTCTCAAACCTGACAATCCTACTATCGGAATTATGTAAGGGGCGTAGAATAAGAGCCGAAATCATAGGTACATAGGTTAAACAGAGTATGATCGCACCTAAGAGTGCAAACGAGAACGTGTAAGCCATAGGTGAAAACATCTTACCACTGATTCCTGTCAAGAATATAATCGGTGTAAAAACGATTAGAATTATCAGCTGACCAAAGAAAGCCGAGTTCATCATTGAGGATGCCGCATCGTAACTAATTTGATTCATGGCCGTCTGGTCAACTTTAAGATGGTGCTTAGTCCTCTTTCCAATCTCAAATACAATGCCCTCTACAATAATAACGGCTCCATCGACAATAATACCGAAATCAATAGCCCCCAGGCTCATTAAATTCGCCCAAACCCCAAAGATTCTCATCATGATAAAGGCAAACAATAGAGATAATGGAATAACGGAAGCTGTAATGATGCCACCTCGCACATTTCCGAGTAGTAAGACTAATACAAAAATGACAATCAGGGCTCCCTCTACCAAATTGCGAGCTATTGTACTCGTTGTACGGTCGATAAGATTAGAACGATCGAGAAACGGTTTTATCTCAATACCTGTGGGAAGTGATTTCTTGATACTTTCCATTCTATTTTTAACAGCATCAACCACTTTGTCTGAGTTTGCTCCCTTTAACATCAGAATCATGCCACCAACAGCCTCATGCCCATTTTGGGTAAAGGCGCCATAACGTACTTGTGAACCAATATCAACTTTATCGGCCACGTCTCGTATCAGAACAGGAATACCATTCGTATTCTTAACAACTATGTTTTGAATGTCTGCAATAGATTTAACCACTCCCTCACCACGAATAAAATTGGCCATGTGGTTGCGCTCGATATAGGCTCCACCGGTATTGATGTTATTCTTGCTTAATGCTTCGTATACTTCACTGATAGTAACTTTCATTGCATTGAGCCTATTCGGATTAAGAGCCACCTCGTATTGCTTTATACTCCCACCAAAAGAGTTCACTTCGACAACACCTGGAATCATTGACAGTTGACGTTTAACTATCCAGTCTTGAATAGTTCGCAATTCCTGTGGACTATATAAATTGCTGTCTTTAGGAACTAATGTGTATTGATAAATTTCACCCAACCCTGTTGTTATAGGTCCCATTTGGGGAGTGCCAAAGCCTTCTGGAATTTCTTCACGTACTTCTTCTAACTTCTCTTGAACAAGTTGGCGTGGCAGATAGGTATCCATATTATCCTTGAACACAATGGTCACAACCGATACACCGAATCGAGAGATAGAACGAATGTCTATTACACCAGGAAGATTCGACATGGCAAGTTCTACAGGGTAAGTAACAAACTGCTCTATATCTGTTGTTGAAAGGTTTTCTGACACAGTAATAACCTGTACTTGATTATTGGTGATATCTGGTGTAGAATCTACATTGATGGTTTTTAGTGAATATAAGCCACCACCTATAATGATTACCAAGAGGAGTATCACCAAGAACTTATGCTTAATGGAAAAATAAATAATTTTATTGATCATATCTCATGACTTAATTATACATGACATATTGAGAACAACCGTCATGTCTTATTCTATTTATTTAAAAAAAATGGATATAATTATGAGAGAGGAGGCGCTCGTAACCCACTTGAGACAATATTTACCTCAAGCAGATGAAAAGAGGGCTCTTGTGATGTTTCGTTAAACTTTGAAGCTTCAAGGTTTGACAATATTTTATACGGCGAGAAAACATACAATAAGTGTGATTGCTTCTCTATGGTCTGTGTGATCTGTTGAACGCACTTTTCGTTTTTGACAATGTGTTTGATTTGTTCAACAGAGCAATTGTCTGGTGTAGAACTTTGACCCGAAGTCGAGTGGCCAGTGTGACTATCATTAACATTGCCATCCAACGCGCATGTCATTTCAATGAAGCATACTTCTTTGGGGTGATGATGATGTGCCAAAACAGAGACAAACAACACCATGAGGATTGCCAACCAGATACTAAATATGGATATTTTTTTCATCATCACGATGCAAAGATATCCATTTAATCTTGCAACTCGGTTGCAAAGATTAATAATCTATTATGCGAGTTCGGGATAAGAAAAGTTCTTAAAAAGTTGGTAATCTCGCTTATTACTTGTATCTTTATAGGTGATAATCAATAAGTTACAAACAAAGTTAAAGCGATGATTACCAAAGACAAAGTTACTGCAATATTCTGTATTATAGACGAATTTAACAAAAATTTGAATACCGAACTCGAAAACAACCTTTTCCTACCTACACATAACGGCAAAGGAAAACGTTATAGACACCGTAAAGGTCGTCTTTCTGAAAGCAAGATTATGACAATTCTTATATGCTATCATTTCGGTACATACCGTAACTTCAAGGAGTACTACCTCAACTGCATTCGCGGACAACTCAAGCAGGAGTTTCCCGATGCTGTATCCTACAATCGTTTCGTGGAACTAATGCCACGTGTTTTCTTCCAGATGATGATGTTTATGAAGCTTTATGCCTTTGGCAAATGTACAGGGATAA
>NZ_LR027820.1:209022-236532 GCF_900607215.1 Prevotella rectalis
GGACAACTCAAGCAGGAGTTTCCCGATGCTGTATCCTACAATCGTTTCGTGGAACTAATGCCACGTGTTTTCTTCCAGATGATGATGTTTATGAAGCTTTATGCCTTTGGCAAATGTACAGGGATAACGTTTGTCGACAGTACCATGATACCTGTATGTCATAATGTACGGCGTTATTTCAACAAGGTGTTTGCCGGTTCCGCGAAGAACGGAAAAGGTACTATGGGTTGGTGCCACGGCTTTAAACTGCACCTGCTCTGTAATGACTCTGGCGAGGTTATAACCTTCTGTCTTACAGGGGCAAATGTTGATGACAGAGATAAACGGGTGTGGAGCGTTTTTACAAAAGTCTTGTATGGAAAAGTATTCGCTGACAGAGGATATATCAAAAAGGAACTCTTTGAAACCTTGTTCGACCAAGGCATACATCTCGTACATGGTCTAAAAGCGAACATGAAGAACAAACTTATGCCTATGTATGACAGAATCATGCTTAGAAAGAGATACATCATCGAATGTATCAACGAGTTGCTAAAGAACAAGGCTAACCTTGTACATTCACAGCATCGATCAATACATAATTTCATCATGAACTTATGTTCTGCTCTTACAGCCTATTGTTTCTTTGACAATAAGCCGGAGGCACTGCCGGTACACGTAGAGAAATCAAGGCAATTGGAACTTTTCTAAAGATTTTCTTATCCCGAACTCGCGTCATCAATTTGGGATGAAAAGGAAGAGTTACTCCTGAACAGCCACAGAGGAGTGTACGGAATAAAAAATGGGAAATACAGAAATATATCTCCCATTTTTTCGTCTGAATGTCCGAGCGATTTTTTCATTGTACCTAAAGGATGGAGTCGGCAAGCGAGCGATGTTCGGATCTTTCCATTATCTGATAAGTATTTTCTTTTTATAATTATCAATTTTTACGATGAACACACCATTGATGGGAACGGCGGTGGAGTACTGTGAATGTGTTGCTCGTGTCATGTTGTAAATCTTTCCGGAACTGTCGTAGATAGTAATCTCTTCGTTTCCTTGAAGTCCGGTGATGTAGATGATGTGTCCGCGTGTCTTGACATTGAAAGGCATGGGCGTTTCATCTTTCATTCTGTCTCCGACGTAGAGGCGAGTTCCGCTTTTCTTCTTCGTATTTTGATTTTCTGAGAAGTTGTATGACGGACGGAAGAAGGTAAGTTCTTCGTTGTTGCTCACAACGGTTGTTTGCGTGAAGATACCTTCCCCCACCCATATCCGGGGTGTTTCTTCCGTGGCAAGATGCCAGTCATCCGTCTTCCATGATGATACACTGTAAAAACCTCCATCGCCGTTTGCAAGCGTCGTTCCATCCGATTGATACTTTCCGTCATAATACAGCCACAGGGTGTGTGGAATATCCATGTTGTATTTGTTATTGCCCGTGAACGTCTCTTTTTCGTATGACTTGTAGGAACTTACGAGGTAAGGAATGCCGAAACAGTTCCATCCCATATCTTCTTTCGATGTGAAGTCGGCTCCACCTACTGTTGATAATCGGTCATCGTTTTGTTGTAGTGTAACGGTCTTAAAGTCCGCGTCTTTCATTTCTGTATAGAGATAGTCTTTCATGGACACCCCTTTACCGGTAAACCTGTAAGTGGCATCAAGTGTGGCAGCATACAGCACTCCGTTGTTCGCATCTACCTCATTCTTCGTCTCGTCCCAACAAGTCGATTCGCTCTTCATGAAGTGGTAGTTCCAATTAGCGCGTTCAGAGCCGTTGTAAGTATATGCCTTGTTGTCTCTGTTTGTCAATGTCAGCACACCGTCATCATCGTAACTTGGTGTTGTAACATTTGTGTTGTAGTTCATCGGGTAGGGGAAGCTGACTATCGCTCCACCGTTTCTCAGTTGACGTTCCACTGCGAGATATGCTGCCTGTACGTTGTTGCCTTCTCCATAGAGACTGGATCCGGTCTTTAAGAGCAGATAGGAGGGAACAAGCGAGTGTCCACTTACAAGCGAGTTGTCTTCCATGATGTAAACAACCGAACCGTCATGAGGATAGAATCCTTGTTCATCTGTTGTCTTTACGCTGGCATAATCTATTTTCCATGTTTCAAAAGCTCCTCTGTCAATTTTATCTTTCTTGCTTACCCCACGGAGTAAACGAGGGTTGCCGAGCAAATCCCGGTCAGACGTGTAGTTGATGAATTTACTGAGTATAGAGATTGGCTCGATTGGGTTTTGTGCGGGACACTCGTCTATGTGTTTGCTTTGCTCCGTCAGCTGATAATTCAGGTTGGCATCGCTCACCGGATAATTATATCCGGAAAGAGTGTTTTCCGTAGCTGCCTGTTCCGCATAATTTACCAAAGAATAATAGATGTGCGCATCATTACTCCCATTATAGGGAGCAGAGTCGTCAGCCCCCGTAGTCTTTCCTTCGGCGGTGATATTTACGGCATATCCTTTATTTCCGATTTTCAGTACCGATGCATTGTTTGCTACTTTATTATGATGGAACAGCGCTTCATATAATAATGCATTATCAACGATTGCAATGTTTGTTGAGCTTGTGGCGGATAAGTCGTTATGATGAACAACGATATTTCTCAATGCCACTATTGCTTCTGCGTCGGCAGGTCGGATATCTATTACCGGCGAAGTAACGATGCCTTTTGGATTAGCATTCGTGGCTGCCGTAACCACGAAACCATCGGCGAGCGACACGATGTTTGTATTGGTAGTATCGAACACGGAGTTGGGAGCAATTTTTATTCCTTTTACTTTCGTATTACTTCCCAACGTGCTGACAATACCCTCACGTTTGTTCAGGAGATTGGTAACATACTCTTTCAGCACCGATTCTTCGAACGTGAAAACGCCCGAGCTATGGTCTGTCTTCTTGCAATCAGCCGTATAGGTCGGGCTGATGCCTCCAAATACGCTTACGCCGTTTCGCAAGATAAGTGTCTCGTCGGTGTGCAGCCCGGCGTTGGTGGCACTTGCGCCTTTCACGAAGACATAAGCTTCTTCCGTTGGATTGTTCACGTGATAGACGGCGGCAAGATCCACTGCTGTTTGCAGGTTTCCGTGTCCCAATGGACTTGCCCAAGAGTTGCCTCGTCCCGTTACCGTGGAGTTGGGGTTTACGTAAATGACCCTTTCCAGCTCATTTTGATATTCGTATGCGCCGAGGTCAATATCGAAAACGAAACGTGCATTGCTTCCGGCATCATGGCGTGTGGTGGGAAGCCACGCAATGTCATAGACGTTAAATGCTGTTGCCAAGTTGTCGTTATAGAGGTTGGATTTTCCTTTATTTAGCAATCTTAATGAAGGATTGATGGAGAAGTTGCGCGATTCTATATCCGTATTCTCCGGATCCAAGAAATTGGGACCGTTGATGACATCTGAATTATTGTTCGAGAGTCCTACGTTGAAGTGATTGGCAACCACCCCTCCGGCAGTATAGTCGGTGGCTTCCATATTACCACCCGTAAAAGCATTATACTTGAAAATATCCCCACTCGAAGCCTCATTCGTGTAGTTGATGAGGTTGAATTGTTTGCCGAATGTATCTTGTCCCATGGGATTATTACACCAAAACACACTGTTGTAAATCACCGATTTGTCCGTTTTGTCTCCCCCTGTAATGTCCACAAGTCCGGAGTTGAGTGCGATGGTGCTGTTTATAATCATGGTTTGACATTCTGATTGAATCGGGTCTCCGTAATTGCTGTGCAACACGTCATTGTAAAGGAGGGCAGTACCACCATTCTTCCCGATGTAAACAGCCGATGAGCTTTTATCATTTTCGGCGGAAGCATCATGGTGTGTGCCACTGTTCATCACGATAGTCTTACTGAGAATTAGCTTGGCAGGATTTTCTTTCTCCACATAGCCATATTTCACGAATGGTGTTACTTCGGAAGTTTCCGTAGTATAAGTTCCATCGGTATAGTATTTCTGTCCTTCACGCTTAAAATCCGATGTAGGAACATCGGAGACCTCGGTGAATGTATCGTCTTTATAATAAACCACCTTTGATAAATTGGCGGATGTAGGTTGTTTTGCTTTATAGGTAGGGGTTTCTGATGTCGTCAGGTTGAACTGATCGTCAAATTTCTGGTCAGCATAGCAGATAGTAGTCCCTTTTGTATTAGATAATGCTTGATTATTTATCAACCTAATGCCATCGATTTCTATTGGGATGGTGTTGATGACCTTGGATGTATTTATCCCGGGAGCTGCCCACCACCCATATCCGGTGTCGTTGCCGTATTCGTTGTCTATGTTATTGTTCTTTTGCCCATAACGTTGTGTTGCATCGGCAATATAAATGAGATGATTCCATGTGTTTGAAGTGGCATCTGCACGATTTTGCTGGCGAATGATAGCCGGGTATTCCTTGGTGTCGTACACGTTGTTGAGTTCTCTGCTGTATCCCCCCTTGATGGTTAGTGATTTCACACCGTACCCCTCCATGGGGTTTCCCTCGGCATCGAGAGGGAGCATCGAAGATTCATTGATTTTTCGTGTGTCGATAGTGAATGCCAAGCGATTGTTAATTTTGTACGTAGGGGTATAAGTTCCATCGAGCAGTCTTATCTCCTTGCGATGCCCGTTTCTGCTCGAGAGCAACGTTTCTATTGCTCGTTGCAGGTCGGACGTGGGTTGGCTCCATGCGCTGCCGTCAGGCAGTCCGTTTTCCGGTTTCTCTGTTGGCGATACCCATAACACGTCCACTTCATCACCGATTGTGGCATATTGGAGCTCGGTATGTGGATATTCGTACACTCCGATGTCAATATAGGTGTGGTTATGCGTGGGATTGGGGTCGTAAGAGATACGATAGAGTTGTTGTTGCGTGCCGTCAGGTTGAACGTATGCCGATGTCATGTAATCGTCTGCTCCGATAGGCAAGTTCATGTTGTTGGCAGGATAATCTTTTAAATATCGAGAAGTAGTGTATGCTCCTGCCGTGATGTAATCGCCCACTTGCTCTGTGCTGTATCCGGCTCGTTCCGGTGGTATTTCGTTTGCCTCGGTATAGGTCGCGAATTCCGCTTTGTAGCTATCGTTCTGCCGTGTGATCTTTTGCAGTATTTTTCCACTTCCATTGTCAGTGAGCTTATTCAATCTGGCAGGACTCCAATCCGCGCTCTCCATATAGCCTGCATAGCCTGCTTCACGAGAAGGGTTGACGAAATTGGGACCTTCCAGTGAATTGTTTTCACCGGATAAGGAAAGGTTGCAGTTTTGATATTTCCCCTTGTTGGCATTTTTTAGTTGAAGTTCTATGTGTATGAGAGGATTAAATTTCACCTCGCGCAAATCGCTCTTGTTCACTTGTGTGATGCCTCTTTCGTTCTCATAGGCGCAGAACCAAGCCATCTCTTTATAGTTCTCGTTGAGTTGCTCTTGAGAGAGTGGCACGTTGCCTTCCTGAAATCTCGGATTGTAATTCCCATCTCTGTCGTACTTCCCATAATTGCAGATCAATTGCGAGGAGAAACTGAAATAAGGATTATCATTCCACTTCTTCTTCATGTCTTCGTTCACTTCATTTCCCCAAAATAAAGTATTGATAATCTGACTATATTTTGAAACCTGGCTATTGTTTTCATCCTTCGGCATCTTATTGGGATTCATGGTGAACACGGCGGGATAAGCATTTGCCATGTTGTGTACGAAATTACAATTGGTCAGATGTAGGTAACCACGTTTGCCTGAATAAACCGCACCACCACAGCCTCCGAGACTTACCGGAGGCTCTATGCCGGATGTGCCATATATCTGCGTTCTCAAGGAATGGTAGGAGATTGGGTTGATGTCAAGTGTCTTGTCGTAAGCTTCGTTGTTGGCGAAGATGGTGTTGAACGCGATTAACCTGCAAGTGGAATATATGGCTCCTCCATGGCCGGGATATGCCACATCGTACAATTTTCCCTGATAACTTACATTGTCGTCCTTTCCCGCTTCAGCAATATTGTGTTCAAAAGAAGAACTATAAACACTCAATGAGGTGTTGGCGGATATGGCTGCACCATATCCCGCGTGATTGTTCTCGAATTTGCATTTTGTTATCACCAAGGGAATGTCTCGATAGGCTATGGCATTTGCTACGTTCGTATGCTTATATACTGAGCCTGTTGTTGTGCCTCGATTGAAATCATCGCAATAACGATCACCATCAATCAAGATACCTCCTCCATGATAATAAAAGAATTTTTCTTCGTCTTCCAAAGCCCCCTCAATATAGTTTCCGGCATAACCTCCGGTGATGGTAAGTCCATCCAACTTCACCGGCTGTCCCACCTCGAAACTTGTATAACCAAACTCATCTCCGGAACTCTGATAAGTTGCCGACTTATCAACCTGTCGGTAGGGCAAAGCTCCTGCTGCCACTTGATCAGGGAAAATAGAGATGACATGGAGAACGCCGTGTTCCGATATGTTATAGACGTTTCCGCTAAGTGTGGTTTGATGAACGAATTCCCATGGCTCTATGATGTTGTTTGCATTGAGATCAATTCGCTCTCTGTTTTTTGTCATTATCTCGATAGGCAGCTGATGAAGCACGTAGGTGGTGCCTTTAGAATTTGTGATCGTAACGTCCGGAATGCTTACCTGCGTAATATTGTCTTGCAAATCATAGATTCCATCGCCCGGAGTTTGAATATAACCTTTTATGTTATAACGACCATAGAAATTGTTTGCCCCGGTTTCTGTTCCATCCGCTTTTACGGCACGTTTTCCGTTGAAGCCTCCTATGATGCTTACCCCTTCCGGAATAAGAAAAGTGTTGTCTAAGGCGTTTCCATACGAACCTGCCACGTCTCGAGTGGGGTAATACACACCTCTTGACACACAAATTTCGAAAGGTAGGTTGTTGGCATCGGGTGAAAGGAGTTCGCCATCTTCTTGTATGGAACGCATTTGCCGGATATAGTCGAGCGCATCCTGTATGCTCTGCATGGGATAAGCGAACGATGATCCTTCTTGAGCGTAGTAGGCTTTGTCGGCATCATAGCCGGGACTGCCTTCCGTAGTATTGATGCTCATCATTGCCTCTGCGGCATTCATGTCAATATCTTCAGGTCGGGTAACGAAAAGGCGGAGCATCAAGTTGTCCGACTGGATATTCTTTTCTACTGCCCTCGCTCCGATATCAATATAAGTTCTGGAAGAACCGGCATAGCGGTTGGTTCCGGCAAAGTCGGCTTCAGAAAGTCCGATATTCTTCAACTGTTCATATTCGTTTTCTGTCATTCCTGCTTTCGTTAATACGGAATAGCTGGTTATGGCGTAGTAGCCAAAGTCATTGAATTTGTTGAAACCTTGACTGTTGCTTTCCTCTGCCAATGTCTTTTCATCGGTTATCCCATTCTTGGCAAAGCGCACACCTTCCCTATTAAGGTTGCGCAGGTTGATGTTATTGGTTCCGGATAAGCGGATGTTTTGAGTGGCGCAGTAAGAGAAGGGATAGAAGTCGAGCGCACTGCAATTGCTTCCGGAGGGTTTCTCGGGATTGGATAGTCCGGAGATATTCGCCTGATCTTGGCTTTCATTCTGCCATACAGCTGTGGAGTTAATTCGTACATTAGCCTCGTCTTGCCCAAACCAAATACCTCCACCACGAATATTTGCCTTATTGTTTACAATGGTTGAGGTGTAAACATGCGCCATGTTCATTGCCATGTTCGATGTGTTATCCGTAGTTGTGTTTACCTTTGTTCCATCGGAAAGATCTGTTCCGTTTTCCAAAACATAGATTGCTCCACCAAAGTCTGCCGTATTCTTGTCGAGCAAACATCCTGACACAAGTGCCTTATGGGTAAGTGCCAGTGCCCCTCCATAGACACCTTCATTGTTGCGAAGGATGCAGTTACGAATGTGAGCGTAGTCGGTTACTATGGCAGCTCCACCAAACTGATTGATGTTCTTTGCTTTTACTCCCGATGCCCGAACCCGAAGGTTGGCATTGCCACCAGTGATGAAGATGCCATCGACTATAGCTCGATCGCTTGTTTTTGTTGTCATGGAAATAAACTTACCTAAATAGCTGGAGAATGAACTGTTTTCCCCAACTCGATCTCCTTCCATATAAGGTAGTCCCTCACCATCGAACACTTTATCTGTAAATGTCAATACATGATAAGTATATACGTTAACTTTCTGTCTTTTGTTGTAATAATAAGCATCGAAATATGTAGGATGTGCGATAATGTTACGTCTGTCCTTGAATCCGCCTTCTGTAGAATAGAAGCCATTGTCGGCATCGCTCTTGTATTCATCAGTATAGCCTCCCCAAATTTCTATGCCTCGCGGGACGATGATGGACCATATTCTTACGTCTTGGTCTCCCTCATAGGTGGTGCGGGTAGCATAATATTTGAATGGTGTGTCAGTTTCTTCCAGCGTTTTGCTGTTTGCCACTTTCACGATAACGCGCTTTTCGGGATGAAGGTATTTGTATCTTCCTGCAGAGTCGAGTACTTTCTGTAGTTTGCTTGAGCAGGCTGCATGTGCCGGACTATTTGCAGATGCGTTGCCTCGACCTGATGGACTTACATAGAAGATAGCCTGTCCCGGCACCGTGGTGATGTCAGGAGCTATGCTATAGGCTCCGTTGTACTCGAAGGCACCTATATCCACTTCGCAATCCTGCACGCGCTCCGAGTAATCCATATCGTATTCGGGCAACGTGATATCATCGTTACCATCGCCATTCAAATCAATGAATTGTGTACCTGAGTTTACTGCGTTGTAGTTGTCTTTTTGCGTTAAACGGAAATCATATTGTGTGATAGCCTCTGTGTAGTCTTTGGCGAATGGATGATAGATATTGGCATTATATAATCTGCCACAATAAACCTGATTGTGATCGGAAATCGTGAAATATCTGTCATTGGGCGCGTTTTGGGAACTTTGAAGGAAACTGTACTTAAACGTGATCGGAGTGGAATTGCTACGATCTATCAATTTATTGTCTCCTCCCATTACAATGGAATTATATACTGTAAGGTGGGCATCGTCTGCGGAAGCTGTCCAAACTCCTAACGCGGCTCCATTCTTATTGTTCGCAACTGTATTATTGTAGAAATCTGCCGATTCAAAGAATGCTCCGGCACCAAGTCTTTCTCCGCTGCTGCCGAGATCATTACCAGTTATCACGGAATTGTATATAGTTCCTTTTATCATGTATAAGCCACCACCATAAATCTGACTTGTGTTTTGCGCGAGGTTGTTCATGATATAACAATTAATAATCGTGGAGCCATCGACATATATTCCCGAGCCTCTTCCATAACCCTTTTCCATGAGGTTATCTCGGATAACGCAATTCACTATTTGTGCATTCTCATAAAGACGCACTCCGGCTCCGCCATCCCGACGTCCACTTCCCCCTCTGGGGAGAGCTGACTTGTAACCATATCTAAGTGTGAAACCATCCCAAATCGCTCCTTCATAGATCACTCGGTTGGCAGGGATGTTGGACAAGGCATTCTCTGTTACTCGACACTCTTCAGGTTGGCTGAGTACGCTTACATCATTTTTATGTAAGTCTCGTTCAAGAATGTTGGCGTTAGTCTGCAAGATGGTTTCATAATCTCTAATATTCACGCCCGCAGCGGTGCGCGATAGGCTGATACCTTCTGTCAACTGTGGGTGTCGTTGATCCTTTCCGGGGTTACCTAATTTAGGAAAAGCTCCAAAAACTTGCACGTGATTGCGCAAAACGTAACCTTTGGGATTTGTATAGATGCCTGCTCCTACCCAAACCTCTTGTAACGGATTTTGAGATGTGGGAGTGAAGTCGTAGTATGTGTGTGTGGTTTGCTTGTTCCTTGATGCATATTTTTCAGTTTGCGTTGTGATGCGTTTGGTGTAGTTTTTCGCCATCTGTTTCTCGGCATTGTTGACTGCGTACTGAAGCCCATTCATTACTACAGTATTGGTTTGCACATCTTTCTTGAAGAACTGCCAATTACTGTTACTATCAGTACCTCTATACAACCCTAAATCATTTTCAACACCACCCATAAAATTCCATGATGGTGAAAAAGAAATGTTAGAGGTGGTTTGAGGCTGAATGAGATAGGTGAGATAGCTTGGATTCGTACTGGAAGTTTTAAGCCGCCATAACGCGTTGGAAGTATTGGAGTCCGACAAATAAATTTTGCTTTTTCCTTCTTTGGCATCCTTATAGCATACGTATTTCTCTTTGGTCAGGTTATAGATATAATACCCATTGCCGGATTGTATGAAAATAAAATCGTCTCCATCTTCCTTTTCCAATGTATTTCGGATCTTGTCGCCACTTATGTTCTTTGCGTAGTAAACAGGATTGTTGATATTGTTGCCGGATAACATTCCCAACTTATAGGGTTGAGGATTGGCTATGTTGCTACTAATAGGTTTGGAAAGAGGGTAATTGATGGTTGTTGTCGTGAAGTTGTAGGAGGCGTTACCATTGATTGCTTTTGCCCATGATGATCCGTCACGCCCTTCTGTGGATAGGTCTGATGTGTCTAAAGTCGCATTCCCATTAGTATCGTAAGTGTATGTATTATAATCTCGCACAAAGGTAACTCCACCGAAGACCGGTTGTCCGTCCTCGTAGGCATTCTCTCCACCGGCAGCTTTCGTTGATTTATGGTTTTCCACAGCCCCAATGTCGGGTAGCCCACCATAGTCGCGTGTGGTGATGGTACTGATGTCTGTGCCCCATGTAGTATGGTCGCCTTCATGATTGGCGGCATTTACCATCGGGTTGCCGTTGTGTGGCTCAAACGATGTGGCACTGCCATTGAAAGTGATGTCGCCATCGGGCGATACCCCTGTATTTTTTGTTGGATTAAGGAAGCGTGGATATCCACTTCCGGCTCCATTGCTGAATGTATATTGAAGATTGTACTGCCATTCTCCGAGCTGGTTTCCACCGAATTGGTCGCTGAACGATGCCGACTTTTTATCAAACATACAGTAACTTCCGCTAACCCCTTTCGTATTGCCAGCGAAGGCTGGAAGAGCATGATCGATACCTCCACCAGATTCTTGGTTGGTATTGTCGATGGCGTTATCCATATTGCCGAAGAAAATGGAATTGGTGTAAGTTTGTTTTGTGGATTGTCCTTCAAGATAGCTTACATAGCCCACGTTACGAAGAAAATCGCAGTGATTGAACGATAGCCGAGCTTTTCCTTCGGAATAGATGATTCCGTTTAGAGATGATGATGCATTGTTGTGAATAATACAGTTCTCAAACTCCAAGTTGCAAGCTCCCGAAGCATAAATTGCCGCTCCCTTTTCGGCTGTACACCCGGCAATAATGGTGTTTCTTATCTTAACTTGTGCTCCCTGAAGAAATGTCATGCCGGCACCATTTTTGTCCTCGTTGGCAAGTAAAGTAGAGGATGCGTTTGCATATCTCACTTGAAAGCCATCAAAGACAACGTTTTTTGAGTTGTTGAAAGTGATGAGATGCGCTACATTCGTCTCATAGTCGGTGGTGATGTTTCCCATAATAATGGTCGGATGCCGCAGTGGGTTCCTCCGGTAGGTGTTCCCGGATATTTCTTGTTCGAGATGTGTGCCTGTCAGTTCACATGGATAACCTCCATATATATTTACATTGCTTGGTATCTCCAGGGGAATCAATCTGATGCGTCCCTGTACAAATGAGTTCGTGTTGTACTGTTTACCCGCTTTTACATAGATGTTTACAGTCTTCCCTTGATACTTCATCGCGTTCCGCTTAACGTCGTAAAGAGCATCCGATAAGAAAGGTAGCGGATGATCCCAGCTGAAACCAAGTGAAAGTGCTTCGGAGCCTTTTTGAGGATTTGAGTCTACGTAATAATTAACGTTGTTCCTCTCTTCATTTGGAGAAATGCTCATATTCGTAAAGCTGTATGCCCCTAATGTTGATCGTGGATAAAACTTCTTGTAAGTTACGTCTTCTTCTGTTTCGCCGAATGGCAAAACGCCCTCCTGATCAATTTCTACAGGAAGTATGCCTACGTTGAGTAACGAGGAATTCAAACCCACTTTCCATTGATAGTTGTATTGCGTATTGTTACCATCGTCTGAGACGTATCCGGCCTTTGGTGATGGCATTGAAAACATTGGATAAGCGTTAGAGGCTATTGAGCCGTTTGTAATATCCGCTTCTTCGGTTGGGCTGTTAAACATTGAGAGAGAAAGAACTTTCAGTTTTTTTGTTCCGCTCCAATCCACGAAGTCAGATTTGGAAAGCGAGCAATGTTTCATGATTACTTTCAGGTTGTCATCATAAACAGAACGCGATGTGGCATATTGAATATCATCGTTGGCGGGACATTCTCCTCCCCAAATAACCGAGTTGAGAATGTAGGCTTTGTCGCGACAATAAAGCCCTGCTGCTCGCCCTGTCGTTACGTTATTGGATGTAACCCCGACACCATCGCAACGGTTTCTTACAATGGTCATTTGCGTAATAGCACCTCCTCTGTTCAAATATACCCCACCTCCTTCGGTTGTAGCCGTATTGTTGGCAATGACCGTTGCGGACGCATAAGGCTTAAACCTAATATCTTTTCCATTTGGAGAAGTTAGTTCGTTTACGTTAATGGCGAGCCCTCCTCCCATGCGTGCTACACAACTGGCTATTATCGAACGTGATATGCCCAGTGATTTTTCAGAATTGTTCGTGTCTATACAAACACCACCACCAAACCCATTGGTAGCAGCTATTCCCAACGACTGGCAAGCAACGACAAAACAATGTTCCATTTTGCCACCACCGTCCATATAGACGCCACCACCGTTGCGTGAGGCTTCGCAATGGCTGATGTGGCAGTTAGTTACCTTTGCCCCTTCCACCATATATATACCGCCCCCATAGGCGTTGTGTGGATGTCCTTCCACGGTAGAGTTCTTTGCGTTCCCATCTTTCACAATACACCCTTCCAGCAAAGCCTCTCCATCAAGTGGAAGTCCACGTCCATTGCTGTCGAAACCATTGGTGGCAAACCATACCACGTGATAGCAATTGCCATAGAATGATGTGTCGTATTTCTTCTTTACGGAGTTCCACTTAAACTCCGCTTCCTTTGAGAAGTCGCCGGTTAATATGGTTTGATGAGCGTAAAACCAGCCCATGTTCTCATTATTGATTTTCTCACGTTCTTCTTTAGTGGTTTCCGTTCCGGAAAAACCACCATGAACTTTTATGCCGGCAGGTATCTTGAACGACAGATATAGTGTATTTCCTCCTCCTGATTCAGTGCTTTCGGTAGGGCTGTAAGTTCCTTTCGCCACCCAAACCTCACCCGTAAGTCCGTTATCGACAAGGTCGTTGATGGCATCCTGTATATTGATTTTTGCCGTAGCCCACGACTTTCCATCGTTAGTATAGGCACCGGATTTACTGACATATCTGATGTTCTGTGCGTTTACACTGGTAGAAATCGTCAAGATTAGAAATAATATATGGAATAACTTTCGTTGTATCATACTTTTGTAATGCTTATCGTGTATTACTTTATAGTGGCAATCACTCTATACCACCCGGTAAAAGTCGGGTTTGGGGATGTGGGACTGAAAGTTTTGTCCGTGATACCGGTTCTGCCGTCAAAGTCAACATCATATTTTATAGAGCCATTCTGAGGTTGCAGGGCATAAATATATTCTCTTCCCGTCCATTTTGTGGGGGTTGTTGTCATGATGCTTTGTTCTTTATGCCCCACGCGGTTTTTTGTGGGCTCGAAGAGTTTGCATATGGTTGGCAGTTCTTTTATTGTAATTCTCCTCACGCTGGTAGTATTGCGCAGTTCTGGTGCTACCTCCCATGTGAAATCAATCTTTGCGGCGCAGTGATAGAGACGCACATCTCCAACGTATGCCTTTGATGCACTTGCCGCAGTATAAACAATTCTGCCATTAGCTATGTTCTTTAGGTCTGTTTGAGGATCACCAAGTGGATTGCTGTAAAGGTCGCGCAAGTCTTCACCGGTCCAATCTGCTAAATCCACCAAAGCAGCTTGTAACGCCATGTCAGGCGACGTAGTGGTCTTCAGTGGAACAGGTGATCTAAGTACATTTTTATAAGTATCTCCAAGCATTGTTTCCAATTGTTGCAAAGTGAAAGGTCGCGAGGAAGCAATGGCATAAATACGTCCCATGTTCGTTTTCTCCGTAGCATTCATTACTTGTGAAGAAAATGTGAGGTACAGATTCTCGTTCAGCTGATAGCGTGCGGTATTGTCTTCTCCGCTCACGCCCGGCAAGTAGCTCCATTCTGATGCGACTATATCTTTCCGATGGATGTATAACAGTTCGTAATTGTTCGTGCCGGTTTGAATCCACGCGAATATGTACAGATGCTTGGGTGGTTGTAACTCATCGTTGTAGCCGGGATCGCCCATAGTCCTACTTTGAACAATGGGGTTGTTTTCTATGGCAACCTCGATGGGAACCCTTAATGTGCAGTGATCATCTTCAGGTTGAACATTCTCACTACTGCATCCCATTAATAATATCATCCCCATAAGAAGGGTAAGAACAGGGCATATCTTCATTTCAAATTCTCTTTTCAATCTTCGTCTTTTTTCTCTCATGCTTACCATGTGGTATTCTCCGAATAACCTGCCTGCCACTTTGTGTAAACATAAAGGTCGGGTAGGAAGGTCAGTTTGCTTTCGCTTATTTTGAATACGAAGGTATATTCATATCCCACGTTCCATGTGGTGTATTTAGCAGGCACCACAGCTGTTCTCGTATGACCATTGTAGTCCAATGACATGACGTAATCTCCCTGTGTCCCAATCGGGAATAAGGTGTACCATTTCTTCTCGGTTGTTGCGAGTACGGGAGTGTCCTCATAGGGATCTGTCATTGCTTCCAGCTTGTCGTCTGTCGATGTGCCGGCAATAGTCGAGAGCGTTTCTTCTTTGTTAGTTCCTATTAAGGGATAAGACACCCTTATCCTTCCTCCGGTCACTATGAACCGGTTGGAATCGGCAGGCTTGAACTTGATGGTGTTCTTGGAAAGGTGTTTGTATAGCTCACTCTCTGTTGTGATTATGTTTCCTTTCTCGTCTTGCAAAATAAAACGTACTCTGCAAAACGGTCGAACGAAGCTTATTGTGACCACCGAGCCATAAGCTGTGTATGTAGGGTAATTATTGTTGGAGAACCACATCTTTGAATAAAAAGGTGTGGCAGCTATATCGGCTTCTGTCTTAGTGCTGATTGCGAAATCGAACGTGATATTTGTTCCCGTTTGTTCCGTTGTGACTGTCGCGGTGAAAGGGGAGTATGCCGCGAAGCGGTAGGCTTTTGCGGCATTGTCCCAATAATGTAAGGTTTGGTTGGTGCTGTTGGCATATTCCCAATCATTTCGATTACTTTCCGTAGTTCCCGCCGTCCCGGAGTGGTGGATTACCTCATATCCTCCAAACACCGTCTGCAATCCGGCATATGTTTCGGAGTTAGCATCGTATGTAGTATTTTTATAGCCAAATACCCTGAACGTATTGTTGAAGTCTTCCAAATCCATGGATCGAGTTTTCGTCGTCGTAGCACGGTTATCACTCAATTTGCCACCAAACACTATTGCATCTTTGGCGTTGGTTTCCGTGGTGTCGGTAGGTAATACATCTTTGTCCGAACAAGCGACAAAGATGATAACCATAAGCAACCCCGTCCATGTCATGAATATGTTTAAAAACGCACAGCTTCTCATTTGTTAGTTCTTCGCGTGCACGCACTCCGGCGCGTTAGCACGATTTATTTTTTTTACTATCGTAGTCAGACGGGGAGTCGAACCCTGTCTGACCTTATCTTCTCATAGGTACGTAATCCCATGAAAAAATGTTCCGGTTCTCTTACCGGTCATATTTTTATTTTACTTCTGTTTCAACGGTCGGATTAACCACAGCTTCATCCACTACAGTAGCATCGAAGGTGATGGGATAAAGTTTTGTGGGATCGGTTCCTTCTTGACCAGTAGTACCGTTCATGTCTTTTGTAACCTTGAACAGATATGTATAAGCGTAGTTGGGAAGCCATTTCATGCTTGCTGCCGGAACGGTAACGCTCGCTCCTTTCACATTAATGACATCTGTCCCATTGTCAGCCGTAAGCGTGAAGTCGATGTAAAGTGTCATGTCTGCATTGTTGTCTTCATTGGGAAGAACAATCTGATAGCCACCACCCGCGTAAGTAGGATTAGCTCCATCCTCGCTGATGTTCCCCTGATCGAATGTTCCGAAATCAAGGTGATCAGCAGCTGCGACTGTTGCTGTGTTGTCGAGTTTGACGTGTCCATCAGCTCCATAAGTTACGGTATAAGTTCCGGATGTCGCACCTTGACCATTGAACGTTCCGTCAAGCAAAGCATTGGAATTGCTGTCGGTGAACTTATTTGCTTTTGAGCGGAATGTAACTTTGCTGAGTTTATATCCCGGTATTGTCTCGTACATACCGAAGCGAACTTTTGTAGCACCATTGCGGAATGTGAATGTTACTACCCCGCCATAGGTATTTGTACCTGTGGTAGAAGTGCTCTTGTCGATGCTTACAAGGTCGGCAATATAGAGTTTGGAAAGGTCATCGGCTGTACCTTTCACTTCAAGGGAATTCTTGGTTTTTGCCTCAACTGTTGCACCTCCATCTGTCAATGACCATGCTTGAAATGTATAGTTGGTTGCTGAATAGTCCCAATAGTGAATAGTTTGAGAATCAAACCCTGTTAAGCCTACATATTCCCAACCTTTGGTGTTAGAGTCCGTTGATCCTGCCACTCCCGCGTTAGCCGTGCCTTTGTACGCAACGGTATAAGTGGGAAATACTACATTTTCTGCACCACCAACGGTTTTTACACCATATGTAAAGAACTTGTTGGCGAGTTTTGTTGCGGCGCCTTCGCCTGTGAGGTCGGCACGAGTCGTGGCGTTGGAACCTGCAGAGAAAGCAATGATGCCTGATGTTGCAGACGTTCCTTGTTGCTCCTCGCCCACATAGTCGTCGTTTGCGCAGCTTGCTAATGTGATAGCAGCAACTGCAAGTAAAAGATGAGTTTTTTTCATACTTAAAAATTTAAATTGATAATACTTTTCTTATTTTCTAATCTTTTTTTACGTTTTTTGTAAAGTGTCATCTGGATAGAGAGTTGAGAAACTTAGTGCTGACTTCAATTGTCTGTTGCTGAATTTACATCTCAAATTCCTGAGTGCCCCCATCCTCAAAATCCTTCACGATGGCATCGAAGCCCGAACCGCCCGAACGTTTGGGCAATGGTATAGTGTCGGCATCCAATTCTATGGTGATTACCCCTCCCTTAAAACGTTTTTGCACTTGATTGGTAACATCGAATACCAGCGTTGAATCCATACCATTGTTGAACAGCATCTTCAAGTCCATATAGTGGCGTATGCCATCGTTTGCCCTTGAACTTCTTTTGTTTCCGTTGATATTGCAAAGCCCGAAAGTCATTAAGCGTCCGCCGGCTATATCGACACGTTCTCCCTGCATTGAGCAATTGGTTTTGAAACGCACATTGTAATGCACGGTAACGGGGTCGTTGCCCGCCACACCTGTGTTGATGTTCACGCTTCGAGACATTCCCGAGAGGTTCGCATTGCCATCCACGCCTGTAATCTTACCTTTGTTGTGATGAATGATGACCTGCGTGAGGTAGATGTAGGTGCATGGCTCTAGCAGCATATCCATCTCTTTTACCCAAACCCCACGTTTCTCATCATAGGCGAAACCATCCAAGCTCTTGTTTATCTCCACCGCTTGTGTATATGCGCCGTAAAGCAATTCCGGTTGGTAGAACGATCGATTGTATTTTGGGGCTTGATAGCGTGCCGAGTTCATCGTTTGGTTTGTATATGCCGTTACCGATTCCAGCGTGGTTTGCTCATCGAAGAGAAGACTTTGAATTCCATCAACCGAGTTTACCATATTCCATGCGAGCAAGTCCCAAAATCCCCAATCGTAAACGGCTGAGAAGGAATGCTCCTTAATCATGTCGGCAAGTACACGTTTGTGGGGAGCGTAGGCATCAAAACCGGTGTAATAACGGCGAATGTTGAAAGCGGAAGGTTTCGTGTAACCGATATCTCCGAATAGTTGTTGATCTTTATCGTCCCAGCCGTAGTACCATTCATCGCGCCAATTGTATGTTGGTCTCTTCGTGTCAGCATAATCCCAAAACACATCGAGGTTAATTTCTACGATGGGGACGTTAATTTCTATTTCGCTGCCATAGTGAAGGTGTAACTCCGGCTCTCGTTCACAACTTATTGCTGTCAGGATTGTCATCCCAACAGTAATCATTCCGATGAGGTAAGCGATGAAGTTTTGGCATCGGTATTTTCGACAAAGTGGCTTGTCATTTTTTATCATCTTGCCATCTCCCATCTTTTCATGCTCACACCCTTTTTCGCTCTGCGTCTGTAGAGCAAGTCATAGGTGAGAGTCATTCCCACTCGGGTCGGTCCCATCCACGTAAATCGATGTTGTCGCTTCTTAAAGAAGTTGCCCCATTGTCTCCATTTATAGTAGTAAAGGTTGTCGTGCAAATCCGGGTATATGGGACTTTCGTATTGGAAAGGGTCATACTTAGTATATATCACGCCAAATTGCATTCCAAATTCCAATCGCCATCTGCTTTGTTTTCCCAAAGGCTGCACATAGCCGATACCCATTCCCACTCCAGTTCCTTCTCCAATCCATCCTCGGTTTTTATCAAAACTGATGCAATAGAGCCCTAAATGGGCGTATCCCTGCAAGTAAAGCCCTTTGTATGCCATTCCTCTCCCATGACCGTTTTTTTCGACATCGCCGTTCCGAAAATAGTACCGTGTCTCCAATTGATAATTGCGCACCTGAAAATATTTGTGTCTATCATAATCTTGCCACCATGGACAATCGAAGGATGCGCCATAGGTAAAATGTCCGTGCAACGGATAATATTCTATGGCTATGTTCGGAATCGGACAAAACCGGTCATAGTTCGGCATGTAAGCAAAATCTAGAAGCAGGTTGGTCTTGATGGACAACCATTCGCGACGTGGAATTCTCTTGTTGTTATCCACTCTTTTTCTGCTGTGTGGTTCTTCGGGAATTGCATTGGGATAGGGGAGTATTGCGGATAAGTCGATTGGCGCGATTTTACTCTCCACGCTGTTCTTTCGATAAAAAAGAACAACCGCCGCCATGCGCATTTCTTTAAAATAGGTGTCGGCAAGTCGTTTCCACACACGTTGCCCATCAAGCTTTTTCAATTCCGCCTTGAGTTGTCGCAAGTTCCGATTGATATATCTATTAATGATTTGTTCCACTCGTTGATAGTCGCAATCATTTTTTTGCTTCATCAGCATGAGCAAGTATAGGTAGTCTTCCGCCACAATAGTCTTTTGCGTTTCATGTTCTTCCGACAAGTCAAAGCATTTTTCCAATAGGGAGAGCATTGCCCCAGCGCGTTTCCCCGCCAACGCTTGGTTGTAGCGTATAGAACCCTCCGGAGAAGCCGTGCCGCGCACCATAATCTTCTCTAAACCATATCCTTTGTTCGGTAAGTAGTCCTTCAGCTTTTGTTCTAATTCTGTCCGAAGTGCATTCTGTCGGGGGATAGTATAGGTATTGACCGGGAAGACAATCTTTTGTGAAATGGCATAAAACAATGAATCTGTTACCGTAAACGCTGTGTCTTTTTCAAGTATGACAACATACGAATCTGGGGTAACAGCACCTTTTAATGGCAAGTTTAATGCTAAAAAGAAGGAAAGTATGAATATCTTGACCGTAGGCTTCATAACGTTTTAGATAATTAACCCAAATCATTCCGATTAAGATGAATTATCATTTCTGCCGGCAAAGATAAAAATATTTATTGTAATAATTTCAAATTTTATGTTAAAAAAACATTTTTAGTTATCAAATTAACAATTTCTTTCAGGAAGGTTGCTTTACGTGCTTCATGCTCAGTCCGATGCGATTTCGGCGATAATCGATTTGGACCACCTTTACACGGACGTGTTGGTGCAGCCTGACGACACGTGTGGGATCGGTAACAAATTTATCGGCAAGTTGGGAAATATGGATGAGTCCGTCCTGATGAACACCGATGTCCACAAAGGCACCAAAATTGGTGATGTTGGTGATAATACCCGGCAGTTCCATGCCTTCTTCAAGGTCGTCGATGCTATGCACGTTCTTGTCGAATTCAAATGCTTTTGCCTCTCCGCGCGGGTCGCGTCCTGGTTTTTCTATTTCTTGCAGAATGTCGGTCAGGGTGGGCAAGCCTGTGTCTTCGGTGATGTAATCATGCGGTTTTATTCTCTTTTGAATTTGTGGCGAAGCGATGAGTTCGCTAACCGAACATTGTTGGTCTTTCGCCATTTGTTCCACTATGTGATAACTCTCGGGATGTACTGCGGAGTTGTCGAGCGGATTGGTGGCATTGGGAATGCGAAGGAAGCCCGCGCACTGTTGGAAAGCCGTTGTGCCCAATCGTTTCACTTTTTTCAGTTGCTCGCGCGAGGTGAATGTTCCGTTTTCCCGGCGGTAGTCAATGATGTTTTGTGCCAAGGCAGGTCCGAGTCCGCTGACATAGGTGAGGAGATGTTTAGAGGCAGTGTTGAGGTTTACGCCCACGCGGTTTACGCAGCTCATGACCGTTTGGTCGAGCGAATGTTTCAGCAAGTTTTGATTTACGTCGTGCTGATACTGCCCAACGCCTATGCTCTTCGGATCGATCTTCACCAGTTCTGCCAATGGGTCAATCAAACGTCGTCCGATGGAAATTGCGCCCCGTGTGGTAACATCTTCGTTTGGAAATTCTTCTCGTGCCACGGCAGATGCGGAATAGATAGACGCACCATCCTCGCTGACCACAAAGACTGCCGGATGCCGGAACTTGTCATTGTTCGCTCCGTTGATGTTGATGGTTTCTTCCACGAAATCTTTGCTTTCTCTCGATGCGGTGCCGTTTCCGATGGCTATTGCTTCTATTTTGTATTGCCTTATCATGCGTTGTAGTGCAACGGTGGCTTGCGCGTAGAGCCGTTTGGGTTGGTGTGGATAGATGATTTCGTGATGGAGCAGGTTGCCTTGCTCATCGAGACAAGCGATTTTGCATCCGTTGGCATAGCCGGGGTCGAGCGCGAGCACTCGTTTTTGTCCGAGTGGAGCGGAGAGCAACAATTGTCGGAGGTTCTCCGCGAACACCTTAATCGCCTCCTCGTCGGCTTTCTCCTTGCTAAGTGTGGCAAACTCGTTCTCCATGCTTGGAGCAATGAGTCGTTTGTAGGCATCTTCCACAGCTTCTGCGATAAGTGTTTGACAAGCCCCATATCCACGAATGTATTGCCGTTTGAGTTGTTCCATGCAGCTTTCTTCCTCAATGGATATGCTTACCCGAAGGAAGCCTGCATTTTCTCCTCGTCGCATGGCGAGCAATCGATGGCTGTTGCATCTCCGAAGTGGTTCCGAGAAATCGAAATAGTCGGCAAATTTTTGCGCTCCGTCCTCCTCTTGCTTTTTTTTGATGACCCTTGACGTTATCACGGCCTCTCGTCTATAATGTCCCCTCACGATATCTCTTGTTTTGCGGTTTTCGCTCACCGTTTCCGCAATGATGTCTTGTGCTCCTTTTATTGCTTCCTCTTCGTTTTCCACTTCTCCTTTTACGAATTGTCTTGCTGCCCGCTCCGGGTGTTGCTCACGTTGCAGCATGAGGATTGAGGCAAGTGGTTCCAACCCTTGTTCCCTGGCAATCTGTGCTCGTGTGCGGCGTTTGGGTTTATAGGGTAGATAGATGTCTTCGAGTTCAGCGGAATTGTGACAGCTTGTAATTTGTTGTCGCAACTCCGGTGTGAGTTTTCCTTGTTCGTCAATAGTTTTGAAAATGGTTTCTTTTCGTTTCTCCAACTCTTTGATTTTGTCGTTCAGTTCGCTGATGCGTGTGATTTGCACCTCGTCGAGATTTCCTGTTCTCTCTTTGCGATATCGGGCGATAAACGGAATGGTGCACCCCTCTTCCAATAGGTTTAATACGGCTTCAACACTTTTTGCAGAGAGGTTGAGCTTGTTTGATATGTAGGTTGTGAATGGGTTCATGAAAATAGGTCTTTTTGTTCCTTTCCGACTTGTAAAGAAGTGGAGAATTGGTGTATATTATTTTATCGTATGGGCGACATTGGTTGAGTTTGCTTGTTCAACTTGTTTTTACCACTGCTTGGTAATGGCATTACCATAGGCTGGTAATGGTATTACCACAGGCTGGTAATGTTGTTACCACTGCTTGGTAATTTCATGTGGTCTTAATCATCGAAGAAGCGATAAGTATCTTTGTAATCATCAAACTCGATATCCTGTGTGTAGCCGTATGTTCTGAATAGTTCTTTGATCCATATTTGCTGTTTCGGGGAGAGTGCCTTCTCGCCCCGATAATATCGATAATACGTGCCGTTGCCATGGAGGTATTGAGTCATTTGAGCTCGCATGCGAGGGGCGTGGCGAGCTTTCACCTCTCTGAATATGTTTTTAAATCCCAATGCCACACGAATGGTCTCGATTTCTTGAAAGCATGGACATGATTTCAATTTCAGAACAATCGGTGTAACGGAATTACATTCGTGAATGTTGTCAGGGAGCAACATTCCACCTTTGTATCGCAAGCATGTTTCTTTTCGGGGACATTGGTTGAGAAAGCAAACCACCCAACCGTCAGGTAGGTCTTCGTATTTTAAATTCATAGATTATCGATTGTTTTCCTGCAAAGTTACGAAATAATCGCTTATACATCAAGTATTCGTGAGCTTTTTCTTTCGTTTTCTTGTTGGATATCGAAATTGTTTGGAATAAATTTGTAACTTTGCAGGGCATATTTTTTTTAGGGAAAACGATGATTTCAGTAGAAGGTTTGAAAGTGGAGTTTGGCGTGAAGCCTTTGTTTCAAGATGTTTCTTTCGTGATTAACGATCGGGACAGGATAGCCCTTGTCGGTAAGAACGGTGCCGGCAAGTCCACTTTGCTCAAACTGCTTTGCGGAATGTGCCAACCCACCGAGGGAACGGTGTCGGTGCCCAACGAAGCGACGATAGGCTATTTGCCACAAGTGATGAAACTCTCCGACGATACCACCGTGAAGGAGGAAACGCGCAAGGCGTTCTCCGGAAACACGGAGCTGGAAGCAAAGTTGGAGCGAATGCAGCGAGAGATGGCAGAGCGAACCGATTACGAGAGCGAGAGCTATGCCCGATTGGTGGAACACTTCACGCAGGAGCACGAGCGTTATCTGCTTCTGGGAGGCGAGAACTATGAGGCGGAGATAGAACGCACGCTCATGGGATTGGGCTTTCTAAGAACCGATTTCGATCGTCCCACGAAAGAGTTTTCGGGTGGTTGGCGTATGCGTGTGGAGTTGGCAAAGATACTGCTTCGCCACCCCGATGTGTTGTTGTTGGACGAGCCCACCAATCATCTCGATATCGAGTCCATACAATGGTTGGAACAGTTTCTCGCGCAGAGTGCGAAAGCCGTTGTGTTGGTCTCTCACGATCGTGCCTTTATCAATAACGTAACCAACCGCACATTGGAGATTACTTGCGGACGCATAGAGGATTATAAGGTGAGATACGATGAATACCTCGTCTTGCGCAAGGAACGGCGCGAACAACAACTGCGCGCCTATGAAAATCAACAAAAGGAGATAGCCGACACAAAAGCCTTCATAGAGCGTTTTCGCTATCAGGCAACAAAAGCCGTGCAGGTGCAGCAACGCGTGAAACAGTTGGAGAAGATAGTCCCGATAGAAGTTGATGAAGTGGATAACAGTGCCATGCGCCTGAAGTTCCCACCCTGCCTGCGCAGTGGCGATTATCCGATTATCTGCGATGAGCTGAGTAAGGACTACGGCGGGCAACAGGTTTTCGACGATGTAAATCTCACCATCAAACGGGGAGAGAAAGTGGCGTTTGTGGGAAAGAATGGTGAGGGAAAATCAACACTGGTAAAGTGTATCATGGGCGAAATACCGTTTGGTGGGAACTTGAAGATAGGGCATAATGTCCAAATTGGCTATTTTGCTCAAAACCAAGCACAATTGCTGGACGAGAACCTGACGATATTCCAAACCATCGATGAGGTGGCAAAGGGAGAAATGCGCTTGCGCGTGAACGATATGTTGGGCGCGTTTCTCTTTGGTGGAGAGACCTCGGAGAAGAAGGTGAAAGTGCTATCGGGTGGAGAACGCTCCCGACTGGCGATGATACGCCTGCTCTTGGAGCCCGTGAACCTTTTGATACTCGACGAACCCACCAACCACTTGGACATCCCCTCCAAGGAAGTGCTGAAAGAAGCAATAAAGGCTTTTGATGGCACGGCAATCATCGTTTCGCACGATCGTGAGTTTTTGGACGGATTGGTGAGCAAGGTCTATGAGTTTGGCAATGGAAAAGTGCGCGAGCATTTGGGTGGCATCTATGATTATCTGCGTGCCCGCAATGCCGAGAATATCACGGAGGCAATAAACGTTTTCGCTTCCCATTCGTCTGATAACACGCCGGTGGAGAAGAAGACCTCCACCGGCAAACAACAATATGCCGAGCGTAAAGAACAACAAAAGAAAATACGCAAAGTGCAACGAGCAGTGGAAGAGTCGGAACGGAGAATTGAGAAATTGGAGACGAGAAAAACCGAACTTGACAGCCTTCTGATGGATTCCGCGAATGCAAGCAACATGGAGCTTGTAACAGAATATACGGAAATTCAACGAGCGTTGGATGTAGAAAACGAGCGATGGATGAAGCGGGCGGAGGAATTGGAAGAGCTTGAGGAATGAGCACTGAACTGCAGACCCCTTGTCGGTTCGGCAAAAGATGAAAAACTATCAAACGATAAAACATTCAATATTAAAATCACTTTTTATGAAACTTAAAACATTTTTACCAATGATGATGATTGCATCGGCTCCCCTGACCGGCATGGCACAAGGTCAGGCGGGTGTGAAAGATGCCAATCTGAACAAGTCGGTTCGTCCGGCTGATGATTTCTATCAGTTCGCTACCGGTGGATGGCAAAAGAAGAATCCACTTCCGGCAGCTTACTCGCGTTTTGGCTCTTTCGATCAGTTGCAAGAGGACAACAACAAACGCATCAACACCATCCTCAATGGACTGTTGAAGAAGAAGGCAAAGCCCGGAACTATTGAGCAGAAGCTCGGCGATTTCTATAAACTTGCCATGGACTCCGTTCGTCGCAACAAGGAAGGCGTATCACCGCTGATGCCGTTGATTAACGAAATGGAAAATGCCAAGACCTTGGATGCGCTTCGTGCCATTCAATCAAAATATATCCTTCATGGCTATGGCATTCCGATGGGGTACAGTTTCGATGCTGACGAGAAAAACGCCAAGATGAATATTCTGAACATTTATCAGGGTGGTCTGACATTGGGGCAGAAGGATTACTACCTCGACAACGACAAGGCAACGACCGACATTCGCAATGCTTACAAACAGCACGTGGTGAATATGTTCAAACTCTTTGGCTTCACACAGGAACAGGCAGAACAGAAACGTGATGCCATTGTGCGCTTCGAGACGGCATTGGCACTCGTTTCAAAGAGTCGCACGGAACTTCGCGACCCAGAGGCAAACTATAACAAAATGACTTTGGCACAGTTCAAGGAGAATTATCCCAGCATACAGTTGGAACAATATGTCAATGGCACGGGTGTGAAGAGTGAGTATATACAGGAAATGGTGGTGGGACAACCGGCTTTCCTTGCCGGATTGGATAAACTCACTGCCACCGAGACCGCCGATGAGCTGCGCGCCCGCATGGAGTGGGATGCCATCTGCTCCGCATCGGGATATTTGAGTGATGAGGTTCGTGCGGAAGCATTCAACTTCTTCAGCAAAACAATGCGCGGCACGAAAGAGGATTATCCGCGTTGGAAACGTGCCACTTCACAGGTGGAAAGCCAGATGGGCGAGGCTTTGGGTAAAATCTATTGTGAACGTTATTTCCCGGCAAGCAGCAAGAAACGCATGGAAGAACTGATTAAGAATCTCCAGACGAGTCTTGCAGAGCGCATTAACGCACAAGAATGGATGAGCGATGCCACAAAGAAAGCGGGATTGGAAAAACTTTCCACGTTCTACGTGAAAGTGGGCTATCCCAATAAATGGAAAAACTTAAGCGAACTGACTATCGACCCCACGAAGTCGTACTATGAGAATGTAACAAACTGTCGTGAGTTTTGGAGCAAGATGGAAATTGCTGAAAAGGCAGGTAAACCGGTGGATAAGGATGAGTGGTACATGACCCCACAGACCGTGAATGCTTATTACAACCCCACTACCAATGAGATTTGTTTCCCAGCAGGTATTCTGCAATATCCCTTCTTCGATCCGAAAGCTGACGATGCTTTCAATTATGGCGCCATCGGTGTGGTGATTGGTCATGAGATGACACATGGGTTTGACGACCGTGGGCGTAACTATGATAAGGATGGCAACATGAAGGATTGGTGGACGAAGGAAGACGCTGCCAAGTTCAAGGCTCTGACCGATCCGTTTGCCGATTTCTTCAGTAATATCAACGTGTTGCCCGACTTGAAGGGGAACGGACGCCTTACGCTTGGTGAGAACCTTGCCGATCACGGTGGTTTGATGGTGGCTTTCAATGCATTCAAGAACGCTACAAAGGGGAAAAAAGTCAAGAACTTGTTGGGCTTCACTCCGGAACAGCGCTTCTTCCTTGCTTATGCCGGTGTCTGGGCTGCCAACATTACCGATGCGGAAATACGCAATCGCACGAAGAGCGATCCGCACGCATTGGGAGAATGGCGTGTAAATGGTGCGCTGCCACACATTAATGCTTGGTATGAAGCTTTCGGTGTAAAACCATCCGATAAACTCTATTTACCTGAAAATAGGCGGTTGAATCTTTGGTAACCGACAATAAAAATGAATAGGATAGGGCACTCCAAAAGTTTTCTGTAAATACTTTTGGAGTGCTTCCTTTTTATCCCATTTATCCCAAATTAGTTCTTGGGATTTTTATCTCAAAACAAGCATTGGGAAATAATCGAAAGAATAATTAATTTGTCATGAAAGACTGTGTGGTCATCCCAATTCTTTACCATCTTGTTCTCAACCAGTATTCAAACCTTTGTTATTCCATAGTTAGTTGTAGTTGTCCCATTCCGTTATAGGGATAAACAAAGTTTTACGACCGAAATCGATTAAGTAGAAGCTCCTTGTAGGATTAGATAGAAGCCCTTCATAGAATTAGATAGAAGCCCTTCATAGAATTAGATAGAAGCCCTTCATGGGATTAGATAGAAGTCCTTCATGGGATTAGATAGAAGCCCCTTGAAAGAGGTGAGTGCAAGTTCCAAAACGAAGTGCAATAAAAGAGTAGCCCTCGCCGAGAGATGCAGACGTTCTCGAAGCGTAGCGAGAGGTTGTCTGCATCTCTCGGCGAGGAAAAAAACAACCAGCAATACAAATAAAA
>NZ_LR027820.1:236540-243736 GCF_900607215.1 Prevotella rectalis
ATGCAAGTTCCAAAACGAAGTGCAATAAAAGAGTAGCCCTCGCCGAGAGATGCAGACGTTCTCGAAGCGTAGCGAGAGGTTGTCTGCATCTCTCGGCGAGGAAAAAAACAACCAGCAATACAAATAAAAAAAGGGAGACCTCTGTCTCCCCAAGATTAATTAACTTTGTATTGTGAAATATCATCAATTAACCTCGGAGCAAAGGTCGCAAATTTTCGCCTTACTCCAAAAGAAAACAGGGAGAAAAGAGATTGCCGCAATCGTTGGCATCAGTCAGTCAACACTTTCACGTGAAATCAAACGCAACAGCACGCCATCGGGAAAGTATATTTGGACAAAGGCGCACGATATGGCTATGCAGCGCAGAAAGAGAACGGTAAAGAACGCCAGGCTCTCCGACGAATTAGTCTGGAGGATTAAGGAATATATCACCAATGCTCAGTGGTCTCCACGGCAAATATCAGGTTATCTGCGCAAGAATGAGGGGATAAAGGTGTCCCACCAATCCATTTATAATATCATTCATAATGATACAACAGGGGAACTTGCCAAACACACAAGGCATAAGATGAAATACAGGCATCGTCCCAAGGGCAGACATCTTCCAATTAAAGACAGGTTGAGTATCCATGAAAGAAGTAAGGAAGTTGACGGGAAGAGATTCGGAGATTTTGAGATGGACTTGATCGTAGACCCTGACCAACATGCCATACTCACACTGGTAGAGAAATCCACCAATATGCTGCTTATGCAGAAACTGCCATTTGGAAAGCAGTCAAAGCCTCTGGCAAAGGTAGTTAGGAAACTGCTGCTACCATACAAGGACATTCTGAAGACCATTACAACAGACAACGGACCTGAATTTGCAGCACATAAGGACATTACCAAGTTCTTAGGCGTGCCCGTATACTTCGCTGATCCATATTGTTCTTGGCAAAAGGGAGCTATTGAGAATACAAATAAACTAATCAGACAATATATACCGAAAAAGGATTCGTTTGAACATTATACAGAAAAGAGAATTATGTCGATACAAAAGAAATTGAACGAAAGACCGAGAGAAAAATTAAACTTTTCTACTCCAAAGTGTGAATTCTTCAAATACGTTTTATAATTTTGCACTTGCTGGTTGACTCTGCGGAGTAACATTCAAGGACAGTTATAATCATTTTAATGTTATTCTTATTTGCCAAAGTTATTGAAAATGCTTATCTTTGTGAAGATTTTCTATATTGAAACGTTTTAAGTTGGAAAGAACTGAACTTGAATGAAGCAAACGATAGAACTGCTTGCACCGGCAAAAAACCTTGAATGTGGAATGGCTGCCATTGACCATGGAGCGGACGCCGTATATATCGGTGCGACTCAGTTTGGCGCGCGGCAAGCTGCCGGTAACAATGTCGAAGATATTCGAAAGCTTTGCGAATACGCCCATCGGTTTGGTGCGCGGGTGCACGTTACGGTCAATACGATTATCTATGAAAATGAACTAAACGATATGTTGCTGCTCATTGATGAATTGGCAAAAGCCGGTGTTGATGCGTTGCTTATTCAGGATATGGGCTTATTCAGTGAATGTAGAAAACGCTATGGAAACAAGTTCGCGCTTCACGCGAGTACGCAATGCGACACGCGAACACCGGAAAAAGCAGCTTGGTTGCACGCGTTAGGTTTCAATCGGGTGGTACTTGCCCGAGAATTATCGGTGAAGGAAATAACCGCTATTCATCAGGTTGCTCCCGATATGGAGCTGGAAGTATTTGTTCATGGTGCGCTCTGCGTGAGTTATAGTGGAATTTGTTATGCTTCGCAATATTGTTTCGGACGTTCTGCCAACCGAGGTGCATGCGCACAGTTCTGTAGAATGGCTTTTGATCTCAAAGATGCGAATGGGAAGTTGATAGAACAACAACGCTATCTCTTATCGCTGAAGGATATGTGTCAAATTGATAATCTGGAGTCTTTAATGCGTTCCGGAGCTTGTTCGTTCAAGATAGAGGGCAGACTGAAGGATGTAAATTACGTGAAGAATGTGGTGGCAGCCTATAATCAAAGGCTCAACGACATTATCGCAAAGCATCCCCAAGAGTTTCAAAGAGCTTCATACGGCAAGGTGGATTATTCGTTCACTCCCAATCTTGACAAGACGTTCAATCGTGGCTATACCGATTATTTCGCTAATGGACGCCAAAGGAATATTTTCTCACCGAACACCCCTAAGGCACCGGGAGAATTTGTTGGGACTGTGAAGGAAGTCCGTCGCGATTCCTTCAACGTATCGGGGATATCAAGTTTTGCCAATGGCGATGGGTTGTGCTTCATCTGCAAACCATCTGCCGATGGTGGCGCAAAAGCCGTTTTGGAAGGTTTCAGAGTGAACAGAGTTGTGGGCAATCGCCTCTTTCCATATAAAATGCCACAAGCGTTGCGAGCAGGAACAACACTTTACAGAAATCAAGATCAGGCTTTTGAAAAGATATTAAGTGGCAAGACGGCAGAAAGACGAATCCCTATCAGCATGAGATTAGGTGTAACACGCTCCGGTTATTCACTTTCTGTTTCTTTGTCGGAGAACATTGGAAAGCAGCCACAGACCTGTGCCGAGATAGAATTGGAACATCAGAAAGCCGAGAAACCGCAACGAGAGAACATCTTGCGACAACTTTCTAAGTTGGGCGACACCATCTATGTATGTGAAGAGTTGAAAATAGAAGATGAGGTGGATCAATATTTCATTCCGAGCAGTTGGCTGGCAAAACTCAGAAGGAAAGCCATCGAGCGGTTGTCGGCGATACCGCTCACGCTGAAACCATCCGACATCCCGATGGATGTGAACAGCAAGGCAAACAAAAGGGTTGCTGATTTCACCCATCTCAATCCATCGCAATACAGACATTACCCTTATCTGTACAACATCTCCAATTCCTCTGCCGCCAGCTTCTATGAGCGACAAGGTATGATACATCCGGACAAAGCTTTCGAGTGCTTGGATGAGAAGAAAAACGAAAGTTCCGAACCACTGCTCATGCAATGTCGCCATTGCATTCGATATTCATTGGGCTATTGTGTGTCGCACGGAGGCAAAAAGCCCACATGGAAAGAGCCTCTCTATTTGGAACTCGGCGATAAGCGACGTTTTCGCTTAGAGTTCGATTGCAAAGATTGTCAAATGAATATTTATGCCCTATAAGCCAATGAAACACCCTGTCAATATGTATCATGGACAGATAAGAAAACCTTGGACGCTTCGTTTCGGAATTGTGTTCATTGTCTTGTTGCTGCTCGTTGGCAGTCTGTCGGGCTGTTATCACAAGAAAACTCCCTCCAGTTTTCATCTGCCCGATAGTGTGCAAGAAGCGCAAATCTCGAAACGTATCCTCCCCGAGCACGACTCTCTAAAGTTGAAGCAACAAGATGGCAATGTCATTAAATGGCACGGAACTGCGAGCAGTGTGGACTCTTTCGCTTTTAGGGTGAAACATCATTATTCTCCGGGTTTCAACTTCGTGGTGAGTTCCGACTCTCTCTTGTTGCTCAGGCAACAGCCGGAAGAGGCAGTTAATAATTTGGAAACCGACTCCTTCGCCGTAACTCGGGGCAAATCGTTGGCGGTGGCGGATGTTCGCGTTATTCCCAACGACAGTATCGACAGCGTTTGGGTGCAGATTGCCACAGAAGATCTCGCTTTCGGTTGGGTGAGAGAAGGGCAATTGCTGAAAAAGGTTGATCCGGATGATCCTATTTCGCAGTTCATCTCCATTTTCTCGAATGTCCATCTGTTGGTTTTCTTGGTAGTCATCTCGCTTATTTCCGTAGGCTACCTGATGCGTAAACTACTCAGGCGCAATGCCAAAATCGTGCACTTTAACGACATTAACTCATTTTATCCCACACTCCTCGCCATCATCGTAGCGGCATCTGCCACGTTCTATGCCAGCATACAGCTATTCGCTCCCGAGACTTGGCGTGAGTTCTATTTTCATCCTTCGCTCAATCCTTTCTCACAACCCCTCTTGCTTAATATCTTTCTCTTGTTGGTGTGGGCAATGCTGATAATCTCCATCGCGGTGATTGACGATGTGCGTCGTTTACTAAAATCGGGCGATGCTTTTTGGTATATGTGTGGACTGGGAGCCGTCTGTGCCGTGAACTACATCGTGTTCTCGGTTCTTACTTTATATTATATAGGCTATGTCCTCCTCCTTGTGTATATCTACTATTCGGTATCGGTTTGGTTGCGTCGTCATAGCGACACTTATCTATGTGGAAATTGTGGAGCACGCTTGCACAGGAAAGGAAGATGTCCCAATTGTGGAATCATCAATGAATGAATTGCTTGATATTCATCATTAATAAGGATTGCGTGTTTGTTTTTTTATATATACCTTTGCAACCGTTGAACATGATTTAATCATCCATTTGATGAAAATAATGAAGAAAACTCTTTTTACATGCTTGTGTTTCTCGTTGTTGACGAGTCCTTTACTTGCGGCAGACGACGTAACTGTGAATGACTCCTCGAAAGTTTATGATATAGAGGAAGTATATGTTTACGATCAGCCTAAGGAGGCTTTTCGCCTTCGTCAGCAGTCTTTGAGTAGCATATCTTTCAGTAGAAATCAACTGAAGAACTTGAACATACAAGATCTCGGGCAATTGTCGGCATTTGTTCCGTCATTCACAATGCCACAGTATGGCAGCCGGCTTACGTCTTCAATGTATATACGCGGTATAGGCTCGCGCGTCAATTCTCCCGCTGTGGGTATTTATATTGACGGAATACCATTGCAAAGCAAGAGCGCGTTCAACTTCCATACTTACGATGTAGATCGTGTTGATGTTTTGTTGGGTCCGCAAGGCACACTGTATGGGATGAATACGGAGGGCGGATTGTTGCGACTCTATGGGAAAAATCCATTTGAATATCGCGGAACCGATTTGAAACTCGGTGTCGGAAATAAGTTCCGGCGTGAAGTTGAAGTGGGGCATTATGACCGTCTGAACAATAAGACTGCTTATGCGTTGTCGGCTTTCTACAATGGGCAGAACGGCTTTTTCCGCAACCAATTCAATGGCGAGCATGCCGACTTGTTCAATGAGTTTGGGGGGAAAGGGCGTTTGTTATGGAACCCAACCAATCGGTTGAACCTTAGTTTCATCGCGGATTATCAATATGTTAGGCAAAACGGATTTCCTTATGGACAGATTGTGAGTAAAGAACAGATTGCAGAAGCTGATATCACATCTCCTTATTATCGGTTGAAACCCGGAACGCAAGCCCCCAGCCAAAATAGACAAAGCAACTATCGCAGGAATATGCTAAACACAGGAGTTGGCATCAAATACAATGGCAATTCCTTCGTGCTGAACTCAATGTTGAGTTGGCAGTTCCTCAACGATTATATGATGATGGATATCGACTATTTGCCGCAGGATTTCATGCACCTTGAACAACGTCAGCATCAGAATTCATTGACAGAGGAATTGACAATCAAGAACAAGCATAACAGCAGGTGGCATTGGACATTCGGCGCTTTCGGGTCATACCAGTGGCTGAGAACAGATGGACCAGTATATTTCAACAAGGGGATGAATGATTATCTCTCCAATGTGATAACGAATTATGCCTACACAGGAATGCTTAATTCCATGGCCAAGCGAATTGCCGAAGGACTCGTAAATGCCGGAATGCCTCTTGACGAGGCTATGAAGAAGGCCTTGGCTCAGGTTGCCGCAATGATCAAGGCTGCTGGTGGGTGTACGATCAAAGTTAATATGCAGACTATACCTGGCATCTTTCAAACACCAACATTTAATTTGGGTGTATATCATGAAAGCAATTTTGACATCACTGATCATCTTGTCGCAACACTGGGACTTCGTTACGACTATTCGCAGGTAGCTATCGACTATGCGACGTCGGCCCGTGTCCTAATGGATGAGAATGCCTTAGGCGTGCATGTCTCTCCAACCATAACATCATCGCTGTCGCATCATGAAAGTAATCATTTTAATCAGTTCCTTCCCAAGATTGGCCTGACTTATCGCCTCAACAACGGAAGCAACGTCTATACATCTTGGGCGAAGGGCTATCGGGCTGGAGGATATAATTTCCAAATGTTTTCTGATGTGTTGCAGACTGAGATTTCAAAAGCCTCAAAAAAGCAGTTAGAGGACCTAGATATTCAGCACGACGAGGCATATTATGCAAACATTGCCCGAACAATCGAGTACAAGCCGGAGACAAGTTGGAATTATGAGATAGGAACTCACCTGAATTTATTTGGTGGTCAGGTGCATTTGGATGTAGCAACCTATTATATGCAGATTCGAAATCAGCAGCTATCTGTTATGGCAGGAAACTATGGATTCGGGCGTATGATGACTAATGCAGGTCGCAGCCACTCATGCGGTATTGAGGCCTCGGTATATGGTAAGGCTCTGGAGGACAAGTTGTCCTATACTTTAAGTTACGGTTTCACAAGTGCTCGTTTTGATGAATATTCAGATTCAACCAAGGCTGGTATTGTTGATTACAAGAAAAACAAAGTGCCTTTCGTGCCACAGCATACATTGGCTGCAAATGCAGATTACCGCTTAGACGTTGATCCCGCAGCCTTGTTGGATCCAACCAATAAGTTCCATCTTCGCGCGGTGACTGTCGGTGCCAATTTGTCGGCACAAGGCAGAACCTATTGGGACAACCTGAATACCGTAGCACAGAATTTTTATGCGACATTAGGAGTACATGCTGATGCCGACTTTGGTCCGATGCATGTGAATCTTTGGATTCGCAACCTGACCGATACAAAGTTTAACACTTTTGCGGTGCAAAGTTCCACTACCGGTACAAAATATACTTTTGCGCAGCAGGGTAATCCGTTCCAGATTGGTGCTGACTTCTCCTTTCATTTTTGATTTATAGATTTTTTAGAATTATAAATATTAGACTGTTAGAAATTAGATCGAACCGCCAAACTCGCTGATGAGTAAGGCGGTTTTTTTGTTGGAAATGATGCGAGTAAAAAATCTCGCGTTAGATACTTACGTTTCATCAGCAAAGTTTTTTATTGCTGTCCGGTAAAAATTAACTGAAAGCTCTGTATCTCTTTATCCATCGGTATTGCAGCCGTTTTACTCATCCTGGGGCTTGGTTTTCAGTTTCAAACTGTAAGCATTATAAAATGCACTTATTT
>NZ_LR027820.1:243741-256116 GCF_900607215.1 Prevotella rectalis
TTTTTATTGCTGTCCGGTAAAAATTAACTGAAAGCTCTGTATCTCTTTATCCATCGGTATTGCAGCCGTTTTACTCATCCTGGGGCTTGGTTTTCAGTTTCAAACTGTAAGCATTATAAAATGCACTTATTTTGACAAGAAAAGACCTAAAATAACCGATAATTCTAAGAAATAATAAGTTTAAGTCTATTTTAACTAACACAGATAGCCCCAAAAAAGTTTTACCGGACAGCAATAAAAGTTTTTATAAGTTTCTTTTATATTGCTGTCCGGTAAAAATTAACTGAAAGCTCTGTATCTCTTTATCCATCGGTATTGCAGCCGTTTTACTCATCCTGGGGCTTGGTTTTCAGTTTCAAACTGTAAGCATTATAAAATGCACTTATTTTGACAAGAAAAGACCTAAAATAACCGATAATTCTAAGAAATAATAAGTTTAAGTCTATTTTAACTAACACAGATAGCCCCAAAAAAGTTTTACCGGACAGCAATATTTCTTTTATAATCAATCGTCGATTAGAGCAATCAAGACGATTAGCGCAACTTCAAAACTCTAATTTCTGCATTGATCATTACTTTAATTTCATTCATTGGCTTTTGAAAATAAACGCTTTGAATGGCTTTATTGATGATACCATGACCAACCGCCAATACGTGTTGGTTCGGGAATGACTCTTTTAACCAATTAAGAAAGTGCAAAGCACGGATTTTAAGAGCATCCAAAGATTCAATATCGGCAGGCCATTTTGACGGATCATTAAGATTTGCCAAAGAAGGAATATATTTTCCGGTGAAGCTTCCCCAGTCGCGTTCGCGCAATAAGGGAGTAATTACAACCTCTTTGTCATGTGGCTCGGCTATCATCTCACAAGTTTCAACGCTCCTCTGCAAATCGCTCGATACAAAGGCATCAAAATGCCTTGAAGACAATTCATCAGACAATTTTTGTGCTTGGAGGATTCCTTTAGCATTCAATTTTCCGGGAGTTTGTCCTTGCATGATTTTCCTTTCGTTATCGAAGGTCTCCCCGTGGCGCACTAAATATAATGTTGTCATGGAATGTATTTTTTGAACAAAAGTAATAAAATATAAGTAGGAAAAGTTGAAAGTTGAGATTTTTTTGTACTTTTGTATCAAACTTGGCGGGGAAATCCCTCACGCCATTCCAATACCATTTAATTATGAAGATATTTCAAAGTTCAATTATTCGGGCAATCATTGCCATTATCATAGGATTTTTGCTGATAAGATATAGAGAAGAAACCATGAGATGGATGACCATAACTATTGGTGGATTGTTTTTAATTTCAGGATTATTCTCTTGTATCTTCTATTATATCGAGAAAAACAAGTATGATAAAGCTGCTTCACAAAATGTTTCTGAGAAGAATGTAAGTCTCCGAAAACCTATTTTCCCGATTGTAGGTGTTGGTTCCGCTGTTTTAGGAATCATTTTAGCAATGATGCCGGGAGATTTCATTAAATGGGTTGTTTACATTTTAGCCGCTATACTCATCCTCGCCTCCATCAATCAATTCATGAATCTTGCTCGTGCCAAGATGTATGCCCATGTACCGATTCTTTATTGGTGCTTTCCCATCATCACCTTGGGAATAGGAATTTTAGTGATTGCCAAGCCAATAGAAGCAGCAACGTTTCCACTAAAGATAATAGGTTGGTGTCTGATATTTTATGGGGTTGTGGAACTTTTAAATGTCATAAAGATTTACCAAATGAAACAGGCTTATGACAAGATAGAAGAGAATAAGATTGTAACCGGGAGAAAAATAGACGCTGAAGAAAAAATAGAAGAAGCCGAAATTGTAGAAGACAACGACTAGGGCTTCGACAGAAAAAGCAGAATAGCCCATGATATTAAGGATATTCTGTTTTTTTTTATAAAACAAAATCGGTCGTTATAAACCATTTTAGTTCTAAAGACATTAGAAATGTTCAATTATATATGCTTGTTATTCAGTGATTTACTAACTTTACCGCGTTTTATTCTAAGCATGACCTTTCCATTGAGAACCTTGTTTCAAACCACTTTTGGATAACTGAGGCTTGTGGGAGTTCGGTAGTCATGGCATATAAACTTCATGTCGCTGTTTCGCCATGCACTGATCAACCTCGCGAAAAAAGCAGTTTCCAAAAATCATGCACTATGAACTCATATCAGTACCTGCACCTGTCCGGGCAAGACAAAAGACAAGCATATTCTTTATTTTTGGAGCATTGAAAACACAAAAGTTCTTCCCGCCAATATGGGAGAAATCAATAATGTCCTAAATTTTCTTCATTCATCTATCCAAAGCTTAGCTTTCACTTTCCAAAAGCTTACCTTTTACAATACAAAAGGTCATGTATTGCTGTGCAAAAGCTTAGCTTTTAAATCGCAATTAATATCATTCTCATTATCAATAGATTACGAAGTGCATTTCGGACGTGGTTTTTGTAATATAATTTCATGGTGATGGTCGGGGCGAATGTTCGCTGTCAAGCGTCTGTTTGGCATTACCTGAATACGAATTGACGTCATGAAGAGAATGGTGCTATCCGGCATTGGAACAAAATACGTAAAGTCTCATGATTTGATTCAACCTTGCGTGGGGCACAAAATTATTTAGGACACAATAGGGAAAAGATAAAGATTTTCTCACTGCCATACAACACCGGGAAATCCTAATGACCGATTTGGATAAACAATGTTATGCCTGGGGTGCAAGCCCTTGTATATATTTGCACAAAATACCTATTCCCTTGGCATTCTCTCCCCCCTGCGGAATGATGAGATCGGCAAATCGCTTGGTTGGCTCGATGAATTGCTCGTGCATGGGCTTTAGGACTTTCAAGTAGCGATCCACCACCATGGAGACGGTTCTTCCCCGATCAATCGTATCGCGTTCAATATTTCTAATCAAGCGTTCATCGGAATCGCAATCAACAAAGATTTTCAAATCCATGACGTCACGTAATTTCTTGTTAATAAGGGTCATGATTCCTTCTATAATAATTACCGGCTTGGGTTCCACATGAATTGTTTTAGGTAAGCGGTTGCTCAAGAGGTAACTATAAGTTGGCTGTTCTATTGCAATTCCATTGCGCAAATCATTTACTTGCTTGATTAGTAATTTCCAATCAAATGCGTCGGGATGGTCGAAATTTATGGCTTTGCGCTCCGCATCCGTCATACCGGTCGTATCATTATAATAAGAATCAAGCGGTACGACTGCAACGAAATGAGGGGGTAGCGTTTCGACTATTTTCTTTACCACAGTAGTTTTTCCGGAACCGGTTCCTCCGGCTATGCCAATGATTGTTATTTTATCGTCCATCTAAGGTTTACATGTTTTTATTTCGCTAATTCCTTTTTGTTAAAAAGAGCGTGTTACTTCAAATCTATTTCCTCGAACATCTGTTGATAATACTCAGCTTTCTTTTCCACTTTCATCGGAAACGCCCTGCTACTGCTTGGCTGTCGGTAAAGACGAATATTACGCCCCGAGAATTCAAAGCCGACATATTCTCCCATCTTCAGGTGCCTTGTGTCAATATGGAAATGGGATGTTATAAGTCGAGAAGCCAATTGTCCGGCACCAACCACGGCTTTACAATTAGGCAGCGCGCGCAATATTCCATCTAAATCTGAAGTCTCAACAATTTCCAAATCTTTGTCAGAAGCTGTGCCTGTAGGTCTATGAATTTTCAGAGCCGTGTCGAAAATTGCCACGCCTTTCTCTTTCAAGAAAGGTTTGAGCAATCCCAATCTATAAGTCTTATTTCGTTCATCGACAAAGTGTAATTTGTCATGAAAGAATATATGCCCAAAGATACGCCACATGTCATTGCTAAAATTGGGATAATACCACTCTACGCACCACCATTTGGGAGGTGGAGGAAAAGTTCCCAGCAGCAATAACTTTGCATTGGAAGGCAGCCAAGGCTCGAAAGGATGAGTTTCAAGCTCCATCTATTTCTGTTCTTTCACAAAATAAGCCACAACGGGTAAATGGTCTGAGTATCCGTTTAGCCAAACTCCTCCTGCTGTTGTTCGTTTAATATTTCCCTTGTATTTCCCACTCTCTTGAAAGAGATAATCGCGATGGAAAATTTGGTTTTTCCAATATTTAAGTTCTGAAAAATCTTTTTTACCAGTCCGATTTATTAAGTTGGGAGTCATCACAATTTGATCAAAAAGATTCCATTTTCCTTGATACAGAAGAGTTCCCTTACCTTCTTTCACAAGAATATTATACCATGGATTGTACATATCTCCATCTCCAACTTCTTCAATTTCTCCTTTGGCGGAAAGGCATTCTTTCATACTCTTGTTGGTTGGGTCATCATTCATATCCCCCATCACAATAATTTTGCAAGAAGGATCCTCTCTCAATATCGAATCCTTTAGTGCTTTTACTTGTTTTCCACCCAATTCTCGATAGTAAGAACCTGCGCCTCTACTTGGCCAATGACAAACAATAACCGTTAATTTTTCGCCGGCCAAAGTACCGGTAATGGTTAAGAAACCACGTGTGGCATGATTACTATCGGCGGGTAGTTCGTAAACATACGGAACCAACTTTGAATCTTGGACCGAAAATAATTTAGGATTATAAAGCAGTGCACAATCAATGCCACGTTTGTCAGGTCCTTCTATATGGACATATTTATAACCTCGCTTTGCCAAGGCCGGCTGAGCTGTCAAGTCATCCATCACATTTGAATTTTCCACTTCGCTCAATCCAATGATTGCACATCCAACATCCGGGAGCACATCAGTGCCCATTTCCGATAATACTTTGGACATGTTCTTCAACTTGTTCTTATACTTCATCTCGTTCCAGCGATAAAGCCCATCGGGCAAAAAGTCATAATCGTTTTTGCCTTCATCGTGAATACAATCGAAGAGGTTTTCTTGATTATAAAAACCAATCGCATAAACTGAATACTTTTTTTGCGCAAATGTTATGTTGGAAAACAACAATGCACCTAAAAGAAAAAATAAATATTTTCTCATCTTTCAATATCTCAAAATTTACTATTACTACAGAATAATTGTTTATATGTAATCATCATTAGATTTTGCAAATATCGGTATTTAATTCCAAACTAAAGCATCTTTAATAGAATATTAATCAAAAAATACTTTCTTATTTAAAATTTATTTCGTTACTTTGCAACAAAGTATAAAATTATATTAATTATTTCAACTATGCAGAAAAAGCTGAAACTGGCTATACTCGCTGTTTGCAGTTCATCAATTGTATTTGCCCAAAATACAAATACAAAAGTGAATAAAGACAATGAGATGGCAAATACAATGGACGAATCAGCCTTTACATTTACTGAGGCACAGTTAGGAGAAGATAACGACAGAAGTGAAAACATCACAATTTTGAACTCCAATAGTAATGTCTATGCGTCTGAAGTGGGTTATCTATATTCGCCGATGCGCTTCCGTTACCGTGCACTTAATCAAAAGTATAACGATGTTTACATTAATGGTGCCCCTATGAATGACATGGAAACCGGACAATTTCGTTTCTCTTTGGTAGGTGGCTTGAATCAACAAACACGCAATGTGGATTTTGCGCTTCCGTTTGAAAACAACAACTTTTCCATGACAGGCTTGGCGGGTAGCAATAACTACGATTTTCGTGCGGGTTCAATGGCAGCCGGGCATCGTCTCACCCTATCCGCAGCCAACCGTAATTATTTGATGCGAGGTATGTACACCTATGGAAGTGGATTCAATAACAAAGGCTGGGCAATCGCTGCCAATATAACGTACCGCTGGGCTAATCGTGGGTATGTGGAAGGAACGTTCTATAACGCTCTCTCCTATTTCTTTGGTGTGCAAAAAAAATGGGACAACGGGCATTCGTTAAGTCTATCAACATGGGGCAATCCCACGGAACGAGCATCACAAGGCGCAAGTACCGATGAAGCATACTGGTTGGCAAACGATTACCAATATAATCCATATTGGGGATATCAAAATGGACATAAAAGAAATAGCCGCGTTGTTAATGACTTTGCTCCGGCAGGTATTCTTACTTGGGATTGGGACATTAATGATAAACTGAAATTGACTACCAGCTTCTTTGGAAAATACTCAATGTATAAGAGCACAAAACTGAATTACAACAATAGCGACAATCCCCAACCGGACTACTGGAAAAACCTTCCAAGCAGCTATTATGACGTGTGGAATGAAAACAACGCAAGGTACCGCACATCGCAAGCTTTCAATGATTGGAACTCGGCAGTAGAATGGTGGAGACACAAAGAGAATCGACAAATTCAATGGGATCGTCTTTATTATGCAAACCGACAAGCTGCACAAAATGGTCAGGACGCGCTATATTACCTACAAGCGAAACACAATGATAACACGACTTTAACTTTCTCTTCTTCGCTTACCAATAATTTTGGAAAAGATAAGGTCTTAAATGTCGGCATCATTCTCGGTCAAAACTTCGGGCATCATTACCAAACCATGGAAGATATGCTTGGCGCGAAGAGCTTCCACAACATCAATACTTATGCCATCGGTACTTATACCGCAACTGACCCCAGAGTTCAATATGACTTGAACACAATGGGTGCTCAAGGATTGGGAGCGTTGGTTTATGAAGGTGATAAATTCGGATATGATTATAACATCAATGTTCGTCGAGGAATTGTTTGGAGTAATTATGCACAGTCTATTGGAAACATCCACTACATTATTGCAGGTAAAATGGCTTATGATAATATGTATCGCAAAGGATATATGCGTAATGGAATGTTCGCTGACAACTCGTATGGAAAAAGCAAACATGCTGACTTCCTTTCCGGTGGCGGTAAATTTAGCGGAATATGGACAATCGACGGCAATAATACCTTGTCCTTGGGATTAGGCTATGAGCATCGCGCTCCGAAGGCAAGCACGGCTTTTGTTTCCCCCGAGATGAATAACAATTTTATTCAGAACTTGCGCAACGAAAGAATTTTCTCCAGCGAATTTAGCTATCAATATGCAAATAGATGGTTGCATGCTAATTTAAGTGCTTATTATAATCATCTCACTCATGTAACGGAATGGCAGAATTTTTATTTTGACGATGCTAATTCATTCACCTACGTGAGCATGACCGGTATAAAGAAGAATTATTATGGTGTTGAGCTTGGACTTGACTTCAAACTGACAAGTTTCTTAAACTTCAAGACCTTAGGCACATGGAGCGAAGCTAAAAATATCAACAATGCTGATGTTGTATATATGAACAGCACAAAGAACACTTACTACAAAGATATAGTATATAACAAAGGGATGCGCGAAAGCGGAACACCGCTATCAGCTTATAGTGGCATATTAAGCTTTCATCAAGGTGGATGGTTTATCGATATTTCCGGAAATTATTACGACCGCATTTATTTGTCCTACGCACCAAGTTTACGCTATCAAAGTACTTTGGAAACGATGGGTACACAATTCGGCGGAATTGATGCGAATGGAAACTATACTCCTTATGCACAAAGCAAAGGAAAGGGTGGCTTTATGCTCGATGCTTCTATAGGTAAAAGCATTTATTTGAAGCACGGAAGTCTCGCCATCAACTTGATGATAACAAACCTTTTGAACAATCAAGAACTGGTAAGTGGCGGATATGAACAAAGCAGGAGTAGCTACACAGTCAATAAGGCTACAGGTGAAGCTAACGCAAGAGCTTATAACTTCTATAAAAACCCCAAGAAATACTATGTAAATGGTATCAATGGTATGTTAAATTTGGCATATAAATTCTAAACGAAACAACTCACTCGATGATGAAAATAAAATTTTTATTAATGGTTGCAATCGGTGCGCTCTTCGCATCATGTATGGGAGACAGTTATGCGGAAACCGATGAAAAAGCTTCAATACCGTTTGGCAATAACGACATTCAAGAAACAAATGTTATCTCTATTGCGCAATTAAAAGAGAAGTTTTCCGATGTAATCCTAACTGATTATAGAGATGGAGTAAGCTACAAAAAAGTAGCAGACGACATACAAATAAAAGGAATAGTAACCAGTACCGACATCCAAGGAAATATATATAACGAGTTAGCCCTGCAAGACGAGTCGGGTGCCATCATTGTCTCGATAGCGCAAGGAGGGTTATATAGTTTCTTGCCGGTGGGTACTGAGATTATCATGAACCTAAAAGATTTATATGTGGGAAACTATGGCTTGCAAGCACAAATCGGTGTCCCTACAATGAATTCAAAAGGACTGTATTCCATCGGAAGAATGAGTAGAGCTACATGGGATAAACACTTTAGAATTTTATCAAACGGAAATAAAGTTGAACCGGAAGAATTCGCTGTAGGGAACACTCCAACAACTTGGAACTTAAACAAAGACGGAGGAAAATTAGGAATCATCCGCAACGTTAGTTTCAAGAGCAACAATTCTACGGTAGATTCCACCTTTGCAAATGCAGCTGGCGGTCCGGGTAGTGTCAGCTGGACACTCAACGAACAAGACAGCAGGAATATTATAGTCTATAATAGTAATTTTGCAGATTTTGCAAATGCGAAAATTCCAACCGGGAAAGTAGATATAACCGGAATAATAAAGAGGTTTAACAATCAGTGGGAAATCATTATACGAACATTGGACGATGTTCAACCCGCAAACACAGCGAGCACGGCATACTATTCATGTACGCTTGCAGAAGACCCTGCGGATTGGACTTACGAACAAGGAGAACTTCCGGCAGAACTCAGCTATGTATGGAGATGGGCATCTCCTGCTTATGGGATGAAAGCTTCCGCATACGTAGGTGGTACCAACTACGAGACGCATGCACGTGCTATCACTCCGCAAATTGATCTCGCGACAGCAAAACACGCAACTCTCTCATTTGATCACGCGGCAAAATTCTTTTCTGATTTTGACAAAGAGCTGCAAGTACAAGTTTCAACTGATAAGACTAACTGGAATACTCTCAAGATTGATGTTAAACCAACGGGTGATTATTGGGATTTTGTTAGCGCAAAAACAGATTTAACTCCCTATTGTGGAAAGAAAATCTATATCGCGTTTTTCTATAATAGTAGTTCAACCGGTGCGGCAACGTGGGAAATTAAGAATTTAGTAGTAAAATAAATATCAACGATAATAAAAATACAATAATATGAAGAAGCTAATTTATTCAATTATGGTAATGGCAACAGCTTTCGCCTTTACAAGTTGCGAAGATGTACCAATGCCTTACGACATGACGTTTGAGGAAAATGGAGGTTCCACTGACACACCGCAAGCGGAAGCTAAAGGAACAGGAACAATGGAAGACCCATTCAACATTGCAGCGGCCCAAAATTTTATCACCGCAGGTAAAGACCTTGACAAGATTGTTTACGTTAAAGGTGTCATCAGTAATATAAAAGAAATAGATGACGCAACCTTTGGAAATGCCACTTATTATATTTCAGATGATGGCTCAATCACCAATCAGTTCTTGGTTTATCGCGGTTATGCGTTGGGGAATAAGAAGTTCACTTCAAAAGATCTAATCAAGAAAGGAGACAAAGTCGTAATTTGCGGAAAACTTATCAACTTTAACGGAACAAAGGAGTTTGCGCAAGGGAATTACATCTACTCTTTGAACGGAAAGACCAATGAACCAACACCGGCAACAGACCTTAACACGGAAGCAACTGCATTCACTGTTGCGCAAGCCATTCAAAAGATAAAAGACAATGATGGGAAAGCCTTAAATGGAGAGGCTTATGTGAAAGGTATCATTTCCGAAGTATTCATCTACAACGAAAAATACAAGAGCATCTCTTATTATATCTCTGACAATGGGACTGACAAAGCTCTCCAAATTTATTCCGGGAAAGGGCTAAATGGTGCTGATTTCAAATCCATAGATGATTTGAAAGCTGGACAAACAGTTGTAGTAAAAGGCATTTTGAAAGCATTTACCAACAAAAATGGTGAAACCATCTATGAAATGGATAAAGAAAACAAGCTCATCTCTATTTCAGAAGGCGCGGCACCCAATGTCGGATTAGAGGCTACTTTTGCAGAGAATATGGGAGGCTTCACGATAGTAAATGTCAAACCTCTTCCAAGCGATCTTGAATTTGTTTGGTATCATGATGCGAAGTATAAGCAGATGAAGGCTACCGGGTTTAAAAAACCAAATAGCTATGAAACACAAAGTAGAATTGTTTCGCCTTCTTTCAGCTTGCAAGGCTTGACTAAGGCAACATTGTCATTCCAACATGCAGCTAATTTCTTCAAGGCAATGCCAGTTACAGAGGGTTGTAAGGTGTTCGCTTCTACAGATGGCAAGAAATGGACAGCACTTAATATCACTGGTATGCCGTCCGGAACTGATTGGACTTTTGTGGATGCCACTTGCGACATGACTCCTTTTGCAGGAAAGACGCAAGTATTTATCGCCTTTGAATACAACAGTTCGGCGGAAGCTGCCGGCACTTGGGAAATAAAGAATGTCGTCGTAAAATAAAAAACTTGTCTAAACATTTGGCAGGGTGCGGAATTATTCGTAATTTTGCACCTTGTTGAGTTGTCTTAAAGTGTTAAGCAAAGAACACAAGACAAGCCCTTGATAGAAGATATTTTATTATTAACAAACTATATTATTACAAAATGAAAAAAGGTATTCATCCAGAAAACTATCGCCCCGTCGTATTCAAGGATATGTCCAACGGCGATATGTTCCTTTCAAGATCTACTTGCAAATCAACAGATACAGTAGAATTTGAAGGTGAAACTTACCCAGTGGTAAAAATTGAAATCTCAAGTACCTCTCATCCGTTCTATACCGGAAAGAGTAAACTTGTGGATACAGCCGGTCGCGTTGACCGCTTCATGAATCGTTATGGTAAGTTGAAGAAATAAGACCATATAACACCAGATGGTACAAAGTGCGGTCAAGCGTAGTTGCATATGCGCTTAACCGCACTTTATCATTTTAGAATGTTCCTCTGTTTGCAGGCAACAAGTTTTAAAATCATTCAGATACCAATAGCATCATGAAAAGAAGTAAATTATATAACTTGGCATTATTCTCCTATTTTATTTTCTTTACAACATTCTATTCATGTAGTGGAAGTAAATCACCAATCGATGGAGACGATGGGGTAATAGCGCAAAACAATTCCAATTCAAACTTAGAGAATAAAAACCTTTATACACATAGGTTGGAATTTCCGCGTGTAAAGGGAGATAACAACATAATTCTTGTTCATGAAGCCCAACTTGCTTATGACAACAAACAAAAGAAGACCCATTATGAATATGGAGTAAACTATAGCACGGAATGGGATATTCAGAAGAAATCACAACGATGGAGCTGCTACCAAATGTATGCAAATAACAGTATTCAAAATACCAACAGATACAAACCTAATACAAATATCGGAGAACTGCAATATCCACAAGACCCACTATTGGACGCGCATAACGCATTTTCATCAGATCCATATTGGCGTTCCGGATTTGATCATGGACATATTTGTCCGTCTGCCGACCGCCTATGTTCCAAAGAAGCCAATATTCAGACGTTTTATTTAACAAACATGCAACCCCAATGGAATAGTTTCAACGCCGGAATTTGGGAAAAAGCTGAAAGCTGGTTGAGAAGTAAGAATAACGATGGCTTTCGAGATACCCTTTATGTTGTCAAAGGTGGAACAATAGATCGTGAAAACCTGATTATGCAAAAATTAAATAACGGTCTCATTGTCCCAAAATATTTTTATATGGCTATTCTTGCCAAGAAAGGGAATTCATATATGGCGATTGGACTTTGGTTCGAACACAAAGCAAATGATGGCAATCTTACCGCGTCTTACGTTCGTAACATCGATGAATTAGAAGAGCTTACCGGAATAGACTTTTTCTGTAATCTTCCCGATGAAATTGAAAATCGAATAGAAAGTCTTCCACGTAAAAATGTTGCAAGAATATGGGGATTGAAATAAGGATAATTCATTATTTTTTAATGAAGATATAAATATATTATTGATGGATTTATTTTTGTCAAATACCAAATTATCAGGTTTTATGCGATTTTTCAAATAGCTTTTTGAGCCCCTTTATTATTTAACCGTTGCGAACACAAAAAATGAGATTAATATTGAGAATAATAAAGGTACGTACTGCTTTTTTTGTTGCGATAGTAAGTGCTGATAATCAATTACTTACAAATCGATTTTTAAAAGTGTCTTATACGGATTTAGCTTGTCACAATTCTGACTATAAAAAAAGTAAGAAATTATGACAAAACGTAAAACCCCGCGCGAATTTTCGTATTCGTTCAAGCTGCAAGTGTTAATTGATTATTATTCTAGCGGTTCTTCTCAAGCG
>NZ_LR027820.1:256127-277362 GCF_900607215.1 Prevotella rectalis
AGAGGTATCGTATGGCTCATAAAGAAACGAATTTGACAGACAATGAGATATTGCGCCAGAAGATAGTGAACCTCCAACACGCATTGTCTTTGGAGAAGATGCGCAGCCGTGCCTATGAGAAACTCATAGAGATAGCCGAATCCGAGGAGGGTATCAGCATCTTAAAAAAAGATGGTGCCAAACAGTAACGGCGCTGCGTGAGGAGTTTCCCGGTGTATCCGTGGAATTCCTCTGTGGGCTGTTTGGCAAGAAACGCCAGTGGTATTACGCAAGCAGCAAGCTTGTGATTTCTGAGCGGCAAAGGCGTAAACTGATAGTTGACAATGTACTCTACTATCGTGCCTGCTGTCCCGGGATAGGCGGTGTGAAACTGCACGTCCTCCTCAAGTCGGAGCTAGGTGAAGATGTTACTCATGGTCGCGACTCCTTCTTAAAACTACTTGCTTCAGAAGGACTTATGCTTCCCAAGAACAAGCGAAGACGTACAACGGACTCCAATCATCCTTATAGGAAGTATCCTAATCTTGTACAAGGTGTTACGGCAATGTATGCTAACCACATTTGGGCAGCCGACATAACCTACGTTTGGATTTACGGCAACGTCCTGTACCTCCATCTCATTACAGATGTTTACTCACATGCTGTCATAGGCTGGTGCTTATCCGAAACCATGGAGGCTATAAATACGAAGGAGGCATTGCTAATGGCAGTTAAGGCAGCCGGAGGAGGCAACCTCTGCGGAACGATACACCACTCTGACAGAGGTTCGCAATACGCCTGCCACCTATATGTTGAAACTCTTATGTGCCACCATATCAGGGTTAGTATGACAGAACGGTACAATCCTACGGACAATCCTGTGGCGGAAAGGACGAATGGAACCTTTAAGGTTGAGTGGATTTACCAGCAGGAGATGTACCGAGATTATGACCAGGCCAACATGGAAATCTCCAAGGCAATAGCCTTCTACAACTACAGACGACCGCATATGAGCATAGGAATGAAATGTCCGATGGATGTCTATAGAGGCGAACAGCCCGGGAGAAATCTTTGGAAAAAGAGATAAATGCTTGCAAAAAAGAAAAATATAAAGTATCTTTGGAACGCCGAAAATATGGCGAACGACGGTCTTATGCCATCTTCACCAAAGGTCCCAGGGGGCATCGAGCCCCCTAAGACCTTGCCGAAAATATGACGGAACTTAGGTGTTGTCCATCTTCTTTTATACAAGTGCACAGACTTCAAATTTAACCTATATAATGTTAATGTCAAGTCATTCAGTAAACAAGAAAATATTTGACAAGTAAAACAGAAATACATCGTCAGATCTGACAAGTGAATTCAGGAAAAGACAAAGCTTAGCTTTCGCGTTCCAAAAGCTAAGCTTTTACATCCCAAAAGCTAAGCTTTTGGAAAGCAATCGCTTAGCTTTTGGAATTGTTCTCTGCTTGGAATGAAGTTGAGCATGAAATGGGGACATCGGCATTACGACAAGTAAGAAGAAAAAGTTAAGTAGGTGTTCAAAATTAAACGAAAATATTGTGGCAATTATTTTTGAACACCTACTTATCTGTAAGAATCGCAAGCATCGGGTGTAGGGTATGGAAAAGAAATCGGTTTACAGCATATTTCTAAGCTTGATGTATTTCTCAAACAACCAAGATTGTCCGTCCACTAATCCACTTACCACTTGCGACATGACAAACAAACTAAGAATGACCAATAAGACGAATAAGAAACTGAAACCAAAGAAAATCCACAAATCACCATCAGCATATTTATCTTGGAAACGCTTCAGGCGAGAAGTGGAATGATTAAAAAACATGGGTATCTTTTCGGTCACGTCCCGATGCCGGCTTATTGAATCGGTAGAATGATCGGCATCTCTCTCATCGCCTGTAGCCTGTGCGGAAGATGAGTGGGAGAGCACGGTTGTCGCAACCGGTATTTGTCTTTCTGTCGGGGCGACCTCATCTGCATCAATGATGGGGATGATTGAACGTGCTTTGGTTCGGAAAACTTCCGGCTCATTGAATTGACAAGTTACGACGTTACCGCAATACGGACAGCGATATTTTTGTTGCCCATATTTATCTGTTTCTGCCATGAACACTTCATTGCAGTTGTTACATTTAACACTATACTTCATCACAGTGCAAAATTAAATAAAAAGTTTGATTACAACGAATTGTTGAGAAAAAAGGAATGCGATAAAACGAAAATCAATCTTTTGTCTTGAAAATAGGGGGATATTTCCATTACGAATGAATTAATGACACAAAAGTTAGCAAATGTGCAAGAAAATACATACCTTTGTGCTCGCTAAAAATACACTTATGGACTGGTTAATAAATTTATTTACAAATCAGGAGAGTGTAGCTCATATCGTGCTACTCTATTCCTTGGTGATTGCTTTCGGCGTTTATTTGGGAAAAATCAAAATCGGAGGCATATCACTTGGCGTTACTTTTATTCTATTTGTAGGCATCCTTGCGGGGCACGTAGGTTTCACCGGCCCGGTATCCACCCTTACATTCCTTCAGGATTTCGGTTTAATCCTCTTTGTATTCATGATAGGTTTGCAAGTAGGACCGGGATTTTTTGAGAGTTTTGGTAAAGGAGGGTTGAAATTAAACATGCTGTCGTGTTTGGCCATAGGCTTGAACATCTTGGTGATGTTTGCTTGTTATTACATCTTTTTCGACACCAACAATCCATCCAATCTTCCCATGATGGTGGGTACGATGTATGGTGCCGTAACCAACACTCCCGGACTTGGAGCCGCCAAAGAGGCATTGTCGAGCGTATTCGCCAACGGGACGAACTTTGACATCGCGTCCGGTTATGCGTGTGCCTATCCATTGGGTGTGGTCGGTATCATTGGAGCTACCATCGCCGTGAGATATATATGTAAGGTGAACTTGGAAGAAGAAAATGAAAAACTTGAAAGTGAAGAAGCTGAAAACCCACACGCAAAGCCCCATCCCATGTATTTAAGGGTGGATAATGCCTATCTTGCCGGAAGAACTTTGGAAGAAATATCAAGTTTCCTGAAAGGTGAGATTGTATGTACACGTATCATGCACAATGGGCTTGTTTCGCTTCCCAAGCGCGATACCGTCTTTGAGGTGGGCGATGAGATATTGATAGTTTGCGCTGAGGCTGATGTTCCTGCCATTACTGCTTTCATTGGGCCACAAATTGATGCGAACTGGCATGAGGAAGATCAGAAGCAGCCAATGGTAAGCCGCAGAATTATCGTAACAAACAGTTCCATGAACGGTAAGACACTGGGCAAGATGCACTTTAGCTCTGTTTATGGTGTTAATGTTACGCGTATCAGCCGACAGGGAATGGATCTTTTTGCTTCAAGAAATCACCACTTCCACGTAGGAGATAAAATCATGGTAGTGGGTCCGGAGGAAAACGTTGAACGTGTTGCCGATATGATGGGTAACTCGCAGAAACGATTGAATGCTCCCAATATTGCCACCATCTTTGTGGGAATCGTGGTAGGTATATTATTCGGAAGCCTGCCATTGGCAGTCCCCGGAATGCCCGTTCCTTTGAAATTGGGTTTAGCCGGCGGACCTCTGATTATCGCTATTCTCTTGGGAAGATTTGGTTATAGAATGCACTTGGTAACCTATACCACGACATCAGCAAACATGATGCTCCGTGAATTCGGTCTTGCGCTTTTCCTTGCATCGGTTGGTATAAAGGCCGGCAATGGCTTCTGGGAAACGGTTGTTCAGGGAGACGGACTGAAATATGTTTACACCGGATTTCTGATTACCATTATCCCGATACTCATTATCGGATCCATTGCGCGCTTAAAATACAAGTTCAACTACTTTACTATCATGGGTATGTTGGCGGGAACATACACCGACCCTCCCGCACTTGCCTATGCCAACTCTGTATGTAACGGTGAAGCACCGGCAATCGGCTATTCCACCGTTTATCCCTTAAGCATGTTCTTGAGAATCCTCGCGGCGCAACTCATCATCTTGTTCTGCTGCGGATAAGTGCAATAAACATCTAAAGATGCAAATTCCCCATAAGCATTCATGAATGGCTTTATGGGGAATTTATTTTTTTTTGCGGACAGCAATAATACCCAATCGACCAAAGGGGATTAGATAGAACGGCAAGAGTCGATTAGATAGAACGGCAAGAGTCGATTAGATAGAACGGCAGTAGTCGATTAGATAGAACGGCAAGAGTCGATTAGATAGAACGGCAAAAGTCGATTAAGTAGAACGGCAAGAGTCGATTAAGTAGAACGACAAGAGTCGATTAAGTAGAGCGGCAATAATTTTTTTATTGAGGAGAATGCAGATAATAGTAAGTGTAACTTCCTTTCTGGGCTTGGCTCTTGTTGGCTCCATGAAGATAAATATCTTTCGCTTCTTGGTAATATCGAGGCAGGAGGCTGTCTGTGGGATAATAGAGCGATAGATATTTTACAAAGTTTCGCAAGTCCTTGTCCAAGAGGAAACCGGCTAAATGATAGTTGGCAGACCTCCGTGTAGTCTTGTTTATTACGCTGTCAGGTTGCATAAGCGAGTGTATCCGCCCGGGTTGCAGCACCTTTGAACCACCCATCAGCGGATATTCAAACAAACTATCCGCAAGAGTTCCCAGACGTGCATTGGAATATAAAATAAGCATGGTACTGACAGAATCTGCCGTTTCCATTCTTTTGGCAGCCTGCAATGCGGCTGTGAAGTTCCCCTCGTTGATTAATGCTTCTATCTTCGCACGATCATGGAAGCCCTTATCGTGGTTGCTCATGATGCAAACTAATAGGAACAGCAAGGTCAGGACTCCTAAGTTCATCCACAATTGGCGCAAGAAAAGATAGTTAGATGAATATTGAGATTCACGTTTGCTTATGAAGATGATCAACGGAATAAATAATATCAATAGAACAATAAATACCCATAATGGTGTGTTTGGTAGAAAAAGAGTTGTGGCACGAGAATCTATGTCAGTGATTAAGGCAAGCAATAGGGCAGAAGGAAAATAAGCCAAAGCCGACAACTTCTTCAGACTGAACAGCAACCTTACTCCCATTGCCAAGAAAAGGAGAGCAAGTGTAATCAATACGGCTCCCAACCATGGCGAATAGGAGGTTTGTCCGCCTGAAACAATGTGCTGGGTAATTCGCATGACATCACCTTGATAAAAGAAAAGGTAACAAAAGCTGAAGACGCAGAAGATTGTTCCACCGATGATACGTAAAAGCCTGTTATTCATGCTAATTGGAATATTAAACCATTCTCCGAAGTACTACTGCACTGCGTGCCGGTATGTAAAGCTTCAACCAACCTTTGTGTTGATGAGCATACAGAGAATCCGCGTTGGTAATATGCTTCATGCTATCATCGGCAAAGCCAAATCCGCCATACAATGTGCTATCTGTATTGAGAACAACCTGATATGTTCCCTCAGTCACCAAAAAACCATAATCGGGATAAGAATGGGAAGGGGAGAAGTTGAAAACAAATAGTAAATCGCCTCTGCAATAAGCCAATATCTGATCGGTGTCATCGTGCCATATTTCCTTTACCGGTGTTTCATTAAATTTTTCCCGGCTCTTGATAACTCGAAGCATATCTTTGTCGAAATCCCCTAAATAATGATAGCACAATTCTTTATTGTCCACCAAATTCCACTGTCTCCGAGCATATTTGTGGCTCCAATCGTTCCCCTCTCGGGGGAAATCAATCCATTCCGGATGCCCAAATTCATTGCCCATGAAGTTAAGGTAACCGCCGTTCATCGTTGAAGCAGTGGCAAGTCGTATCATCTTATGCAATGCAATGCCACGTCGAACGATATCGGTTTCGTCTCCTTTCTTGAAATGCCAATACATATCGGCATCTATCAAACGGAAAATAATTGTTTTATCGCCCACCAATGCTTGATCATGCGATTCGCAATAAGCTATCGTTTTCTCATCCGAACGTCGATTTGTGATTTCCCAAAATATGGAAGAGGGCTTCCACTTATCGTCAGGTAGTTCCTTAATGGTCTTTATCCAATAATCGGGAATATTCATTGCCATACGATAATCGAAGCCAAAGCCACCATCAGCATACCGTACAGACAATCCGGGCATACCCGAAACCTCTTCGGCGATGGTTATGGCTCTTGTATTCACTTCATGAATGAGAAGATTTGCCAACGTCAGATAACAGATGGCATTGTCGTCTTGATGACCATTGAAATAGTCTGCATACCCGGTAAAGGTCTCTCCCAATCCGTGGCTGTAATAAAGCATTGAAGTTACGCCATCGAAGCGAAAGCCATCGAAATGATATTCCTCCAGCCAATATTTACAATTGGATAGCAAGAAGTGTAACACATTGTCCTTGCCGTAATCAAAGCACAGCGAATCCCAAGCCGGATGCTCGCGTCGGTCGCCCGGATAAAAATATTGGTTCGGATCTCCGGCAAGATTGGCAAGACCTTCCACCTCGTTCTTCACTGCGTGAGAATGGACAATATCCATTATCACGGCAATACCCAAGGAGTGAGCCTTATCTATCAAGGACTTCAGTTCTTCAGGAGTTCCAAATCGGGAACTGGCGGCGAAGAAAGAACTCACATGATAACCAAAACTTCCATAATAGGGATGTTCTTGTATTGCCATGATTTGAATGGCATTATAGCCGGCTTTTGCTATCCGGGGCAATACATTGCTTTTAAACTCTGTATAGGTTCCCACTTTCTCGGCGTCTTGCGACATTCCGATATGACATTCGTAGATGAGCAAAGGTGATGTTTCCGGTCGGAACTTCTTGTTCTTCCAAATGTATGGAGTGGCAGGACACCACACCTGCGCCGAGAAAATCTTTGTTCTGTTGTCTTGCACCACTCTTTGAGTCCATGCCGGAATTCTTTCTCCCTCTCCTCCGTTCCACCGCACATACATCTTATACAAATTGCCGTGAGACATCTTTTCGGGGGCAAGTTTAAGTTCCCAATTCTGCGTACCTTCAATTTTTTTACAGCGGTATTCCTCATTGATTTTCCAATCATTAAAGTCGCCAATGAGAAAAATGTCGGTGGCATTGGGAGCCCACTCCCTAAATACCCACCCATCAATGGTTTGGTGTAAGCCAAAATAATTATAACCGTTTGCGAAATCAGAGAGCGATAGTTTCCCATTTTCTGTAATGCGATTCAGCATCCAAGAAACGTGGTCGTGTCTTCCTTTAATTGCTTCATTGAAAGGTTGCAGATAAGGATCATTCTGTACAATCCCCATTAAACCTTTGTTATTCTCTTGTCGAGCTTTCTGAAAATTTTTATTCTGTGCTGATATGTTCTTGACTTTTTTCATTCGCATGGGAAATAATATGTTAGTGGAACATTTGCGTTAATTATTGTGTCTGTAACCGTTCTCATAATAGCCTTCAGCGGTTATCCTGCCATTTCTGTCTCGCTCGATAAATTTACCGTCTCGTTTGTCATCTTTATAGAAGCCCTCGAAGCGTTTACCCTCTGCGTTTATCTCAATGGCACTGCCAATGCGTTTCCCATCTCTATAGGTTCCTTTAAATTTACTGCCATCCGAGAAATGTATAATAACCAACCCATCCACTTTTCCATTGCGAAACTGTCCCTCTATCACATCTTTGTTTTTCTTTGTCAATGTGCCTTGTCCATTTTGCAAATCATTGGCCCAGTTTCCTGTATATACATCTCCATTTCTCCAAGACATGGTACCCTGTCCCGACCTATAACCTTTTAGGAAGTGCCCGGCATAATAATCTCCGTTCTTATATTTTATGATACCTTCTCCGGTGCGTTCTCCATCCAAGTAATCTCCCTCATAACGGTCTCCATTGTTGAACTTATAAATCCCCGTACCGTTTTGCAGGTCGTTTTTCCAATTTCCATTGTATTCATCACCATCAGCATAAAGGTAAATGCCTTTACCCTCCTTCACGTTATTTATCCAATCCCCCGTGAACGTAGAGCCATCAGGCCAAAAGAATTTCCCATGTCCGCTTTTAACATCATTCTTCCATTGTCCGTCATAATACGCTCCATTGGCAAAGGTGTACCTGCCCATCCCATCGCGCTTGTCAAACGTCCAATCACCATCATAGACATCACCGTTGTAATAGTACATCTTTCCCCGACCATGCTGATAATCCTTGTACCACAATCCGTCATATTTATTGCCGTTCTTAAAAGTAAAAACGCCCTGACCATGTTGTTGGTCTTGAAACCACTGCCCGGAATACTTCTCTCCGTCAGAGAAAGTATAGGTGCCGGTTCCGTGTCGTTTTCCTCTTTGGTATTCTCCCTCGTAAACATCTCCATTTCTATAGACGGTTTTCCCCTTACCATTGGGCTTTCCTCTAAATAGCTGACCATGATATTTCCCCCCATCTTTCAATTCCACGGAGCCAATCACTATATCTTGAGCCATGGAAGCAAAAGGCAGGAGCGAAAATAAAACAATTATATATAGATTCTTCACGTTCTTATGAAATTAAAAATAATGCTACACTTGCAAAGATACGTTTTTCCAACCGCACACACAAACTATATAACTTTTTTTTACTAAACCTAAAACAAAGGGCAATTATTGTTACATTTCCCATAAAAACCGCTATCAATAAAAAATATTTTGTATTTTTGTTTGCTAAATGAATAAAGGGTTTTCACAAAACATGCAGCTCAAGCGGGTTACGTTCATGCTGATAGTGATTCTCTTCGCGGTACAGACGGCGGGAGCGAGGGATTACGATCGACAGTTGTTGCGCCGGGTGATGAATTATGCCGAACCTTATCTTAGCGATTTCCCTGACTCTCTTGTGAGCAATACCTACTTGAAGGGGCATATAAAAATACTACGTCGAAACTTTACGCTCGCCGCCATACCCACTATGTTTTATCTGTTGCGAGATGGGAAAAGAGAATTCTTCTTTGAAAGTTACAGCAAACAGATATTTCATGACAGGAAAAACGTAAAAACTATTCAAAACATCTTGATAAGCACAATTTATCACAGACACAAGACACTCAACAATGTTGTGGAATATTTGAGTCCGCAACTTTATCAGACCCAGCTTTTCAAGAATGGAATCCTCTCTCCCGTCAGAAACTCCAACCGGAAATATTACCGCTACAAGACAGAAATGATAAATGACAGTCTTGCCATCATTACTTTTAAGAGCAAACTTCAGAACACGCAATTGCTGAGAAACGGATTGCTGAATGTGAACCGCATAACGGGTCGGATCATCAGTTTTCAATTTGAGGGAGAATACGACATGGTGCGTTTCTCCGTTTCAGGAAAGATGGGAGAAAAGGGCATCCAAACCTTATATCCATCGAACTGCCACATCTTCTCATCCATCAAGAGTTTCGGCAATCACCTACATGCCACCTTCGATGCATACTACAATTTGCCGGTTACCTTGCCGGATACAATACAAAACTCGGAAGACAGAGAGTTGATGAACAGCTTGCGTCCCATAAAACTGAATATGACGGAACTTGCCACAATGGCAGAATACGATTCTATTAATAGCAAAAGTAAGAATACTCTTGCGAAAACAAAGAAAAAGAGAAAAGGGATAAAATATTTCTTATTATTGCTGTCCGGTAAAAATTAACTGAAAGCTCTGTATCTCTTTATCCATCGGTATTGCAGCCGTTTTACTCATCCTGGGGCTTGGTTTTCAGTTTCAAACTGTAAGCATTATAAAATGCACTTATTTTGACAAGAAAAGACCTAAAATAACCGATAATTCTAAGAAATAATAAGTTTAAGTCTATTTTAACTAACACAGATAGCCCCAAAAAAGTTTTACCGGACAGCAATAATTTCTTATGGAACATCCTTGGCGAGAACATGCTCCATAAAATTCATGTAAGTACGGTGGACAAAAGAGGAAAGATTAGAATTAATCCACTTTTGAATCCCTTGTATTTGGGATATAATCACAGAAAGGGCTTGACCTATAAATTCGACCTCAGGGGTGGTTATGACCTGACGAACAACAGCAATTTCTCCGGTCGCGTAAAATTGGGATATGCCTTTAGGGAAAGCAAACTGTTCTATACATTCACCTCAAGATACAATTTCAATAAACGAAGAAATGGTTATGTGGAACTTGAGTTTTCCAATGGCAACAGGATAGTGGATTCGAGAGTGTTAGATGAAGTGAAACAGGTGGATAACATCGATTCCATCAATTGGGATGCCATGAACCTTGACTATTTCAAGGACTTAAAATCAAAGGTGGCATTCAACTACGATATCATAAACAAACGTTTGGGAATGAAGTCGGGGTTTATTATCCATCGACGCTCGGCAGTTGATAAAGAAGGATTTAAACGAGCCGGAAGAACTTCAAACTACAAATCGTTCGCACCATTCATTTCCGTTTCATGGTATCCGCTGACCAACGATTATCCCCTTGTCTTTACTTCTCAATACGAACACGCCATGAAAATATTTGGAGGCAACTTTCGTTACGACAAAATGGAGTTCGACGGCCAATATATTCATCACCTCCCCTGCCTGCGCTCCTTATCGCTACGTGGAGGATTGGGCTTCTATCTTGATAAACGCGGAGAAACACAATTCCTCGACTATTCCAATTTTAAAGAAAATTACATTCCTCACGGATGGTATGACGATTGGTCGGGAGAGTTCGAATTGTTGAATCCTAACTGGTACAACGCTTCCGACTTTTACATGCGCTTCAACTTAACCTACGAAAGTCCATTGCTTCTACTCACGTGGATGCCCTACTTCGGTAGAATCATTGAAAAAGAACGTCTGTATGCCAGTAGTTTGGGCATACAAAAGCTATCGCCTTACACAGAAATAGGCTATGGTTTTACCACTCGCGTATTTTCGATGGGAATTTTTACGGGCTTCTCTCCAAAACATTTCGAAGGCTTCGGCATAAAACTTGGTTTGGAACTCTTCGAAAATTGGTAGAAAGTGGTTCTTCACCCCCTGAATAATGACTAAATGATATATGTTGATAACCACACTCTCTATGCACAAACGGCTTAACAAAAACCAAGCATACTCTATATTTAACCAAGTCATTGAAAACGCGAAAATCCTTCTCATCTTATATGAGAAAAGTTCAATAACGTCCTAAATTTTCTTCATTCATCTATCCAAAACTTAGCTTTTGCTCCGTAAAAGGTAAGCTTTTGCAATGCAAAAGGTCATGAATTGGAGTGCAAAAGCTAAGCTTTTAAATCGCGATTAATATCATCTTGATTATCAATAGTTTACGAAGCGTATCTCTATCTCTGTTTTTGTAATATAATTTCGTGGTGATGGTCGGGTCGAATGTTCACTATCAAGCGTTTGTTTGCCATCACCTGAATACGAATGACGACATGAGAAGATTGGTGCTATCCGACATTGGAACAATACACACTAAGTCTCATGATTTGATGCAACCTTGCATGGGGCTTCCACAAAATCATTCAGGACACCATTGGAAAAGATAAAGGATTTCTCACAGCCATACAATGCCGGGAAATCCTAATGATCGATTTGGGTTTAATCGGGGTAATACTTAATATCACCTACCTACAATAAAAAAGAGGAAACGCTTCCTGCATTTCCTCTTATGAAGTGTCTGTTCACAGACTAAACTAACTGTCAGCGAACTTATGTCTTATTCTTTTTTTATGCGGCAATGTTCGGCTCTTCAAGTCCGAGATGTTTCTTCTTATCCACAATCTTAAGTATCAGTCCGATGAACAAGGCTACGACACCCAAGCCTGCCAGCATCAGCAACGGATAGGTATAATCGTATTTCGTTGGGTCTTTGATACCTACATTCGTCGCGTCAAGCACCTTGCCAATAATCATTGGGAAGAGCCATAGTCCGATGTTCTGTATCCAAAAAATCAGGGCATAAGCAGAACCGATGATTTTTGCATCGACCAGTTTGGGGACACTTGGCCACAAGGATGCGGGCACTAACGAGAAGGATGCTCCCAATACAAGGATAGTGAGATAAGCCACTACGACTCCACCTACCTGACTTGACTTGAATATTGGAAGTACAAAAGCAAAGGTGAGGTGGCAGGCGATCAAAAGGATGGAACCCAAGATGAGCATGGAAGCTGCCTTGCCCTTATGGTCAACGTAGTTGCCAAGGATTGGAGTGATGCCTACTGCCAAGAGTGGGAATACGGCAAAGATGGATTCGGCGGACTGGCGCATATATCCCATGTAGCAATAAGCTATGAGGGATATCACGGAGATGACCATCAGCGTGTACTTTAAGCTCTTCTTCTTCATGAAGTTGAAGCCGAAAGCTGTTCCGGCTACTATCAGCATGATGAAATATTGAGTGAAAGTAACACTGGGAGAAGCCCAAAACGAGTCAGCAGGAATGTCTTTGAACGTAAGATTGCACTGAAGCATGTTTACCGCGTATTTCTGGAATGGGAAAATAGCGGAATAATAGAGCACGCAGAGTAAGGCTACCAACCAGAAACCCATACTGGTGAGAATTTGTCCGAGGTCGCTGATCTTGAATGGGTCATCCTTCTCTTCCGCTTCACCGGTCTGAGAATCGAGCTTCTTATCCATGAAGAAGTAAACCACAAACATCATCAGGGCAATGCAGATGAGCACCACGCCAAATGCTACTGAGCGCGATACGTCGATGTGTCCACCAAACTTGGCAAAGAAAGGCGAGAAAATCATGCAAGTGGCAACTCCCAAACGTGCAAAAGCCATTTCGGAACCCATTGCCAATGCCATTTCGCGTCCTTTGAACCATTTTACGATACCACGCGAAACCATGATACCTGCCATCTCGGTTCCACAACCGAAAATCATGAAACCAATGGCAGCCACTTTAGCAGATGCAGGCATTCCGGCGTAGAATGGTGATACACCCATTTCATCGAAGCCCGGGATGTAGTTGAGATTTTCCGTGAACCAGTTTGCTATTCCGGAACCGATGAATGTCTCGCTAATGGCATAATACTTGATTAAAGCTCCGGTAAGCATCACGCATCCGGACAACACGGCGGTGAAGCGAACTCCCATTTTATCAAGGATGATACCGGCAAAAATGAGGAAGAAAATCCATACGTTGAGGAAGGTTTCGGAACCCTGCATGGTGCCAAATGCCGTAGAATCCCATCCTCTCTGTTCGAGCATCAGGTCTTTGATGGGGGAGAGAATGTCAACGAAGATGTAGGCGCAAAACATAGCGAAGGAAAGGAGCAGAAGAGCTGTCCAACGCATTGCTGCCGAATCTCTTAATGTTTTGATTTGTTCAGTCATAATGAAGTTAGGTAAATTAAATGTTTTCAAATTTTTGATGATAAGCATTGAGGCTGAAGCCTCAATGCTTATCTACTATTATTTTTTTAGCCAGCGATCCAGCCAGTTGAAGAATGTGCGTTGCCAAAGAATACCATTTTGTGGTTTTAATACCCAGTGATTTTCATCGGGGAAGAGTAGCAGTTCTGCCGGAATGCCTTTCATTCTGGCTGCGTTGAACGCGCTCATGCCTTGTGTGGCGTTGATTCTGTAATCCTTTTCTCCATGAATGCAAAGAATAGGGGTGTCCCATTTGTCAATATTCAAGTGCGGACTGTTGGCATAAGTTTTCTTAGCGGCTTCCGTCTGGTCAGTGTTCCAATAAGCATCATCATATTCCCAATTGCTAAACCATGCCTCTTCTGTCTCGGTGTACATTGCCTGAAGATTGAAAGCACCATCGTGAGAAATGAAACACTTGAAACGTTTGTTGTGATGTCCGGCCAAATAGTATACGGAGAACCCTCCAAAAGAAGCACCTACCGCGCCCAATCTTTCTTTATCAACAAAGGGAAGGTTGGTTGCCGCATCATCAATGGCAGAGAGATAGTCTTTCATACACTGACCGGTCCAATCTCGACTAATTTCTTCGTTCCACTCACTGCCGTAGCCGGGAAGCCCACGACGGTTGGGGGCAACGATGACATAGCCATGAGCTGCCATGATTTGGAAGTTCCAACGATAGCTCCAAAATTGTGATACCGGACTCTGTGGACCTCCTTCACAATATAATAATGTGGGATATTTCTTAGAAGGATCAAAGTGCGGTGGAGTGATAATCCATACTTGCATGTCTTTTCCATCGGTAGTTTTTACCCAACGGTCGGTAACATTGCCCAAAGCAAGCTGATCATAGATGTGTTTGTTTTCAAAACTGAGTTGTGTTTGTTGGCTTGCTTTCTCTTTCTTTGCCGGTGTAATGGCAAAGATTTCGTTAGCTTGCGACATGCTTTGGCGCAGTCCGAGTAGTTTCTTTCCTGAATTACCAAGAAGAGAAATGGAAACATAGTTGTGTTTTCCATCGGTAAGCTGCTTTACCTCTCCTTTTAAGTTGGTACGGTAAGCATTAATGGTCGCGTGCCAACAACCAATGAAATACAGTTCTTTAGAGTTCGGAGCCCATACATAGTCATCTACGTTAGAGTCGAATGCTTCAGTAACGTAAGTCTTCTTGCCGGTTGCCAATTCATAAACGCAAAGTCGGTTTCTATCACTCTCATAGCCATCGTTTTTCATACTCTGCCATGCGATGTGTTTTCCATCGGGTGAGAACTTGGGATTAACATCGTAACCAACATTCATGTCTCCGCTTTGATGATTAACGGATTGATTTCTCAAGCTCTTTGTAGCATCTACTTGTGGTGAGACGTATCCTTCCGGTTTGCAAAGGTTTACAGTCTTCTTCGTGTCAATATTGTAGAGATAGATGTCTGCATCGGTTGAGATGGCATATTGAACTCCCTCTTTCTTGCGGCATGTGTATGCTATGGACTTTGAATCCTTGCTCCAATCTATTTGTTCGATGCCACCGAAAGGAGCCAATGGACTCTCATAAGGTTCGCCTTCCAAAATGTCCGTGCCTTCGCTGATACCCACTGTGGAGATAGTTGCCAAGAAAGGATGTGCGATAGTTTCCACATAATGATCCCAATGGCGATAGTTCATGTCTGTAATGACCATTCCGGAGGCCTTTGGTAAGTCAGTGGGGTTTTTCTTGATGGTACCATAATAAGGTAAACTCTTTATGAGTATCACTTTTTGTCTGTCGGGAGAGAAGAGAAAGCCTTCAATCTCAGTCTTGGAATTGGAAAGCTGTTTCTTGTTGGTTCCATTGCTGTCCATTGTCCATACCTGACCATCAAGGAGATAGGCGATGGTCGAATTGTCCAACCATGTAGGACTGCTCTCGCTCTTTGCAGAAGTTGTGAGTTGGCGAACATTCTTTCCATCTGCGTCCATCACGCAAATAACTTGATGTCCTTTGTTTTCTTTTACACTGTAGTAACCCACTTGATAAACTATCTTACTTCCGTCCGGAGAAGCTTGAGCTGTACCAATTCTACCCATTGCCCACAATGTTTCCGGGGTCATTACATCACCACTAAGCGTGATGTTGTTTTTCCCAATGTTCACTTCTTGGGCATTTGCAATTCCGCTGTTCATAAGTAATGTTGCCGCGATTGCAATTGAAATGCTTTTGTTCATAGTTATTATCTTTTTTTTCGGTTTAGTTCGTTTTGTTTTCTTTTCAACTCTTCCTGTTGCTTCTTTTGCATTTCCTGCAAAGCCTGCATACGTGCGGCAAGTCCACTTTGTTTCTTCGGATTCTTCTTGTTTTCTTTCCTGCGAGCTTCCAAGAGTTGCAAAAGCTTCTCGTCGTCTGTTGTTCTTCTCAACGTCCACATGATTGCGGCAGAGAAAAATAAGGAAACGAAGTAATAGAAATTCAGCCCCGAAGAGTAATCATTGAACATGAAGAAGAAGAAGAGAGGCATGAGATACATCATCCATTGCATTACCTTCATTTGGTCAGCTTGTTGTCCTACCATTTGGTCTTTTTGCTGTTGCATCGTGAACCATGAATACAGGATGTTTGCCGAACAGAATAGGATACACGTCAGTGATATATGGTCGCCTATCATCCATACATTATGCTTCCAACTGATGATGGGGTCGTATGTACTTAAGTCGTTCATCCACAAGAAACTTTCGCCACGAAGTTCAATGGCGTTTGGTACGAAGTTGAACATAGCAATCCAGATAGGCATTTGGATTAACATGGGCAAGCAGCCCGATAGTGGACTGACTCCGTATTCCGAATACATTTGCATCATCGCCTGTTGCTTTTGCATTTGATCTTCAGGCTTGTTGTATTGTTTTGTTGCTTCATCGAGTTTCGGCTTGAGCACGCGCATTTTTGCCGAACTCATGTAGCTCTTTTTCACCATTGGGTAGGTAATAACTTTCAATAGTAAAGTTATCAGGATGAGGACGATTCCCATTGGGAATACTTTGCTTAGCCAATCGAATACATAAATGGTGAACCATCGGTTGATAATTCGGAACAATGGCCAGCCAAGATATACAAGACGTTGCATATCCATATCTTTCCCAAAGGTTCTTTCTGTGCCGATGTTATTTAACAAACGGAAATCATTTGGACCGAAATAAAGTTTGAACTCTGATGTTTTATTCCCTGTAGGATCAAAGGCGGTAGCCATATTCGCATGATATTGTTTTAAATATTGCGAACCTTTTTCTTGAGGGATGCTCTTCAGTTTTGCACCTTTTGCAAACCCATCCTTTGACATGATTACCGCTGAGAAGAATTGATTTTTGAAAGCCACCCAGTCGAGCGCTTCTTCTGCTGTTTCTTCTTTCTCTGCAGTTTCGCTCAAGTAGTCGGTGCTTCCTTCTTTCTTCTTGTAAGTCAGTGTGGCATAGCGATTTTCAAATGTAAATCCGCGTTCCTGCTGCCTACATTTGTCGTTCCATTCAACGAGAAGTTGATTTTCACCTGGCTTGAACAGACCTGCCATTCCCGAAGTTCGGACATCAAGTTTCAGTAAGTAATCCTTTTCAAGTTTATAATTGAGCGTAATCGTTTTTCCTTTTCCATCGGCAGCGGTCAGTGTAAGTGTGGAATCAGAGACGTTAGAGGGGAGAAAATATAAATTTTGTGTCTCTATGTTGTCTTCTTTTGTAGGCAACATGAAGTTCAGGTTTTGGTCATCTCCACTAAATAGAGTAACGTCATTGACGTCTTTCGAACCGTCTTTAACCGACAGATTATGCCCGACATAATTCTTTATTACGGCTTTCTTTACGATACCCCCTTTAGTGTTGAATGTCAGTTCTACCTTATTATTTCTCAAGGTAATTTCTTGAGCTAACCCTTTTAAGGCAGTATGAAACAAGCCTGTGGAGTCTTCAGCTGTTTCTACTTGCTTGTTTGCTTTTTGTGTTGCGAGTTTCTTGGCTTTCTGTGCTTTTTTCGCGTTTGCGATAGAGTCCTTTTTCAGTTCAATTCGTTGTTGTTCGAGTTCTTCGGTAGAGGGTTGCTGCCACCATGCGAAGCCAAAAAGTACTAAAGCTATCAGTACAAACCCAATGATAGTGTTTTTATCCATTGTTTTTCTTGTTTTCTATTGCTGTCTTAATGAAATTGAGGAAAAGCGGATGTGGCTTTAATACGGTTGATTGATATTCCGGGTGGAATTGTGTTCCAATGTACCATTTCAGTGATGGTATTTCAACGATTTCGATTAGTTCGCATTCCGGGTTTCTTCCCACGCACATCATACCGTTCTTTTCGTATTCCTTTTCGTATTCGTTGTTGAATTCGTATCTGTGTCTGTGTCGTTCTTGTATGAACTCTTGTTTATAGATGTTGAGTGTTTTTGAATTTTGTTTCAAGGCGCACTCGTATGCTCCCAAGCGCATGGTCCCCCCCATGTTGGTGATGTTTTTTTGTTCCTCCATGATGTCAATTACGTTGTATTGGGTCTTCTCATCCATTTCACGTGAATTGGCATTCTTATATCCCAAAACGTTGCGAGCAAATTCTATTACCATCATCTGCATTCCCAAACAAATACCGAAAGTAGGAATGTCGTTGGTTCTCGTATAATGAGCGGCAATCACCTTGCCTTCTATTCCTCTCTGTCCAAATCCCGGACATATCACCACACCGTCAAGTCCTTTAAGCTGTTCGGCTACATTCTTCTCTGTGAGATTTTCCGAATTGACAAATTTGATAACGGTCTTGTGGTCATTATACACTCCTGCCTGAAGCAGACTTTCCCGAATGCTCTTGTACGCATCCTGCAAATCGTATTTTCCAACCAAGCCTATGGTTACTTTTTCTGTTGCTTTACGTTGGCGTTCAAGGAACGATTTCCATGGTCCTAACTCCGGAGCCGGTTTTACTTCCTCGCCACATTTGCGAAGTATGGCAGCGTCGAGCCCTTGATTTTGCATATTTACGGGTACTTCATAGATACTTGGCAGGTTTTCGCTCTGCACGACACTGTCTAAATCAACGTTACAAAATGCCGCTACTTTCTTGCGGATGTCAATATCCAAGTGCTTGTCAGTTCTGAGAACCAATATGTCCGGTTGAATGCCCACACTTTGCAGTTCCTTTACACTGTGCTGAGTTGGTTTTGTTTTCAGTTCTCCGGCAGCCTGTAAATAGGGGATATATGTAAGGTGAATATTGATAGCATTTTTCCCCAATTCCCATTTCAGTTGGCGGATGGCCTCGAGGAATGGAGCCGACTCTATATCGCCGATGGTTCCTCCGATTTCAGTAATGACAAAATCGTAATGGTATTTCTTCCCTAACAGCTTAATATTCCTTTTTATTTCATCCGTGATATGGGGTACCACTTGAATGGTTTTACCCAAATAGTCTCCGCGACGCTCTTTGTCAATAACGCTTTTGTAGATGCGACCTGTAGTCATGGAGTTCGATTTCGTGGTTTGTATGCCTGTAAATCTTTCGTAGTGTCCGAGATCAAGGTCGGTTTCCATGCCATCTGCGGTTACATAACATTCACCATGCTCGTAGGGATTTAATGTCCCCGGGTCGATATTGATATATGGGTCAAACTTTTGGATAGTGATATTATAACCTCTTGCTTGAAGAAGTTTTCCTATTGAAGATGAGATGATACCTTTACCGAGAGAAGATACCACACCACCGGTAACGAAGATATATTTTGTTTCAGCCACGATTATAAATATATTTTAATTTGTACTGGGTTGTTTTTTACACCTTAATAGTTTGCAAAGTTAGTAAAAAACTATGAATAAGTACCTATGATAGCCTGTTTTTTCTATCTAAAAGTATTAAAATATGGCAACCACTCCGGTTTCTCCTAAAAGCCTAACCTGTTTGTCCTCATGGGTGCATTACGATTGCCTTGTTTTTGTGATGAAAACATATTTTATGACGACAATCATCTGTTTATGACTTTTTTTGTGTAAGTTTGTACGCAAAATAATTCAGGTTGCATGATGCGTAAATTCTTTTTGATATTTCTACTTACTTATCTCACTATAAATTCCCATGCGCAAATGACAGGCTTTTCTGTTCATGAGAACTTGGTAAAGAAAGATACCTCTATGCTGGCAGCCTATACGGATTCTCTTCTCATACTGAGACAGAAGTTGTTCGAATCATCTGCTTCCATATCTGAGGAATATAAAATGAGTGCAACGGAGCAGGCGAGAATATTTTTACCCACCACTTATTATAGAGAGGTGATTGATAATTTATTTTCTCTCTATCCAAATTCCGAACCGGAAAGCGACAAGTATTTATTGGAGATTTATATGAAATCTCCCTTTTTGGTACGTACCACTGATCGTGAGTTGCATAACCAGCGTGCCACCTTGGTAGATGTTGAAAAGCCCATCCGACACGATGTGGAGATTGTAGAAAAGGAAGCACCGTTACCAGTCGAAGCTACCTCTGCGCCCGTAAAGGTTATGGTATTGAAGCCCAACTTTTGGACTTACAAGGGAGATTACTCTTTGCAGATTTTGCAGAATTACATTTCCGGTAATTGGTATCAAGGTGGAGAAAGTAATTATTCCGCGTTGACTTCTGTATTGATGGAAGCAAATTTCAACAACAAACAAAAGATAAAATGGGATAATCGCTTGGAATTGAAGTTCGGATTGCAAAGTAGTAAATCCGATTCTCTGCATAATTTCAAAACGACAGAGGACTTGTTCCGAGTAACATCCAAATTTGGCGTACAAGCCAATAAGCGGTGGTATTATGCCACTCAACTGATAGCCTATTCACAGTTCACCCATTCCTATCGTTCTAACGACCCCTCTCTTTATGCTGATTTCCTTGCTCCTTTCAATCTTAACTTGTCCTTAGGTATGGATTATAGTGTGGATTGGTTGAAACATAAACTAAAGGGGAACATCCATCTTGCCCCGATAGCCTACAACATGAAATATACCCGCCTAAAACGATTGGCAATGCGATTGGGACTTGAAGAAGGTAGGCATATAAAGCATGATTTTGGATCGGAATTTACGTTAGATTTGCGCTGGCAGTTGATGGAAATGTTGAGTTGGAAGACCCGATTATACGGCTATACCAGCTATGAACGTTCTGAGTTGGAGTGGGAGAATACGTTTACGTTCAAGTTTAATAAGTATATTAGTGCTCAAATCTTCATCTATCCAAGATTTGATGATGGTGTCGTCCGCGATGAGAAGCACGGCTATTGGCAATTGAAAGAATTTGCATCGTTAGGGTTTCTCTACAGCTTTTAAAAAGAGACAAGGAAAAGAAGTAATAATGAATATTTACAATTCGCTCGTTTGTAACCAAAGCGGTCATTAGAAACTATTTTATTCCGTTTTTATAACTACGAAGCATTACAGTGGAAGCTCTCTGAAAACAGAATTTTTCCTCACCCACAAGTACGCAATCTCAGGATAAAGGGCTTCTGAAAAACCGGCAATCTCAGTTGTTTTTTTGTTCCTTTGTGGCAGTAATGTCCTAAATTTTCTTCATTCATTTGTCCAAAGCTTAGCTTTTGCTCCGTAAAAGGTAAGCTTTTGCATTGCCAAAGGTCATGAATTGGAGTGCAAAAGGCAAGCTTTTAAATTATTGCTGTCCGGTAAAAATTAACTGAAAGCTCTGTATCTCTTTATCCATCGGTATTGCAGCCGTTTTACTCATCCTGGGGCTTGGTTTTCAGTTTCAAACTGTAAGCATTATAAAATATTGCTGTCCGGTAAAACTTTTTTGGGGCTATCTGTGTTAGTTAAAATAGACTTAAACTTATTATTTCTTAGAATTATCGGTTATTTTAGGTCTTTTCTTGTCAAAATAAGTGCATTTTATAATGC
>NZ_LR027820.1:277373-321001 GCF_900607215.1 Prevotella rectalis
TATTGCTGTCCGGTAAAACTTTTTTGGGGCTATCTGTGTTAGTTAAAATAGACTTAAACTTATTATTTCTTAGAATTATCGGTTATTTTAGGTCTTTTCTTGTCAAAATAAGTGCATTTTATAATGCTTACAGTTTGAAACTGAAAACCAAGCCCCAGGATGAGTAAAACGGCTGCAATACCGATGGATAAAGAGATACAGAGCTTTCAGTTAATTTTTACCGGACAGCAATAATTATAAAATGCACTTATTTTGACAAGAAAAGACCTAAAATAACCGATAATTCTAAGAAATAATAAGTTTAAGTCTATTTTAACTAACACAGATAGCCCCAAAAAAGTTTTACCGGACAGCAATACTTTTAAATAGCAATTAATATCCTTCTGATTATCAGTAAATTACGAAGCATGTCTCGGATGCAGTTTTTGTAATATAATTTCACAATGATGGTCGAGTAGAATATTCACTATCAAGCGTCTGTTTGCCATCACCTGAATACGGATTGAGGACATAAAGGGATATGTGTTATTCGGCATCGGAATAAAATACGTCAAATGTTCATGACTTGATGCAATCTTGTTGATGCTCTTTTGCTGCCTAAAAACAGCTCTTTTACACGGCAAAAGCAAAGGACTTGAATATAAGGGGTGAAGATTTTTTACAAAATTATTTTTTCTGTTTTATCATGTCTGCGTTGAGGTGTGTAACGTAGATGAGTGGCGTGTCCTTGCTTACAATCACTTGATACTTTCCGTTATTTTTGTCTTTACAATCGTAGATACACGCGAACTTGTTAATAGTCCAGCAGGTGTCCTTTTTTGCCGCGTTTTCAATTCTTGCGTAAAAAGCCTTTGAGGGGACGGAGTCGAGCACCAATGTGGCTTTGTAATTACCTCCGCTAACGGTTTCCTCATCGGCGGCGATGCTGATGGAGTCGGGGAGAATCGGTTCTGCTTTCTTGATTTTGTATTTGGGAAATGCCAATTTGGTAATTTGTTGAAGATTTATGCGAACGATTGTGTCTTGTTCTATGGGGGCAAATACTTCAGCTGCGACAGTATCTCCGGTTGGAACATTGTGCACTTTTTGACCGTTGCATGCTGTGAGCAACGCAATTCCGAAAAGTGAGATGATATGTGTGATATATGAACCGGGTGAGTTGTGCATTTGTTTCAGGATTTATTTTTTTGTGTCTCTTTCGGAAGAAGCTTTTTCAATTTTCTCTTGGCTGATGGGTTGTCGGGATAAAGTTCCAAAGCTTTTTTGTAATTGTTTATGGCAGCGGAAGTCATTCCTTCCTTTTCACAATCTTTACCCATGACTACGTATTCAGCTGATAATCTTTTCAAGAGTTGGGCTTGTCGGACTTGTTGCTCTTTAAGTGCTTTGTTCTCATCCTTTAGTCGATTGATGATTTGTAGTTTACGCCTTAAAAACCTTTTGACAATGGGTTTTTCAATGTCATATCTGCTGTGTATGGCCAAGAAGAAGTTTTTTAAGAATGAATCGAAATCTCCCCGCTCGAACGATGCGTTGGCATCGAAATATTCTTTGTCGGCTTTACTTTGCACCAGTGCTTTTTCTATTATGCTCCTATTGTTGAAATGCTCTGCGAAATGTGCTACTTCGGATTTTACGAATATGTCATTTCTTTTTATGGGTTCACGCAAGGTGATTCCTTCCAAACTCTTACATCTCGAGAGTGCAACATAGGTCTGTCCTCCGGCAAAAACCCCTCCGGTAAAATCTATGGTTACGTTCTTAAACGTAAGTCCCTGACTTTTGTGTACGGTTATCGCCCATGCCAGTTTAACGGGGAATTGTTCAAATGTACCTATCTGTTCCTCTTCGATTTTTTGTTCTTCCTCATTGAACCGATATCTGATATTTTCCCATGTCTCTCTTTCCACCTGTAGGTCTTCGTTTTCCTCTGTATGAATGTAGAGCAGCCCATCTTCCTCGTCAATGCCACTAACCGTGCCGAGAGTTCCATTAACCCATTGCTTTTCTATATCGTTTTTGATGAACATGATTTGTGCTCCCACCTTGAGCACCAATTCCATGGATGTGGGAAGGCTGCTTTCTGGAAATTCGCCTGTGATATTTCCGAAAAAAGTAACTTTATCGTTGGGAAGCAGGTCAAGTTGTTGAGAGTTTATCCAATCTACAGTGTCGCGTCTCGAAGATAGGGTAACGGACAAATCGTTGTCCTTTTCTTTTCCAACCGGTTCTTCTTTTTCTTTCGGGCATACCTGTTCGTTGATACGAGCCAAATCCTTATTGTTGATTTGATTCGTGCGAATTCTGTCGAGAATGGAAATAAAAGTGGGGTCGTTTTGTCGATAGACTTTTTGTAGTTCTATGCTGACGAGTGGAATTTGTTGGAACACTTTTGCGTCGAAGAAGTAGCTGCTTTGATAAAATGCTTGAAGCAATTTTCTGTCCTCTTCTTTCAGAACAGGTTCCAATTGATAAATGTCTCCGACAAACAGCATTTGTTTCCCACCGAACGGCTCTCGCATGTTGCGATTGTAAACACGAAGTACTTTGTCGATAAAGTCGATGATATCAGCCCTTACCATACTGATTTCATCAATAATGATAAGTTCCACCTCGCGCAAAAGTTTTTGTTTGTCGGAATTGTATTTTAGGGCGTTCCGTATATTTCTTACGGAGTATTGTTGGTCGTTTGGGAGAAGGGGATGAAAGGGAAGTTTGAAGAAACTGTGCAGTGTTGATCCACCGGCATTAATGGCCGCGATGCCGGTTGGGGCTAATATAATATGCTTTTTCTTGGTAGTCGCGGCGATGTAGTGCAGGAATGTCGATTTTCCCGTTCCTGCTCTGCCGGTCAGAAAAAGAGAATTATGCGTGAACTGAATAATTTGGAGTGCCTTCTGAAAATCCTCATTATTCAGTTCTATGCCATTAATGTCAATTTTGTTTTTCGACATTATTAGTTTTCAATGGGTTCTATTTTGGGCTTGGTGATTGGTGGCATCGGATGCTTGGGAACATTTGGTGCAGGTATCGATCGTTGCGCGTCTTCTTCGGGTACAATGTTCGGATTGCTTTCGCTTTCTTGTGTATTGTCTTCGTCCTCATCAGATTCTTGCGTCTCTTTTCTCTTTTCCCTTAGGTAAAGTTCAAGACTATCAACTTCATGGCGTCTTGGTTGTACCTCTTGGCAATTATACATCTCAGCGTCAATTTCGTCGGTATTGTTTATCCATTTTGCGTGATATTTTCTGAATTTGTTGTCCCGTAGAATGGAATAGATGAAGTTACCACAAATGGGCAAAGCTGTCTTGGAACCTTGTCCCAACGCACCGGTTCGGAAATGGATGCTTCTATATTCTCCTCCGACCCATGCCCCCACAACAAGTTTGGGACTTACCGCCATGAACCAAGCGTCAGAGTGGTTGTTTGTAGTACCGGTTTTTCCTCCCCAATCGGTATCGCCAATGATATATTGGCTCAAGGAACGACTCGTGCCTCTGCCGTCAGTGATACCGGCTTTCAATAGTTGTTGCATGAAGAAAGCACTCTTGTATTGCATCACTTGTTTTGTCTCGTTGGGTGCCACATAGACCTCATTTCCATCTTTATCTACAATCTTTGTTACGACCACGGGTTCGTGAAATTCTCCATCGTTGGCAACCGTGCAATAGGAATTGACCATTTCCAGCAAGTTTACATCGCTTGATCCCAAAGCCAGCGAAGGCTCGTCATCTAACGGACTCTTTATCCCCATGTCTTGGGCGGTTCTGATGATGTTTTTAATTCCCATTTCCTGTCCCAGTCTCACCGCGATGGTATTGATACTTCTCGCGAACGCTGTCTTTAGCGTAACGGAATCGCCGGAATATCTTCCGTTGGCATTACCGGGAGTCCATGTCTTTATAAGTCCTGTTTTTTTATCGGGAACCTGCATGCTGATAAATTCATCGCGTCGCTTATCGCAAGGTGTCAGTCCTTGGTTCATCGCTTCCGAATAGACAAACAGCTTGAAGGTAGAACCCGGTTGTCGGGCAGCTGTTACCTTGTCGTATTTCCATGTCTTGAAATCCACATCGCCCACCCATGCTCTTACTGCACCGGTCTGAGGCTCCATAGCCACCATGGAACAGTGCATGAATTTCACCATATACCTTATGGAATCCAATGACGATATTTCTTTTGTGATATAGCCTTTTTCGTAGTCAAAGAGTTGAACAGTGTGTGGCTTATTCAGATAATAAAGCACGCTGTCCTGTTGGTTGGGATATTTCTCTAACAGCTTTTTATAGAAAGGTTGTTTTTCAGCGATACTTTCGATAAACCCGGGTACTAATTTTCCATTCTCGTCTCGCCACGGATCTTGCCCACTCCAATGATTGTTGAAGTCCTTTTGTATTTTTTTCATCTGTTTCATGGCAGCTTCTTCCGCATATTTTTGCATACGCGTATCTATCGTGGTATAGATTTTAAGTCCGCTGCTGTAGAGGTCATAGCCGTTTTCGCTTGCCCAATCTTTTAAGTAGTTGGCTATATATTCCCTGAAATAGAGTGCTTGTCCGTCATAGTTCTCTTCCACGTGAACGTCCAATTTCGTTTGTATTTTCGATATGGCATCGTATTCTGTTCTTGATAACTTGTTGTGTGTTACCATATTGTATAAAACGGTGTTCCTTCTCTCCAAAGAGTTCTTGGGATTGGTGATGGGGTTGTAATACGTGGTAGCTTTCAACATTCCCACCAGTGTTGCAACCTGATCAAGTGTCAGTTTTGCCGGCGTCGTGTTGAAATAGGTTCTTGCGGCAGTCTTAATACCATAAGCATTATTACCGAAATCCACGGTGTTGGCATACATCGTCAAGATGTCTTTCTTGGAATAGATGAGTTCGAGTTTGAGGGCAATTATCCATTCCTTGCTTTTCATGATTAACATTCTGATACCCGGAATTTTGCCCAATAATCCGGTTGAATATTGAGTACGAACTCGGAACATGTTTTTTGCCAACTGTTGGGTGATGGTGGAAGCTCCGCGAGCACCGTCTTTGGTAACGGCATCTTTCAATGCACCTGCCAAACCTAAATAATCTACTCCATGGTGGCTGTAAAATCTTTCATCCTCAGTGCTAATCAAAGCATTCCAAAAATGAGGTGTTACCTCCTCATATTTCACGGGAGAGCGATTCTCCTTGAAGAACTTACCTATCAATACTGAGTCTGAACTGTAAATTTCTGAAGCGGCAAAAGTTTGTGGTGTCTTGATGTCTATAAATCCCGGAGATTTTCCAAATAGCCATAAGAAGTTAATATCTACCATTCCGAAGTATAAAAAGACACAAACTATCAATGACACCACTGCGAGAGCAGTCTTAGTGTACCATTTTCTGCCTTTATATAGATTCCTGTACCAAGGGAAGAATTGGCGTATTCCCATAAATAATTGCTTTATGAAATTCAAAATACCTTTCATCGTCTATAACGTATTCTTGTCATTGAGTAGTTTTCTACAATGCAAATTTAATGGATTTGGTATGAAGAAAGATTATTTGTAATGTAGTTTAACAATTCTTCAACGTCGTTTGGTTCAAACCATCTCATGGAAGTGTCTTTTTTTAACCATGTGAGCTGTTTTCTCGCATATCTTCGTGTATTGCTTTGAATTTTGAGAATTGCTTCATCCAAAGTGGTCAGCCCGTCAAGGTAATCAAACATTTCTTTGTATCCCACAGTGTTGAGCGCATTGAGATGTCGGTAAGAATAAACGTTCAAAGCCTCTTTTATCAGTCCTTCAGCAATCATGTTGCGGGTTCTTTGATTGATTCGGGCATATAACTCTTCTCGTGGTCTGTTCAGACCTATCTTGATAATTTTGAAAGGACGCTTTTTTTTCTTTCTTTTGCGAAAAGAGGTGTATGTCGTGCCTGACTGATGACAAATCTCCAATGCGTGAATTACTCTTCTCGGGTTTTTCCGATCAACAATTTTCCAATGTTCATAGTCGAGGGATTTTAATTCATCGACAAGAGTTTCTAATCCTTCTTTTTCAAGTCTCCGTTTCATTTCGGTTCGAACCGCATCACTTATCGTGGGCATTTCGTCTATGCTGTTGCAAACCGCATCAATGTACATCATGGAACCGCCACTAAGGATGAAAGACGTTTGTGGTTGTTGAGCCATCAGTTCCAATACCTTTTCTTCATATAAACTCGCCGAGAAATAATCGGTAATATGAAGATTTCCAACAAAATAATGTTTTACTTTTGCCAATTGTTCTTTTGTTGGTGCTGCGGTACCTATTGGCAGCTCGGCATAAATCTGTCTTGAATCGGCATTTATAATTGGAATGTTTAGGCTTTCAGCCACTTCCAGTACCAAATCGGTCTTTCCCACACCGGTGGGACCGGTTACAACTATCAGGGTCTGTGGCTCCAATCGTATGCTATTTAATGATTCCTCGTTCGGAAGTTTCCACAAAGTCGATAATATTTTTTACTTCTTGCGTCAGTTCCATGGTGTCTTTTATCTTCTGCATATTCTCTGCTCTTGTGCCTTCGCTGTACAGAATACGATATGCGTTATGTATTTGGTCGATTTGTTCTTTGCTAAATCCCCTCCGGCGAAGCCCGATGATATTGATACCGGTATATCTTATGGGGTCTCTGCCCGCTAAAATGTATGGAGGTATGTCTTGCGAAAATCTGCTTCCACCTTGAATCATTACGTTTCTGCCAATTTTGCAGAACTGATGGCAAAGAACAGCTGCGGAGATAACTGCAAAATCATCTATTGTTACTTCTCCTGCGAATTTCGTGGAGTTTCCCACAATGATGTGCGAGCCTATGATACAATCGTGAGCGATGTGCATGTTTTCCATGAAAAGATTATAATCGCCAACAATCGTTGTTCCTTTGGAGGCGGTACCCCGCGATATGGTAACATTCTCACGGATAGAGTTGTGGTTGCCAATTTCGCAAATTGTATCTTCACCTTGAAACTTTAAGTCTTGTGGTTTTGTGGAAATACTTGCACCCGGAAAGAATTCATTGCCATCCCCAATCCTTGCACCATAGTTGATGGTTACACTGTTTTGGAGTATATTGTTATCGCCGAGGATGGTATTATCATCTATGTAACAAAAGGGACCGATAATGTTGTTTTCTCCAAGTTGGGCATTTGGGTGAATAAATGCCATTGGGCTTATTTTGTTCATTTTGGGGCTTTTATTTGTTTTTAACAATTTGAGCTGTGAAAGAAGACTCCGCAACAACTTGATCGCCTACAAACATATAGCCCTTCATTGAGCTGATGCCATGTCTTACCGGAGATAACAATTCTACTCTGAAAAGTAACGTGTCGCCCGGGACAACTTTCTTTCTGAATTTTACATCATCAATCTTTAAGAAATAGGTTGACCATCGCTCCGGTTCCTCTACTTGCGATAACACCAAGATTCCGCCACATTGTGCCATGGCTTCTATTTGGAGAACACCGGGCATTACCGGTTCTTGTGGAAAGTGTCCCTGAAAGAACATTTCGTTGCTTGTTACGTTCTTTACGCCTACAATACTGGTGGAGCCCATCGCGATTATTTTATCAACCAGCTGCATGGGGTATCTGTGGGGGAGTAACTCCCTGATGCGGATATTGTCCATCAGTGGTTCTTCATTTGGGTCGTAAATTGGAGCTTGGATTTCATGTTTGCGTATTTCTCTGCGTAAGAGTCTTGAAAATTTATTATTGACAGTGTGCCCCGGTCGGGTAGCTACAATACGCCCCTTGATAGGCTTACCGATTAAAGCTACATCGCCAATGATATCAAGCAGTTTGTGTCTGGTACATTCATTGTCCCACATTAGTGGTTTGTGCTGAATATATCCTATGGCATTGGCATCGATACGCTGCACTTTAAGCAGGTCTGCCAATTGGTTTAATCTTTCTTGCTCTACTTGTTTTTCGTAGATTACAATCGCATTGTCAAGATCCCCTCCTTTGATCATGTCAGCTTTCAGTAATGGCATAATGTCTCTTACAAAGACAAAAGTTCGTGCCGGAGCTATTTCTGAAGCAAATTCATCTATACTGTCCAAAGTTGCGAATTGGCTGCTTATGAACTTCGATTCAAAAGAACACATCGCCGTGATAGAGAATTGTTCATCGGGAAATATTGTAATGACGGAATCTCCATCCTTGATTTCAATCTTTTTGCGTATGATGTAGTAGTCTTTAGGGGCTTTTTGCTCAACGATGCCAACTTCTTTAATCTTTTCTACATATTTGGCTGATGACCCATCCAAGATAGGAAATTCCGGACCGTTTATTTGTATGAGGCAGTTGTCAATACCCATAGCATATAGAGCAGCCATGCCATGCTCAATAGTACTTACACGAACATCTCCGCGAGCGATGACTGTTCCCCTTTGAGTGTCAATCACGTTTTCCGCAACTGCGTCTATGATGGGCTGATTATCTAAATCTATTCGTTGGATTTTGTAGCCTGTATTATCCGGTGCAGGATTAAAGGTAATTGTCAGGCTGTATCCCGTGTGTAATCCTTTGCCGAAGAGAGAGAAACTTCCCTTGAGCGTTTTCTGCTTTGTAGTTTCCATTATCAGTTACTTATTCTTTTTCAGTTCTTCTATTTCTTTTTGTAAAGCATTTAGTTGTTTGTACATTTCAGGTAGTTTTCTGAATATTGCTTGAGACTTGAAATATGGCTTTGATTCCATGGGAGGAGTTCCTATCAGCGTTTGATTGCTTTTGAGGTTACCGGGAACTCCGGATTGCGCACCGAGAAAAACTTTGTCGCCAATTTCAATATGACCGGCTATTCCCACCTGTCCTCCGAACATACACCATTGCCCAACTTTGGTTGAGCCTGCGATGCCCACTTGAGCACTCATGACTGTATTTTCCCCTATGTCATTGTTGTGGGCTATTTGAACAAGGTTATCTATCTTAACTCCTTTGCGCAGATAGGTGCTTCCCATCGTTGAGCGGTCTATGCAAGTATTCGCACCTATCTCAACATTATCTTCTATGGTTACTATTCCTATTTGTGGGATTTTATCGTAGTTGTTGTTTTCGTGGTTAGGGGCAAAACCAAAGCCATCGGCACCGATTACAGCTCCGGAGTGAATGATGACATTGTTACCCAACTTGCATTCATGATAAATGCTGACATTCGGATATATGATGCAATTGTTTCCCAATGTGCAATTGTCCATCACGGTTGCGTGTGGGTAGATTTGTGCTCCATCGCCAACAATCGTGTTATCCCCAACGTATGCAAACGCCCCTATATATACATTGTTACCAATTTTTGCTTTTGGTGAGATAAACGCCAAAGGATCAATACCTTGTTTCTTAGGCTTCATACTCTCATAGAGTTGTAATAGTCTTGCTACACAATCTCTTGCGTTTTTTACACGAATTAGCGTGGTAGTGGTCGGTTTCTCTGTTTTGATGTCTTCATCCACCAAAACAATGGTGCTGTCAGTTTCGTAGAGGTAGTGCGTATATTTGGGATTTGCCAAGAATGATATATCACCTTTCTTTCCATCCTCTATTTTCGCGAAAGAATTGATACGCGCATTTTCGTCTCCTTCTATGCGTCCTTGTATGAATTGTGCGATTTGCTTTGCGGTAAATTCCATTATTACTGTTTGTGCTTAATTTTGCAAAGATAACAAACTTTTGTCATATTCTATGATAACATAAGTAATATTTGCGAATTTTTTTTGATAGAAGATCAATATTAAGAATTTCAGAAGCTTCTGTAATATCTTTTAGTTGACCATCTTTTGATAGGATGCTTATGTGATCGTCGTTAATGTCGTACATGTCTTTTTGAATTGTGTCATTACACACCAAGTACTTTGTATCCTCGTAATCTAAGTTGAGTGCACTGCAGAGTTTATGTCTTTGTTCTTCGATGGCGTATTTCGAAATAGGTTCTTCATGTATCTCAACCTTAAATAATTTTCGGTTAATAAAGTCAGAGGCAAGAGTAGATAAGACAGTATCCTCATTGTTCTTCCAAACTTTCAGCGCGGACCAAAGGTCGTTATCGTCCAATTCAATATAATTTTGAAGTGCTTCCGAATTCTGATGAAAGAAATAGGTATCAACATCATTTTCAAGAAAGAATTGAAGCGATGGGGAGGCAAAGAGTTCTTTCCCTTTTCTTACCAACTCCTTGGCTCGCAACAATGTGTTGATAAGAATCTTTTCATATCCAACGGCTGTTTTGTGCAAATAGACCTGCCAATACATCAAGCGTCTTGTGGTGAGATAGTTCTCAATGGAATAAATTCCTTTTTGTTCTACCACAAGTGCATCGTTCACCACATTCAGCATCTTGATAATTCTTGCCGACCCTATATTTCCTTCCGTTACGCCGGTAAAGAAGCTATCCCTCCTAAGATAATCCAGTCTATCCATATCCAGCTGACTGCTAATAAGTTGGTGCAGGAAACGTTTGGGATATTCGTCCTTAAAAATTTTTATTGCCAAACACAGTTCTCCATTCATATCCTTATTAATACAGTCCATCATCATGAGTGATATTTCCTCGTGCGATATTCCTTGAATCAATGTGTTTTCAAGAACATGAGAGAACGGACCATGCCCTATATCGTGCATGAGGATAGCTGCTTGAACGGCTTCTGCCTCACTGTCGAAAATGAATACACCTTTTTGCTGAAGCGATAATATAGCCTCACCCATCAGATGGAAAGCACCTAATGAGTGTTGAAACCTTGTGTGTTGAGCACCCGGATAAACAACGGAAGTTACTCCGAGTTGTTTGATTCTTGAGAGCCGTTGCATCAGCGGATGCTTAATAATATCAAGTAGAATTCCTCTTGGTATTCGTATAAAGCCAAAAACCGGGTCGCTGATTATTTTGTTATCGTTCATTGTTAAAGGTGATGCCGTGGTTCAAAACAGAATACGAGCCTTTGAGAGTCAAAGTCTTGCAAGTTCTTTTTCCATTTCTTCTTGCAGTTCTTTAGCTTTCTTGGCAGCTTCTTCGGCAAAGCTCTCCCCATTATCAGCATAGATTATTCCCCTTGAGGAATTTACGATTAGTCCGCAATCTTTTGTTATTCCATATTTGCAGACTTCTTGCAGACTTCCTCCTTGTGCGCCAACTCCCGGCACTAAAAGGAAATTATCCGGAACAAATCTTCTTATGTTTTCAAACAAACGTCCTTGAGTGGCACCTACCACATACATGAGATTGTCAGGTGTTCCCCATTCTTGAGATTTTGTCAGAACGTGTTCGAAAAGTCGAGTTCCTTTTTTGTCTTCCAAAAATTGAAAATCCTTGCTTCCTTTGTTGCTGGTCAAAGCCAACAATACCACCCATTTGTTATCATATTCGAGGAAAGGCTTTACGGAGTCCTCTCCCATATAAGGAGCTACGGTAACGGAATCGATGTCATATTCTCCAAAGAATGTTTGAGCATACATTCTCGATGTATTCCCAATGTCTCCCCGTTTAGCATCAGCGATGATAAAATGATTCGGATAGTTAGATTTCAAATATTGAATTGTCTTCTCAAAAGCATGCATCCCCTTCAATCCGTAGCATTCGTAAAACGCCAAATTGGGTTTATAGGCGATGCAATAAGGAGCGGTTGCGTCAATGATGCGTTTGTTAAATGTGAATATTGGATCTTCATTCTTTAAAATAAATGCAGGAACCTTGTTCAAGTCGGTATCTAAACCTACACACAAAAAGGTTTTCTTCGTAAAGATGTGTTCAACTAATTGTTTTCTGTTCATAATATAAAAATATCTCCCATCTTAATGAAAAGATGAGAGAGGTTAATGATTATAGTTCCGATTCTTTTAGTTTTTCTGCATTTTCTGCAACGGTCAATGCGTCAATCATGTCTTGAATGTCTCCATTCATGAAACCTTGCAAATCATGCGTTGTATAACCAATTCTATGGTCTGTAACCCTACCTTGCGGATAGTTGTATGTTCTGATTTTAGCTGAGCGATCACCTGTAGAGACAAGGCTCTTGCGTCGGGTGGCGATATCGTTTACATATTTTTGATGCTCCCTGTCGTAGATGAAAGTGCGCAGTCTCGACAATGCTCTTTCTTTGTTCTTCGGTTGATCGCGTGTTTCAGTACATTCTATCAAGATTTCCTCCACTTCACCCGTGTTAGGGTTTTTCCACGGATAACGTAGGCGCACGCCTGATTCTACCTTGTTTACGTTCTGTCCACCGGCACCACTCGAACGGAACGTATCCCATTTTATATCGCCTTCATTGATGTTCACTTCAAATTTATCAGCTTCAGGCAATACTGCCACCGTGGCAGCCGATGTGTGCATTCTACCTTGGGTTTCTGTGGCTGGGACGCGTTGAACTCGATGAACTCCTGATTCGTATTTCAGCACACCGTAAACCCCATCTCCTGAAATGGCAAAGTCGATTTCCTTGAAACCTCCCACTGCACCTTCCGAAGCAGCTGTTACCGACAATGTCCATCCTTTCTTGTCGCAGTATTTCTTATACATACTGAAAAGGTCGCCGGCAAAGAGAGCCGCCTCGTCTCCACCGGTTCCGGCTCTAACCTCCATCTGTACATTTTTATCGTCTTCAGGATCTTTGGGCACAAGAAGCAACTTTATCTCTTCTTCCAAGTCAGGGCGCAGTTCTTCGTTCTCGTTTAGTTCCATCCTTGCCATTTCCTTCATGTCCGGATCGCTCTCGTTGGCGAGAATATCTTTGGCTTCTTTAATGGTTGTCAGGCAAGTTATGTATCGCTTACGAGCATTCATGATGTCGTTAAGTTCTTTATATTCCTTTGTGAGTTTAACATATCTCGCCTGATCTGCAATCACTTCCGGGTCGGTAATGAGAGTGGAAACTTCTTCAAATCTGGCTTCGAGACCATCTAACTTCTCTAATATGTTATTTTCTGCCATGCGCTATTTACTTTTTATTTGTATTCGAATTTACCGTGCTCGGATTCAATGGTCAAGCTCTTGTTACCTTCTTCTATATGTCCGATAATTTGTGCATCGATGTTGAACGATTTGCTGATATTGATGATTTGCTCTGCAACTTCTCGGCTTACATAGATTTCCATGCGATGTCCCATGTTGAACACCTGATACATTTCTTTCCAATCGGTGCCGCTGCTCTCCTTAATCGCTTTGAACAACGGAGGAACCGGGAACATATTGTCTTTTATCACTTTGCAATTTTCATCAACGAAATGCAGCACTTTTGTCTGTGCTCCCCCGGTGCAATGTACCATGCCATGTATCTCCGGCTTGCATTCATCGAGAATTCGTTTGACTACCGGCGCGTATGTGCGAGTAGGAGAAAGAACCAGCTCTCCGGCGTTGATGGGGCTACCCATTACCTTGTCGGTCAGTGTGTATTTCCCACTGTAAACGAGTTCGTTAGGTACGGCATGGTCGTAACTCTCCGGATATCTTTCCGCAAGATATTTTGCAAAGATGTCATGTCTGGCACTCGTCAGACCGTTGCTGCCCATTCCACCATTGTAGTGCTTTTCATAAGAAGCTTGTCCCGTTGAACTTAATCCTACTATGACATCGCCGGGGCGAATATTGGCATTGTCAATTACATCCGAACGTTTCATGCGACAAGTTACCGTAGAGTCCACGATGATGGTTCTCACCAAGTCGCCTACGTCCGCCGTTTCGCCTCCTGTGGGATAGATTCCGATCCCCATTTTCCTCATTTCTGCCAATAGTTCGTCCGTACCATTGATAATGGCGGAGATTACCTCTCCGGGGATGAGCATTTTGTTTCTGCCAATGGTAGAAGACACCAGTATGTTGTTTACCGCACCCACACACAACAAGTCGTCCGTATTCATCACGATGGCATCTTGGGCAATGCCTTTCCATACGCTTAAATCGCCTGTTTCTTTCCAATATAAATAAGCCAATGCCGATTTTGTTCCTGCTCCATCGGCATGCATGATATTGCAATACTCCGGATCGCCTCCCAAAATATCGGGTATGATTTTGCAAAAAGCCTGTGGGAAAAGCCCCTTGTCTATGTTTTTTATCGCATTATGTACGTCTTCTTTCGCCGCGCTGACGCCACGCATTGCATATCTGTTGTTCATAATCTTTGTCGAATAGTTGAAAAATAAATCTTTAATATTCTGTACCGTTCCAAAATGCCCAAGATGCGAAAGCTTGTAGAAGCAGCATTTCCAAACCGTTCTTCACTACGGCTCCGTGTGCTCTTCCTTTCTGTAAGAAAAGGGTTTCGTCCGGGTTGTAAATTAAATCGTATAATAATGTATGACCATCCATAGCCTCGTATGGGAGTTTCGGACATTCTTCTATATTTGGATACATCCCCAACGGGGTGCAATTGATAATTACGTTGTAATCCTTTATGATCTTTGGTGATATGTCATAATATGTCAATCCTTCCAAGCTCTTCCGTCTGGATACATATCGAGGTTCCACCCCAAGTTGTTTTAGTCCGTAGTGTATGGCTTTTGCTGCGCCGCCGGTGCCCAATACCAAGGCTTTTTTATGGTAGCGTTCCAATAATGGCTCTATACTCTTCGTAAATCCTGTTACATCGCTGTTATAGCCTTTCAGTAAGGTTTTGAAACCTTTGTGTTCCACTCTTATAACATTAACAGCTCCAATGGCTTTTGCTTCCGGACTGATGTAATCCAAGTATTTCATCACCTTTTTCTTATACGGAATGGTAACGTTAAGCCCTTTTAGTTCCGGAGTGGAATTAAGTATTTCAAGGAGGTTGTCAAGTTCTGGAATTTCGTAATTGATGTATTGCGCATCAATTCCTTCGCTCTCAAACTTTTCATTAAAATATCCCATTGAAAATGAGTGTCCAAGCGGAAAGCCTATAAGTCCGTATTTATCCATAACAAAGAATGTTTTTTATTTTTCAGCCAAATACATTGTGCAGACTCCAAAAGTTAAGCGTTTAAACGATGTACTGGAAAAACCGATCTTCTTGAGAATTTCCATCATCGTCTCTCCTTGTGGAAAAGCAGCTATTGTCTTGTTTAGGTACTCGTAAGCACTCTCGTCTTTAGAAACGAGCCGTCCATAGCCGGGTAGAATGTAGGTCGAGTAAAATCGAAAGAGTTGTTTCATGGGAAAAAGAACCGGTGTAGTCAGTTCTATGATGCATAAATGTCCGCCGGTTTTCAAGACTCTGTACATTTCGCTCAGCCCTTTTTCCAAGTCCTGAAAGTTGCGAATGCCGAAAGCAGCCGTTACTGCATCGAAAGTTTCAGCAGTGAATGATAAGTTCAGGCAATCTTCCTTGTGGAACGAAATGATATCTTGCATTCCCTCTTGTCTCACTTTGCCCCTGCCTATTTGCATCATTCCCTCAGAAATATCAACACCCGTTACCGATTGCGGTTTTAACATTCGGGTAGCGAGGATGGCAAAATCGCCTGTTCCGGTTGCGATGTCCAAAATTTTATTTGGGTGATAGGGTAGAAGCCGTTTTATCGCTTTCTTCCTCCACCCCTTGTCAATATCCCATGATAATCTGTGATTCAGCGTGTCGTAAGTCGGGGCAATGTTGTCGAACATTTCCTCTACAAGTTTTCCTTTTTCTCCGGAACCGTTATATGGTTTTATTTTTTCTTGTTTATACACGCATTTCCGTCATTATCGGCTTTGCCTCACCCCGTCATATCTTTTTGTTGGTATTTCGGCGTGAGGCAAGGTCGGATGGTTTGATGTTTATTTCTTAGATTTTAGATAGTTCTTCACGTTGTTTTCGATGCGCAGTGCCAAATCCTCATGATTGTCGGCACGTTGGAATTTCTCACCGGTGATGTGCTCGTATAGCTCAATGTATCTGTTGCTGACGCTATCCGCATATTCATCGGTTATTTCCGGCATCACCTGTCCTGGCTCGTTCATGAAATTGTGGTCTATGAGCCATTGGCGCACAAACTCTTTAGATAGCTGCTTTTGAGGCTCACCATTGCGGAATTTTTCTTCGTAGCCGTCAGCATAGAAGTAGCGACTGGAGTCAGGTGTGTGGATTTCATCAATGAGATAGCACTTCCCATCGCGTTTGCCAAATTCGTATTTTGTATCGACAAGAATGAGTCCTTGCTTTGCCGCAATTTCCTGACCGCGGGCAAAGAGTTTCCGCGTCCAATCTTCGATGATGTTGTAGTCTTCTTCCGATACAAGTCCTTGGCGAATAATCTCCTCGCGCGATATGTTCATGTCATGTCCTTCGTCAGCCTTCGTCGTAGGAGTGATGATTGGTTCCGGGAATCTTTGGTTTTCTTTCATTCCGTCGGGCAACTTCACTCCGCACAGCTCTCTGCAACCTTTCTTGTATTCTCTCCATGCCGAACCGGTAAGGATGGAGCGGATAATCATTTCCACACGAAAGCCTTCGCACTTCAAGCCTACCGTTACCATCGGATCCGGCGTTGCCAACTTCCAATTGGGACAGATGTCTGCGGTTTGGTCTAAGAATTTTGCGGCGATTTGGTTGAGAACTTGGCCTTTGAATGGGATTCCCTTCGGTAATACGACATCAAAAGCTGAAATACGGTCAGTAGCCACCATTACAATAAGGTCGTCGTTGATGTCGTAAACATCACGTACTTTACCGTGGTAAACACTCTTTTGTCCATCAAAATGGAAATCAGTTTTTGTTAATGCGTTCATTTCTTCAATTTTTAGAGTCGCTTTGTTTTGATATTTTCTTGTCGTAGGCTTCGTAGGCGGTAACGATTTTTGTTACCAACTTATGTCTTACGATATCTCTTTGGTCTAAGTTGATGACCGAAATTCCCTCTGTGTCCGAAAGGATGGACAAAGCTTCTTTCAATCCGCTCTTTTGGTTGTGGGGAAGGTCTATCTGAGTCATGTCTCCGGTGATAATCATTTTTGAGTTCCATCCCAAACGAGTCAGGAACATTCTTATTTGCGCCGGTGTGGTGTTTTGAGCCTCGTCCAAGATAACAATGGCATCGTTGAGTGTTCGTCCGCGCATGAATGCTAATGGGGCAATCTGAATAACGTGCTTGTCCATCATGTCTTGAAGTTTCACCGTCGGAATCATGTCCTCCAAAGCGTCATATAATGGTTGGAGGTACGGATCGATTTTTTCTTTCATGTCGCCCGGCAGAAAACCTAATTTCTCTCCGGCTTCCACCGCGGGGCGCGATAGGATAATACGTTTGATAGTTTTCTCCTTAAGAGCTTTAACCGCCAAGGCAATGCTTAAATAAGTCTTTCCGGTTCCGGCAGGACCAACGGCAAACACCATGTCATTTTTTTCAAAAGCATCCACCAATTCTTGTTGATTCTTCGAGCGGCTTTTTATGGGCTTTCCGGAGATGGAGTAAACCAAAACGCCTTTTATTGCCTCTTCTCTTGATTTTCTTCCTTTGACGATGTCAAGAATATCTTCATCATGGATGGTGTTGTATTTCACAATGTGCCGGCGCATTTTCTCAATGTGTTCTTCCAGCTTTGCCATCTCTTCTTCGTCGCCAAGCACCCTGACGACATTGTCTCTTGCCACAATCCTTATTTTAGGGTGTAGCGACTTGATTATCTGTAGATGCGAATTGCCCACCCCATAGAAAACCACCGGGTCGATGTCTTCAAGAATAATATGCTTTTCTATCAACTTTTCTCTTGTAATTTATAGGGCACAAAGTTAATATAAAATAGCGAACCTTGCAAATAATTCTTAATTCATAATTTATTATTCTCAATTTATGCTTACCTTTGCCAAATGAAGAAGAAGTATAAAATAACGAAGAATGGCTTTCTAAAAATATTTCTTGTCGTAACGGCGGCTTTGGCATTGACTCGTCTCATTTATCCCTCCGTTGTTAAGGTGAGGCGTTCGTCCTCCACACATGAGAGTGGACTCTCTGACGTTCGCCATTCCAAAGATAAAAATGAAAATGTGCAATTCGAGGGAAATATGGGCGATAAAAGTATTGATCCTGCTCAGCGCGCGACATCCCGCTTTTTTACAGCTGATGGTAAGGAGGGACGGCATAAAATCTGGAGCGTGGCGAGTTATGAGGAGAGTTTTCCTGACTCTCAAAACGTCCAATGGGCTGCGGCATCGTTGCATGGAGTGCCTCCCGTAAGGAATCGTGAAGATGCGGAGAATAGAAAACGTGAACTGGTTTACATAGCTGCCAATCCTTATTATGAAGTGAGAAAGTTGTCGAGCAGCATTCCTTATCTTGTTCCGAGAGCCGCGATATTGCTTCAAGACATCGGTCGGAATTTCTTCGACAGCTTGCAGATAAAGGGTATTCCCCTTAACAAGTTGTATGTTACAAGTGTGTTGCGCACAAAGGAAGATGTGGAGAAGCTTCGGCGTCATAATGGTAATGCCACCGAAAACAGTTGCCATCTGCGTGGAACGACTTTCGATGTGGCTTATAATAAGTATGGTGCCATATCGCGTCCCGTTCGTGATGACACGTTGAAATGGGTGCTGTGCGAGGTGTTGAACGACATGCGGAAGCAGGAGCGTTGCTACATAAAGTATGAGAAGAAACAAGGATGCTTCCATATCACGGTCAGATAACATGTTCAATGCCCTGCCGGCTTGCGAAAGTGAAACAGTAAGCCGGTTTCAGTTACTTGAAATCAACAACCGATAAAAAGGACAATAAAATAAGAAATGTTCACATTTGTCGGTTGAAATGAAGTGCATGTTTTAATTTTTGTTCGACTTCGTTTGTGTTTATGCGAAAAATAGGTGCGTTTCTTAATCCATTGATAATCAGTTGTGTTTGAAAAACAGGTGATTCTTCGGGTTTCAAAAGCTTAGCTATTGGTTTGCAAAAGCTTAGCCATTGGTTCTCAAAAGCTTAGCTGTTGGCGAACAAAACATGGCGTTTAGAACCGATAATCAAGGCGATGGCATGGTAAAAGCTTAGCTTTTGAAGACGATGCCTCTTCATTTTTGTCGTTTTCATTTTGCTTGCTTAGTTCTCTGTGAAAAAATCTCACTCTTTTTACCTCTATTTGGAAAATTCTCATTGTAAAAATATTTGCAAGCAATCATTAATTTAGTTGAACTTTAGAACAATTTAGGCGTAATGGACATTTTTCAGGCTGTTTTTTTGTGTTAGATGTTCAATAGCTCATTTTGCAGGCTGGTTTTATTCGGAATATTCAAAGAGTTTATATACCTTTGAAGAGACTCTTTTTGCCGTCAATGATCAGACCGCGTATGACATACCCACGCTTCTCAATTCTTCCGACCGCATCTTCATAGTCCTTCACCGTCTCGCTCTTTACAAAGGATAGTACCCAACTTTTAATTTTGAGACATCTTAAATGCCCATAAAGTTAGTGTACATCGGAAAGATAGCAATGTTTCAGCCTGCAAGATGAACTGTAGAACTTCTTTTATGATGTAGGGAATAGACCGTAAATTGTTTGTTTTTTTTAAAAGTTGCAAAATATGGGGAAATATATTATAAAAAGTTGCAAAATACGAAAAGATACCTTACCTTTGCCAACAAATTAAATACTGATAGAGATTGGGATCAGCTTTTTCACATAGCCGCTTACAGTTTTGTACCAAATATTCTTTGGTTCGGGATGTGCTGCAAAGAAAAAACAACTTTCTTTCTTCTTTTAACGCAAATTATTTGGTAGTTCCAAATAATTTTGTACTCTCTCTCTCTCTCTCTCTCTCTCTCTCTCATATAATTTAGGTATATCTTCTTTCATCCTCCTTTCTGCGCATTATGCTTTGGTGCGCAGCGAATCTTTGTGTCCGTTTGTGGGGGATAAATCTCTGCCTTCCTTTATGGTAGTATATTCAGAAATTAAAAATCATATTCAAAATTTATTGTAGCGTTATGAACAAAACAGAAACTGGTGTCGTCGTTGTCAAGGCGGCTTACGTTCGTCCCCGCATCGCTTGTTATGAAGCAGAGTCCGAGTCTTCGCTTTGTGTTGGAACCAGTCCTTCCGATGGCGGACATAAGCCTGTCCTTCCCGATCCCAAAGGTAATCTTATTGAAGAGGAAGAACCTTAAAGTGGATGAGAACAGATCTTAAATACTTTATTCGTAATAACCATTTTTTTAATGAATTAATTTTATAAGCGATTTATACAAATGAAAACAAAAAAATTATTTATCTCATTTGCGGCTTTCGCAGCCGCATCCGTGCTGATGAGTAGCTGCTCCAACGAAGAGAGCACAGCTACCACCAATGAACAGCTTACCGCCTTTACTGGTGGTATCGTTACCGAGGTTCCCATGGAGCGTGTACAGATTGGTACTCCCGGTATTACCACTCGTACTTCCATGAATCGTGACAAAATCGGTGGCCAGGGCGTCTTCCTTTGGGAGCCTAACGACGTGATCTATGTAGTGGACGATAATGACAAGTTACGTAAGAGTCTGAATACAATCAACGAGTCAGCCCCCCGCACAACATTCTTGGTAGATGGTTCTTACACCACTAAGGGTCCATACGACGTGTACTATTATGGTACTAACACCGGTGCCGGTGCACAGAAGGTTGTTATCGCTGACAATCAGACCCAATCCGAATTTAACAACACCAAGCATTTTGGTGCCGTTGGCGATTGCGGTGTGGCCAAGGCAACGAAGACTACCGCTGCAGGCACGAGCGGTTATCGTTTCGACTTGGAGCACAAGGCCTCTTATCTTTGCTTCCTTCCTTATATACCTTCTCAGCAGGATCGCGCAAACTTTAAGATCAGACGCATAGAGATCACCTCTAAAGTCGACAATATTTCCGGTACTTATGACCTTACCCAAGATGGTCTTTCCGGTACGGGTGATGCAAAGACCATTACGCTTAACGTAGGTACTGATGGAAAAGGTCTTGCGCTTGCTGATCAAAATACAGCAACGACAAGTATAAAGAACTCACTTTACGTCGTTATCGCTCCCGGCGAGCGTAACTTGAGCGTTAAATATACAGTCTTTAGCATCAAGGAAAATAAGGAGTTGACACTGACCAAACACTACAAAACCCATACCTTTGCCATCAATCGGATTTGTGATATTCCCGTAAGTCTTGGTTCTGCCGATCTTAACGGTGGTCATAAGAATGCCGATGGTTCCGATGAATTAGAAGAGGACAAAGTTACTTTTTTTTACACTGGTAAAAATTATTACATGTGGGATGCCGCTAAGAACTATTGGGCTGGTCACGAGTGGGACGCTGCTGTCGCTTGGCAGCCAACAGTGAAAGATGCAACAAACGACGGTTATCCCAAGTCCAAGTCTGCCGATGGTGCTCTTTGGTATCACGAGGGCAGCGGTGCTTTCGAGGCTTCCAATGCTCTCTTCAAGCAGCTTCCCAATGCTAATGAAATTGGTTGGTACGTAAGTAAGGGCGATGCCTATTGGGATAATAGTACTCAGTGGAAGGCTTTCGGCAAGACTTATACCGGTGGTATCTGGTTGAAGAAGCTCAGCGTCATCGCTAAAGAAAACAGTAAGCAGCTTGCCGACTTAAAGAAGGCAGATCCAAACGGTACAAACTTGCTGACTTCTGCCAAATCCTACAGCATTTCTCCTGAGTCCGGCAAGCCGGCTGATAGTGAAATTAGTAAATACTTCTTCCTCCCTGCGTTGGGCTGTTACAACGCTGGTGGGCTTGACAACCTCGGTTTCACCGGTTACTACTGGTCGTCCAGTGCTTATCCCAGCGTTAGTAGTTACGCGTACAGCCTGGGCTTCAGCAGTGGTATCGTGTCCTTGGACTACACCTACCGCCACAACGGGTTTGTAGTGCAGCCTTTCGAGTAGTCTTCCCCGATCGTTTTATTTTGAGCGGGCCCTTTAAAAGGTCCGCTCATAAATACCGCCTTTGGCGGTCGAAAGTTTTACCGGACAGTAATAATTTTAATTGAATGATAAAAACGTGGCTGTACCCAAGCCGGCACAGCCACGTTTCTTCATTTGAATCGGGTTGAAGCCCCCCTTCAAAACCTAATGGTTTATGAATAACCCTGCGATCATCGCTACGATGAGTTCGAGACAGTTAATACCAGTCGTCATCGTTGGTTAATTCTACTTGGCGGTCATCTTCTTGATACATATTGTCAAGTTCGTACTCGCGTTCGTTGTACATTTTTGGTCTGCGTTTCATAGTTATTTCCTCCTTAGGCTTACCATGTCGCGAAAGCCGTTCAACATATTAGACTTATAGAATGGCGACACATTCTCGACTTCTTGTTGCAAATATACACTAAATATTTCATATTTCCTAATAATTGTTTGTGAAATTGTATTTTTAATGTCTATTTGTTGAATTGTTGAATAAAACCGCCTCTCATTGGCTGTGTGATCATTTTGAAAAATAAGAGGGTATGCCATGTGAGCATACCCTCTTATCATCAGACGGAAGTTCTAAGGTTTTTATCTTATGTTTCTTCCGTGGCAATTCTTAAATTTCTTTCCGCTACCGCAGGGACATGGATCGTTCGGACGAGGCATCTTCTCAGCCCGATAAGGAACTCGGTTGGGTTGTCTGGCACCCTCGCGAGTGTCGTGGTGGGCGGCTGCCTGTTGGTTTCTGTCAATCAAGTCATCTTTTTGTTCCGTATAGCGTTGTGATCTCTCTTCCGGCGCAGCTTCCTGTATTTGTTGTTCGGGTTGCATCTCCGGAATTTGACCTCGCATCAGTACGCTGCCGGTGCGATTGTTGAGGTCGTTTATCATGTTGTCCCAGAGTTTTACACTCTCTAACTTAAATATCAGCAAGGGGTCTTTCTGCTCGTACGACGCGTTCTGCACAGAGTGACGAAGCTCGTCAAGCTGACGTAGGTTCTCTTTCCAGTCATCGTCGATTAAATGGAGTAAAATAACCTTTTCAAATTGGCGGACAACCGACTTCGCCTCCGTCTCGTAGGCTTCTTTCAGGTCGCAAGGAATATTATAAACGCGCTTTCCATCGGTTATAGGCACCATGATGCGCTCATAGATGGCACCTTGATCTTCGTAAACCTGCTTAATGATGGGCCATGCCACAGTTTGGATGCGTTCTGTCTTGCGCTCAAAATTGCCAATGGCAGCTTGGAAACTCCGTTCGGCAAGTTCTGCGTGAGCAATGGTATTGAACTCGTCTTCACTGAATGGACATTCCATGGCAAGGACTTTGAGAAACTCCTCTTGACAACCTTCGTAGTCGTTCGTCTCAACAATGTTAAGACAGCGATCCCAAATCACGTTGGAAATATCCATGCCTATGCGCTCACCCATTAACGCGTGGCGTCGTTTTTCATAAATGACGGTACGCTGCTTGTTCATAACGTCATCATATTCGAGTAGGCGTTTTCTGATACCGAAGTTGTTTTCTTCCACTTTTTTCTGGGCACGTTCAATGCTACTTGATATCATGGAACTCTCTATGCGCTCGCCTTCTTCAAATCCCAATCTGTCCATCACTTTCGCAATACGTTCCGAACCGAAAAGACGCATTAGTTTGTCTTCCAGCGAAACGTAGAAAACGGATGAACCCGGGTCTCCCTGACGACCGGCACGACCACGCAGCTGGCGATCGACACGACGACTCTCATGTCGCTCTGTACCAATGATAGCCAAACCACCGGCGTCTTTTACTTCCTGTGTCAGTTTGATATCGGTACCGCGACCAGCCATGTTCGTAGCAATGGTTACCGCACCTAATCCATTGACGGAACGACCGGCTTCTGCTACGATTTGCGCCTCTTTCAAGTGTTGTTTGGCATTGAGCACTTGGTGAGGTATCTTTCGCATGGTCAGCATCTTGCTCAGCAATTCACTTATCTCTACGGAAGTTGTACCAACCAAACAGGGACGTCCGCTGTTGCGCATTGCTTCAATCTCTTCTATGACGGCTGAATATTTCTCGCGAGCTGTCTTATAGACGCGGTCTTCCATGTCGTGTCGCTGAACGGGGCGATTGGTGGGAATTTCCACAACATCCAATTTGTAGATGTCCCAAAATTCTCCCGCCTCAGTTGAAGCGGTACCGGTCATGCCGGCTAATTTATGATACATCCTGAAATAGTTTTGCAGAGTGATCGTGGCAAATGTTTGGGTAGCCGCTTCCACTTTCACATGCTCTTTTGCCTCTACGGCTTGATGTAAACCATCGCTCCATCGTCGTCCCTCCATGATACGACCGGTTTGTTCATCAACGATTTTCACTTCACCGTCAAGTACCACATATTCATCGTCCTTGTTGAACATGGTGTAGGCTTTGAGTAATTGTTGCAACGTGTGAACTCTTTCGCTTTGGATACCATAATTTGTCATCATGGCATCTTTCTTGTCGATGTATTCTTGTTCGTCTATTTTCTTGTCATCTTTTTCTTTCTCGAGCAATGACAAATCGGTGGTGATGTCGGGCAGGACAAAAAGTTTCTCGTCTTGAACCTGCTTAGCGAGCCAAGCGGCTCCCTTGTCGGTGAGGTCGCAAGAATTAAGTTTCTCATCCGTAACAAAGTAGAGTGGTTCCACTGCCTTTGGCATTTCACGGTTGTTGTTTGCCATGTAGAACTCCTCAGTCTTCAACATACCTGATTTGATACCTTCTTCCGAGAGGAATTTTATCAAGGCTTTGTTTTTAGGAAGTGCTTTGTGCGAGCGATAGAGTGCCAAGAAACCTTCTTCGAGCATGGCTTGGCGTGCTTTGTCATCGGTAAGTTGTGATGCTTCAACAATCTTGTGGCGTGCCTCGGATAGAAGCTCCGTTGCTTGTTTGCGTTGAACTTCAAAGAGTCTTTCCACCAATGGCTGATACTCTTCAAACATCTGGTCATCGCCCTTTGGCACAGGTCCACTGATGATAAGTGGCGTGCGGGCATCGTCTATTAGGACAGAGTCCACCTCATCGACAATGGCATAATTGTGTTGGCGTTGTACAAGATCGGCGGGCGATACTGCCATGTTGTCGCGAAGATAATCAAAGCCAAACTCGTTGTTGGTACCAAAAGTGATGTCAGCTTGATACGCTTTGCGGCGCGCTTCAGAATTGGGTTGATGTTTATCGATACAGTCCACAGACAATCCGTTAAATTCATAAAGTGGTCCCATCCATTCCGAGTCGCGTTTTGCCAAATAGTCGTTCACTGTTACCACATGTACGCCGTTCCCGGTCAGGGCATTGAGGAATACCGGTAGCGTGGCCACAAGTGTCTTTCCTTCACCTGTTGCCATTTCGGCAATTTTGCCTTGATGCAGAACCACACCTCCAAAAAGCTGTACGTCATAATGTATCATCTCCCATTTTAGGTCGTTGCCTCCCGCGGTCCAATGATTATGATAGATGGCTTTGTCTCCATCTATGGTGATGAAGTCCTTGTTGGGGTTTGCCGCCAATTCGCGATCGAAATCTGTTGCGGTAACAATAGTTTCTTCGTTCTCGGCAAATCTTCGTGCGGTGTCTTTGATGATGGAAAAAGCAATGGGCATTACTTCGTTCAACGCCTCCTCGTACTTGTCGAGTGCCACTTTGTCGAGTTTGTCTATTTTGTCGAATATCGCTTCACGCTCGTCAATGGGAGTTGCTTCAATCGTCTCACGCAACTTGGCTATTTCTTCTCTTTGTTCCTTTGCGGCACTTTGTACAAAATCTTGTATTTCTTTTGTCTTGGCACGCAGCTCGTCATTGCTGAGAGCTTTGATTTCCGGATATGCTGCCTTTATTTTCTCCACGAAAGGCTGGATATGTTTCATGTCTCGGGTGGATTTGTCGCCAAAGAGTGATTTCAGTATTTTATTAAAATTCATTTTTTCGTTTTAAGAATAATAAGTTTATGGATTCTTTATATTTCAAATGTTTGTGAATGTAACAACGGATGAAACCGTGTTTGTTTCATTTTGTTCTTCCCGGTGCACGTATGATAACGGATGAACAAATAGACGGGTGGAGTGTATAAAATTTGTTGTCGTAGTTCAATGGGGTAAAGTGAAAATCTTTATCGAATTTCTCTTTGTTGAAGATTGTGAATAGACAGGTTGGAGACTCTTTCCACTTTTCGTCTTCAATGTTTTTGTAAGCTTCGATTACGGATAAAATCTCTGTCTTTATGTCTTGAAACTCCGCCTTATTGTATAATTCTTCAAGTGTACAATTACCCAATGCCACTTCAATGGCAGAACGATAGGTCTGTGCCTCAACGCCAGTTGCGGTCAATGCCACAAGTAGTGCGGTAATGTATTTATTCATTGTCGATTTTCTTGTTTGAGGTGAAGATTATTCCATGCATAATGCCATTCATAAGCAAGAATAATGCCACAATGATTACCGGTAGAGGAATTCTCTGAAAGTAAGTTCCCAAAAGTCCTATACAAATCGATATACTCCAAACAATCCACCACCAATGCTTCTCGCCTGGTTTTACATTCCGAACAACCGGAACGAGGAAAATCAAGCATAGTGGATTGAAAATGAAAATAATGAGATTTAAGTTCACACAAGGATGATCTGAGAATATCATTGCGAAGAGTAGCAGTCCGATGATCCCGGAAACCGTCATTAGAATCAAATCCCACCATAGATACATACGCTTTTTCTTCCATTGTATGCCAAGAATTATTGTAGCAATAATAGCAAAGATGATAGATATTTGCAATGGCGAAAGGGGAAACTCCTTATTATTGATATTTGCCGGTTCTTGGAGAAGTCGTCGTGTGGTTTTTACCAATGGTCTGCCATTAACCATTGTGACATCAAACGATTTTCTTAAATTGTCTGGTAAGAAGTTATCCTCTTTTTCTTTATTCTTAAAAGGTATATCTGCTTTTACTCCCAAGAGTAAATCTTCACCAAATTGCGACCATACAAAACTCTTATTCCATTCATGTATGCATTCCCTAAACGTATTATTGTTTTGGGTAGAAACTTCTTTTGTTTGAATTGTTCCGTGAATGTTGCTCAACAATATCTGTCCGGCTCTTGTTGTGCAGTTATCATAAAAAAAATTGTAACGATAGACAACATTCTCCGGTCTGAGATTTTCTTCAAGGGCTTTGTAAATATTAAACTTCTCATCTTTCGTTAGGTTTAAGACTTGTTCTATAACTCCATGCCCCTGATAAGCGTGTAATGCAAGAAAATCTTCCATAGGCTCTATTCCTACTCTGTAATCGGTGAGCCCGAAAGTAAATCGAAGGATGAAATAAGGTTGATCTTGAGAGAACAATCCATAATTGACCGCTAAGTCATTATTGTTCTTTAAGTCGTTGTATCTGATGGCGGTATGACCGTATTGCGCCCATATCTCTTTGCCGGGTGAACAGGTGAGCAGGGATATTTCCACAGAGTCGGAATAAGTAAGAACTTGCGCTTCGGTATTTAGTTGGAAAACCGAAAGCAAGCATCCTGTCACCATATATATAAATAGTCTCTTCATTTATGCGTCGCAAAGGTACTTAAAAAGAATGATTCAGCAAAGAAAGCTTATAAAAAAACAAAATACCATATAGTTTTTCCTTGATATCATTTTTTTTTAATAACTTTGCGCCGTTTATACTTTGATAATAAAAATCGGATGAAAAAGATAATTGCCGCTTCTCTTTTGCTGGCATTTGTTATGACCGGGTGGGCACAGAGCGGAACCAACTCACCCTATAGCAAATTTGGTTTGGGTACACTGGCGCCACAGTCCACTGGCTTTAATCGTGGCATGAATGGATTGGCGTATGGCTTCCATGAACACAATCAGATTAACTATCAGAACCCCGCTTCTTACTCGGCGTTAGACTCACTCTCATTTATTTTTGATGCAGGCGTAAGTTTGCAACTGACTAATTTTGAGGAAAATGGTCAAAAGAAAAATGCCAAGAACGGCAATTTAGAGTATGTAGTAGCCGGCTTTCGAGCATTCAAGCATTTAGGTGTTAGTTTCGGTTTGATGCCTTATTCAAATATAGGATATAACTATAGTTTTACCGGGAATATCAATGATGGAATACATCCCTCATCACCCGATGCCACTTATACCAATACTTTCTCTGGCAATGGTGGATTACGACAGGTTTATCTCGGATTAGGTTGGGAACCTTTTAAGGGGTTGTCAATCGGCGTCAATGCCTCTTATCTGTGGGGGACATTGGATCGCAGGATTATAAATAGTTATAGTGATAATTATGTCAATACTTTGTCCAAGATATATTCTGCTGATGTAAGAAATTATAAAGTTGATTTCGGGTTGCAATATACGAAGAAATTATCAGTAAGAAACGCGATTACACTTGGCGTTGCTTACTCCTTAGGGCATAAACTTAATGCCGATGCAAATTGTGATATTATTAACACGAACTCACAAACCTCTGTTGCTGATACGACACACTTCTTTGTTAACGACGCGTTGCAAATTCCTCACACCATTGGCGCGGGAGTCTTGTATAATTACAACAATACCCTAAAATTGGGCTTTGATTATCAATTGCAAAAATGGAAAGAAATTGAAATGCCACAGTTGAAGGTCTCAGACAATGTTACGTCTTATTCCAAAGTTTCCGGATTGTTCAAGGATAGGCATAAGTTCACTTTTGGTGGTGAATATTGTAAAGGAGAACGTTATAGAAGTATTTTTAGCAGAATTCATTACAGGGCAGGCGTTAGTTACACCACTCCGTATTTGAAGATTAATGGTGAGAATGGACCTCGCGAATTGTCTGCGAGTTTAGGTTTAGGTATTCCCATCATGAACGGATACAACAACCGAAGTATTCTGAACATCAGTGGAGAATGGGTGAACCAAACTGCTAAAGGACTCGTAAAAGAAAATATGTTTCGCATCAATATCGGACTTACTTTCAACGAGCGATGGTTTGCTAAATTCAAGGTGAATTAAACATAGTTGGCGCAAGGTATATCAACAGTAAAAATGTGGATTGCTCATTTTCAGAACACTTTTATAATGATAGCTTTTGCTTTAATGTTGGCAATGGCATCTTGTTCAGAGAAACATGAGCATACAGCACCAGCTATTCGTGAACAAGATTCCGTTGCTGTGATGACGACTTATGGTGTAAATACGCTTGTTTCCGACTCCGGAGTAATCAAATACAGGATTGTGGCAGAGGAATGGGAAGTAAACGAGAATAAGAATCCTTCTCGTTGGACTTTCAACAAGGGATTACTTCTTACCCAGTTCGACCTGAAGAAGCACGTTATTGGGTTTATTCAGTGCGACACTGCTGTTTATTATGATAAGGATCGGATTTGGAAGTTGAATGGACGAGTGAGGATATTAACCGCGCAGGGCGTTCATTTCTATAGCAACGAATTGTCGTGGGATGAGCAGAACCATAAGATATGGTCTTATTCTTATTCTTATTTGAAAGCACCGGACAAAGAACTTGAGGGTAATTGGTTTACCAGTGATGAGCAAATGATGAATTATGAGATTCGGCAGACCAGAGGATGGAGTATTCTAAAGAAAAACGAATTTATGCCCACTGCTGGTCAATCTCCCTTGTCTGATCAATCGCAATTGACTTTAGATACCCTTGCCCAAAAAGATTTGAGAGGTTCCATATTAAAACGATAAATAAAAGTTGAATATAAGTTTGATAGTAGGTATAATCATATCGTTGGTACTGTCTGCGTTCTTCTCCGGAATGGAAATAGCGTTTGTGTCGAGCAATAGAATGCTTGCGGAGATGGATAAAGAAAAGAAAGGATTGGCACAAAGATGTATTCAGGTCTTCTTTCACAATCCCAATGGATTTGTCTCAACCATGTTGGTGGGAAACAATATCGTTCTTGTGTTGTATGGAATTCTTTTTGCCGACCTTTTTAATAAGACTCTATTCTCCTCATTCGATTCTGCCACACAAGTTTTTCTGTGTACTGTTTTCTCAACCATCATCGTGGTTTTTACCGGTGAGTTCTTACCCAAAACTTTTTTCAAGAGCAACCCCAACAAACTGCTCACTTTCTTTGCCCCCCTTGCTTATTTCTTTTTTATTTTGTTGTGGCCGATAAGTCGGTTTTCCACATTCCTTTCTCGCATCATGCTTCGTTCCATTGGAGTGAACATGATAGAAGTGAAAAATGATGGAACTTTCACCAAGGTGGATTTGGACTATTTGGTACAAAGTTCTATTGAGAATGCGAATGCGGATAATGAAATCGAAGAAGAAGTTAAGATTTTCCAAAACGCGTTGGAATTTACGGATACGAAAGTCAGGGATTGCATGGTTCCCAGAACGGAGATCAATGCGGTGGAAGAGTCGTGTAGCACAAATGATTTGAGACAAATGTTCATAGAAAGTGGAAATTCCAAGATAATTGTCTATAAAGACGACATCGATCATATAGAAGGCTACATCCATTCTTCCGAGATGTTCAAGAATCCCAAAGATTGGAAAACCCATATCCGGCAGATGCCATTTGTTCCAGAAACCATGACAGCTCAGAAGCTCATGCAAATTTTCCTACAACAAAAGAAAAGTTTGGGCGTTGTCGTGGATGAGTTTGGGGGAACCAGCGGAATTGTATCTTTGGAAGATATAGTGGAGGAAATATTCGGAGAAATAGAAGACGAACATGACAGCTCTAAGTATATTGCCAAGCAAATGGGCGAAAACGAGTATCTTCTCTCTGCCCGATTGGAAATAGACAAGATAAACGATATGTTCAATCTTCAATTACCCGAAAGCGATGATTATATGACTTTAGGCGGACTGATACTTCACAGTTATCGAAGTTTTCCAAAGTTAAATGAAGTAATACAGATAGGCAATTTGGAATTTAAGATCATTAAGAGTACCATGACTAAGATAGAATTAGTGAAGCTAAAAGTTCATGTTTAACATTTTTCCGGGTAAAAATTACTTTAATTCTCTTTTTCTTTGTATTTTTGTAGGCAATTTGCCAAACGATAGCATAAAAAATTAAAATATAAAATAAATATGGCAGCATTAGGAAAAATCAGACGCAGAGGAATCACACTGATTGTTATTATCGGTTTGGGTCTTTTTGCATTTATTGCTGAAGAAGCTTTCCGTTCTTGTAACGGAATTAAAGGAGAAGCCAGACAACAAATTGGCGAAATCTTAGGTGAGAAAGTCAGCGTACAGGACTTTCAGAAAATGGTTGATGAGTATCAAGATGCCATCAAATTTACCATGCAACGCGATAACTTGTCGGAGGATGAGTTGAATCAGGTGAAAGACCAAGTTTGGCAGCAGTTGATTAGTAATAAGGTGTTACAGGCTGATGCCGAGAAAGTGGGACTCACCGTAACGGAAGATGAGTTGCAAGCTGTGTTAAATGAGGGGACGAACCCGATGTTGGCACAAACTCCATTCTTGAATCAGCAGACAGGTCGTTTTGACGTGAATGCATTGAAACAATTCCTGGATGAGTATAACAAATCGAAAAATGCCAATCCACAGCAAGCCGAGCAAATGCAGTTGGTTTATAACTATTGGATGTTTGTTGAGAAGAATCTGAGAGCACAATTGTTAGGACAGAAATATCAAGCATTGGTGGCAAGCTGTGTACTCTCTAATAAAGCTGAAGCCAAGATGGCATTCAATGAACAAAACGAAGAGGCTGAAGTTCAGTTGGCTTCTTTCGCATACAACTCCGTAAAAGATGCGGAAGTTAAGATTACCGATGAAGACTTAAAAGCGAAATATGAGGAGTTGAAACCGGCATTCCGTCAGACAGTGGAAACACGTGATATTAAATATGTTGATTTCCAAATTAAGGCAAGTGCTTCCGACCGCAACTCGATTATCAAGGAAATGAACAATCTGCAAAAGCAGTTGGCAGTCGCTTCCGACCCCACACAGGTTATCAGTAAGAGTGGTAGCGAGATACCTTATCTTGGTTTGCCGGTAAGCAGCGATGCTTATCGTGCGTATCCCGACATTGCTTCCAAGATTGACTCATTGAGCGTGGGAACAACGGGAGTAACGGAAAATAAGCAAGACAACACACTTAATATTATTAAGGTGTTGAGCAAATCACAATTGCCCGATTCCGTCCAGTTCCGCCAAATTCAAATTGCAGCTGCAACACCGGAACTTGCCAAGACAAAGGCCGATTCCATTCAAAAAGCATTGGCTGCGGGTGCTGATTTTGAAGTCATAGCTAAAAAATATGGACAAGAGGGTGAAAAAGTGTGGTTCACAGGGCAGCAATATGAAAATGCTCCGACAATGAGCAATGAGAATCGGGAGGTAATCAATGCCATCATGAATGGAAACGTGAATGATATTCAAAATGTAGCCTTGTCGCAAGGTAACATCATTCTTCAGGTCTTGGATAAACGTGCTATGAAGACAAAGACCGTGGCAGCTGTTATTAAGAAAGTGATAGATTTCTCCAAAGATACACGTAGCACAGCGTTTAATAAATTCTCAGAGTTCGTAGCGAAGAGCACGACTCTTGCCGAGATGGAGAAAAATGCGCCCAAATATGGCTATATGGTTCAAGAGCAAAAGAATATCTCTACATCAGAACATAATGTCGTTGGCATACGCTCTACGCGCGAAGCCTTGAAATGGATATTTGAAGCTAAGACCGGCGACATATCGCCTTTGTATGAATGCGGCGATAACGACCACTTCATGGTGGTTGCCTTGACAAATGTTCATGCGCAAGGTTACCGCGACTGGAATGATGCCGAGGTGAAAGAAATTCTCAGGCGAGAGGTCTTGAAAGATAAAAAAGCAGAATTGCTTATGGCGAAGTTGAAAGGTGTGAACAGTATCGCAGCGGCACAAGCGAAAGGCGCACAGGTTAGTATGGTACATCAGGTAACATTCGCGGCGCCGGCGTTCATCTCTGCCACGGGAGCCGCCGAACCGGCTGTATCCGGAGCAGTGGCAGCCACACCTGCAGGAAAGTTCAGCAAGTCTCCCGTTAAGGGAAATGCAGGAGTTTACGTTTTCCAAGTTGTCAAGAAGGCAATGCGTCCCGGTTCTAAATATAACGAATTGCAGCAAATGCAGCAATGTGTACAACAGAATATGCAATATGTAGGTAATTTTATGCAAGATTTGATTTTGCAGGCCAAGGTTGTTGATAATCGTTATATCTTCTTCTAAAAAATAAGAACAAAATCCATAATAATGAAGGGTGTATCGGCTAAAAGATCGGTACACTCTTTTTTGCTTTTTATTTGAGACTTAGCACGCATGACAAGTTGCTCGGTACGGAGCGAGAGGGAGGGTTGAGAGAGTTAGAACTTACAACTTTATTATGACAAACAAAGCAGAAAACAATAGCAAAAATTAACAAGCGATTTCCGGAAGAGATAACGACTACTCACTTCGATGGAACATAAATGATGAAATTACCATTGGTTGGTAATCTGGTTACCATTGACCGGTAATCCAATTACCACTGATTGGTAATGGCTTTACCACTAAGTGGTAATTTTTTAATGGTTCGACAGTTTTTGTTGAAAATTGTTGTAAAAGTGCCAAATCAGTTGTTCGTTGTTTTACTCATTCTCTTGCTTTTCCATTCGTTTACCCATGTCAGTTAATATATTTGGAACAAAAATTAACTCATTGTTGTCTTTTTGTGAAAAAATATTGTAACTTTGCAAAATCAATTTTCAAATTTCACACATTTATTAATAAACACTTATGAGGAAATATTTCGTGATTGCTGCCATGACCTTAGGAATGCTCAACGTTCAGGCACAATCGGTAAAATGGATTAACAACGTGAAATTATCCGGTTATGGCATGGCCCAGTATCAGTTCAGCAGCCAGGATAACGCCAAATCTAATTCGTTCAACCTTAGGATGGCGCGTGTCGCCCTTGATGGTCGCATCCTGCATGATTGGTATTGGAAAGCACAAATTCAGTTTAATGGCAACACCTCTACCTTGGGCTCTTCTCCACGAGTGGTTGATCTCTTTGCGGAATGGCAGAAATATCCATGTTTTCGCGTGAAAGTGGGTCAATTTAAGAATCCCTTTACCTTTGAGAACCCAATGCACCCCATAGAGCAAGGCTTCATGTCCTATTCACAAGGTACATTGAAACTGGCTGGTTTCAGCGATCGTTCGGGGCAGCACGCATCGAATGGAAGAGATATTGGTTTGCAGTTCCAAGGCGACTTCTTGAAAAACTCAGAAGGCAGAAATCTCGTTCATTATCAGGTCGGTGTGTTCAATGGTCAGGGGATAAATATGAAAGATGTTGATCAGCAGAAGAATGTCATCGGAGGTGTCTGGGTAATGCCGATTGCCGGAATGCGTTTAGGTTGGTTTGGATGGACTGGTTCATACGCTCGCAAAGGCTCTTGGATAGACGCAAGCGGAGAACAAACCGGTATTCGCAAACTGCAACAGAGACGATATGCGTTTTCTGCAGAATATGCCAAAGATGATTGGACTTTCCGTTCTGAGTATATCCATTCTACGGGAGCAGCATTCGCTAAAACACTTCAAAACACCAATGATGCCAATGCTTCGGACTGCACACTAAGCAACAACGGCGATAAGGCACAGGCTGTTTACGCATTGGTGATAGCTCCGATCATAAAGAATAAGCTTCATGTGAAAGCACGTTACGATATGTACCAGCCATCTGATGGGGCAGAAAAGCAAAAAACGCTGTATGAGTTTGGCTTGAACTATCATTTCAACAAGAATCTTGTTTTGACGAGTGAATACGCTTATGTTCACAACCGCGCTCTTGCCGACCCTAACTATTCAATAATTGATTGTCAGTTGAGCTTCAGATTTTAACGACGACTTAATCTTGTTTGACAATGTTTCTATAAACAACCCTATATAAAAATGGTAAGAACAGAAAATTCTAAACATAAACGGAAACACTATGATCAATACAGCAGCTTTGATTCGAAGAGATACATGTCTGCCAAGCAAAAACGGAGATTATTGTTCAGAATAACTTTAGCGGTAGTAAGCGCTTTCGCTCTTGTCATCGTGGGATTTGTGTTATGGGCTTATTCTCGGTAGCTTTCATCCCGGTTATGTGATTTTCAAATAATAGTGATTATCAGAAAAGGCAATCTGCATGGTTTTGTGCATATTGCCTTTTATTTTTGAAAACGCGAGCGCAGCATACCCCATGGTGTATCTAAGGTTTATCTCTACCATGGGATGTATTGCGTAGATTTGTTCAATGTCTCCCGAAGATTGTTTTTTCACGATCATCATATCAACTCCCAATGGTCCGTTATATTTATTGGAAAACCATTCAGCAAGCGTGATGGTAAGCTGCTCTTTTAGGTTATCCAGCAATGGCAAAGGGACATAATTTGATAGTATCTTTTGCTTTTCTTCCTCCGAAGTCAAAACATTGCCCACGTAGGAGCCATTGGTCGTGGAAAACAATGATAGCCCAAGGAAATTAGCACCTTTACTGTCAATAAGAAACTCCATGGCAAAATCTTGTATTTTCTCATAACGAGGCTCTATGACAATTCCTCCCTGACATGAAATTACGTTCTTGACCCAATTCAATCGAGGCGTGTCAATCTGTGAGTCTATAAATCTTACGCCTCTTCCACTGCTGCTCCATGGAGCTTTCAACACCGCTCGCTTGTATTGTGAAGCCAATTGTTTTATCTCCGCCAACGAAGTAACATATCTGGGGTTTCCTACAAACTCTGCATGATTGATGTTTTTGCGTAAATTCTCAAACAGCCATATGGAGGTTTTGCGGTTGCTAAGCTCCTTATAGATAGATAATTGCGAATTGTCTGGAAGTAAATGGTCGGGAATGCCCAAACTCCATAATCGATATTTCACGCATATATCCCAACCCCATGGGACGATTTCGGTAATCTTGTTAAGATAATATCGCAAGCCCATCCCATCAGTGAATATCACATTTCTGCTTTGTACCAATGGTTGTTTTATGGCTTCCTCAATGTTTTCAACCAATATGAGGGAATTGTCATCAGCCCAAAGGGCAGGAATGTAAGCCAAATCGGAACGAAGTTTCATGGCAGCCTTTGGAGCCGTGAAGTATTTGTTAGCTTGCGCCAATGCCAAATCATGTTCAGGATTGAAAATATAGAGTTTCATCAGTATTCGTTTCTTTCGGCTTGCAAAGGTAAAGTAAAGTGGACATAACTCAAAATAAAAATTAAAAATTGTTTTTTGCTATATAGAGTTTGCAAATTAACGAAATAAGTATTATCTTTGCAATTGTAATAAATCATAAGCAGATGGATGCATTCTTCCGTACTCACGCCTATCTTGTTGAGCATAATTATGCTCCGGTTCATCGAGTTCTAATGGATGAGATAAATTGGGATGATCGCCTGATTGGAATTAAAGGAACTCGAGGGGTAGGGAAGACTACTTTTTTGCTTCAGTATGCCAAGGAGAATTTTGCGAGTAGGGATCGTCAGTGCCTCTACATCAATATGAATAATTTCTATTTCCAAGGTCGAGGAGTTGCCGATTTTGCCGGTGATTTCTACAATCAAGGTGGGAGAGTATTGCTGATAGATCAAGTTTTCAAACAACAGCATTGGAGTAGTGAACTAAGAAAATGCTTCGACAACTATCCGAAATTGAAAATTATCTTTACCGGCTCAAGCGTCATGCGCTTGAAAGAAGAAAATCCGGAACTGAATGGGATAGTAAAAAGCTATAACCTTAGTGGCTTTTCTTTCCGTGAATTTTTGAACTTGCAGACCGGAAATAACTTCAAGCCATACAGCCTTGAGGAGATACTTCAAAACCACGAGCATATCGTTAAGGAAATATTACCCAAAGTTCGCCCCCTAAAATATTTCCAGGATTACATACATCATGGCTTTTATCCTTTCTTTCTTGAAAATAGAAACTTCTCGGAGAATCTATTGAAGACCATGAATATGATGACTGAAGTAGATATCTTGCTTATTAAGCAAATAGAACTGAAGTATCTTACAAAAATCAAGAAACTCTTCTATTTACTCGCATTGGAAGGTCCGAAAGCACCCAATATCAGTAATTTGGCCAAGGAAATCAACACAAGTCGTGCCACTGTGATGAATTATATAAAATATTTGGCAGACGCAAGACTTATCAACATCATTTATCCCATCGGGCAAGAGTTTCCAAAGAAGCCCGCTAAAGTAATGATGAACAACACAAATCTAATCTATGCCATCTACCCCATACAGGTGGAACAACAAGATGTGATGGAAACATTTTTCGTAAATGTACTCTCTAAAGAACATCTTGTAAATATGGGGAATAAGTCGGGAAGCTATCTTATAGACCGGACACAAAAATTCAAGGTTTGCAATGTGGACAATGCAAGGATACGTCTCAATTCAGACACAATATATGCCCGCTATAATACTGAAGTTGGAAAAGATAATAAAATCCCATTGTGGCTTTTGGGATTCTTATACTAAGAGGAATAAAATTGAAAAGAGAGAATTTAGGCCTACATGAAAAGACCAAAAACATTATAAAATTCATTTAATAAATTACAAAATGGCTAAAGAAAAAAAGTTTATCACATGTGATGGTAATGAAGCAGCTGCTCACGTGAGCTATATGTTCTCAGAAGTAGCGGCTATTTATCCTATCACACCGTCATCGCCAATGGCTGAGCATGTTGATACATGGGCTGCCAAAGGTCGTAAGAACCTATTTGGGCAAACTGTAACTGTTCAAGAAATGCAGTCTGAAGGTGGTGCTGCCGGAGCTGTCCACGGTTCGCTTCAGGCAGGTGCACTCACCACTACGTTTACAGCCTCTCAAGGATTGCTGTTGATGATACCCAATATGTATAAAATTGCCGGTGAGATGCTTCCTTGTGTGTTTGATGTTTCAGCGCGTACTGTAGCAACTCACGCCCTTTGTATATTTGGCGATCATTCAGACGTTATGGCTTGTCGCCAGACTGGGTTCGCTATGTTCTGCTCTGGTTCCGTTCAGGAGGTAATGGACTTGACAGCTGTTCCTCATCTCGCAACTTTGAAGACCAGCATTCCTTTCGTTAACTTCTTCGATGGATTCCGTACATCTCACGAATACCAAAAGATAGAGGAAATAGATCAGGAGGCACTCGCTAAACTCATCGACCCGGAAGACATCAAACGATTCCGCGATCGCGCGCTTTCCCCAGAACGTCCGGTAACACGTGGTACGGCGGAAAACCCAGAAACATTCTTTACTCATCGTGAAGCATGTAACCAATATTACGATCAGATTCCGGAAATTGTTGAGGATTATTTGGCAAAGATAAAGGATATCACCGGTCGTGAGTATCATCTCTTCTCCTACTATGGTGCTAAAGATGCAGAAAACATCATTATTTTAATGGGTTCCGCAACTGAGGCTGCTCGTGAGGCGATTGACTTCCAGATGAAGCAGGGCAAGAAGATTGGTATGATTTCCGTACATCTTTATCGTCCGTTCTCCGTTAAGCATTTGCTGGCTGCAGTTCCAAAGACGGTAAAACGTATTGCAGTTCTCGACCGTACGAAAGAACCGGGTGCAGAGGGTGAGCCTTTGTATCTTGATGTTAAGAGCGCTTTCTATGATGTTGAAAACAAGCCATTGATTGTTGGTGGACGTTATGGTCTTGGTTCTTCAGACACTACTCCGGGGCATATTATTTCCGTATTCAACAATCTTGAATTGCCAGAACCAAAGAATCACTTTACAGTGGGTATTGTTGATGATGTAACTTTCACCTCTCTTCCTATGATTGAAGAGGTTCCTATGGGTGGCGAAGGTATTTTTGAGGCTAAGTTCTATGGTCTTGGTGCGGATGGAACCGTAGGTGCCAACAAGAACTCGGTTAAGATTATTGGCGACAACACTAATAAGTATTGCCAAGCATACTTCTCTTACGATTCTAAGAAATCGGGTGGCTTCACTTGTTCTCATCTTCGTTTTGGCGATTCGCACATCCATTCCACTTATCAGGTAAACACTCCTAACTTTGTGGCTTGTCATGTACAGGCTTACTTGAGAATGTATGACGTTATTCGTGGTCTGCAGAAGAATGGCACTTTCCTCCTGAATACAATCTTTGATGGTGAGGAGCTTGTTAATTTCATTCCTAACAGAATCAAACGCTATTTTGCACAGAACAACATTACCGTTTACTATATCAATGCAACGAAGATCGCACAAGAGATTGGACTTGGCAATCGCACCAACACCATTCTTCAGAGTGCTTTCTTCCGCATCACCGAAGTTATCCCAATCGACCTTGCTGTTGAGCAGATGAAGGCATTCATTGTTAAGTCTTATGGTAAGAAAGGTCAAGATGTCGTTGAAAAGAACTATGCTGCTGTTGATCGTGGTGGCGAATACAATGAACTCACCGTTGATCCATCTTGGGTCAATCTTCCCGATGATGCTGAAGATACTACAGATGACGCGCCGGCATACATCAAGGAAATTGTTCGTCCTATTAATGCACAGGCCGGAGATTTGTTGAAGGTTTCCGACTTTATCAGATATGATATGGTTGATGGAACAATGCATAATGGTTCCGCAGCATACGAAAAGCGTGGCGTGGAAGCGTTCCATCCTGAATGGACACTTGAGAATTGTATCCAGTGCAACAAGTGTGCTTATGTATGTCCTCATGCTGCCATTCGTCCGTTTGTTCTCGATGATGAAGAGCTGAAAGGTTTCGACGATAAGACCTTGGATATGAAAGTTCCAAAGCCGATGGCAGGTATGCACTTCCGCATTCAGGTAAGCGTGCTCGATTGTGTTGGTTGTGGTAACTGTGCTGATGTATGCCCCGGCAATAAGCAGGGTAAAGCATTGAAGATGGTTCCGTTTACTCGCGATGAAAAGATGATAGCAAACTGGAACTATCTCACAAAGAACGTGAAGTCGAAACAACACCTCGTAGATGTTCAGAGCAATGTCAAGAACTCTCAGTTCGCTAAACCGTTATTCGAGTTCTCAGGTGCTTGTGCAGGTTGTGGTGAGACACCTTACGTAAAATTGGTTTCTCAGCTCTTTGGCGATCGCCAGATGATATCCAATGCAACAGGATGTTCTTCCATCTATTCCGCATCTCTGCCTTCTACTCCTTACACTACCAATGAGCAAGGTCAGGGACCGGCATTCGACAACTCTTTGTTCGAGGATTTCTGCGAATTTGGCTTAGGTATGGCACTTGGTAATAAGAAGATGCGTAATCGCATTACGCTTCTCTTGAACGAAGTAATCGCGAAAGAAGATACACCGGCTGACTTCAAGGAGGCTGCAAACGAATGGATTAGCACCAAGGATGATGCTAATGGTTCAAAAGCATCAAGCGCAGTATTGAAACCATTGATTGCCAAAGGTGCTGAAGCTGGTTGCCCCATCTGCGCTGAGCTGAAGACGTTGGATCATTATCTCGTGAAACGTTCACAGTGGATTATCGGTGGCGATGGCGCTTCTTATGATATTGGTTACGGTGGTCTCGACCATGTAATTGCTTCTGGTGAAGACGTAAACATTTTGGTTCTCGATACCGAAGTTTATTCTAACACAGGTGGTCAGAGTTCTAAATCAACTCCACTCGGTGCTATTGCACAGTTTGCCGCACAAGGTAAGCGTATCCGCAAGAAGGATCTTGGTTTGATGGCTACGACATACGGTTATGTATATGTGGCTCAGATTGCCATGGGTGCTGACCAAGCTCAGACTCTGAAGGCTATCCGCGAAGCCGAGGCATATCCCGGACCATCTCTTGTCATCGCTTACTCTCCTTGTATCAACCATGGCTTGAAGGCTAAGGGAGGTATGGGCAAGAGTCAGGCAGAGGAGGCTCGTGCCGTTGAAAGTGGCTACTGGCATCTGTGGCGTTATAACCCACAATTGGCTGACGAGGGCAAGAACCCATTCACTCTCGATTCCAAAGAACCGGATTGGAGCAAGTTCCAAGACTTCTTGATGGGTGAAGTGCGTTATCTCTCTGTTAAGAAGGCATATCCTGACGAAGCTCAAGAACTCTTCAATGCCGCTGAGGAAATGGCAAAAATCCGTTATAAGAGCTATGTTCGTAAGACTCAGGAGGATTGGAGCAAATAATTCGCGACAGTATTGTTGCGTATCAATACTGAAAATTAGGGGAATTTCCATTGGGAAGTTCCCCTTTTTAGTTTGTTACTTTCTTGTTTTTTCATTGTTCTGTATCAATGCTCAATTTTTTTCTTGTAGAATTTTGCGTATCGAATTAAGTTAAAACTTGCTAAGTATGTCTCTAACATGTTTTTTTTCTTTACCTTTGACATGTAATCAACTATATACTCAAAATTATGAAGAAGGTATTTATTTTGGCAATTGTTGTTGCATCAGTGACATTTGCCGGTTGTGGTAACAAATCCAATCCGTCAGCGAATGCAGAGACCGATTCTACAGAACTTTCAGTAGCCGACTCCGTCAATGCCTTAGCGTCTGAAGTTCCCGAAGATGCCAAAGCATTGGTTAAGAATCTTACAGAGAAGCTGAACACTAAGGATGCAAATGGAATCATTTCTGCTATCCGGGGCGCGAAAGCCAAGGCAGTTGAAATGGCAAAGAACAATCCGGAAAAAGCAAAAGAATATTTGTCAATGCTTCAATCATGGGTAAAGTCCAATTCGGAAAGCATTAAGAACATTGTAGCGAATGCAGGCAATTCAGCACTATCCAAGTCGCTTAATGGGGCGATAGAAACTGTAACCTCTGCTAATCCTGATGTTTTGCTGAAGGACTTGACAAATACTGCCGATGGTCTGAAGGATGCTGGAACCAAGGCACTTGACAACGCCGCACAAAAAGGAGAGGAAAATGTCGAGGCTGTGAAGAAAAATATAGAAAATGTTTCCGCTAAGGCTCAAGAGAAAGCGGAACAGAAGGTAAAAGACGCAAGAGCCGAAACATCGAAAAAGGTAAATGATGCAACTAACAAGGCAGAAAAAAAGGCTCATAAAGCTATCGATGAAGCCGGAAAGGCCGTGAAAGGCTTGGGGTTGTAATTATCGGTTTTTGATTTAATGGGAATTTAGGAGGTAAACGCGATGCTGTAAATCAGGTGTGTTTTCCTCCTGTTTTTTATTTACTCATCCATGAGAACTTGTGAATAACATAGAATGTTTCGGGAGTTTCCCTGAGCATTGTGAAAAACTTTTGGTAATCATCGTTTATTTTTGTTTTAGAACTTTTGATATTCAGCCATAAAGCAACAAAAACAAATGAGATTTCCAACTTTTTAAAGCGGTTTCTTGGGCTCAGTAGAAAATCAGTGGGGGAATAATTTGTTATTTATCTTAATAATTCCGACCTTCGCATCATGGAAGAAAATATGTTACGCACCTTGGCAGCTCTTGTGTTGCCCACTCAAATATTAGAGTTTTTTACTATCGTTTCTGTCCGTGAGGTCGGATCAGAGTTTCATATTAGTCTTGACGAACGTATGGACAAGACTTTGGCGGATGATGCCAACTTCGAGTCCAAAGGGTTCATGGAAGCTGTTAATATAACTGACTTTCCGATCCGAGACCATAAGGTTATATTGAAAATTCGTCGCAGACGATGGACGGACTTGCGCACAGGCAAGAGCTTTACGCTTCCCATCGCTTTAGACATGGTAGCTCAGGGCACTCGTTACTCCAAGGAATTTGGAGCTTTTTTAAAAGAAACGTATGGAGACATCCCCCGTGAGCTGCCTTACGCTTGAGGATTTCTATCATATTGACGGACACACATTTGAGAAACAATACAAGGAAGTTCTGAGCGGCTTTCGTCAATGGGACCAGGCAGAACATGCCGACGAGTGGCTTCTCTTTCCTGACAACATCGGATCCTCTTTGGCTATTGATGAAACTTCACTGTCTAACGGCGAACTGTACACTTTCGTGACCAACCGTGCAGCAAGGACACGGGAAAGAAGTCTCGTGGCAGTAGTTGCAGGTACAAAGTCAGAAGATGTCATAGCAGTACTGGATAGGATTGGTGAGGAGAAACGCTCCTCTGTTGAGGAAGTCACTCTGGACCTGTCCGACTCTATGCGCAAAATAGTCAGAAGCTCGTTTCCCAATGCCAAGCGTGTAATCGATAGGTTCCATGTACAAAAGTTAGCATGCGACGCCGTACAGGAATTGCGTATCAAGCACCGCTGGGATGCAATACAGCAGGCAAACGACGAGATGGAGGAGGCAAAACTCTGCGATGAACCATACAGCCCATACCGATACGCTAATGGAGATTATTACTGTCCGCTAAACATAGAAATCCTCATTCCAACTCATTGAGACACAATAGTTCGGATGACAGCATGTTAGTGACAAGCCCCCTTATTCATTTTCTGTTACCTCGGGTGGCGATTCAGCCGCTGCTTCAAGCATGAGTTTCATGTCGGCATCCGGCATGTTGAAGAAATTATTCATGTTGAGGTATTCCATAAGTACAATGCGCACCATAGTAGCCAGCCCTGAGAAACTCCACCGCCTCTGCAATGAGCTTTGCAGCAGTGACAGTAATAGATTGGCAATGAGTGTAACCCAAATCTGTATCTTGATGGCGTTGGCACTCTCCCCATAGAAGTATCTAAGCGGGAAGTTCTGTTTTATCTGCTTGAAAAGAGACTCTATCTGCCACCTCCTGCGGTAGATGGCTACGATAGTCTCCATGGACATGTCAAAGTCGTTGGTAAGCAAGGACACCAACTTTGGCATCTTTCC
>NZ_LR027820.1:321012-321627 GCF_900607215.1 Prevotella rectalis
GATATTCCATCAGCCCATCCTCGTTCATATCCATGCAGTCTGCCAACACCTCGTATTTGAGATTTTTCTTCATCTTGGTGACATAGACGACGTTCCTCTCGGTCAGTTCCTCAAACTTTTCATAGTTAATATATGCACGATCCAGGGCAACGATTTCATCATGCTTGAAATGGCTGGGGGCGAGCATGAAGGAATCGTTGGTAGCGGCAGAGGTGAACTTCACGTCACAGTGAACTCCCTCGTTTGCATGAATGACGGAATGCACTTTTATGCCACCCTTCTTCTTTCCCGTCTTAGGATGACGGCCCACGCCCTTGAAGATGACGTTAGAGAACAGGGTTATCGTGGTGGAATCGATGATTCTCAGACGTTTTACCCATTCCTCCGTACCATTGCGTCGGCTGTCCGAAGAAAGTCTGTCCTTATTGGACTCGTAAAGGTCGTGATACACGTCCTCAAAGAATTTCTCCGAGCGTCTGGCGTTCGCATCTGACAGGGTACTGCGCTTAGGAACCCTGTCAATGCCTATGTGATGAAGCTTGCGCACCTCAGCCGTCATTGCCGCCTCTATCTCGCGCAGGGAGTCGAAGCGCATGATGACTGCATACAGCATCG
>NZ_LR027820.1:321638-322526 GCF_900607215.1 Prevotella rectalis
TGCGTTCGGCCTTGTATTTTCTTAGTGCAGGATATTTCCTTTCCCATTTCTCGACAAAGGTAATGAATTGTTCGTATCCCTGCAAGGAATTCATCTCGTTGTTCTCCAATTGGAACACCTCACTGAGCTGCTGCGCCATTACCAGTTTGTCTTTATGTGATGCGCCGCTGAGTATCTGTCGCTTAACGTGTGCCACGCAGAACTGGTGTGCGGCACCGGGAAAGGCTGCACAGACGGCATTCTCTATTCCTTGCAATGCATCGGAAACAACTAAGTCTATCTGTTCGACGCCTCTTTGCTTCAAGGCCTCAAGCTCGTCTTTCCAGCAAAGAGCCCCTTCTGTGGGATGATTGACAACCGTGAGCACCTCCCTGCTGCCGTCTTCTAATACCCCCAGAATGGTATAGTAGGCTTCCTTGGACACCTGTCTGTCCCTACGGGTGGAAATAAAGGTGGCGTCGATATAGACGGCTAAGTAGTGGGAGGAAAGGCTACGGCAAAGCCACCGTTCGACGTCCTCACGGCAGCTGCCGGCAAGATGCGATACCTGCTGCTTGCTGTAGGAACGACCATAGACGCAATTTGAAATCTCGCCTATCTGCTCCGTGGTAAGACCTTTGGTGTAGAGGAGATTGAACAATTTGGCACGTTCCTCGCTTTCGCTGCGTATCAACCCTAAGAGAATGGGATAGAAGTTTCCGCTACGACTGCGCGGAATACGGAGCGAGAACTCAAAGCCGTGACTGTACCAACGACGAGAACGGAAACCATTGCATTGCTCATGGGCATTTTCGCTGACGAACAACTCTCGTTCATGATACATCAGGGAGTTCATGATTAATGACTGAAGGGTAACAAAACCCTCGCTGCTGCTTGTGTAATTCGAAA
>NZ_LR027820.1:324698-343220 GCF_900607215.1 Prevotella rectalis
GTACAGGAATTGCGTATCAAGCACCGCTGGGATGCAATACAGCAGGCAAACGACGAGATGGAGGAGGCAAAACTCTGCGATGAACCATACAGCCCATACCGATACGCTAATGGAGATACAAGAAAAGAGCTTCTCGCCAGGTCAAGATATCTGCTCTTCAAGTCCGCTGACAAATGGACCGAGCGTCAGAAACTGCGAGCTAAAATTCTTTTTGAACAATATCCGGACATCCAAAAGGCATACGGATTGTGCCATTCTCTGCGCATGATCTTTGCAAAGAACACCATCAAGTATGCAGCCAGACTTTCCATGGCACGGTGGTACAATAAAGTTGAAGAGGCAGGCTTTCATTCATTCAATGTCATTGCTGCCACATTCTACGAGCATTATGATGAGATATTGAACTTCTATAACAACAGGGCTTCGAATGCCATGGCAGAATCGTTCAATGCCAAAATTAAACTTTTCCGAGCTAATCTAAGAGGAGTGGCAGACAAGAAGTTCTTCCTATTCAGAATTGCAAATCTATACGCATATCCCCACTGATTTTCTACTGAGCCGTTTCTTGTCCCATGCTCGTGCGCTTGCATGCAAAAATGAAGTTTGCCAAATGAAATCTATTATCTACTTTTGTAAAAACGAATTACTATAGCGGATTAATTGGTAAGCTTTCGCGATGCAAAAGCTTACCTTTTGCGATGCAAAAGCTAAGGTTTTGCGATGTGAAAGCTAAGCTTTTGATAACTGAAATCTATCTTTTTGAATATCAGTGCTTTATGTGGTAGGATGAAAAGGCTGGAGATGTAAATGTTTTTCCTTGTGGTTTGCCTCCTGTTTCCCGGATTTAGATTGTGTCTTCTCGCTGATATTGTATGCCTCTAAAATAATTCTTGAAGTATAAAAAATGTATTGCGCTTTGTTATTCGGCTTATTCGTATCGCATGGATTTGGCGGGATGAATATGACTGATTAAATAGCTTGGCGCAATGAGTACAAAAACACATATTAATAGGGTAACAATATTCAATCCGATAATCAGAATCGTGTTTATTTCGGTTGGAACCGTATCGACATAATATGTTTGGGGGTTGAGTCTTAAGAACTTGGTGTGTTCTTGAAAAAGTATCAATCCGATGCCCAAAAGGTTGCCAATTAGCAGTCCTTTCCCGATAACGAAAGTAGCAAACCATAAAAAGACGTGCCTTATTTGGCGGTTGTTTGCTCCGATGGCTTTCATGATGCCTATCATTTGTGTTCGTTCCAAGATGATGATCAGTAGTCCGGAAATCATGGTAACTCCTGCCACTGCCACCATCAAACCCAAGATAATCCAGACATTCAAGTCCATTAAGTCCAGCCATGAAAAGATTTGTGGGTTTTGTTCTATTACCGTTTCTGAAGAATAGGTGCTGCCATATTTATCCACCTTGTTCTTTACTTGGCTCAGTACGTTTATTGACGTTTGCTCAAGTTGGTTGAAATCTTTTATTTGCAGTTCAACACCGGAGCACTGATCCGGTTCCCAGCCATTTAATTTGTTGGTGGTATATAAATCGGTCAAACAAATTTGCGAATCAAATTGTTTCAAGTTGGTTTCGTAGATGCCACAGATAGCGAACTTTCGCATTCTTACCCCTTGTTCGTTTACGAAGTAGGCGAAGATTTTATCTCCGACTTTCACGCTTAGTTTGTTGGCAATATTTTTTGAAATGAGTATTTTCTGCTGACTGTTCTTGTCGGAAAAGGTCGGAATACTGCCCGCCACCATGTTTTCATGGATGAATGTTGAGTCGAATTCCGGTCCAACTCCCTTTAGCGTTACACCGAGGAAGTCGTCATCGGTTTTCAATATCCCTTGACAGTAGGCAAATCGTTGCGTATGTTTCACGCCGTTTACTTTTTCTAAAGCACCCATTAAGCTGTCGCTGACTGCGATAGGGTAGTTCTCCGAGCTTTGCAACGACATGAAATCTGCAACAGTGATATGGCTTCCGAATCCGATGACTTTATTTCTAATGGTGTGTTTAAAGCCCAAGACCACACTTACCGACACAATCATTACGGCAAGTCCTACCGCTACACCAATCGTAGCGATGCGGATGGCTGGTTTGGACACCTTTCGTGCCTTGTCTTCATTTCGATAAATCTTTCCTGCGATGAATAAGGGAAAATTCATAATATCTTATTATTTCGATGAGTTCGCGTCAATCGCTCTTTTCGCGATGAGCACCCTTTCTTATCTGATGATGCAAAGATAGAGTTTTTTTTTATTTTATATGCAAAAAACAACGCTAAACCCATACTTTTTTATTACATTTGCATAATGATTATTTATATTTCGCAAGAAATTACGATGGTGGATAAAATTAAAAAAAATGAAGTATGAGAAGTAAGACAAGTTCTTGGTTTGAAACCAAAGTTCGTTACGATAAGATTATGGAAGACGGTCAGAATAAAAAAGTGCTTGAAGCTTATACCGTGGATGCCTTGAGCTTTTCGGAAGCCGAAAGTACCATTACGAAAGAAATGTCGCATTATATTAGTGGTGAGTTTGAGGTGAAAGCTATCTCCCCAGCAAGTTATGGGGAAATTTTCTTTAGTGATATCGACACTGATGATAAATGGTTTAAGACAAGACTATCTTTTATTACCATTGATGAGAAAACTGAGAAAGAAAAGCGTTCAACCATAACTTATCTTGTTCAGGCACATTCCGTTAATGGTGCCGTAAAACATGTGGATGAAGTAATGAACAAGACAATGATTGATTACGATATAGTTGCCGTTACGGAAACAAAGATAATGGATGTGTTTGAACATAAGAATGTATCGGCTTCTGAGAAAGAAAAACCGGAATACGAATAAATCAATTCAATAAAAAAAGGATAAGGAGGCATAGAGTTTATGTTTGATGTTGCATCGAATTTGCGGAAGGTTTCAGCTGAATTACCTGAAGGAGTGAAGTTAGTGGCTGTCAGCAAGTTTCATCCAAAAGAGTATATTGAGGCAGCTTATAAAGAAGGTCAGAGAGTTTTTGGTGAAAGTCATGAGCAGGAATTATCAAGAAAAGTAGAACAGCTCCCAAGGGACATAGAGTGGCATTTCATTGGTCATTTACAGACTAACAAAGTGAAATATATTGCTCCTTTCATATCGATGATAGAGGCAGTGGACTCTTTCAAGCTTCTCAAGGAAATCAATAAGCAAGCTCTAAAGAACAATCGCATCATCAATGTTTTGTTGGAGTTGCACATAGCTGAGGAGGAAACGAAGTATGGGTTTAGTTTGGATGCTTGCCGCAGCCTTTTGCAAGGTGATGAATGGAGGCAATTTACTAATGTGCACATCTCCGGCTTAATGATGATGGCTTCCAATACCGATGATAGGGAACAGATAAGACGAGAAATGCTGCAGGCAGCGGAATTTTTTGATGAGGTTAAGCAAACATTTTTTGCCGATGACCCTGAATTTAAGGAGCGGTCTTGGGGAATGAGCAATGACTATCCCATCGCCGTAGAGTGTCGTTCCACTATGGTGAGAGTTGGTACGGCAATCTTCGGTCCGAGAGTGTATTAAGAAACGTGGTGTGCTTTTTCGGCTTTCGTTATGATGAATAATGGAGAAGTTTCCGATCTGTAAGATTTGCACAAAAAACAATCCCCATATCCTTTAGGTGGTGTATGGGGATTGGTTATGATTACCCTTATTTTACGAACTTTTCGTTGTTTTGTATATAGATACCGTGTGGCAGTTCATTCCGATTGATACCCATGAACTTACCATTGAGGTTATATATCTTCATGTCTTTCTTTAGCTTCGCAGTCTGGGCGGACTCGTTTTTCTCTATACCGGCTGCTGTGAGGTCCTTCAGATACTCGAAAGTAATGGCATCGTTGGTTTCCTTTATGTTGTAAATCGGTTTCTTGAGAGTGCTGTGATTCAATTTTATATTCTTTATTGAGTGAACATCCGAAGTTCCAGGGAATGGGTCGCCGGCATGATGTGCCACGTAATCTTTATGGGCGATTTCTTTGTTATAGGAAGTAATCAGCAAGCCATCGGCAGGCACTATTGTCATGCCCGGTTTTCCGGGAGTGTCGTTTACATGGTCGAACATATTGACTTTTCCCCTTTCGTAATTGATCCTATATACAAGCATTCCGTGACCGATGGACTTATAGAGAGCTTTGTGCCACCCTTGGTTGGCAATATTGTGCAAGACAATATATTCTCTTGCGTCATCGCTTGTTATTTTCAGAGCTTCGTCTGCCTTGAGAGTTATTTTTGCAGTGTCATTTGCAAGTGTTTCTATATTCTTCCAACCCATGACTTCCTTCTCCCAAGGAGTATAAGGGGTGGGAGTATAACCCGCATCTGTGTATTCTCCTCCGTCCATTAAATCCCAAAACTCCATTGTCTGATTGTCTATTTGAGCTGCTTGATTATATGGATAAAAGTCAGGCAAGCCCATGGTGTGGGAGAACTCATGGCAGAAAAGACCTATTCCATTAATAACTTTTATCTTTTTACCATTTTTATCTTTCAGACGTCTGGTGTAATTCAATTCATTGCTGACGCCGAACCTTTTAATGGAAACACCATCAAGCTTAAAGTCTTCGCTCAACCACGATGACTTTGGCCATATATCCGTTGAAAGATTACCAACCGATTGTGAGTAGCCCGCATAGATAACATAGACCAAATCGGCGATTCCATCATTGTTATTGTCGTAATCTTTGAAGTTTACACTGTCATCAACAGCCGAGCATGCTTCCTTTATCAATTCTCTGATATTCAAATCTTTGGGATTGCCACCTTTGCCATCTGCACCATAATAGCTTAAAGGCTTGGAAAGGCGGATGGGACCTATCACATCGAATTGAGGTGTAAACTTCCCACCACTCATGTCCTTAAAGTATTGTCTTACGCTTCCGAAGTTTCGATTGTCGAAAGCGTCAAACTTCTCCGGCTTCCCTTCACAGTTTAAGTATTGATTGAAATTCTTTTTGGGATTGGACATGTAGAAAGTCGAGTCGGAAAATTCAACTAATATTGTTAAAACTTTCGGACTTCCGGTATGTGGAAAATAGGGTGGTGTAGTTGTTCCTATTTCCATGGCTCTCCTTGTTCTCATCGCTTTTTCCGCTGTGTTGAAAAAGCTGCTTCTGTTTTGCAATTGTATTAATCGCTTTTCCAAATCGGTTCTGTTTGAAGCATTGTGTGCGAGCTGGTTTGTTGCCATTAATTCTCCGTAATCGTTTATTTTTGCGATGTAATAACCTTTGTGAGTCTCTATCACAAGAGCATTGTCCGGAGTCGTTATCCAACTAAAGTGCTCATCCCCATGTAGCATCAATGTTAGAATAGTTCCATCGGGTTGGCGCACTTGAAATGGTGTGGAAATGGCTTTGCTTGCTTTTACTCCTATGGTGGATAAGATAAGGCAAATTAAGATGATAGCTTTTTTCATATTTCCAAATGTTGATTAATTGCTGTGTAATTTTCTTCTTCCAAAGAAATATTGACCTTTGTTTTTTGTTTGATGTCCAAATTCAATGGCATGGTGCGGGCAGTGGTGATAACAAGCGAAGCATGTCAGGCATTTCTTGTTGTGTTTCCAAGTTGGTTTCATGCCAAGCTCTCCCACGATATTGTTCACCGGGCACACGTTTGCGCATATTCCGCACTTGACACACCTCTCATCAACTACCCTGAAGGGCTTGTCGGTAATGAGAACCTTTTGGAAGAACGCTCCTATAATACCGGAGAAGAAATCGGGAAAGGGTCCTCTGTGCAATTCGTTCCACCCCAAAGACTTTTCGTTTGTTTTCGATCGTCTTTCGCTTATTGTCTCTATAAAGCGTTTCAGCTCATGTTGGGCAAGTGTTATCTTGTTTTTCTCTTTTTCTTTCGTATCAACATCCATTCCGGGTAGTCCCACATAACTCTCCGGCATGATAAACGAGGCGACCGCATGTAGGCTTAGTTTGCGGTTGGTATTGATCTTTAAGAATTTCTTTTCAAATCTTTCCATTGTCCTTCCTATGGTATCACCGGCAGTTACGATACAGAAAGAATAACATTCATCACAAACGGTGGATGTTAGCTTCAGCTTATCCAAGAAAGCAGTTACGATATTTGGAATTCTCCAACCATGAATGGGAAACACAAAGCCTAACCTTTCTTCCTTTTCAAGGGAGAATCCGCAATCCTCTTTGATAGCGTCTTGAATGTTAATAAGCCGTTCGCCGATTTGTGTGCTCACTTCTTTGGCTACCCAGCGACTGTTTCCTGTTCCGGAGAAATAGAATATCATTTTGCAAAGATACGGAATTACTATGAGAGATGTAAATATTATAAGGTGCTTTTTGCTGACTTTATCTGATATTCGATATTATTCCGGCTGTGAGTCTATGAAAAGAATGAATTTCAGATGTTTGGCAAGAGATTTTTTTCTTAACTTTCCTCTATAAAACCTGAAATAACTTTTTATCAAAGTAACTAAAACAGCCGTTTTTCGGGACAATCCCACATGACAGATCTTGTAACTCTTGCTGTTCGCACTTGAGACGTAGTTGCTGGTCCGTATGTTGCAGCACTGCACTACAGCATCGAGCTTGCTCAGCTTACGAACAATCTCGCCATCAAAGTCGTACTGCCACAATTGCTGTATGAGCTCTGGTGGGACAAAGCTCTCGCGAACCCAGCTCACTGAATATACACTCGTGCTTTTCATCCCCCCCCTGTACGTGATATTTGAGCATCAAATCACGCATTTAGGATAAAGAACTTATGTTGGTCTTGACACTTTTACAGTCAAAAGGGAGGGGGCGGGAATTTATTTTCCGTTTTTTTTTATTTCCACTGGCTTATATATCGTGATTTTTATGTAAATTTGTAACAATAAAAAACGAAGAGAAACGAGAAAATAGATAATTAATCATGCAAGATTTTGCGGCAATCGATTTTGAAACAGCCAATAATGAGCGTTCATCTGTGTGTTCTGTTGGAATAGTCATTGTGCGTGACGGAGTAATTACGGATGAGTTTTATTCATTAATTAAGCCGGAACCGGAATATTATACTTACTGGTGTAGTTTGGTTCATGGTCTTTGCGAGGTTGATACTCAAGATGCTCCCAATTTTCCGGAAGTGTGGGCACAAATTGAGCCAAAGATAGCCGGGCTACCTCTTGTGGCACACAACAAAGCTTTTGACGAGAGTTGCTTAAAAGCTGTTTTTCGAGTATATCAGATGGATTATCCCGATTATGAGTTCTATTGTACTCTTGTCGCATCGCGCAAATTATGGCATGGTGGCAAGCACTCTCTTGATGTCATTGCCACGCACTGTGGATATGATTTGGCAAACCATCACCATGCTTTGGCTGATGCTGAGGCTTGTGCAGCTATAGCCATGAAGATATTGTAAGCTGTCTCGAGCTCGTTAGTTACCTTAATGAAATTACGCATGAACTTAACAGCCGAAATGCAGTTATATCCGCTTGTCAAGGTTGTGGCGGTACTCATACCCGGTATGATTGTTGCAAGGAATTTCATAGGTGAGATTTCCTGTTTGGCATGGTTGATATGTTTCATTGCGTTTTTACTGTTTTCTTATTTGTTCCGCAGGTTAAAATTTGCTCAAAGTGGCTTGTTGTACTTTTCCATATTCTTTTTAGGTGGTTTTCTGATGGCGAATGAAAATGAGTTTGCTAATGTTTCATTGCCTTCCCATCCGATTTTTTACGATGCCGTTGTCTTGAGTGAACCGGAAAGGCATGGAAAGGTAGTGCAAGCGGACTTGGGAGTCTTGAACAATGACAAACTTATTAAGGTAAAGGCATCGATATTAAGAGATACTGTCTCAAACCGTTATCAACATCTTCATGTCGGTGACGGAATTAAGGCATACTCGCGAATGGAAGAACCGGTTAATTTTCCGGGTTCGGATTTCGATTATGCCACATGGATGAAGACACAAGGATACGTTTTCACCACCTTTATTTATTTTAACAACTGGGAGAAAGTCTCGCTTGATTTGAGGAGTTTAAGTCATTGGGAAAGAGCTACGCTTCTTGTGAAACGTTTTCGACATCAACTTCTACGGCAATATGAGAGTGCGTGTGGGAAGAATGATGATTTAGCAGTGGTCTCCGCGATGACCTTAGGTTATAAGTCACTGTTGTCCAAAAATGTAAAAGATGATTATTCTGTTGCCGGGGCAAGCCATTTGTTGGCTCTCTCAGGTCTGCATTTAAGTATTATCTATGGTGCGCTTCTCTTTTTGCTCTCGTTGTTTCGTGGAATTCCCGGAATGAATTTCCTTCGGAACTTGGCTGTCAAGGAGTTGATTGCTTTAATGGCTGTTTGGGCGTATGTCGCCATCGTGGATTTCTCGCCTTCTGTGGTTCGTTCTGCCTTGATGCTGACAATATTTGCAGCCATATCCTTATTGAAGCGCGACAAACTATCTGTAAACACTTTGGCGTTGGCAGCAATCATTATGTTGGTAGTACATCCGATGAGCCTTTATGACATTGGTTTTGAGATGTCGTTCATGGCAGTGTTGTCCATCTCGTTGTTCTTTCCTATTCTTTATCATCTCATTCCGACCGCGATACTTCAAAAAGTTTGGGTGTTAAGATGGCTGTGGAGCATAATGGTTGTTTCGATTGCGGCTCAATTGGGAACAGCACCTTTGGTCGCCCATTATTTTCAGCGAATATCCTGTTATTTCTTTCTCACGAACCTATTTGCCATTCCCTGCGCGTTGATTATTCTTTATTTGGCAGTGGCAATGTTTGCAACTTATGCTTTTCCTGATATTTACTTTTTCATTCTTAGATTGATGACCGGTATCTCAGGCTTTCTGAATTCCACCTTACATCATATTGCCTCTTTACCCGGCGCAAGTATCGAGAATATCAACCCTTCCGCTTTTCAGGTTTTTCTCATCTATGTCTTTTTGTTGATTTGTTGGCTGTTATCGAGTTTTTTTAGCGATCGATTGGAGTTCCGTTAAATTTTATTATCTTTGCATGTCGAATATGCAGAGATATTTTATCGATTTTTCCTATGACGGAACCCATTATCATGGGTGGCAAATCCAACCTAACGGTATATCCGTTCAGGAGGTTTTGGAACACGCCTTGTCCACGCTTTTAAGGCAGGCGATGTCTGTTACCGGTGCCGGCAGAACAGATGCCGGTGTTCATGCCCGTAAGATGACAGCGCATTTTGATTTTGAAAATCCCATCAATACAAAGCAATTGATTTATAAGCTCAACCGTTTGCTTCCCCATGATGTATCGGTGGCTAACGTTTATCCGGTTGATGGTGAACTGCATGCGAGATTTTCAGCCACATCCCGTACTTATCACTATTACCTACATTGTACGAAAAATCCGTTCTTGAGGAAATATTCCTATCAATTACATTATAATCTCGACTTTAGGGCAATGAATCAGGCTGCACAATATCTCTTGGGTGAGAAAGATTTTAAGTGCTTTTGTAAAGCTGGAGCAGATGTGCGCACGACGATTTGCACCGTGACTTTTGCCAAATGGTGTGAAACAACTTCACCGATTGGTGCTGCCGATGTTTGTAAAGATGGTAATTGGTGCTTTATCATTACTGCCAACCGTTTTTTGCGGAATATGGTTCGCGCAATTGTGGGGACACTAATTGATGTAGGACGCGGACGGTTGAGCATCAACGAGTTTAAGCGAATAGTCGATACAGGTGAACGCGGTGATGCCGGAGATAGTGTCCCGGGAAATGCACTCTTCCTATGGGATGTTACTTATCCCACTTCAAATATAAACGAATAGCTGACACTATCTCTGGCATCATCTGCATTCCGCAACAAAACGATTATACGTTTTCAAAAAACGAACATACTTTTCCCCAAGAGGCAATACAGCTTCTCTCCGTATGCATCTCTGTTTGTTCGTAATACTCTGATAGTTGATTGATTACGAATACCATAAAGATAGCGGCGCGAAAGGAAAATCGCGATACATAACACGAGAGTTAAGATAAATCCGGGCGATTGAAAATTTACGAGGGGAAAAGGTGGTCATCCTTAATTTTTAAACGATAATCATTCGCATTCATACTTTTTATGACTCACACGTCATACTTCAAGCCAGAATGTCTTTGGACGTGAAAAACAGAAAATGGGAAAATAAAAGCATTAATCAGGTAGGCATGATTTGTAAAGAAAAAGTGCGAGTTTTTAACATTTCGGATAAGGGAAAAAGAGAAAAGGAAGAAAGATAAAAAGACGATAAAAAGCAATTTCTCTGACAAGAAAACCGGAGGGAATGCACAATGGCTAAGCTTTTGATGCGCGAAAGCTAAGCTTTCGGTATTCAAAACGTAAGCGATTGCGTTACGAAAGCTAAGCTTTTAGAAAGGAATATACAGAGAGAAAGGTGGGAAAGATAAGTTTTGATATGCCGTATCAATATAGACCGCTGAAAATAAGACAATTACATGAAACGCGATAATTTGAGAATTTGCAAAGAAAAGGATTACGCATCGCGAAAAAGCGAAAGGGAAAGAGGGAGCTGTAAAGATATTTCACAATAAAAAATATTCCCGGTTATTGGTTTGCCAAAGATTTATCCTGCCCGATTGCGTTATGTATATACCCGGTACAAGATTAAAACTGCCGTGCGGTTCTCAACACTTCACGTCAAAATACTGCCGGATGGCATCCATGAAAGGAGTAAGTTCGCGATTGTGAATACCACCGTAACGATCTTTGCTTGTCAGGGCATAGGCAATGCAAAGGCGACGTTTGGCGCGCGACATGGCAACATAGAATTTCCGTGCATCCTCTTCATCGTTCTTTTTGTTCTTATTGAATGAACCGGGATAGCGCCCATTGGCAGCATCGAACACGATGACGTTATCAAATTCTAATCCTTTTGCCTTATGAACCGTGGTAACATAGACTCGTTCCCGAATACTTACACTGTTGCAGAAGTCGCTTTCTTTCAACGTGTTGATATCTGCCATGTAGCTATTCAGTTGCTCTATTAAGGCATTGGGTACGCTTTCGTCGGTTATCATATCCATATCCAAGAAACGAAATATATAGCCCAGTCGTTCTATTTCTGCTATTGTGCCGGTTTTATGGAAATATTCATAGGCAATTTTCATGTTCTTCACCAATGCGCTATCGCTTCCGTCGCACAACGCATATCGACTGTCATAAGCCTCAACAAACAAATCTCGATAGGCGAAACGAAAGGTGCGAATGTATGGTTGCACCTTTGGGTGATGAAGAAAGGAAATTTGTGATGTGACCATTCGTTTCGCCTTCTCGAAACAAAGGCGAGCAAGACTCACCGTTGCCCCCACATCGTCAATGGCACGATGAGAGTTCTCGCCCACAAGTTGAAAATGTTTAAGGAGCGATTCCAACCTGTAATTCGAGAGATTTGGCTCGAGAAGTCGCATCAGTTTCAAGGAGTCGAAATAGCGATTTGAATATTGGCGCATGGAACGTCCTAAGTTCCGACGAAAATTGTAATCCAGGATGTTGTAATCGTAATTCACGTTATGCCCCAATAACACGGCATCTCCCACGTAGTCGATGAAGCGTTGCAAAGCCTCTTGGGATGAGAGCAGTTTGCCCTGATTGAGTTTCGCGTGATAAATCTCGTACAGAGGATTTTCCTTATCTCCCAGAAGTCGCAATATGGGGCGATCGGTTTGGATGTAGAGATCAAGCGGTTCGTCCGTGATTTCACCGTTGCGTATCTTCATTGCCGCAATTTCTATGATATCGTCTTCAAAAACATTCAATCCCGTTGTCTCAGTGTCGAACACAACGATTTCCTCATTTTGATAAGTATGAAGAAAGTCGGAGACATAGGTATTATCCTCGTAGAGCAACAAATCGATGGGTGAAATGGCAAGTTGCTTGAGTTTATAAACAAATCTACCGGCAAGTGCGTTGGAACGAAAGACCTTCGTCTCTTTCAATATGCGCTGCCAAGCAAGGGAGTTGTGTTCGCTTGCCAATATGTTCAAATGTGCCAAAAGCAATTTCACCCCTTTTGTGTCGAAAAGGTCGCGACCGGACACCTTAAAATGGCTAAGTTGGATTCTGTTCATCGCTTTGCTTACTTTGTCGGCATCAGCGTTGGAACTTACGATAACCGCTGTTGTATCATTCTTGTTCGCTTCATGGAATTGCAAGGCTTTTTGGGCAACAGTTTCCAATTCGGTTTCCATGGTCTTGCTTGGCAGAATGCTCAGATCGCCCGATTGGAGTGCCATTTCATTATCGGTAACGGGCAAGAGTTCGCGGTCGATATTCATTTGCTTTTCGGCGTAATCGTTGAACACGTCCAATAAATACTTAGGAGAGCGATGATTCTTCAACAAGTGATGGATGTTTCCTTTACACCGCATTTTGAGGAGTGTCAAAGTTTCCATCTTTGCTCCCATAAACGAAAATATGGCTTGCTGCTCATCGCCGAGATACATCACTGTGGGTTTTTCTTTCTCCGTGAGCAAATCAATAATGGCAAGCTGCATGGCATTGAGGTCTTGCACCTCATCAACCTGTATCCATGAGTATCGTTTGCACCCCACATCGCTGACGTAAATATCGTAAGTGCGAAGCAACAGGTCTTCAAAGTCGAGCAGATGGTGTTGCGTCTTGTATTGTTCATAACAAGAAGCGTAATACATTTTCCAAAGCAAGTATCGCATTTTGTTGGCAAGTCGCCAATCTAAGTCCGGCGCATCTGCATCATCAAGGAATTGCTGCGCATTGTGATATATCTCCGCCACCACCCTTTGGTTATATTCCCTGCGTTGCAGTCGGCAAATAGCCTTCAACGCATCGCGGTCATCATCGGTGAAAGATTCCGGATGAAGAAAATACTGCCACGGATGGGCATGCTCCATCTGATACATCAGGTGCGAAAAGAAGATAATTTCCTGGTAAGTCTTATATCGTTTGTAGTCTGACAACACTCCATCCTCGCTTTCATTTCTGTAATCGGCAATAATGGCAACAGCCTCTTCGTCATCGATTATGGCAGTATCGGCAGCCACATATTCCCCCTCAAATAAGAATTTAGAGCAGAAGTGATGCACGTTCCCCACCTTTAACGCCTCCATCTCGGTATCATCCATCACGACATGGATACGCTTGAGCATTTCGCGCGCCGCACGATTTGTAAAGGTTAGACAAAGCATATCTTCATACCTCACGCCTTGTTCATGTGCATAATGAATGCGCTCTGCTAAAATGTGTGTCTTTCCGCAGCCCGGGGAGGCAAGAACAAGATGGTAGCCACTGCCGGCTTTCACTACGGGAATTTGACTGCTGTCCAATGTATAAATGTCGTTTGGTCGCATGGCAGGTTGATTGTATGGTCCTTTGCAAAAGTAAATATTTTTTCTGAATTATCATTCTTATCCATTATCTTTGTAAGCAAAATAAGCAATGTGTCAATGAATAACAGATGTAAATGGGCTGAAAAAGAGCCGCTTCTCCAAAAGTATCATGATGAGGAATGGGGAGTACCTGTACATGATGATAGGGAACTTTTTATGCTTTTGGTAATGGAGAGCATGTCGTGTGGACTATCGTGGCTGATTATCTTGAAGAAAAGAGATGTATTGAGGAAATGCTTTTCCGACTTTGATTACGAGAAAGTGGCGCGGTTCTCTGTCGAAGATACGGAACGCATGATGAATACGGAGAAAATGATTCGTAGCAAAAGTAAAATAGAGGCAATGACTGCCAATGCGAAAGCATTCATAAAAATCAGGGAGGAGTTTGGCACATTCGATCATTATATATGGAACTTCACCAAGAGAAAGTCAATGGTTTATCCCTCTCATAGAAACAAGACTTTCGCACGCAACGCGTTAAGCGACAAAATAGCAAAAGACATGAAAAAGAGAGGGTTCAAATATGTCGGAACTGTCATCATCTACAGCTATTTACAAGCAATAGGCATCATTGACGATCATTTTGAATATTGCTTTAAGTACCATGACAGATGGCATAATCTCAAATCTTTTTAGTATCTTTGCAAAGCAGTGAAGATAAAGATATTATAAAAGGAAAAACAACACTATAATGGATTGGAAAAAACTACAGAATGGCTCTGACATTCGCGGCATAGCGTTGGAAGGCATTGAAGGGGAGAACGTAAATCTCACCACAAAGGTGGTGAAATTATTGGCAAAGGCTTTTGTTACATGGTTGAAGGAAAAGAACGGAAAGACAAAACCGACGATAGCCGTAGGGCGTGATTCTCGAATTTCCGGTCCTGAACTGTTGCGTTCATTCGCAATGGGAGTAGCGGAAACAGGTGCCAAAGTGTTGGATTTCGGTATGGCTTCGACTCCCGCGATGTTCATGTCCACCATTGATGCAAATCTAAAGATAGACGGCGCGGTTATGATTACTGCCAGTCATCTACCTTGGAACAGGAATGGATTGAAGTTCTTTACCTCCGAAGGTGGATTAAATAAGTCGGACATCACAAGCCTTTTGCAGCTCGCGCCACAATTTCTGGAGACAGAAACCCGAGAAGAAGGAAACATACAGAAAGTGGATTTCATGGAAAACTACAGCAGATTTCTCACAGATTATATCCGGCATGGTGCCAATCTTGGCACTCAGCCTTTGAAAGGGATGAAAATCATTGTTGATGCGGGGAATGGAGCAGGTGGTTTTTTTGCCCACAAGGTGTTGGAGGAATTAGGAGCCGACACACGAGGAAGCCGGTTTTTAGAACCGGACGGACATTTCCCGAACCATGTTCCCAATCCGGAAGACAAAAATGCGATGGAGTCCGTTTGTAAGGCGGTAACGGATAGTAAAGCCGATCTTGGCATTATCTTCGATACCGATGTGGATCGCTCCGCCATTGTAGATAAGAACGGAACGCCCATCAACCGAAACGCACTCATTGCGCTAATCTCATCCATCATATTACGCGAACACCCGGGCAGTACGATTGTTACCGATTCGGTTACGTCAGAAGGACTTTCGGAATTCATCTCTAAAAGAAAAGGTATTCATCATCGTTTCCGCAGGGGATATAAGAATGTGATTAACGAGGCGTTGCGGTTAAACAAAGAAGGTAAGGAAGCATGGCTTGCCATTGAGACATCGGGGCATGCCGCGCTCAAAGAAAACCATTTCCTTGACGATGGTGCCTATCTTGTGGCAAAACTGCTCATTGAGGTAGCGCGAATGCAGACAGAGGGCAAGAAACTTCAAGACTTGATTACCGACTTAAAAGAGCCCGAAGAAAGTGAGGAGATAAGATTCAAGATAACCGCTGACGACTTTAAGGACTATGGCATAAAAGTGCTTAACGAGTTGAAGCTATCTGTTGGAAAACATAAAGGATGGGAAATAGTAATGCCTAACTATGAGGGGGTGCGCGTGGCTTGCACTGCAGAGAATGAAAAAGGCTGGTTCTTGCTACGCCAATCATTACACGATCCCGTTTTACCGCTCAACATAGAATCGGACGTAAAAGGCGGTGTGCAGCGAATAGAGGAACAAATCATAGAATTGCTCTCTGCGTTTGACGACCTAAAGAAATAAAAACCAATGACTGTAAACATCGTGAACGCACGCGCTGAAGAGGCTTCCATGATTGCCAAGATGATCATGGAGGCGATGAATCACGAGTGCTGCAAATGGTTTGCCGGATCTCATCACTCCTTGCAAGATTTCCATCGACTGATGAAACGGCTTGTTGAACAAGAGGACTCTCAATATTCTTATCGTAACACGTTAGTAGCTAAAACAAAAGACAACACAATTGTGGGTATTTGTGTTAGCTATGAAGGATCAAAACTTCACGAATTGCGACGCGCTTTCATTGAAGGAGCAAAACAATCGTTCGGCATAGACCATTCAGATATGCCGGACGAGACGCAAAGTGGCGAACTTTACATAGACTCGCTATGCACGGATAAAAACTGTCGTGGACGAGGAATTGCCTCGAAACTCCTCCTTGCCACTATCGAAAAGGGAAGAATGCTCCATCTCCCGACCGGCTTACTCGTTGATAAAGGCAATCCCAAAGCTGAAAAACTGTATTCGCGGCTCGGATTTCAATATGTGGATGATAACGAATGGGGCGGACATCCCATGCGACATCTGTTGTACCCCATTTGATATTTGTAAAGTCAAATAACTCTTCTGCTCTTCTTGGTACACAAAGCTCGAAACTGTTCCAAGAACAGAGGATGTAGGGACAAAAGAAAGAAATAAGGCAGATAAATTAATAAACGTGAGTTTTCGCTTTTGGAAAGGTAAGCCCTTGCGAGGTAAAAGCTCATCCCCTCCCCGCAAGAGATAAGCATTTGTTCGCGTCGATGATATGGCTTCAATGGTTTCGCATGAGGCAGAGTTAAAAAACACCTGATTTCTGCTTGTCAAAAGAGAATATAAAAACTCGTTTACTTGCTCTTTTTGAGGTTCGATGAGCGAAAGTGTCTCAACAAAGACAGTTCATTTATAATGTAGAAGAAATAAAAACACAACATTTTTGCACATTAAAAATTTTATATTAACTTTGCAAACAGAGCCAATAAACTTTAATGCAGACACAGAGCTACAAAAACACGCTCGTACCTGCTTTTCGATGAAAGAAGAGCAGACTTATGTTAAGTAAAAATGGTAAGCAGTCTGCTTTCAAAGAGAGGCTTAGCGAAAAATGCCATTTTGAAAAAAGAGTAAGCAGGCAAACCTAATCAATATTAACAATCAAACTATAATTTATATTATTTAGCGTATGAAAAAGATTTTTTACTCAATGGTAGCAGCCATGGCTGTTTTCTCTATGCCGGTCATGGCACAGAACGACTTAACGGAAGTTGCAAAGGGATTCGAGAACTTGGATGGTATCACCTTAAATGCTGATGGATATTATTTGGGAGAAAAGAAGGGAAAAGGTGTGACAAATCCATTTCTCAAGGATCTTACAACTTATGATTGCAAATATTATGAAGGACCACTTCTTTTCCAACTTGATTACACCTTGGACTCGAAAAACAACATTGAGTCCTTTACCGGTATTGCGATCTCAAAAAGAACAGACAATTCGGCAAAATATCCTTACAACTACTATAATAATGTAAAAGGAGGAGGATACAATTCGGAAACCTTTGGCATTATTAACGGAAACAACACATTTATCGAGTTGGCAAAGGATACAAAAATCAAAGGTTTATATGTCAACAATTCAGCTTATACCCTTGAAAAGATGTTAAATGGCGATTCTTACACACCTGCATTAAACAAAGACGGAGATTACTTTAAGCTGGTTATAGAGGGATTTGCATACGGAGAAACCGAAGATGATGACGACACAAAACTTGCACAAAAAGAAGTGACGATGGCTGAATTTAAGGATGGTTCGTTGCAATACATTAAAGATTGGACATGGGTTGATCTCGCGGATTTCATGGATAAAAACATTGACTATGTAATATTCTCTTTCAACGGCAGCGCATCCGAAACTCCTCCTTGTGCTTGCATTGATAACATTACGTTGCTGGTTTCTCCGACTCAAGGCATTGAAGGTGTTGTCAGCAAGGATTCCAATGCTATGGAGGTGGCTCGTTACAATGCCAACGGCGTTCGGTTGAATGCCCCGCAACACGGCTTGAACATCGTGAAGATGAGCGATGGAACAACTCGCAAGGAAATGATAAAATAAGATAAAGACCTATCCGCGGCGATGCAAAACACGGATTAAGCATTATACATCCCACTACCTTATTTGGATAGTGGGATTTTTATTGACTTCAAGACACCATAACAAGAAAAGAACTATATCTTTTTTGGTTCTAAAATATCTGTATTAACTTTGCAAACGAAGCGAAAAACTTAAACCCCAATCGATCATTAGAGCCCACTTTAGTTCTTTTTTCTAATGACCGCCATTAGAAAAATTCAATGATGTGGGTTTGTTATTCGGCAGTTTACTGATTACCCCCCACCATACGCTATGCACTCATATCAACTCCTGTCTATCCGGGCAGGACAAAAACAAACATATTCTTTATTTGCGCAGGTCGTTGAAAACGCGAAAATTCTTCCTCGGGCGATATGGGAAAAGCTCAATAGTGTCCTAAATGTCTTATACGGATTTAGCTTGTCACAATTCTGACTATAAAAAAAGTAAGAAATTATGACAAAACGTAAAACCCCACGCGAATTTTCGAATTCGTTCAAGCTGCAAGTGTTAATTGATTATTATTCTAGCGGTTCTTCTCAAGCGTCCATATTGCGTAAGTGGAATGTGTCTAGTGGTTCACTGTTCCAATGGCTGAAACGTTGGCCCATTGATTCAAAATCGTTATCTTTGCCCTCGGAAGTAATCCAGAGGTATCGTATGGCTCATAAAGAAACGAATTTGACAGACAATGAGATATTGCGCCAGAAGATAGTGAACCTCCAACACGCATTGTCTTTGGAGAAGATGCGCAGCCGTGCCTATGAGAAACTCAT
>NZ_LR027820.1:343231-358881 GCF_900607215.1 Prevotella rectalis
AGAGGTATCGTATGGCTCATAAAGAAACGAATTTGACAGACAATGAGATATTGCGCCAGAAGATAGTGAACCTCCAACACGCATTGTCTTTGGAGAAGATGCGCAGCCGTGCCTATGAGAAACTCATAGAGATAGCCGAATCCGAGGAGGGTATCAGCATCTTAAAAAAAGATGGTGCCAAACAGTAACGGCGCTGCGTGAGGAGTTTCCCGGTGTATCCGTGGAATTCCTCTGTGGGCTGTTTGGCAAGAAACGCCAGTGGTATTACGCAAGCAGCAAGCTTGTGATTTCTGAGCGGCAAAGGCGTAAACTGATAGTTGACAATGTACTCTACTATCGTGCCTGCTGTCCCGGGATAGGCGGTGTGAAACTGCACGTCCTCCTCAAGTCGGAGCTAGGTGAAGATGTTACTCATGGTCGCGACTCCTTCTTAAAACTACTTGCTTCAGAAGGACTTATGCTTCCCAAGAACAAGCGAAGACGTACAACGGACTCCAATCATCCTTATAGGAAGTATCCTAATCTTGTACAAGGTGTTACGGCAATGTATGCTAACCACATTTGGGCAGCCGACATAACCTACGTTTGGATTTACGGCAACGTCCTGTACCTCCATCTCATTACAGATGTTTACTCACATGCTGTCATAGGCTGGTGCTTATCCGAAACCATGGAGGCTATAAATACGAAGGAGGCATTGCTAATGGCAGTTAAGGCCGCCGGAGGAGGCAACCTCTGCGGAACGATACACCACTCTGACAGGGGCTCGCAATATGCCTGCCACCTATATGTTGAAACTCTTATGTGCCACCATATCAGGGTTAGTATGACAGAACGGTACAATCCTACGGACAATCCTGTGGCGGAAAGGACGAATGGAACCTTTAAGGTTGAGTGGATTTACCAGCAGGAGATGTACCGAGATTATGACCAGGCCAATATGGAAATCTCCAAGGCAATAGCCTTCTACAACAACAGACGACCGCATATGAGCATAGGAATGAAATGTCCGATGGATGTCTATAGAGGCGAACAGCCCGGGAGAAATCTTTGGAAAAAGAGATAAATGCTTGCAAAAAAGAAAAATATAACGTATCTTTGGAACGCCGAAAATATGGCGAACGACGGTCTTATGCCATCTTCACCAAAGGTCCCAGGGGGCATCGAGCCCCCTAAGACCTTGCCGAAAATATGACGGAACTTAGGTGTTGTCCATCTTCTTTTATACAAGTGCACTGACTTCAAATTTAAACTATATAATGTTAATGTCAAGTCATTCAGTAAATAAGAAAATATTTGACAAGTAAAACAGAAAAACATCGTCAGATCTGACAAGTGAATTCAGGAAAAGACAAAATTTTCTTTATTCATCTATCCAAAGCTTAGCTTTCACTTTTCAAAAGCTAAGCTTTTGCAATGCAAAAGGTCATGAATTGGAGTGCAAAAGCTAAGCTTTTAAATCACAACTAATATCATCCTGATTATCAATAGATTACAAAGCATATCCCTGATGCCGTTTTTGTAATATAATTTCATGGTGATGGTCGGGTTGAATGTTTGCTATTATTGCTGTCCGGTAAAAATTAACTGAAAGCTCTGTATCTCTTTATCCATCGGTATTGCAGCCGTTTTACTCATCCTGGGGCTTGGTTTTCAGTTTCAAACTGTAAGCATTATAAAATGCACTTATTTTGACAAGAAAAGACCTAAAATAACCGATAATTCTAAGAAATAATAAGTTTAAGTCTATTTTAACTAACACAGATAGCCCCAAAAAAGTTTTACCGGACAGCAATAGTTTGCTATCAAGTGTCTGTTTACCATCACCAGAAAAAGAGGCTTACACACTTTTATAGGATAGTACCGCGATTAAAGTGGATACCTATAGTACTAAGCATCCTCGTTATACAATGCTTATGTGTGAGTTTGTCAATGAAAAAATCTCTTGCCACTGAAATGTGACAAGAGATTATATATAAGTTAGATATTTACAAATCGCTTATGCCTCAGTTACTCTTTCGAGCCATTTAACCATTGAGAACATTACAATCATAGAGATTCCGCATACGATAGCAAATACCAACCAGCATTCCCAAATCGGCCACTTGTTGTACATCAGCGGACCTACCCAAAGGAGGAGGTTACCAACGGCAGTAGCTCCGAGCCAAAGTCCCTGACATAGTCCTTGTAAATGTTTTGGAGCCACCTTACTCACAAAGCTCAAACCAAGCGGAGAGATGAATAATTCGGCTACGGTGAGGAAGAAATAGGTAAGGATCAGAATCCATGGAGCCGCCTTGGCAGCAGAGCGAGATATAGGATCCATGGCTGTGAATGTTTCAGCAGAAGGATAGTTGTAAATCAAGGAAATTATCATCAAGAAGATGTATGCCATTCCTGCTATTCCCATACCATAGGCAATTTTCTTTGGTGTAGATATTGGATTGCCCTTTTTAGAGAAATATGCAAAAATCCACATCACGACCGGAGTCAGGGAAATTACAAAGAATGGATTTACACATTGCCAAATTTCAGGTGCGATGGAATCCGTCTTAACGAAATCACGAGCAAAGAAAGACAAGCTCTGTCCGTTCTGGTGGAATGAGAACCAGAAGAATACGCTAATACCCAGTACGGCAAAGAGTGCGTACATACGCTGTTTGATTTCTTTTGCCATGGTTGCTTTTTCTTCCTCTGTGTATTGTTCCACAACAACTTCTGCCTTTTTCCCGGGCATGGGGAATTTACGTTTGTTGAATACAAAAATAGCCAAGGATACAAGCATCATCAGCACACTAACTATGAACGAATAGTGAATACCCGTGTTGAAGGCATCGAGGTATTGCGGACAGAACGATACAAGGTCAGAAGCATTTCCTCCAACTTGCTCTGTGAGTGTACGTAAGTTATCGATATTATTGCCTATGTTGCCATTAATGAAGTCGTGGCAAAGCTTTGGAAGGTCAGCATTATATGTAAATCCCTTGGTGCCAAGCCACCAGCTACGAAGCATAGGTGCCAAGAACGGTGCCACCAGTGAACCAATGTTTATGAACACATAGAAAATCTGGAAGCCGGCATCACGTTGTCCTTGAGCCCATTTCAGTTTCTCAGGGGAGACTTTGGCGGCTTCTGTTTCAAAGTTGTCATACATCTGACCGACTATAGCCTGTAAGTTTCCTTTGAAAAGACCATTACCAAACGATATCAAGGCAAGTGCCACGATAGTGAAACCAAGCCAAAATGAATTGTTTTGAGGGGTAATCATAACCGGGAAAGATAAGGCAATGTAGCCTAAGGCCATAATAATAAGACCACTTTCAATGGTTCGCTGATAATTTTGGGTTTTATCAGCAATAATACCTCCCACAAGACTCATCACATAGATGGCAGCAAGAAAAAGAGATGCGATAAGACCGGAAGTCTCATCGGACAAACCAAATTTTGAACAAAGGAAAAGAGCGAGCACGGCAATCATAATATAATAGCCGAATCTTTCGCCCATGTTGCTAAGTGCGGCCTGTAAAAGACCTTTTGGATGATTTTTAAACATAATATTATTTTGTTTTGGTTAAATCTATTAGATAGGTAAGTTTAACTATTATTGAATTGTTATTGGACTTTCCAAAGAAATCTTTTTTCGTGTTACCATAAATATTCCCAAGTCCGTAATAATATCTTCCTTCAATGAGAAAATGCCCCAATCGATGATTACTCCATTCAACCCCTAATCCGGCGGCTATACCATAATCGAACTTTTTCTCTATAGGTTTTGCCTCTTGCTCCGTCACGGTGTTGCTTCTTCCGGTTTCATCGTTTGAAAAAGTGGGCTGGTCATAATTCCGACTTATCGATTCGGTGAGGAAATATCCAAATTGTGGACCTGCCTTAACAAAAAAATTCATTCCGTTAGTTTCTCTACCCCATGCCAAGTGTGCGAAAATGGGTACTTGTATATAATTTAGAGTGCGGGAGTATTCTTCTAACAGTCCATTGGAATTCATCACCTTATCACCTTTCACTGTGCGAATATCCTGCTTCCATCCCATGGAAACGTAATTCACTTCTCCATAAATGGAACAGATGGTGTTAAAATATTTCTCGCACACGTATCGGAAACTCGCCCCAAAGGTAAGTCCACCTTTCATGGTCTGTGGAACTTTTGGATCGAATCCGACTTGAGACATGATAAATCCCGCATTTCCTCCCACCGATAATACGTTTCTGTATTCGCCCACTTGAGCATTCGCTATAAGTGGCAGTAACAATAACAGAGAGCTTATGATTGTCTTGCGTTTCATCTCCGTGTTTGTACTCTTCAAATTGATAATATCTTGTGGTTTGTAATTTTGGATGATTAATAAACTAAGTTCTCCATGGTTCGATCATATTTGAAATGAACTAACTGGAAATGGGTATTTAAATAACCACCTTGCCCCAATTTCTCAAAATTATAACGAGTTTGAATGGGATAATATTTTATTTCGCTGCTTGTTCCCTTGAAGTTTTTACCATTGCTCTTTAGACCTCGCACAAAGAATTGCGCTTGGTCATAGCCTACGATTGCTAAGCGCGGTATATAGGTCTTATTCATTACATCACCGTAAACTTCTTGATACTTCTTTTCCAATTGTAGGGTTCGTTCAGATACCTTGTTATAATAGTAAGTGGATGGAATGAATACCCCATACTTAAAATAATTCGCCAAATTGAAGTCTTGATACATAAACCAATCATTATATCCGAACATTGCAATGACTATTTCGGGATTTGCGGCTTTCAAAGCATTTAATTTTGCGAAGACTTGATTAAGCTGAGGACTTTTTTCAGAGTTGATTACCACCACATTGGGACGATTTCTGTCAAAATGTTTTGCGAAGTCAGCAGAGGAAGATTTAGTATTTGTTAAATCGTATTTAATATGGGCAAGTTCCAATTGTTTACGAAGTTCGCTCGTAAAGGCTCCCACCTGGCTTCCTGCATCATTACAATCAATGAAAACGGGATGATGTTTTTTTTGAAAGCGTTCAAAGAAACAAGCGATTGCCTTTTTGTTCAAACGGTCATTATCCTGATAAACCTGAAAGATATATGGGTTTCGAATAACCTCTTCTGTTTCTATAGAGAATGGAATGACAAGCTTTATAGCATGATTTCTACAAAAATCTCCCAAAGGCTTAACCTGATTGGAATATAACGGACCGAAAATAACATCCAACTCTGACGCATTCTTATCCATCAAAGTAGTACGGATATCCGCATCAATAGGAACATTCCATGCATGCACATCGGCGTTCATGCCCTCAGATTTCAATTGGTTTAATGCCAATAAAATACCTCGATAATATTCCACCATTCGTTTTCCATCTCCATCATTATCATGCAATGGTAGCATAACTCCAACGCGAATGACACCGGAAGCTCGAGAAGCATTGAGACTTGGTTTAGTGATTGTTGTGCGTTCTTCAATCGTTGATTTTTTATCACCGGCTTTTGCGTAGGGAACAAATATCCATTCTCCTTTTTTTAATTCATAGCCTTCGCGTTTCATTTCGGGATTTGCATCCAGCAGTTCCTGAATACCAACCCCATAATCTTTAGCAATGCCGAATATCGTCTCTTTCTTTTTCACTTTATGAATATCACGCCAAATCGTAGTCTGACCAAACACTTGTGAAGTGAAGAGCAACGTGAAAAAGAACAATAAGTATCTAATAATATGCTTCATTTTCTAAGTTTCAAAATTTATCACTATGCAAAGATACCAAAAACTATTCAGTCTTTGCTTCTTGTCAATAGTTTTTTTGTAAATTTGCAGAAATTAGTGGTTATGAATTCAAGTTTTTATAAAATATTAGTATTTCTTGTTGCGCTTGGAGCCAATTTGGAACTTTTAGCTCAAGATTGTGAACCGTATGGAATATATGTGGATGATAACGGAACGTCAAACACCATTAACTCTGCCCAAGGCTTTTCCGGTTCTGCTCCCATTACGGTGAATTTCTTTGCCAACCCCACGACAACCGTTGAGAATGGTGTCCATTTTGAATGGCATTTTCTGGAGCAAAGCGACAAAAGACAATCTTTTTTGATACGTTATGAGGAAAATACAGACTACACCTTTAAGAAAGCCGGTTCATTCCTCGTCTGTCTATACGAATTATCAGGAAACGACACACTTAACATCTACGACCCCATTATGATCTCTATTAGTGAAAGCGAGCTGGTCATGCCCAACGCTTTTTCTCCTAATGGAGATGGTATCAATGATATATACAAGGTCAAGAGCGGTTTTAAGAGCATAGTGGAGTTTCATGCGGTAATTTTTAATCGATGGGGACAAAAGCTTTTTGAATGGACGAACCCAAATGAAGGATGGGATGGTACTTACAAAGGAAAGAATGTAGCACAAGGAGTCTATTTTGTTAACGTAAAAGCGAAAGGGGCGGATGGACGAGAGTTCCATATTAAACGAGATGTCAATCTCTTGAGAGGATTTAGCGAAACCACTCGCGGAAACAACTAATACACTTTGTATTTATCGTAAAAAAGCAGAAATGAGCAATAGCATAGAAGTTCTTGGAGCACGTGTTCACAACTTAAAAAATATTGATGTAGTAATGCCACGTAACTCGTTAGTTGTATTCACGGGACTGTCAGGTTCAGGAAAAAGTTCTTTGGCTTTTGACACAATTTTCGCGGAAGGCCAAAGACGATACATAGAGACTTTCTCTGCTTATGCCCGAAACTTTCTTGGCGATTTGGAACGTCCCGATGTGGATAAGATTACCGGATTGTCTCCAGTAATATCCATAGAACAGAAAACAACCAACAAGAATCCACGTTCAACCGTTGGAACCACAACTGAGATATATGATTATCTTCGCCTGCTCTTCGCAAGGGCAGGAACGGCATATTCGTACATGAGTGGAGAACCCATGAAAAAATATACCGAAGAGCTTGTTGTGGAAATGATTCGCAGGGATTATGCCAACAGAGCCATTTACATTCTTGCGCCATTGGTGAGGAATAGAAAGGGGCATTATCGCGAACTATTCGAGCAGATGAGGCGCAAAGGATACCTCTACATCCGAATCGATGAAAAAATAGTGGAGATAACGCGAGGCATGAAGGTGGACAGATATAAAAATCACAATATTGAGGTGGTCATCGATAAGATGAAAATGGGGGAATTCACCGATGATTCTTTCAAAGAACGCATATCGCAATCTGTTGCTGTGGCAATGAAACAAGGTGATTCGCTCATTATGATTTTGGACAAGGAAACGAATAAAACCAAATATTTCTCCAAAAGGCTTATGGATCCGGTTACGGGCATCGCCTATAAAGATCCCGCCCCCAATATTTTTTCGTTCAATTCCCCCGAAGGAGCTTGTCCTCATTGCAAAGGACTGGGCAGAATAAACGAGATAGACCTAAACAAAGTCATCCCGGATAAATCAAAGAGCATATATGAGGGAGGTATCATTCCGTTGGGGAAATACAAGAATCAAATGATTTTTTGGCAAGTGAGTGCCATTCTTGAAAAATACAATTGTTCACTAAAGACGCCCATAAAGGACATTCCAAAAGAAACGCTTTCGGAAATTCTCTATGGAAGTTTGGGGAATTTGAAAATCTCAAAAAAGCTCGTACACACCAATTCTGATTATTTTGTTTCTTTTGATGGTATCATCAAATATCTGCGAACCGTAATGGATAATGATGAAACGGCAGCAGGAAGGAAATGGGCAGACCAGTTCATTGCAGAACGAGAATGTCCTGAATGCAAAGGGCAGAAACTAAACCGCGAGGCTCTCTCATATCGCATTTGGAATAAAAACATTGCAGAGCTGGCATCCATGGATATAACCGAATTGAAGAAATGGATCGACAATGTTGAGGAACACCTTAACTCGAAGCAGCAAAAAATCGCGGTAGAGATCATTAAGGAAATTAGGAAAAGAATTAATTTCTTGTTAGATGTGGGATTAAACTATTTATCGCTAAACAGAAAAAGTTCCACCTTATCCGGAGGTGAAAGTCAGCGTATCCGGCTTGCCACGCAAATTGGCTCACAACTTGTAAACGTGCTCTACATCCTTGATGAGCCATCCATAGGGCTGCATCAAAGGGATAATGAACGACTAATAGAGTCGCTACGTAAATTAAGGAATATGGGGAATACGGTCATTGTTGTTGAACATGATGAGGATATGATGCGGGCAGCCGACTGGATTGTCGATATCGGACCGAAAGCCGGAAGAAAAGGAGGACAGGTGGTATTTCAAGGAACATATGAGCAAATGCTCGAAACTGAAACACTGACAGCCCAATATCTTAATGGAGAAAAGTCAATAGAAATGCCCAAAGAACGAAGAAAAGGCAATGGGGAATCCATACGACTAATGGGTTGCAAGGGGAATAACCTAAAAAACATTGACGTGGAATTTCCTCTTGGAAAACTTATTGTAGTAACAGGGGTTTCCGGCTCCGGGAAAAGTACGCTCATTAATGAAACGCTACAACCCATTCTTTCACAACATTTTTATCGTTCCCTCAAACAACCAATGGAGTTTGAGAAAATTGAAGGAATAGAGAACATCGATAAGGTGGTGAATGTAGATCAAAGCCCGATTGGGCGCACGCCTCGCAGCAATCCCGCAACCTACACGGGTGTGTTTACCGAAATTCGAAACCTCTTCGTAAATCTTCCTGAAGCCAAAATTCGCGGATACAAACCCGGACGGTTTTCTTTTAACGTGAAAGGAGGCAGATGTGAGTCGTGTGGCGGGAATGGCTATCGCACTATTGAAATGAATTTTTTACCGGATGTCATTGTGCCTTGCGAAGTGTGTCGTGGGAAGCGTTATAACAGAGAAACGCTTGAAGTGAGATATAAAGGTAAATCCATTGCCGATGTGCTGGATATGACCGTAAACATGGCAGTGGAATTCTTCGAGAACGTGCCGCTCATCCTTACGAAAATAAAGGCATTGCAAGAGGTTGGGCTGGGGTATATCAAGTTAGGGCAAAGCTCCACGACCTTATCGGGAGGTGAAAGCCAGCGAGTGAAACTTGCCACAGAGCTTTCAAAGCGCGACACGGGGAAAACATTGTATATTCTTGACGAGCCAACTACAGGATTGCATTTCGAGGATATACGCATCCTAATGGGAGTTCTTCAAAAGTTAGTGGACAAAGGGAATACTGTTATCATTATCGAGCATAATCTTGATGTGATTAAACTTGCCGATTACATCATAGACATGGGACCGGAAGGGGGGCGTGCCGGAGGCGAAATCATCGTAATGGGAACACCGCATGAAATCGTTAAGAACAAACAAAGCCACACCGCCCGATTCTTGAAGAAGATTCTTGCAGGCGAGCATTCTCAATTGACGGATTAAAATGTTGAACATAAAGAAAAAGTCATCATCCGTCTCTCTATCATACCCAAGTTTAACACCGAGGAGAACAGGAAACACAGTCGCCAAGTTTTAAAAGAATTGGGATATGTGGTTAGAAATAAATAAACAGAATCAATTATGCGCCCCTAATGCAATGGATTTGAATGAAAAATTCCATATTATTGGGAATTTTGGTATTATATGTCAGTGAGAAATCTTTTATCTTTTCCCAATGGCGTCCTGAATGTTTTTTGAAATTCCACGCAAGGTCGCATCAAATTATGAGACTTGACATGTTTTTGTTCCAACGCTGAATAAAGCATACTTCCTTATGGCTCCAATTCGTATTCAGGTGGTGGTAAACAGACACTTGATAGCGAACATTCAACCCGATCATCACCATGAAATTATATTACAAAAACTTCATTACGGGTATGCTTTGTAATCTGCTGATAATCAGGAAGATATTAATTGCAATTTAAAAGCTTAGCTTTTGCACTCCAATTCATGACCTTTTACATTGCAAAAGCTTAGCTTTGGAAAAGTGAAAGCTAAGCTTTGGATAGAGGAATAAAGAAAAATTTAGGACATTATTGAACTTTTCCCATATCGCCCAATTCTAATGAAACAAAGGGGTTATTCAATATCATCTGTTGGTTGTAAGTCAAGTTCTTTAGGGATGACTGGTTAGTAAATTGCTGAATAACAAACCTATATAATTGAATATTTCTAATGGCGGTCATTAGAAAAAACTAAAGATGTTTCTAATGACCGATTTGAGATAAAGGAATTCTCACTGCCATACGACACCAAGAGTTCCTAATGATAGATTTGAAATTACAGTATTTGGACTAAAACTCGCTTGTGAAATGAAATTTTATTTTTTTGAAATCTTGTTGCGCCATGGAAAGCACGTACCCGGAATCTGCCAAGAATACATCCCGCCCTTCGGTATCTTTCGCCATATATTGATATTTCCGCTTTTTGAAGTTTTCAAGTTCCTCGCTATTCTCTGCCTCAATCCAACAAGCCTTGTGTAGATGTACCGGTTCCCATCGGCATTTAGCGTTATATTCATGTTCGAGGCGATATTGAATGACCTCGAACTGCAATTGCCCTACTGTTCCGACAATTCTTCTGTTGTTGAACTGGTTTACGAATAGTTGCGCCACACCTTCATTCATTAGCTGCTCCAATCCTTTCATGAATTGTTTTGACTTCATGGGGTCGTCGTTTTCTATGTATTTGAAAAGTTCCGGAGAGAAACTGGGTAAGCCTCTAAAGTGAATTTTTTCTCCCTCCGTGAGCGTATCGCCAATTTTGAAAAGTCCTCCATTATCGGGTAGTCCCACAATGTCTCCCGGATATGCCTCATCCACAGTGTTCTTTCTTTGTGCCATGAACTGGGTGGGAGACGAGAAGCGAACAGTTTTGCCATTCCGCACGTGAAGATAAGGTTGGTTGCGTTGGAACTTCCCTGAGCAGACCTTGCAGAAAGCGATGCAACTACGATGATTAGGGTCAATGTTTGCCGTGATTTTAAAGATAAAACCGGTAAATTTTGTCTCTTTTGGTTCTACCGTGCGTTCTTCCGCCTTTGTAATGCCCGGACTTGGGGCTATCTCTACGAAGCAATCGAGCAACTCTTGTACGCCGAAATTATTGAGCGCGGAGCCGAAAAAGACCGGTGCGACATTGGCAGAGCGATAGTTCTCTACGTTGAACTCCAGGTAAACACCATTGATGAGTTCCAAATCGTTTCGGAGTTGTTCTGCAAAAGAATCGCCAACACGATTGTCCAACTCGTCTGAATTGATGTCCACTTCTACGGTTTCAGTAACTCTTTGTTTATTTGGTGTAAACAAGTTGAGCTTCTGTTCATATATGTTATAGACCCCTTTGAAGCGTTGCCCTTGACCGATAGGCCATGAAAGTGGACGAACTCCTATTTGTAGTTCTTCTTCCAACTCATCAAGTAAATCGAATGGGTCTCGTCCCTCACGATCCATCTTGTTGATAAAGATAATGACTGGCGTATTACGCATGCGGCACACATCCATCAGTTTGCGTGTTTGCATTTCCACACCTTTTGCAGAGTCAACAACGATGATGGCCGAATCCACGGCTGTCAGTGTTCGATAAGTATCTTCCGCAAAATCTTGGTGTCCCGGTGTGTCAAGTATATTCACTTTGTAGCCTTCGTAATCAAACTCCATCACAGAGGTGGAAACCGATATACCGCGTTGCTTCTCTATATCCATCCAGTCGGAAGTGGCCGTTTTGCGTATTTTATTGCTTTTCACGGCACCCGCCACTTGGATCTGACCGCCGAAAAGCAGGAATTTCTCCGTGAGTGTAGTCTTACCTGCGTCCGGGTGTGATATAATGGCAAATGTTCTTCTGCGTTCTATTTCATTCATTGTGGTGTTATGCTTTGTTTTTTAAATTCTCCACACATCTTGTCAGGCTGTCCGTCCAATATGGGATTTTCGTATCGAATGTTTTTTTTATTTTTGTTTTATCAAAGACCGAGTATGCAGGTCGTTTCACCGGAGAGGGAAACTCCTCGCTGTGGCATGGCAGAATTTCACAATGCGTGTTGCCCATCAGCTCAGCTATCTTTTTAGCAAAATCATACCAACTGCATACTCCTTCATTGGAAAAATGGTAAATGCCCGTGTTTCCTTCGTATTTACCTTTCTCTACGATATCAAAAATAGCGTTTGCCAAATCCCGTGCGTATGTGGGTGTGCCACATTGGTCGAATACGACCTTTATCTGTTTTTTGGTTTCTATAAGATTTAGAATAGTCTTCACGAAGTTGTGTCCGTGTTCTCCATAAAGCCATGCAGTGCGAAGGATAATATATTTCCCACCTATGGCGCGGATTTTTTCTTCTCCGTGTAGCTTTGTAAGACCATAGACACCCGTTGGAGTTCCTTTTTGTTCCTCTGTACAAGGAGTATTGTACGGATCATTGCCAAAGACATAATCCGTACTGATATGCACCAAAAGTCCGTTCACTTCTTTCATTGCAAGAGCTAAGTTCGCGGGTCCATCGGCATTCAACTTCTCTACTATCTCACCGGCGGTTTCGGCTTTATCTACGTTGGTCCAAGCCGCGCAATTGACAATACACTTTATATTATTTTCTTTGACTGTTCGACGAACATCGTTCAAGTCGGTGATATCAACTTTGTTATAGCCATCGCAAATGTCGGTGAACAGATAGTTGTTGTTACTGTCTTTGGACACTTCCTGCATTGTTTTGCCCAGCATTCCGTTGGCACCCGTAACCAATATATTCATAGCTTTGTCATTATGTCCTTAAATTCGACTTTTGTCTTAACTGTATTCTTTTGGCTGTTATTTGTCTTCGAATACAAGTCCCTCTTGCTTGTCCTTGATGTAATAATCGGACAACATACCCAATAGTGTTGTAATCTCTTTGAGAGCTGCCGATGTCTCCTTGCTGATTTCTTTCTTCTGAAGCCGGAGCATCATGACGCCATAGAGCACGTCGAAGCATGTTTCCACCTCGCTGTGTCCAAGGTTGGCAGCTATTTCCTTGAGGTGCTTATCGTTCTTGATGGTCATGCGGTCGGCTACCTGTTTGGTTTTACCTCGAAGTTCCACGATGAAAGGCAGGACACGATAGTACTCTGCGGAATAGAATGGAAATTTCGAGGATGCCAACAGGCGAGCGTGTAGCTCTGTCAGGTCTTGCATGAGGATTTTATTAATTTGCAGATGTCCGCTTTCCCTGCATCCTTCTTGTTTCATCATTCTCACGAGATTGCCAAACCAATCGCTTTCTTCTTCTTTTTGCTCGGTAGTATATTGGAATTTGTTGATATATTCCTCCCGAATGCGCGTTAATGAACATCCGTAAGCGCGTATGATATCTTCTATCTGCCACATGTAAAGCAGATACTCCGCAATATTCTTTTTTCTTAATTCCTGTGCTACAAACATATTCTTGATTTTTTCCCAATGACATTAATAATATGAGGGAAGGTGGTAAAGGTTGAATAAGGTTCCAATGAGCATGATTAACGAAAAAAGTACAACCAGCGACCCAATCACCTTGTTGATAATCACTATGCCATTCACATCGAAAATGGCTCTTATCTTGTTTACCAGCCATGTTAGTCCGTACCACCAGACAAGAGCTCCTATGGGAATACAAGCAAACCCGACAATCATCTCAAAAGGGCGGGATGGCTGTACGAAAGCAAATTGCGCGTAAACAGCCATCAGCAACAAAATGATGAGAGGGTTGGAGAAAGTAACGAGAAACGCCGTGAACCCATTGTGGAAAAGCGTTCCTTTCGTTTTCCCACTCTTGTGTAATTTTCTTGCGGGATTTGAGATGAAACAATAGATGCCAAAAAAGAGAAGAACGATACTGCCTACTATCTGAAGGAAGAATTGATATTCGGGATTTTGCAAGGGCTCCATGATAAAACTCATTCCCAGTCCTACTATTAAGGCATAGATGAAATCGCTGATGGCAGCCCCTATTCCTGTAACAAATCCGTACCAACGACCTTTATTCAAGGTGCGTTGGACACACAAGATGCCTACCGGTCCCATGGGGGCAGAGGCAATAATACCGATTAAGATACCCTTGAAAATAAAATCGAGTATATCTATTTGGATTGGAAAAGGCATGCTCATAATTCGGATGCAAAATTGCAAAAATAATACGGAATAAGCAAATTTACTCAACAAAAGTTTGATGTATTCCACTTTTTTAATATCTTTGCCTGTGATAAACTAAACAAAAACGAATATCAAATGGATATACAAGAACAGAAGCCTTTCGTAATTGGATTGGATTTGGGAGCGACAAATTCTGTTTTCGGAATTGTTGATCAACGAGGGCAAGTGCTCGCTACGAACGCGATAAAAACCCAAGCTTATAAGACTGTTGAGGATTTTGTAGATGCCGGTGTCGAAGCCATGAAGCCCATTGTTGCTAAAGTTGGTGGAATAGGGCAAATAAAAGCAATGGGAATAGGAACACCAAATGGGAATTTCTATAAAGGAACCATTGAGATGGCACCGAATTTGTCGTGGGGGCATGATTGTGTTGTGCCTTTAGCAGAGATGTTCTCGAAGCGTTTAGAAGTTCCCGTCGGATTGACAAACGACGCTAATGCAGCGGCTATCGGTGAGATGCAATATGGAGTAGCCCGGGGCATGAAAAATTTTATCATGCTTACTTTGGGAACAGGTGTAGGCTCCGGAATAGTCATCAATGGTCAAGTGGTTTATGGCTCGGACGGTTTTGCCGGTGAGTTAGGTCATGTTACCATGGTTCGCGGAAAAGAAGGGCGATTATGTGGATGTGGTCGTACCGGTTGTTTGGAAGCATATTGTTCGGCAACGGGAGTGGCTCGCACCGCTCGTGAGTATTTGCAATCTTCGGATGAACCATCGGAATTGCGGAATATCATTCCCGAAGAAATAACCTCTTTGGATGTTTCCATTGCTGCGGGCAAAGGAGATAAATTGGCAAAACGAGTATATGAGTTTACCGGTGAAATGTTGGGAGCAGCTTGTGCTGATTTTGCGAGCTTCTCTTCGCCGGAAGCTTTTGTGTTCTTCGGAGGGCTGACGAAAGCCGGTGATTTGCTGATGAAACCCATTATGGAGTCGTATGCCAAACATGTCTTTAAAATCTTCAAGGACAAACCCAAGTTCTTGGTAAGCTCTCTTGATGATGGTGCCGCAGCCGTGTTGGGGGCATCTGCCATTGGATGGGAATTATAGGAATATTATAGTTTGGAGTCGATGCTTTACAGCATTGGCTCCTTTTCAATTTATAAATAGGGAACAACCCAATAATGTCCTAAATATGTCTTATACGGATTTAGCTTGTCACAATTCTGACTATAAAAAAAGTAAGAAATTATGACAAAACGTAAAACCCCGCGCGAATTTTCGTATTCGTTCAAGCTGCAAGTGTTAATCGATTATTATTCTAGCGGTGCTTCTCAAGCGTCCATATTGCGTAAGTGGAATGTGTCTAGTGGTTCAATGTTCCAATGGCTGAAACGTTGGCCCGTTGATTCAAAATCGTTATCTTTGCCCTCGGAAGTAATCCAGAGGTATCGTATGGCTCATAAAGAAACGAATTTGACAGACAATGAGATATTGCGCCAGAAGATAGTGAACCTCCAACACGCATTGTCTTTGGAGAAGATGCGCAGCCGTGCCTATGAGAAACTCATA
>NZ_LR027820.1:358890-404454 GCF_900607215.1 Prevotella rectalis
AGAGGTATCGTATGGCTCATAAAGAAACGAATTTGACAGACAATGAGATATTGCGCCAGAAGATAGTGAACCTCCAACACGCATTGTCTTTGGAGAAGATGCGCAGCCGTGCCTATGAGAAACTCATAGAGATAGCCGAATCCGAGGAGGGTATCAGCATCTTAAAAAAAGATGGTGCCAAACAGTAACGGCGCTGCGTGAGGAGTTTCCCGGTGTATCCGTGGAATTCCTCTGTGGGCTGTTTGGCAAGAAACGCCAGTGGTATTACGCAAGCAGCAAGCTTGTGATTTCTGAGCGGCAAAGGCGTAAACTGATAGTTGACAATGTACTCTACTATCGTGCCTGCTGTCCCGGGATAGGCGGTGTGAAACTGCACGTCCTCCTCAAGTCGGAGCTAGGTGAAGATGTTACTCATGGTCGCGACTCCTTCTTAAAACTACTTGCTTCAGAAGGACTTATGCTTCCCAAGAACAAGCGAAGACGTACAACGGACTCCAATCATCCTTATAGGAAGTATCCTAATCTTGTACAAGGTGTTACGGCAATGTATGCTAACCACATTTGGGCAGCCGACATAACCTACGTTTGGATTTACGGCAACGTCCTGTACCTCCATCTCATTACAGATGTTTACTCACATGCTGTCATAGGCTGGTGCTTATCCGAAACCATGGAGGCTATAAATACGAAGGAGGCATTGCTAATGGCAGTTAAGGCAGCCGGAGGAGGCAACCTCTGCGGAACGATACACCACTCTGACAGAGGTTCGCAATACGCCTGCCACCTATATGTTGAAACTCTTATGTGCCACCATATCAGGGTTAGTATGACAGAACGGTACAATCCTACGGACAATCCTGTGGCGGAAAGGACGAATGGAACCTTTAAGGTTGAGTGGATTTACCAGCAGGAGATGTACCGAGATTATGACCAGGCCAACATGGAAATCTCCAAGGCAATAGCCTTCTACAACTACAGACGACCGCATATGAGCATAGGAATGAAATGTCCGATGGATGTCTATAGAGGCGAACAGCCCGGGAGAAATCTTTGGAAAAAGAGATAAATGCTTGCAAAAAAGAAAAATATAAAGTATCTTTGGAACGCCGAAAATATGGCGAACGACGGTCTTATGCCATCTTCACCAAAGGTCCCAGGGGGCATCGAGCCCCCTAAGACCTTGCCGAAAATATGACGGAACTTAGGTGTTGTCCATCTTCTTTTATGCAAGTGCACTGACTTCAAATTTAAACTATATAATGTTAATGTCAAGTCATTCAGTAAATAAGAAAATATTTGACAAGTAAAACAGAAATACATCGTCAGATCTGACAAGTGAATTCAGGAAAAGACAATATTCTTCATCCATCTATCCAAAGCTCACCTTTCACTTTCCAAAAGCTTACCTTTTGCAATGCAAAAGGTAAGGAATTGAAGTGCAAAAGCTTACCTTTTAAAATCAGATTAATATTATACTGATTATCAGTGAGTTATAGGCGGACTTTCGGATGTTGCATTTGTCATGTTATTTCGTAATGATGATAGAGGTGAATGCTCTGTGTCAAGAATCTGTTTGCCACCATCTGAATACGATTGGGGATATAAGGAGGTATACGCCATATTATAGTTAGAGAAAAACACATCACGTCTTAAGGTTTATGCGATGTAGTGTGAGTTTCCTAAAAAATATTAGAACACTATTGGATGTAACTGTATCTTTTTACGTTTTTTTCTTGGATTATCGTTTTTTTTGCAATAACTTTGCGATTATAAAAAGAAAGAACTGGTTTTATAAAGCAAGATGAAGCAAGCGGAAGATATAAAAAATGCTATAGAGGTAATGAAAAAAGGTGGCGTAATTCTCTATCCCACTGATACTGTATGGGGAATTGGATGTGATGCCACAAATCCGGATGCTGTAGCTAAAGTCTATAAAATTAAGCATCGCGATGACTCAAAAGCATTGGTCTGTTTGGTTGATTCTGATGCTCGGTTGCAAAAGTATGTCAGGAATGTTCCGGAGGCAGCTTGGCAACTTATTGATGCGGTGGTAAAGCCTACGACGTTGATACTTGATGGAGCTGTGAATTTGGCTTCTAACCTCATTGCACAGGATGGCTCGATAGGGATTAGAATTACGAAAGAAGCATTTTCAAAAGAATTGTGTTTCAGATTTCAGAAGGCTATCGTAAGCACTTCCGCGAATATCAGCGGTCAGCCTGCAGCACAGAATTACAAGGATATCTCGGAAGAAATATTAAACGCGGTTGATTATGTCTGCGAAACACGTCGGCAGGAACATTATCCCCATCAACCTTCTACCATCATTAGAGTGGGGACAGAGGGAGAAATCAATATCATTCGCAAGTAAAACCAAAGTGAACTGCCTTTTTTAGCATAAAGATAAATAACGATAAAGTTACGAATAAACAAGCAATGCTCGCTGAAAATGTCATTGTACAGATAAACGATTGGCGCAAAGAACACATTTCTGACCGTCAGTTCGTGTTGTTCTTGGCTTTTGTCGTGGGCTTTTTCGCTTCCGTGGCGGCATACGTACTTCATGTGATAATCAAGGAGATAGAAACACTTATCACTTCCGGATTTAGGGTAATGACCATTAACTGGTTGTATCTGTTGTACCCTGTTATCGGGATATGGCTCACAAGTCTTTTCGTAAAGTATGTGGTTCGCGATAATATCTCGCATGGCATTACACGTGTCTTGTACGCAATTTCCACCAAACGCTCAAAACTTAAAGGACACAATACTTGGACTTCGATAGTAGCTTCTGCCATCACCATAGGATTTGGCGGTTCCGTCGGAGCCGAGGCTCCTATTGTGCTAACGGGCTCGGCAATAGGAAGCAATCTGGGAAGCATCTTTCATATGGATAAGCGCACCTTGATGTTACTCGTTGGGTGTGGTGCTACTGCTGCCGTATCCGCAATTTTCAAAGCTCCCATTGCGGGACTCGTGTTCACGCTTGAGGTCTTGATGGTCGATTTAACCATGGCATCGTTGTTGCCCATACTGATAGCATCGGTAACTGCGACGTGCTTCTCTTATTTTTTCACGGGCAGCTCGGCAATGTATGATTTTAGGGTGGATTATTTGTGGAGCTTGAGCAGAGTTCCTGCCACCATTCTATTGGGTATAGGATGTGGCTTCCTCTCATTGTATTTCATGCGCGTGATGTCATGGTGTGAGGATGGCTATTCCAAACTTTCCACGCATCCTTATAAACGATTGCTTGTGGGAGGATTGGTACTTTCCTCTCTAATCTTTTTATTTCCGGCGTTGTACGGAGAAGGTTATGGCAGTTTGGGCATTTTCATTGAGGGCAAAACGGAGGCAGATTGGAATCGGGTGTTAGGCAACTCGATGTTTGCGGGTGAAAGCAAATTTCTTATTCTTTATGTGGGCTTGGTGATGATTACCAAAGTCTTCGCTACCAGTGCTACAAATGGTGCAGGCGGTTGTGGAGGAACATTTGCCCCATCGCTCTTTATAGGCGGTTTCGCCGGTTTCTTCTTTGCCAGAATATGGAATATGAATCAAGTGGGAGTTTATATCCCGGAGAAGAATTTCACGTTATATGGCATGGCAGGTGTAATGGCTGCCGTTATGCACGCTCCACTCACCGGAATATTCTTGATAGCAGAATTAACCGGTGGCTATAATTTGTTCATTCCACTTATCATTGTGACTATCAGCTCTTATCTTACCATTAACATTTTCGAACAACACAGTATTTATGCTGTTCGGTTGGCTCGACAGGGGAAACTCATTACCCATCATATTGACAAATCGGTATTGACATTAATGAGTATGGACAGTCTTATTGACAAGAATTTCACGTCCGTTGACCCGAATATGGAAATGGGGAAAATGATTCATGCCATTAGCGCGAGCAGAAACAGTTATTTACCTGTGGTTAATGATAATGGAACTTTGCTTGGTGAGGTGGACATTACTAAAATACGTCATGTAATATTCAGAACTGAATTATATAAACGTTTTGTAGTCGGACAATTAATGACACAGCCGGCTGCCTTGTTGAGCGTTAACGATCCTATGGCACAAGTAATGAAAGTGTTCGAGAAAACCGGAGCTGAAAATCTTCCGGTGATAGATGTGGACTCCAGACTTGTTGGATATATTTCTCGTACACGATTGTACAATACCTATCGTCGCTATGTCGCCGATTTCAGTGCGGAATAGATGAGGCTCATCATACTACTGATATGCAATAACTATGAATAAGGAAGACTTGAGAATTGTTTTCATGGGAACACCGGAGTTTGCCGTGAGTTCTTTAAAAGCGTTGGTCGCAAACGGATATCATGTTGTGGCGGTGGTTACTCAACCGGATAAACCGGTGGGGAGGCATCACGACACGGTTCAGTTTTCTGCCGTGAAGCAATATGCGCTTTCAATAGGATTACCGGTTTTGCAACCGGAAAGAATGAAAGATCTCCAGTTTATAAATGCCCTGAGGGAATATAACGCTGACATGCAAGTTGTTGTGGCTTTCAGGATGTTACCTTATGAGGTTTGGTCTATGCCACGATTTGGCACATTCAATGTTCATGCAGCTTTATTACCACAATATCGAGGTGCAGCTCCCATTAACTGGGCTGTCATCAATGGGGAATCTGAGACCGGGGTAACAACGTTCTTTCTTGACGATGACATTGATACGGGAAGAATTATTCTTCAGAAGAAATTCACTATCCCGCCAACGGCAAACGTAGAGTATGTATATGACGGATTAATGGCTTTAGGAGCAGAAGCTGCTTTGGAAACCATTGATTTGATATTGGCACGCGTAACTGCCGATATGAGCAAACAGGGGTTTGGAGAGGTCTTGAAGAATATCAGTAATCCTCAAATTGGGGATGATAAGGATTTAAGGATTGCTCCCAAGATATTCAAGGAAACTTGTGAGATAGATTGGAATTGCAGCTCAACGGATATCAATAATTTTGTACGAGGTTTGTCGCCTTATCCGGGTGCATGGTCTAAGTTACGTCTTATTGATGAGAAAAACTGTAAAACGAAATCTTTGCCTGATAGAAATGCAGTGATGAAAATATTTGAGGTTGCAAAAACAGACGAGAGAAGTATTGGTGAACCGGGAACATTTCACGTGCTTCGGAATAAGTTGTTTGTAAATACAGAAGATAACCTTTTGGAATTGAAGTGCGTTCAGATGTCCGGTAAGAAGCGCATGGATGCGCAGTCTTTTTTGAATGGTTTTCAATCTGTTTCAAGATATATGTTAGAAAGTGTAGGTAAAAAATAATAATTAAAAATATCTGTTATGAATAGTTTTATTGGTTCGTTAATTGTTGGTGGTTTAGCCGGATGGTTGGCAGGCTTTTTTGTGAAGAAAAACAAGTCGGGTTGCATCTGGAATATCATTATTGGTTTGTTAGGCGGTGTAATAGGAGGGAATATTCTTTCATGGCTGAACGTTGATTGGGGCGGTGGCTTTTGGGGTTCTTTGGGAACTGCCCTTTTTGGTTCTGTCCTGATGCTTTGGATATGGAATAAAGTTAAAAAGTAAGCTACACCCTGCTTATTGGTTTATTTTTTAGTGGCGAGTATCAAGCGAAACATCAAAGTATATGATGTAAGTTTGTTTTATTGTCGCCGCATCTGTTAGTCCCTCATCCGTGAAAGATTTTATAATACAAAATTATGGTCATGTTTAAGAAAATATTTGATTGGTATTTCACAAAGAACGCTCTTCCTTATTGGATAGTGTTGCTAATTGACTGTTTGATATGCTATTTTGCCGGAATTTTTGTTTTTTGGTTATATTACCATGGTGTTGTTACGTTTGCAAATCTTGGATTGTTGTCTAAAACAATCTTAATTTATATGACGCTTAATTTAATAGGTTTCCGCATTTTCAGAACCTATTCCGGTATCATTCGTTATTCTTCTTTAGCAGATATTCGGCGAGTAACCTATGCAATGCTTTTCTCATTGATTCTTGCGGAGATAATTCATTATTTTATTAATGAAGTGCATTACCCTTTTGTACATTTAGAGGGCAGGCAAATTATCGTCATGTACATATTTGCGACAATCGGTATGAGTGTATTCCGGTTATCAGTGAAGTCTCTGTATGATTTGATGATAAGTTCCAAGCAAGGTGTACGAACGTTAATCTATGGCATTCAGGAGGGAGGATTAGGATTGGCAAGAAACCTTGAGAATGATCGGCAGACAAAATACTGTCTTAAGGGCTTCATAGCTCATGATAGTACTTTTAAGGGGCGTGTCTTGATGGGGACAAAGGTATATTCCGTAAACGAGAAACTATCCGACTTTTTGAAATCCATGAATATTCAAGCGGTGTTGGTATCCCCCATACAGATAGATCGCTTCCGGGCAGATATGCAGTTGCAAGATATTTTGTTAAATGCGGGAGTTAATATATATTTAGCGCAAAGAACAAGGGAATGGTCAGAGACGGATGATGACCTTTCTCACATTCAACTCCAAGAAGTAAAAATAGAAGATTTACTTCCACGTGATGAAATATCTGTGGATATGAACGCCATAGAAAGCCTGTTGAAAGGGAAACGAATCATGATTACGGGTTCCGCAGGTTCGATAGGAGCAGAGATGGTAAAACAAGTAGCAGCTTACGAACCATCGGAATTGATATTGGTGGATCAGGCTGAAACGCCTCAACATGACATTCGCCTGATGTTAAATTTCAATTTTCCACATATCGAGGCTCATACCATCGTGGCAAGTATTGCGAATTATGACAGAATGGAAATGATATTTTCAGAGTATAAACCGGAATTCGTTTTCCATGCTGCCGCCTACAAGCATGTTCCGATGATGGAGAATAATCCTTCTGAAAGTATTCAGAATAATATTTTGGGTACTAAAGTGCTTGCTGATCTTAGCGTGAAGTCCGGAGTAAAGAAATTTGTTATGATTTCTACTGATAAGGCGGTAAATCCTACCAATGTGATGGGATGTTCGAAGCGAATTTGCGAAATCTATTGTCAGAGTTTGAATGCTAAGATAAAGAAAGAAAATTCGCCTTCCGGAACTCAGTTCGTTACCACGCGGTTTGGCAATGTATTAGGGTCGAACGGCTCGGTTATCCCTTTGTTTACGAAGCAGATAAAAAGTGGTGGACCTGTTACGGTTACCGATCCGAACATCATCCGCTTTTTCATGCTTATTCCTGAAGCTTGCAAACTTGTATTGGAGGCAGGAACACATGGGAATGGTGGGGAAATTTTCGTGTTCGATATGGGCAAACCGGTTAGAATTGCAGATCTTGCCATGCGTATGATTAAACTTGCGGGCGCGAAGGGCGTGAAGATTAAATATACAGGGCTGCGTCCCGGCGAAAAACTCTATGAGGAAGTTCTAAGCACAACCGAAAATACACTTCCCAGTTTCAATAAGAAAATTCGTATTGCCAAAGTAAAGGAATATGATTATGACAATATCAACCGGCAAGTAGAAGAGTTGATAAAAATCAGTCATGGTTATAACAATATGGATATAGTTCGAAAAATGAAAGCCATCGTTCCCGAATATATCAGTAATAATAGCGTATATTCCGTATTGGATAAGGAGGGAAAATAGTTGAAAAGGGGATAGGCACGAAAACTTCGTGACTCAAAAGCAAGTTCTTGTAAAGCAGCTCTTCTATCAACGTTCTTCATTTTTTCATGATAGACGTGAAGAGGTACTTTAAACATATTGTATGTTCAAGAGTTTACAACTCCCATTCAGTGCAGTCGCTTATTTGTTAATGCCGGCTTTCCAAGGTTTTGACACAGAATGCCGTATCTTGTTGAAACTACCACCTATTGGTAATCCAATTACCACCCATTGGTAATCCAATTACCACCTATCGGTAATGTAGTTGTTCTGTGGAAAGTGCAGTGGCGAAGCGACTGATTTGTCAGGATGCTATTATCTATTCCACCAATGTTTTTTCTTTTTAGGTTTCTCTCCGTACGATGGATTGGGGTGATTATAGCCCATGCTTTCCCACGTTTCGTGATTTTTCACCATTCTGTATATGGTTCCCCAATCGGGTAAGCCACCGAGGTTTCTGTCATCAATGAACATATCGGCTTTCAGTTTGCGTGAAAAATGATTGTTTTTTCCTTTCTCTTCTTCCGGGTAGTCTTTGTTTACGGCCCAGAAATCAACTCCTCTTTCGTGGCACCAGTCAATAGCCTCTTGGAGTAACTCTCCTTCTCTCACGCTCCATAGTATGAGCTGATGCCCATCTTTTATGAGTTCTTTTAATGTTTCTGTTGCAAAGACAATTTCTTTCCCAATCTTGGGATATTCATGTTCTACTATCGTTCCGTCAAAATCAACTGCTATTATCATTTTTATTTTGTTTAAAGCAAAAAGTGTGTTGCTCCAATATGAGCAACACACTTTTTAGATTTGTGTTTTTATCGTTTTACCGAATTATCATTCTTGTTGCTGTAATGGCTGTAGCTGTAGCCACCATATTTACCATATTTGCCGTATTTGGAAATGCCGTATTTACCATATTTGCCATAACCGTAGTAATAGCCATACTTCTTCTTCGACATATCTATTCCATTGAGTACCAGTGCCATATTTGGCAGCTTGTTTTCTGCTGATAGTTCGTTAATCATCTCAAATGTAGATTTCGGCGTGTAGTCGGCGCGGCACATATATACTGAAGCATCGGCAATTCGTCCTATTTGCAGTGTATCAGTTACCAAGCCGACGGGTGCTGTATCTATAAGTATGTAGTCATACTCTTGTTTCAGTATATCGAATATAATCTTTAGAGAATTTCTCTCAATTAATTCGGATGGGTTTGGAGGAACCGGTCCTGCCATCAAAAGGTCGAGGTTCTTGTTTACTTCGGATGGGAGAATTTGCTCTCTGACCTCCTCTGCGGTAGGCTGATTCTTGACAAGCAAGTTTGTTATTCCGTGTTTATGATCTCTGATGCCGAAGAGTTCTGCCAATCGAGGCCTTCTGATGTCAAGTCCAACCAAAATAACCTTTTTGCCTAAGAGTCCGAAACTGATGGAAAGATTGGAGGCAGTAAAGGTTTTACCCTCACCTGATGTGGACGAGGTGAACAAGATGACTTTCTGTCCTTCGGTGAGCATGAATTGTAAGTTGGTTCGCAAAGAACGGAAAACTTCTTCCATCTGGTTATTTCTGTTTTCATGAACCACGATGTCAGCCTTGCCTTTTGCCTGGTTGCTGGCAATTGGCACATCCGCGATAATCGGCAGTTTGGTAAGTTGTTCTACATCATCACGTCCCTCAATGCGATATCTGAAGAATTGTACGATGAATATGAATCCGGCAGGTAAGAATAATCCTAACAGGAAAGCACCAAGCATGATTATCGTAGTTCTCGGGCGCACCTTGCCTATAAATTGTGGTTCATCAATCAGTTTGCCTTTGTCCACGGTGGCAGCTAATGAGATGTTGTTTTCTTCACGCTTTTGTAGAAGCATAAGATAAAGTCCTGCTCTTACTTCTTGCTGTCTGCCAAACTGGGTGAGCATTCTTTCTTGTTGTGGTGTTTGGGCGACATTGCTGTTGTATTTGCTGAACTGTTCCGCAATGCCACTCTTTTGGACTTCCAAGTTTTTTCTTGATGTCTCAATGGCAGTAAGAATGTTGGTGTTTAAGGTGCGCAACTGGTCGGTGAGCGGCTCTACCACCGGAGACGTTTCCGAAGCACTCCTTAGCAATCTGTTCCTCTCGAGAACAATCTCATTGTATTTCTGTATTAAGTTGGACGTGCTTGCATCGTTGATTCCAACATTCGCAGGAATGACGTGTGAGAAATTCCTTGCAGCACTTCTCACCTCTGACGCGATATTGTTGAACAACTCTATTTGCACATCGGCATCGGCAAGTTTTTGCTCGTATGTGTTTTGGTTGGACACGTTGGCACTTGAGTTCATTTGCAGTTCAACCATACCGTGATCTTGTTTATAGTTCTGCATCTGTCCCTCAGTCTTTCCAAGCTCGCTGTTGATTTTCTGCAAGCGATTATTGATAAACTTATCGGTCCTTAACGCGATGAAATTCTTGTCCTCGTTTGCCTGACGATTATAGACAATAGCAAGTTGTTTCAAATAGTCGATGGCGCGTTGTGGTATCTTGTCCGTTATTTGTAGTTGGGCAATGGAAGTCATCTTGGATGTTTGTGCCACTTTTAATGCACCTACATATCTGCTTGCGACATACTTGGGGGATTCTATTCTTACCAATAGAGATTCTCCATCTTTCAAGCCATGTCCCGAATTGGTGTCAATAGTGATGACTCCTGCACGTGTGTTGATTCTCGCAGGTAGCGAGGAGAAACTTTTTTTCAAGGAGAATGGTCCCTCTGACTCTCGTTCATCAATGGGCACCGAATATATGCCGACAACATTATATACCGACCCTTTCCTTGTTATGGTTAAATCAATGGGTTTGTTCAGTAGTTCCAAGTGAGCGGCATCAATATCTACATTTAGGGGCTGGTTCTGGTAATAGGGTTGGTTTACCACTCGTCCCTTGCTGCTATAGCTTACATAAATTTTCATATCCCTAATGGCGTCTTGTGCCAATGAGCGCGAGGCCAATATTTCCATCTCGTTGTCAATACCTGTGGAATTAGATATGATGCCCAAATTCGCCATATTTTGTAGGGATGACTTCCTGCTGTAACCATTGTTGTCGTCCTGATCCTTGATTAATAATTTTGCAGAAGCCTCATAGATGGGTGTGGCATATCGCAAATAAATGGCAGCTAAACCAGTGCAAATAATGATTGAAAGTATGAACCAATACCAATATAGAATAACCGTACTGATGATTTTCATGAAATCAAAAGAAGATTTTCCTTCCTGTTCTCTGTTTTCCTCTTCGCTGTATTTTTTATCTTCCATAAGTTTCTTGTTGTTGCTTTTATTTATTATGTTCAACCATTTTCAGTAAGTATTGTCCATACTGATTTTTCGACATTATCTGTGCACTTTTAATTAGTTGTTCTTTACTAATCCACCCTTTTTTAAAAGCAATTTCCTCCAAGCATGCTATTTTTAATCCTTGTCTTTTTTCGATACATTCTATGAATGTGCTTGCCTCATATAAGCTGTCGTGTGTTCCTGTGTCCAACCATGCAAATCCTCTTTGCAATGTTTGAACTTTGAGCTTGTTTCTTTTAAGAAATTCTTGGTTTACGGAAGTGATTTCTAATTCACCTCTTGCTGAAGGCTTGATGTTCTTTGCGATTTCAATAACGCTATTGGGGTAGAAATAAAGTCCTACAACGGCATAATTGCTTTTAGGATTTTCCGGTTTCTCTTCAATGCTCAGGCAATTACCGGCTGCGTCAAATTCTGCGACCCCATATCTTTCCGGATCATTGACAAAGTATCCGAATACAGTTGCCTTGTTTTCTTTCGCAGCTGTATCTACACTACTTCTAAGTAAGCCCGTAAAGCCCGACCCATAAAAAATGTTATCACCCAAGACAAGGCAGACGCTATCATTACCTATAAACGGCTCTCCTATAATAAACGCCTGTGCTAATCCGTCAGGTGATGGTTGCTCGGCATATTGAAATTCAACCCCAAACGCACTTCCATCGCCCAATAATCTTTTAAAACTTGGTAAATCGCTGGGAGTTGAGATAATCAAAATCTCTTTTATTCCTGCCAACATCAAAACCGAAATAGGGTAGTAAATCATCGGTTTATCATAGATAGGAATCAATTGCTTACTGACACCTTTTGTAATAGGGTAGAGGCGTGTGCCTGAGCCACCAGCAAGAACAATACCTTTCATTTCAATGCTCTGTTAATTGTTTTCTGAAATAGATTAGACCTTTTGCTTTCATCTTTTTACGGCTGAAGCCATATAATACTTCGAGGCGTTCGGTCCTATCTGTTTCCGAGTTATTCATATACTGCTCGCAAAGGTAATAATTAAAATTGATATTTTAACATTGTAATAAAAAAAATATCCAAGGTAATCAAAATCTTATTTTATTTTATTAACTTTGCATTTGAAGAAAAACTAACGAATTAAAGAACATTATTAATAACAAACTTAAATGGGAATAATTTCTAAGATATTCAAGAAGAATAAAGGCGATGGTGAAAAAATCGGTGGCATGAATGACTACATGGCATTGGTGAGGGTCTATTTTCAAGCTGCTTTAGCTTCTAAGTTAGGCATCACCAATTTGGCGATGTTGCCGGATTTACGTACTTATAAACAAACTTTCCATGTTCCAACGGTCAATAATAAATTGGGGGTGGGAGAGAAGAATAGTGTGCGGAAGACAATGAAAAACCTATATGGGACAGAAGATCTGTTTTTCGACGAAATTGATGTGAGTATTAAGAAAAACTGTAAGAAGTTGCAGGATTCGCAAACTTATTTATATCAATTTCAGGCATTGACACAAGACTTGATGATGCTGATAGGAAATTTGATGAAATTTAAGTTGCGTATGCCCGGCTTTTTTAAGAAAGCGATTTACAGTATGACGGAGAAAACCGTGAACGATATCTTTGACAAGAACGACTATTCCGATTCTGGTGTGATAAAGACGATCGCTTCCATTCGTCAAATCAACAACAGGCTTGGATTTTCTAGAAAATGGATTACCGACTTCGTGTTCCAAATCATACTGTTAGCAAAAAAAGAGCCGAAGCCTGAAGCGGAAAACCAAAAAGAGATTAAAAGATAATAAGCAACTACGCTCTAATACTTTCAATTGAAAATAAGTGTTTAATAATTTTGTTAAATTAAAACTTTAATGTAAATTTGTAGCCAAAATTATTGTGAGTGTATGAATGCTAATGAGAAAACACTAAATACGTTTGCGACTCGTGTAAGGCAAATGATTCTCCAATACGAAGAGATGAAAAATGCAAATACCGAGTGGCGAGCAAAAGTGGAACAGAGTGAAAAGAAGATCAAAGATCTTGAAGCACAACTGACTCAAGCACACAATGACTACAATTCATTAAAAATGGCTCGGATGATTGAAATTTCTGACGGTGATATGGAGACTGCTCAGAAAAGAATCGCCAAGCTGATTAGAGATGTTAATAAATGCATCACACTCATCAGTGAGAAATAACCTTGAAATATGTCAGACGATAAGTTACATATAAGATTACACGTTTATGATACGGAGCTCTCTGTCAATGTACCTCGTGAAGATGAGGAATATTATCGTTCTGCATCCAAACTAATTACCGATACGGTAAATACTTATTCTACGCTTTTCAAAGGAAAGAAAAACGATAAGGATATCTTATATATGTCAATGCTCGATATAGCTTTGCGATATAAGAAAGAAGGTGCACGCAATGATACTGCACCTTTTAATGAAATTCTTGGTAAACTCACTTCTGAGATTGAGGATGTGCTTAAAGGGAATCAAGAATAATAATCAAAAACAATAATAAATGAGTCCAATTTTAGCAATTATCATTGCTGTTATATGCCTTGTGTTAGGCGGTTTAGGTGGGTATTCCTATTTACGCTATGTGGCAAAAGGAAAATATAATGAGCTAATGGAACAGGCTGATAAAGATGCCCAAGTAATAAAAGAAAAGAAACTTTTAGAGGTTAAGGAAAAGTTCCTTAACAAGAAAAGCGAACTCGAAAAAGAAGTTCATCAGCGAAATCAGAAGATTCAGCAAAGTGAAAACCGTTTGAAGCAGAGAGAAATATCTTTAAATCAACGGCAAGAAGAACTTGCTCGTCGGAAACAAGACGTAGAACAAATGCAGCAACGCATTGACAATGAGAAGAAATTACTCCAAGTGAAGCAAGAAGAACTGGTAAAAATGCAGCAGCTTGAGCGAGCTAAACTTGAGGAATTGTCCGGGTTGAGCGCAGATGAAGCAAAACACCGATTAGTAGAAAGTTTGAAAGATCAAGCCAAGTTGGATGCCGCTTCATATATAAATGAAATCGTTGACGAAGCCAAATTAAATGCCAATCAGCAAGCAAAGAAGATTGTTGTTCAAACTATCCAGCGTGTAGCAACGGAAACTGCCATAGAAAATTCGGTTAGTGTATTTCATATTGACAGCGATGAAGTGAAAGGGCGCATTATTGGTCGGGAAGGACGTAACATACGTGCGTTAGAGGCAGCTACGGGGGTTGAGATAGTTGTTGATGATACTCCTGAAGCTATCGTCATTTCCGCTTTCGATCCTGTACGGAGAGAGATTTGTCGTTTGGCTTTGCATCAGTTGGTTGCGGATGGCAGAATTCATCCGGCAAGAATAGAAGAAGTCGTTTCAAAGGTTAAGAAGCAGTTGGATAATGAAATAATTGAGACAGGAAAACGCACCGCCATCGATTTAGGCATTCATGGCTTGCATCCGGAGCTGATTAGGATAGTGGGAAAGATGAAGTATCGCTCCTCCTATGGACAAAATCTATTACAACATGCTCGTGAGACAGCCAACCTCTGCGGAGTAATGGCAAGTGAGTTAGGGTTAAATCCCAAAAAGGCAAAGCGCGCCGGACTGCTGCATGACATCGGGAAAGTACCTGATGAAGAAACAGAATTGCCTCATGCGCTCTATGGTGGCAAAATAGCTGAAAAATATAAAGAAAAACCGGAGATATGCAATGCCATCGCTGCCCATCACGATGAAATAGAAATGACCAGTTTGTTAGCTCCAATTGTTCAAGTTTGTGATGCGATTTCCGGAGCGCGTCCGGGAGCTCGACGTGAAATAGTGGAGGCTTATATAAAACGTTTGAACGATTTGGAAGCGATTGCAATGAGTTATCCCGGAGTAACTAAAACCTATGCCATACAGGCCGGGAGAGAGTTGCGCGTGATAGTGGGAGCAGACAAGATGGACGATATGGAAAGTGAGGAGTTGAGTTCTGAAATTGCGGAGAAGATACAGAATGAGATGACTTATCCCGGACAAGTCAAGATTACTGTTATTCGTGAAACGCGCAGTGTTTCTTATGCGAAATAATGTCTATTGAAGAGAAAGGGGACATGTTTTTTATGTCCCCAATTTTCTTTCATGGGTAGCACTTCTTTTTTCTAATTTGTTGTGAGTTGTTTTTATTATTTATTGTTTGGACAGCGATACCCTAAGATTATAGATGGATTGAAAGTCAGAAGAAATACGTGCGTCTCCCACTAAATTGCGGATATTACGATAGTTAAAAGTGTTTTGCTTTCTCATATATTATCAATTACATTAAACTTATAAAACACTACAAAGTCGATGAAGAATCAAAAAATGTACGAGGCTGATGATAAAATGATAAGCCTGATTGCCGATAATTACGCCTTGTTACAAGCCTTGGGAAGTTTTGGTATCAATCTCGGTTTTGGCGATAAGACCGTTCGTGAAGTGTGTGAAGCGCAAAATGTTGATACCTACACATTCCTTTCGGTTGTAAACTTTTCCATAAATGGGTACAAAGAGTACGATGATACTGATAGATTGTCTATACCGACTTTGGTTAACTATCTGAAAGCTTGTCACACTTATTATTTAGATTATGAACTTCCTTTCATTCGTAAAAAGTTACTTGATGCGTTGGATGTAAGTGATAATTTCGCGCGTCTGATATTGAAAATATACGATGAATATGCGTTTGATATTCATCATCACATGGAATATGAAGAGAAAACGGTTTTTCCTTATGTCGAATCTCTGTTGGCAGGTAATGCTGACGAGAAATATGACATTGAGACGTTTTCCAAGCATCATACGCAGACAGATGTGAAGTTGCGCGAACTGAAGAATATCATTATCAAATACCTTCCTTCAGATACCAGACACAACAACCAATTGACATCTACTTTGTATGATATATATAATTGTGAGAATTGGCTGGATTTGCATGCTCGGGTGGAAGATGAAATATTCATTCCGGTTATTCGTCATTTGGAAATGAAAAGTAAGCAAAATGATGTTTCTTTGAAAATATCCAATATGATTAAGCCGAGTGGTTCAACGGAAACTCTGAGTGACAGAGAAAAAGAAGTCATTATTTGTGTTGTGCAAGGTATGACGAATAAGGAAATAGCCAATCATCTCTGTATCTCTACGAATACGGTTATCACCCATCGACGGAATATAGCTCGAAAGCTTCAAATTCATTCTCCGGCAGGATTAACCATCTATGCCATTGTCAATAACCTCGTAGATATCAGCAGTGTTAATTTATAATTGTATTCACTTAAGAAAAGTATGAATAAATCTATGATGACAGAAGAACATTTTGAAATTGAGCATGGAAAAATGCCTCATGGTCATCCGCGTATGGCTATTATTGATCCCAATACATTGGCAGTATTGGGGTTAAAGTATATTCTTCAGAAAGTACTACCTATTCTTACGGTTGAGACTTTTTCCAATTTTAGTGATTTCTATCATGCTTCCCCCGATTCGTTTTATCATTATTTTGTAGCTCAAACTGTAGCTTTAGAAAATCGTGCTTTTTTTACTGATAGAATTAATAAGACTATCGTGTTATCCATGACTAATGATCCCAATTCTCAGCTGTCCGGGTTTCATAGTTTTTGCATTAATGTTCCGGAAGATGAGTTAGTGAAGAACGTTTTGAAAGTGGAGCAACACGGACATGCGGGGGGGAAGAATTTTCCTCAAATGCCTCAAATCTTCAAGAATAAGGTTTTGGGAAATCGGGAGATAGAAGTGCTTTCTTTGGTTGTTCAAGGCTACATCAATAAAGAAATTGCTGCAAAACTTTGTATTAGTCCCACGACAGTAATTACGCATCGAAAAAAAATAACGGAAAAGTTGGGAATAAAAAGTGTTTCGGCTTTGACTATATATGCTGTCATGCACGGATATGTTGATATCAATAAGATATAGTTTATAGAAATGCTGCCAGAAGGTGAGCCACCCATCCCTTGAATTTCTGCCATGGTGTTCTCCATTCATTCCAAGTTTTTTCCGTGAGTCTGAAACTCTTTTTCTTTTCGTTTTCGAAGAGTGTGTCCAGCTCTTTTGTTGTTTCTTTGTCAATGATGACGGCATTAACTTCTCTGTCCCACCTTAAACTTCTCGCGTTTAAGTTTGCCGATCCCACCGTGCAGAACTTCCCATCCACCATTATGATTTTTGTGTGATGAAATCCGGGCTTATAAATCCAGACGACACATCCTCCCTTCATTAGTTTATGCGCATTGTAAAAGCCACAATCCGGTGTTAAGGGAATGTCGCTTTTTTCACTCAATAAAATTTCTACCTTCACCCCTCTCTTTACCGCATTTCTAAGAGCGTTTATTAATTTCCGGCTCAATGTGAAATATGGATTGATGATTTTGATACTATCTTTCGCATCATTAATCGAGTTAATGTAGAAGTAGCGAATGATTTCATTTGAAATGCGTGGTTTCCTATTGATGATACCCACCATTTTTTTTCCTGCCGATTTACAAGTATCCGGTATTAGCCCTTTGATATAGTCGGCATTGGATATTCCGCGAAAATATTTACTGCCGATTATTTTTTCTCCTGCCACCATCCACCACATATCTATAAAAATCTTTTGAAGCGTGTTCACTTCATCTCCCTCTATGCGACAGTGCAAGTCGTGCCAAGAACCTATTGCTTTCTTACCTTTTATGTAATAATCGGCGACATTCATCCCACCCGTATATGCTATTTTACCATCTATGATAACGATTTTTCGGTGATCGCGATTAAAAATATCGTGTATCCAAGGAAATCGTATAGGTTTAAACTGATATATCTCTATACCTTTTTTTCTTATCGCATCCAAATGATGTTTTTTCATTGGGCGATTGTTACTGGCATTTCCAAATCCATCGAATATGGCTCTTACCTCAACTCCCTGACCGGCTTTCAGAGCCAATCTCTTCAAGAGCTCCCCATTGATAGAGTCGTTCCTGAAGTTAAAGTATTCCAAATGTATACTCGATTTGGCTTGTTCTATGGCTTTGAACAAGTCATCGAATTTCTCTTGTCCATTAGTTAGCAGCGTAACGGAATTATTTTTTGAGAACCGAATCCCCTTTGCGCGTAGTTGGTGTGCTATCAGTGAATCGGAACTTATGAATACACTGTCTTCTGTTGTGCGATGCGATGAGAGAGTTGATGAATTTGCCCAAATCGCAATCGCACACAAGAACAAGGTAAAGATATATTTTATCTTATTTTTCAATCTTATTTCTTTAATCTGTCATTTTTGTTCGGTTCGTCAAATCATGCAACTGTAATGATCCACAACCCCCAACAATTTCTTTTCCTCATCGCAGACAAGGACCGTGTGAATTTTATATTGATGCATCATTCTTTGAATTTCTGTTATTTTTGTTGTTGGTGCCACCATTTTGGGGGCGGTTGTCATGATGTCCTCAACTTTATGGTCAAAGAATTTCGCTTGCCATTTTTCCATTGCGCGTCTGATATCGCCATCGGTTATCAGTCCGATAACTTTTTCTTCTTCGAGTGAAACTCCTAAGCCCAATTTTCCTTTGCTCACCAATATGATAGCATCTCCCAAGTGGGTGCATTTTGGAATTATGGGCAATTCATCCGACCGCATTACGTCTTGAGCTGTAGTCAGTAAACGTTTGCCAAGCTCTCCTCCCGGATGAAATTGGGCAAAGTCTTTTGGTCGAAACTTTCTGACTTCCATCAGTGCCACAGCCAACGCATCGCCCATTACCAGTGCGGCAGTGGTTGAACTTGTTGGAGCGAGGTTCAGCGGACATGCTTCTTTTTCTACCCACACCTTTATGTGTACTGTGGAATATTTTGCCAATAAGGATTGTGCGTTCGCGCTCATGCCAATGATGGGGATGTTCATGTGGAGCACCATGGGGATGAATCGCAGCAATTCATCTGTCTGTCCCGAATTGGAAAGCGCAAGTACCACGTCATCTTTGGTCATAACTCCCAAGTCGCCGTGATATACGTCCAAGGGATTGACGAAGAATGCAGGCGTGCCTGTCGAAGACAAGGTCGCAGCTATCTTTGCGCCTATATTCCCACTTTTACCCACTCCGGTAACAATGATTTTCCCTTTGCAATGGAACATCAGGCTGACAGCTTTATCGAAGTTCTCATCCAGTTGGTCGATAAGTGCCAGAGTTGCATTTGCCTCTTCCTTAATGCATTGGCTTGCATATTCTCTCACCCTTTCAAGTCTGTCTTCTGCTTTTTTCATAGCAATTTTTCTATTGTTCTTTCAAGGTTTGACAATTCCAACATATTCGCAGCATCGCTCAGTCCCAAATCCGGTTCGGGGTGCACTTCAAAGAAATATCCTGTGGCACCAAAGGCCTTTGCTGCCAATGCCATTGCGGGAACAAACTTCCTGTCGCCTACGGTCTTTCCGTTTCCCGCGCTTGGTCGTTGAACGCTGTGCGTGCAGTCCATTATTACCGTGGGAACTATTTCCTTCATGTCGGGAATGTTCCTAAAATCAACGATTAGGTTATTATATCCGAAACTGTTGCCTCGTTCAGTGAGCCATATCTCTTGGGCACCGCTTTCCCGGCACTTCTCAACAGGATATCTCATGTCTTTTCCACTAAGGAATTGAGCTTTCTTGATATTTACCACCTTTCCGGTCTTTGCAGCCGCTACCAGTAAGTCGGTCTGCCGGCACAAGAATGCCGGTATTTGTATCACATCTGCCACTTTGCTTACGGCTTCAGCCTGACTGCTCTCGTGAATATCGGTCAGGATTTTCAAACCATATTTCTCTTTTACGGCTTTTAGCATTGCCAATCCTTCCTTTAGTCCCGGTCCGCGAAAGGAGTGTAGGCTTGTACGGTTTGCTTTGTCGAAACTGGCCTTGAAAATAATGTCAGTATCAAATTTATTATTCAGGCGAACAAGTTCCTTCGCAACCGTATCAAGAAGTTGCATATTTTCTATCACGCAGGGACCTGCGATAAAAATGTTGTTTCTTTTCATATCTTAATGGATAAACTCCCAAAATGCAGATGTTTGCACCTGTCTTCTTCAATTCTTCATGCAAAGATACTAAAGTTTAATGTTTTACATTGAGCAATATCGTTTTTTTTATTACTTTTGCAATAAATACACATACTTATGATACTTGTAGCCGATAGCGGAAGTACGAAGACGGATTGGGCATTATGCTCCAATACTGTTTCAAGAGAAAAATTCAAACCGGATGTTTTACGAATTCAGACGCAGGGGATTAATCCTTTTCATCAATCTCGTGATGTCATCATGGGGATTATTCGTGAGGAATTGCTGCTGAAATGTTTCGAGAAGTTTCAACTGAACCGGATATCAGAAACTATTTCAGAGGTTGCCTTTTATGGTGCCGGTTGTAACACAACCACAATTCCTTTGATGCGCTATTGTTTACAAGAGGTGTTTCCCCAAGCTGTTATCGAGGTTGCCGGAGATATGTTAGGTGCGGCTCGGGCACTCTACGGAAAGAGCGGCGGGGTGGCTTGCATTCTCGGAACGGGGTCGAACAGTTGTTTCTATGATGGTAGAAAAATAGTGCGCAACGTTCCTCCGCTTGGTTATATTTTGGGTGATGAAGGAAGTGGAGCGGCATTGGGAAAACTTTTTCTTAATGGTATTTTCAAAGGCGATATTTCCGGTAGAATACGTGATAAATATCTGGAGCAAGCCGGACTTACCTATACCGACGTGATAGAACGTGTCTATCGCAAACCATTGGCAAACAGGTTTCTTGCCAATACATCAAAATTTATACTTGAGAATATTCAGGAAGACGACTTGAAGCGTTTGGTGAAATTTAATTTCTATCAATTCTTTTCAAAAAACATTCGTCATTATGATGATTTGGGAAATAATAAAATTTCCGCCATAGGAAGTGTTTCTTATTATTTCAAGGATTTTTTTCAGGAAATAGCTGATGACTTTGGTTATGAAGTGGTAAAGATTGAACGCTCTCCGTTAATGGGTATGTTGAATTATCAATTACTTTCATTCTGATTTTTTTTGTAAAATAAAACGACTGTTTTTTAACATTTGCAAAATCGTGAAATAGCTCTGAAATTTTGAGTTCTCATCGGTTGAAACCCATTTTCTCGATGTTTTTTATACTGAAAACTGTTTTTAGTGTTGCAACAGCTTACCTTTTGCGAGCCAATAGATGAGCAATTACTCAACGATTGATAATCTTTTAGACTGTAATGGCTAAGCTTTTGTGGGCTTTTCTATACAGAATAAATATGGCTTTTTTATATGTTTCGTCAATATATTGAAATACAGCAAGTTATGAAAGCATTGAGATTGCGCTGTTTTCTCACCGTTTCACATTCCTTTCAGAAAACGTTTGTAATTTTATGTCGGTTGTAAATAAAATTCACATCGCAGACTTATATAAACAATAAATGGAGTAGAGGATGCGTTATCAAAATATGTTGAAAAAAAATAAGTCGATACTCATCATCATCTTGTCCCTGCTAATCAGTTTTTCTGCATTTGGACAATCGTTCACGCTTCAGGGCAAGGTGTCCGACAAGGATGGTAACCCGATAGAATTGGCTTCCATCATGGTGGTTTCTCAAGGCAAATTAGCCATGAGTAACTTGAAAGGTGAATTCAGTCTGACTTTGCGAAGTGAAGATTCTGTGAAGGTCAGATTTTCCATGATAGGCTATAAGACTAAAATAAGAACTTTGCATCGACCTCGGGGAAAGCAAACCCTGCTTGTGCAATTGGCCGATGATAACGAGTTGCAAGAAGTGGTGGTTGAGGGGAAAGCGCGCGTTCATGGAACAACGGAGAACCTTGATTTGGAAAAGAACAAGCAAGCTCCATCAGCGACAGGAAACGCGGTTGAGGAATTGGTACAAACACAGGCGGGTGTTTCCACACATTCGGAATTGTCATCTCAATATAACGTGCGAGGGGGGACTTTTGATGAAAATTCGGTATATATCAATAACGTCGAAGTGTATCGCCCATTCTTGGTGCGTAGCGGACAACAGGAAGGACTTTCTGTCATTAATCCCGATATGGTGGAAAGTGTTGGCTTTTCTACCGGTGGCTTTGAAGCTAAATATGGCGATAAGATGAGTTCGGCATTAGACATTCAATACAAACGTCCTAAAGAAACCGAAGCTGCCCTCTCGGCATCGTTGCTCGGCGCAAGTGGATATTTGGGATTAGCCACTAAAAAGCTGACATGGAGTAATGGCTTACGCTATAAAACTAATAAATATTTGTTGGGAACATTGGAAACAAAAGGTGAATATAAACCTTCCTTTCTTGATTATCAAACTTACTTGTCATGGTTGCCTAATCGGCGTTGGAGAATAGATTTCATTGGGAATATTTCCAACAACGAATACAATTTCCAACCCCAAGACCGAGAAACACGCTTTGGAACCATGGAAAACGTGAAATCGTTCAAGGTATATTTTGATGGTAAGGAAAAGGATGATTTCCGTACATTCTTTGGCACGCTCAGTGTTACCAATCATCTGTCCGCAAAAACTGAAATATCGCTCATTGCTTCCGCTTTCTCAACTAAAGAAAATCAAAGCTATGACATACAAGGACAATATTGGCTTACTCAAACTGAAACATCGGAAAATCTTGGGGTAGGTACGTATTCGCAACACTCTCGAGATTATTTGCGAGCAAATGTACAGAGCCTCAAGTTGATGTTGAAGCATAAGGCAGGGAAACATAATATTGAAGGTGCGTTTACTTATAAGATAGAAAGTATTAAAGAGAACTCATCAGAATACGAATATCGTGATTCCGCAGGGTATAACATACCGCATACGGGGAACGATCTGAATCTGATTTACTCACTCCGTGCGCGTAATAAACTTGACGCAAAAAGAATAGAAACATATTTGCAGGATACATGGCATTTCCAAACTCGCGATTCAATTCCCACGTTGTTCACGCTTAATTACGGAGTACGTTTCGCGCATTGGAATTACAATGGAGAAAGCATCTTCTCGCCACGTGCCTCTTTATCCGTCACACCCGGATGGAATCGCAATCTGTCGTTTCGTCTGGCTGGCGGATTATATTATCAAGCACCTTTCTACAAGGAGTTGCGCGATACAACTGTTGTTAATGGCATTACTTACGCATTGTTGAACAAGAAAATAAAGTCTCAACGTTCCATTCACATTCTTGCCGCAATGAATTACAACTTCCGAATGATGAACCGACCATTCAAATTCACGGCGGAACTATATTATAAAGTTCTTTCACGGCTCATCCCCTATTCTGTGGATAACGTGAAAGTTACCTATTATGGCGATAATCGCTCTTCCGGTCATGCAGCGGGCATTGATTTGAAGTTATTCGGAGAGTTTGTCCCCGATGCTGATTCATGGCTCACTTTTAGCATTATGAATACAAGAATGAAACTGAATGGCAGGAATATTCCATTACCTACAGATCAGAAGTTTTCCGTAAACTTGTATTTCACCGATTATTTCCCGGGAACCACACGCTGGCGGATGTCGCTAAAATTGGCTTATGCCGATGGACTTCCTTTCTCAGCACCTCATAGAGAGTTGGAGAGAAATTCTTTCCGAGCACCGGCATACCGGCGTGCCGATATAGGTATGAGCTATCGGTTGTTTGATAATCACGACCGTTCAAAACATTCGGTTTTTCGCAATATATGGCTTGGGGTAGATTGCCTGAACCTTTTGGGGATTAATAACGTAAATTCTTATTATTGGGTTACGGACATTGCCGGGCAACAGTATGCTGTTCCTAACTATCTTACCGGCAGGCAGATTAATGGAAAAATAACGGTGGAGTTCTAACCCCTCCTAACATACACAGAGCTATACAGGGAAAATCTTATGTCTTTTCATAAGTCGTCGGATCTTTTACACCTGCGGCAAGGAAAGCTTCATGACGCTCTATGCACGTGCCACATGTGCCACAATGTTGTTCCCCACCTTTATAGCAGCTCCAAGTCATAGAATAATCCACACCTAATTTTATTCCCTTGCGAACAATATCAGCTTTTGTCAGCAAAGTATAGGGTGCTTCAATCCGAATGTTGTTGAAAGTGCCGGCGGAACCGGCAGCTCTTATGGCAGCGATGAACTCCGGTCTGCAATCAGGATAAATCGTATGGTCGCCTCCGTGGTTGGCAATGTAGATGCGTCGCATTTTTCTACTTTCGGCAATACCTATGGCGATGGAAAGCATGATACCGTTACGAAAAGGGACAACAGTAGATTTCATGTTCTCCTCATCATAGTGCCCATTCGGAATCTTGTCCGCACCTTCCATCAAAGAACTTGTGAAGTACTGTTGCATGAAATTGAGGGGAATGACAATATGAGGAATTCCTAACTTTTCGCAATGATATTTTGCCAAAGGCAACTCTTTGCATGCGTGATTTTGCCCATAATCAAAAGAAATTCCAAGTGATATTTCTTCTTGCTTCTCATAAAGTAAAGTAACGGAGTCAAGTCCGCCACTAATAATGATAATAGAATCTTTCATTGAAGTGTATTTTCTGCAAAAATACAAAAAAGATTGTATTTGATTTCATAAATCAATTAAATATGCTTATTTTTGCGGTAAAGATGTATTCAATTCTAACTACAAAACATAATCAGATGAAAATTAATGATTTTAACTTCGCAGGACTGAAAGCTATCGTTCGCGTTGATTTTAATGTGCCATTGGATGAAAATGGCAACGTAACTGATGATACTCGAATCCGTGGAGCTTTGCCAACATTGAAGAAGGTGTTGGCTGATGGCGGTTCCCTGATAATGATGAGTCACATGGGAAAACCGAAAGGTAAAGTAAAACCGGAGCTTTCATTGCGACAGATTGTAAAAAATGTGAGCAATGTCCTTGGGGTAGAAGTAAAATTCGCAAAGGATGCCGCGAATGCTGATGCAGAAGTAGCAGCCTTAAAAGCCGGAGAGGCATTGTTGTTGGAAAACTTGCGCTACCATGCAGAGGAAGAAGGCAAGCCCGTCGGTATAGAAAAAGGTACACCGGAATATGACAAAGCCGCAGCGGAAATGAAAGTCAGACAAGCTGATTTTGCGAAAAAACTGGCATCTTATGCGGATGTATATGTTAATGATGCTTTTGGAACCGCACACCGAAAACACGCCTCTACTGCTGTTATAGCCGACTCTTTTGACGCAAATCACAAAATGTTGGGCTTCTTGATGGAAAAGGAAGTTACGGCCATCAACAATGTTTTGAAAAATGCACAGCACCCATTTACCGCGATAATAGGAGGCTCCAAGGTTAGTTCCAAACTTGGTGTTATCAAAAACTTATTGGACAAAGTAGATAACCTTATTATTGGTGGCGGTATGGGCTACACTTTTATTAAGGCTCAAGGAGGAAAAATTGGGAACTCTCTTCATGAGGATGATTTAATGGGAGAAGCTCTGAATGTTATTGCCGCTGCCAAGGAAAAAGGCGTTAATCTTTCGCTGTCCGTAGCTACCTTGTGCGGAAAGGACTTTTCTAATGATACCGAGCGCAAGGTATTCCCAATAAACCAAATCCCGGACGAGTGGGAGGGAATGGACGCTTCGGAAGAAAGTTTGGCAATCTGGAAGAAAATCATCCTTGACTCAAAAACAATTCTTTGGAATGGTCCGGTAGGTGTGTTTGAGTTGGAGAATTTTGCTCACGGTACCGGTGAAATTGCAAAATATGTAGCTGAGGCTACAAAGAAAAACGGTGCATTCTCACTGATTGGTGGTGGCGACTCGGTTGCCGCGGTCAACAAGTTTGGACTGGCAGGGGAAGTTTCCTATGTTTCCACCGGTGGCGGTGCCATGCTTGAAGCTATTGAAGGCAAAGTGTTGCCGGGAGTGGCTGCCATAGAGAAATAACCTGTTATATATAATTAAAGAGGGCGTATCATAACTCGTCTTTATGATACACCCTCTTATAAATTATCACTCGTATAAATCCCTGTTTATGCAACCCTTTTGGTCAGAGGGCATCAGGTTCACCCATTTTGAAGATAAGAAAGGAACATCCCTCGGTGGAAGCCATGTTGCAGCCTTTGAGTTTACAATAGCCGAGTATCTGTTCCGAAGGTCATTGGAGTTGTCACATATAGCGGGTGATGTGGTTCTTTATTTCTTCTGTAAAGCGCGGTTCTTGCGAAGACGCTCTTATGGACACTTGCAAGCATCTGCGCATGAGAGTAACTATACGTTTCATGTTTATTGCGATTGCGCTTAAATTCCCGACTTACGACAGATTTGTTTAGAGTACTATTGTTTTGTTTGTGAAATAATGCGACAAAAATTTGCACGTTTAGAAATTATATAGTATCTTTGCACCGCATTTATAAAATGCTTGGCTTCTCGGTTCTAACTTATTTCCGGAAGGATGGGTGAGTGGCTGAAACCAGCAGTTTGCTAAACTGCCGTGCGCGTTAGCGTACCGGGGGTTCGAATCCCCCTCCTTCCGCTTTTATTGGTCGGTTCATCTAACGGTTAGGATACAAGATTCTCAATCTTGGCATACGAGTTCGATTCTCGTACCGACTACTTGAGGTGTGATTAAAGTATTTGATTATAGGTAATAGCGGGTCAGTCGTAAAACCCAGTTGCATCCCCCTCCCTCTCATGCACATAATTTTATAAGCCTGTAAAGGAAGAAAGGAATATCCGTTACTCCCCTGAACTGTGCCCTGAAGGCTTTGACTTTTGCGTTGAAGGATTCAGCATTGGCATTTGTGACTCTATTGACAAAGAAATTGAGTATGGTATCATAATGGTTCTTAAAGGTGTCAATCACCGTATAGAAGTTGTCCACCCCCAACTTCTCTACCTCGTTAAACCACTTAGCCAGTTTCAGCCTTGCCGCGTCCTTGATGCTTTCGGCATTATAAATATCGGTAAGTTCCATGGCCAGGTCATAGGCTTTTTTGAGTTCTGGGTAGTTTTCAAAGATTATTTCCACCCTTAGCCTTTGCGATTCCGTCCACTTGGACTTGTGTTTAGTCAGTATAAACTTCGCTCTGGCAAGCAGTTGCTTGCGTGTGTCACCGTTGCTGTATCTGAATGGTTTGTAGGTTTCATTCTTGGCTTTGGCTTCCTTCATCTCCTCATTTTCTCTGTCCCTTGCCATCCACCGGTAGGCTATGCGCATGTCGTCCAAAGCGTCATAGTAAAGTTTCTGCACATGAAACCTGTCACTGGTGATGAGTGCCTTGGGGAACACCGTGCGCGCAATGATCATCATAGAGGAAGACAAGTCGAGCGTTATCTCCTTGACAGTCTTTCTTTTGGAAAGGTCAATCTTTTCCAGAACACGGATCACATCTTCGGCTTTTGTTCCCCTGACCACAGCTACCAGCGTACCCCTGCCACCTTTGCCGGCCTTGTTGGTCAGAAACGTATAGACCTCACCGCTGCTCAGACAAGTCTCATCGATACTCAGGCTCTCTCCCAGGTTCTCATCAAACAGCAGCCAGTCTCCCGCATGCGACAACTGCTCCCACTGGCGATAATCACTGAAATGCTCCTTGTATTGTGTGGAAAGCTGCTTACCGTCTACGCCATAATGAGAGCCGATACCTGTAATGCTCTCCGCAGTAGACTCAATTCTATTCTTTTAAAAAAGAAACGAACTCAGGGGATAGTTTGCTGCCCTCAGCCGTCAAGTCATCGTAAGAATAACTGAATATCTCACCCGTGGAACTGTCATGCCATTTTCGACGGCGGACATGAAGGTAAACGGGCTTGCCACGAAGGGGAAAGTCATGGACAACCCGTTCGGCGGTAAAGCCGTAACAGCTTACTTTGCCGGCCTTGCGGTCTGCCTCTTCCATAAAGTTACGCTCATCCAACCAGAAGTCTATCCGGGAAATGCTCTCTTGGATATCTATCACATCAAAATAATCTGCAAGTATCTCTGGAAAGATACAACGCAACAATTGCTCGGTCTTCATGATGCAAAGATAACAAATACTTATGAAATTATGTGCATGAGAGGGAGGGGATGCAACTGGGTTTTACGACTGACCCAAAACAACCGCTTTAGTAACTATAATTTGGCGTTAGGGAAATAAACGATACCTTATGTTATATGTTCTTCATGTTGTTAATGATGTGAAAGCTTTTGCTTTAAAATGTATGAAATAGTCTTACTTTAGGTTGTATCTCGTGATTTTTCTCTATCTTTGCAATCTATAAAATAATTTTAAAAGTTTATATAGTATGAAAGCATTTGTTTTTCCAGGTCAAGGTGCTCAATTTGTTGGTATGGGTAAAGAACTCTATGACTCTTCTCCATTGGCAAAGAAACTTTTTGATGAAGCTGACAAAATACTCGGCTTTAAAATTACAGATATTATGTTTGCAGGAACCGATGAACAGTTGAAAGAAACTAAAGTTACTCAACCGGCAGTATTCCTCCATAGTGTCGTTTCAGTTCTTTGCCTGGGAGAGAAGTTTAAGCCGGATATGACAGCTGGTCATTCTCTTGGCGAGTTTTCTGCCCTTGTAGCTTCCGGAGCTTTAAGTTTTGAAGATGGTTTAAAGTTGGTTTCGGCTCGTGCGAATGCGATGCAGAAAGCATGTGAAAAGAATCCCGGCACAATGGCTGCGATTATTGGGTTGTCTGATGAAAAAGTAGTAGAAATTTGCAAGCAGGTCAGTGATAACGGAAGCCTTTGTGTAGCTGCAAATTATAACTGTCCGGGTCAGTTGGTGATTTCTGGTATAAAAGAGGGTATAGAAAGTGCTTGTGATAAGTTGAAAGCTGCAGGTGCGAAACGCGCTTTGCCTTTGAAGGTAGGTGGTGCTTTCCATTCTCCCTTGATGCAACCTGCAAAAGATGAACTACAGGAAGCTATAGAGACAACACATTTTATGATACCAAAATGTCCTGTTTATCAGAATGTGGACGCGAAAGCGCATACTGATGCTGCTGAAATTAAAGCCAATCTTATCGCACAACTAACATCAAGTGTTCGCTGGACTGAAAGTATTCTAAATATGATAGCATCAGGTGCTGATGAGTTTATTGAGTGTGGACCCGGGAAAGCTTTGCAAGGTATGATAGGGCGTATCAACAGGGAAGTTGTTGCTCATGGTTTGGTGTAGATCGTATATCTTTTTCGTTTGAAGGAAACGATAAAGGCGTATAAAGTGTTATTCAAATGTTTCCTCTAAACGATAATATCCTAATAATTCTAAGAGGAAGATTTAAATAACACTTTTGTCCCCTTTTTGCCACTTTGGATAATTATAATATGAAGCAAGAGAAACTAATAATTTATCAGGTTCTGACCCGAACATTCGGTAATAAAAATCAAACCCGGAAAAAAAATGGAAGTCTGCACGACAATGGGGTGGGGAAGATGAATGATTTCAGTTATAAGGTTCTACGGCAAATTGCAAATCTTGGTGCAAATAGTATTTGGTTTACCGGCATATTACGTCATGCAACCACAACCAATTATGCGTCTTATGGTATCCCACTTCAAACACCAATCATTGTCAAGGGAAAGGCTGGCTCGCCCTATGCTATAACTGATTACTACGACATCGATCCAGACATATCTGTGAATGTTCCTCGCAGAATGCAAGAGTTTGAGGCTTTAATTCATAGATGCCATCATATAGGTTTGAAGATAATAATAGATTTTGTCCCTAATCATGTCGCTCGTGAATACAAAAGTATTGCGAAACCGGATGAGGTGAAGGATTTGGGCGAATCCGATGATAAAAGTAAACATTTTGATGCTCAAAATAACTTCTATTATTGTCCGAATGAGCACTTAGACTTGTCTGCTGTTACCAATGATTGTGATTTTTTGTGCACGCCTTATGAAGAATATCCGGCCAAGTGTACCGGCAATGATAAATTTGATGCGTATCCACAACGGAATGATTGGTATGAAACAGTTAAGCTTAATTATGGTGTGGATTATTGTGATTTAGGAGGGAGGAGTTCCCACTTCTCTCCCATACCATCTACTTGGCTAAAGATGACAGATGTCTTGCTTTTTTGGGCTGGAAAAGGAATTAATGGTTTTCGATGTGATATGGCAGAGATGGTACCAAAAGAGTTTTGGTCCTATACCATCAAAAGAGTAAAAGAGCGTTATCCCGACATTCTATTTATAGGCGAAGTGTATAATCCTTCCTTGTATCGAAGTTATCTACATACCGGCTTTGACTTTCTTTATGATAAAGTGGGTATGTATGATTGTCTTCGTGAAGTAATCTGTAACAGACTTCCTGCATCATCTATAACTCAAGTATGGCAGAACACGGATGATATTCGGGATCACATGCTTTACTTTCTTGAAAATCATGATGAACAGCGTGTCGCATCCAACTTTTTTAGTGGGAATGCTCTAAAAGGTATCCCTGGCATGATAGTTTCGGCTTTGTTGCGTACTAATCCATTCATGATATATGCTGGACAGGAATTTGGCGAGCGAGGCATGGATGAAGAGGGCTTCTCCGGATTAGACGGTCGCTCCACGATATTCGATTATTGGTGTGTTGATGGTGTATATAATGGCTATTTTTCACGTAAAAACCTTACCCCCCGGCAGCTTTATCTGGAAACTATGTACAAAAAAATATTGAATATCTGTAATGTTGAGAAAGCTGTTCGCGAGGGTAAGACCTTTGATTTGATGTATGCGAATTTGGATAATCATAATTTTAATGATAAAAAACTCTTTGCGTTTCTTCGGAAATCCGTTGACGAAACCTTATTTGTTTTGGCGAATTTTGACAATGAAGCACACCAATCTGACATAATCATCCCTACTCACGCTTTTGACTATCTTGAACTGAAAGAAGGAAATGTAAACATGACAGATCTTTTATCAGGAGAAAAGCTCAAAGTTAGACTTTCTAAAGATGGCTTTTGCAAGATTCAGGTTGATGCATTGTCAGGAAGAATTTATAAATTTTAAGAATATGTTTTTAAGCGATTATCAATTTAATTCTCATTGCAAAGAGGATTTTCCACCTGCACATACATGCGAACATCTTCTCAATCAGCTGATGATAAGAATGTTTGGTACTACGAGAAGCCACAATTCTCACATTGAACGCAAGAAAAGTATGATGTCTTTCGTGCTTGAAACGAAACCCGGACGAAAGGAAGAGAAAGTAATTGAACAAGAGATGAATAGGCTCATAGATTTGGACATGCCCGTAATTTGCGAAATGGTGAATACATCTTCAATGGCAGAAAAGTTTCCTATTGAAAATAACTCTTTAAATGCTTCTGAGAAGATACGTGTAGTGAAAATTGGCGACTATGATGTGTGTCCTTGCATTGGCAAGCATGTACGTTCGACTCGACAGATAGGACGGTTTGAATTGTTAGGTACAAATTGGGACGAATATTCAAAGACGTACAAGTTACGTTTTAAAGTCATACCATCATGAACTTCAATCAAAACAATGACGATACACGTAAGGCGGAGTTGATTAGAATGATTGAGCACTCGGTGGAAAATTTAACCATTGATGAACTCGAAGCTCTTTATTATGACCTTGTAGCGAAAGATTACATTAGATATTGAAAAGAGCGCGGTTACAGCCTCTCGCCGTCCCCACGCCTTAAAGTTAAACTTAAACCACAAAGAGTCATTCCGAACAATCTCCTTACCAGACTAATACTTCTTTCGTTCTTAATTTACTTTACCAAACTATTTAAACACTATTATGATTGAATGACATTGCAAAGATAATAAAAAAAGCACTACTATTAATATAATAAATACGCCTTTTATTGCATATTCTACGGAAATGTTATATTATGACGTGTAAAATAAATAATTATATATAAATTATGCATTATGCCTATTGAATTATAAGTATGACTCTGAAGGTGAAAGAAATATTGAATTTGGCATTGCCATCTATTGTCAGTAATATAACAGTTCCATTATTAGGTCTTGTCGATTTATATATTGTTGGACATATTGGTAATGAAACTTATATCAGTGCCATTGCCGTGGGATCTATGATTTTTAATATTATCTATTGGGTTCTTGGCTTTTTGAGAATGGGTACAAGTGGGATGACTTCTCAGGCGTATGGAAAGAAGTCGTGGGATGATACATTGCGAGTACTTTTACGTGCATTGACAATAGGTTTTTGCATGGGTGTCTTGTTTATTCTATTCCAAAGGTTCATAGAATGGAGTATGGTACTTCTTATGGGCACACCGATTAGTTCTGTTTCATTAGTGAGTATTTATTTTCGTATTACAATATGGGGGGCACCTGCAATGTTGGGGTTGTATGGTCTTACCGGATGGTTTATAGGAATGCAGAACACAAAAGTCCCAATGATAATAGCCATTGTCCAAAATATTACGAACATTCTTGCATCTTTGTTTTTCGTCTTTGTGTTGGATTGGCAGATAAAAGGTGTTGCAGCTGGTACAATGATTGCCCAGTGGACAGGTTTCTTAATGGGGCTTTATATATTGCGTAAGAGTTTGTACCGAAAAAGTATTTTTAATTCCAAACGGAACGAATATTTCTCATTACGTTTTATACGCTCTACTTTGTCTTATTGTGGCGCATGGAAACATTTCTTTACTGTAAACAGAGATATCTTTTTGCGAACCCTTTGCCTTGTAGCTGTTAATATGTTCTTTACGAGTGCTGGAGGTAGGCAAGGAGCAATGATACTTGCTGTGAATACTCTGTTAATGACTCTTTTCACTTTATTTTCCTATGTGATGGATGGGTTTGCTTATGCAGGCGAGGCTTTAAGTGGTAAATATTATGGCGCGAAAGATAAAGAAGGATTTTCAAACATGTTACGACAGTTGTTTTGTTTCGGAATGGGTATGGTTGTTTTCTTTACTGCCGTGTATGTTTTAGGAGGTTTACGATTTCTTCGTTTTCTAACCGATGATGCGGCTGTAATCATTGCATCAAAGCCCTATTTGCCATGGGCATGTCTGATTCCCATTGCCGGTGTTTCCGCCTTTATATATGATGGAATTTTCATTGGAATGACGGAAACGAAAGGTATGTTAATCTCCTCTTTAGTTGCGATGTTGTGTTTCTTTGGATTTTACTTTCTTACAACATCTCTCATGGGCAATCATGCACTATGGATAGCTTTCTTGATATTTCTCTCATTTAGAGGCATCCTTCAGTATTTTTGGGCTGATTTGTATCTATTTAAACGGTTCGAAACCGATAAATGATTTAACCAATTCACATCTTTCACGGTAAGCATCCAATATTGGATGCTTACGATACACCGGAAATTAATTTTCGAATTAGTAAAGAAAACGCCATCCACGAACTTCGAGGATGGCGAATATATTGATTTCAATCAATAGTTATTTTTTCATTCCTTTATATGCCTTGTTTAAGCCTTTAACAACATCGTTTGTGATATTGTATGTCTTATCTGCATAAAGGATATTGTCTCCACTTTTGGCAAGAATCATAGAATACTTCTTGTCTTTGTTATACTCCACGAGGAAGTGGTGAACACTATCTGAGAGTGCCTTGTTGTATTTAGCAACCTCATTTTGGTATTCGCTCCCCAATCGCTGTTGCAAAACGTCGGCATCCTGAGCTTGTTTTTGAATACTCGCCTGAATTTGTTCAGCCTGTGCCTGAGTATATTTGTTTGAGCGAATATCTTGTTGGAAGTTCGCAGCTGCTTTCTGGATGGACTGCTGCTTATTGGCGAGTGTTTTCTGAATATTAGCCTCCTTGGCTTTCATTATTTTGGTTACTTCTTTCCAATACGTATATTGACTCATGATGGAATCAATTTCCACATAAGCAACTTTTTGTTCATTTTGAATGGAAGCAGCGGATTCTGTCTTTGTAGATGCTTTTGTGTCATTCGATTGTGGCTTATTATTACATGACATTATTCCAAATGTCGTTACTGCAATTGCCATGGCACTTAAAAATTTCTTCATAGGTGTATATCTTTTTTTTTGTTATTATTTTCTTTTCTCATAAAAAAATATTAGTAATGTCAGCATGCACGATTGAGTGCTCTTGCCTCTTTGTCTTGGTCTAACACGCAGTGAATACCTTGATTTCTTAAGGCTTTGTTATCGTGAATATGCTGGGATTTGAATTGCCCTCCTTTTTTAAAAAGGATTCTTATGCTCAACAATACTATCGCAATTGCAATTATTAACATACTCAATAATAATGTCTCAACCATTTTATATATCTTTGCAATAAATATTTTCGGCAAAGGTAACATAAATCGCGAAGATATCAAAACAAAAACCTATTAAAAATGACAAACAAAGAATTAAAACCTGCTCAAGTTTTCGAGCAATTCGCAAAGATTAACGCAATTCCCCGTCCCTCAAAGCATGAGGAAAGAATGATTGAATATTTGGTGGAATTCGGTAAAAGTCGCAACCTTGAAACAAAGGTAGATAAAACCGGCAATGTGCTTATCTGCAAACCGGCAACCAAGGGAATGGAAAATGTTCCCACCGTAATCCTTCAGAGCCACATGGATATGGTCTGCGATAAGTTGGTAGATGTCGATTTCGATTTTTACAATGACCCGATTAAAACTAAAGTTGAAGGCGAATGGCTAACAGCCGAAGGGACAACACTTGGTGCTGACGATGGAATTGGTTGTGCTTACGAATTGGCTATCTTGGATTCAGATGACATTGAACATGGTCCCATCGAATGTCTTTTCACCGTGGATGAAGAAACAGGGCTTACGGGAGCTTTCGGACTTGAAGCAGGATTTTTGTCGGGCAAGTATCTTATCAATCTTGACTCAGAAGACGAAGGTCAGCTTTTTGTCAGCTGTGCCGGAGGCATTACCACGGCAGCTACATTCTCCTTCGAGAGAGAGGACGCGCCAATGGACTATTTCTTCATGGAAGCAAGCCTGAAGGGTCTTATCGGCGGACATTCCGGAGATGATATCAACAAGCAACGCGCCAATGCCATTAAGATTTTGTCGCGTTTCCTCTATATGGAGCAAGAGAAAATGGACTTGCGATTGGCTCAATGGAACTCAGGAAAGATGCACAATGCCATTCCTCGTGACGGAAAAGTTATTTTCGCGGTTCCAACCAACAAGAAAGAAGAGGTAAAGGCTGATTGGAACATCTTCACAAACGATGTTCAAGACGAATATCACGTGTCTGATCCCAACATGGTTTGGAATATGGAAAGTGCTGACACCCAAAAAGTAATGGAAAAGAAAGTAAGTCGAAATCTCATCTCCGCCATTCAAGCGATGATAAATGGTCCTATTGCCAATTGTCAGGACGAGATTATTTCCTATCTCGTTGAAACCTCAAGCAATATTGCCAGCGTTCAGAGTGAAGACAACAAAGTAGAAGTGGTAGCCTCGCAGCGATCAAGCGTAATGAGCAACCTAAAGAACATTGCTAACAGCATAAAGGCATGCTTTGAACTTGCCGGTGCTAAGGTTGAACAAGGTGACGGATATCCGGCATGGAAAATGAACCCTGACTCAAGGCTTGTAGAGGTTGCAGTCGAAGAATACAAAAAGCTTTTTGGCAAAGAACCGAAAGTACTCGGCATACACGCAGGATTGGAATGTGGTCTTTTCTCTGAAAAATATCCGGATTTAGACATGGTTAGCTTCGGTCCGACACTGCGCTTCGTTCACACTCCGGAAGAACGCTTACATATACCATCGGCTCAGATGGTGTGGGATCATTTGCTTGCAGTATTGAAAAACATCAAGTAACCCATTAGCTGAATAAGATTTAGACATCGCTCGCTTCATGCAAAAAACTTGAAGCGAGCGTTTTTCAATAGTGCCATAAATAAATTCAGGCGTAATGGACATTTGGTAGGCTGAAAAGCTCCAAATGTCCATTATTTATTACCCTTGTACCATTTGAAAGCCTATGAATAAAAACACGTGTCTTCTGTAGCAGTTCAAATGCTAAAACGTATCATATAATAAGATTCAGTTGCTCATATGGGACATATTCTTATCAGCTTATCCGAATTGGCATTTATCTATGTCCACCAAATGTGGAGCGATTGTTATTACCACCTACTGAACGTGTACCACCTCCAAAACTCCTATTTTGTGTTCCAAAAGAACGATTTCCTCTTGAAGGCGAAAATGAGCGACTTGGTGCCTGTCTGAAATTACCGTTTCCAACACTTCGACTGCCACCGAATCTTCCACTTTCGGGTGAATTGAATCCGAAATTTCCCGTTCCTTGGTTCACAGTCGTGCGTGTGGAACTTCTTCTCGGTGCGTTTATATTGCCAAAGTTGCGACTTCCTCCAAAGTTCCTATTTTGTTGATTGCCAAACGAACGTCTTCTGTTGTCTTGTGGATTTTGCGATAGTGTGTTGAAACCATCTCGATAATCTCCTCTTTGAAATCTATCTCGCATACCAAATGAGTTGCCATTACCTCTCGAACCATAAAGATTACGTCCGTTATACCAACTACGTCCGCCATTCATTCTCCAGCTGTGTCCGCCACGATAGACGGCGTAAAATCTCGGCATGCCGAAATAAAAATAGTTGCGCTGGGGATAGCGTGCGTAAATTCCGAAGTGCCAGTATCCGGCATCCCACCACAGCGGTCTGTAAAAATAGGCAGCACTGGTATAAGTTCGGAATTGCCAATCCAATAAGATATAACTTAAATCCAAATTGCGTTGAGCCCAATATGCTCCAAAAAGATCGTCTGCCGAGGTGATACTCATCAGATAATCTAAATTAATTTCGTATGCGGCTTCATATTGCTCTTCCGTAAGATTGAGTTCGTATGCCATCTTATCAGTCAAGAATAATGCTTGATTGCGTGCCTGCTCATAGCTCATTGCATCTGCTGAGACAGATATTGTGAATACTGCGACGAGTGTAAATAAAAACTTCTTCATAGTGATGTTTCCTTTCTTGTTTAATCAATTTTGTGCATAAAGCACTATGATGTTACAATGCAAAAGAACAAATAAAAGATGGGCAATTAAAGGGATTTTCCCTAAATGGGAAAGGAAATTCCCTAAATTCGCGAATTGATTATCCAAACTGAATATAATACATCTTATATTGATTTATATCCCTTGTCTCAATTTTATTGTCATCATCATTTTTTTCTAATAAATCACTTGACAAAGTGCTACAAATATTAATTCATCTGATGGGTATCAATAGTGTACTAAATATTTTTCGACAACTCACGAAGCATCGCATAAATCATAAGACTTGACGTGTTTTCTCTCTCATCATACATGGCGTATATCTCCAATTCACATTCAGGTGGTGTATGGCAGACGCTTGACAGCGAACATTCTACCTGTCCGACATCATGAAATTATATTACAAAAACCATATTGGGAACACACTTTGTAATCTGTTGATAATCAGGATGATATTAATTGCGATTTAAAAGCTTGGCTTTTGTATTCCAATTCATGACCTTTTGCAGTGCAAAAGGTAAGTTTTTGGAAAGTGAAAGCTAAGCTTTGGGTGGATGAATGAAGAATATTTAGGACATTATTGGACCGGTATCTGTTTTGTCAAGTGATTTGCGAGAGTGCTAAAATGGATAGTTGACTGAAAAGAATGGGGTTTCTATCATAAGTTGCACTCAAGTTCTCAGCAAATATGGTGTTATTTCGCTATGCGCTTGTCTTTTTCCTCCCAAGCCATAAATCCTCCCAATAAGTTGGTTGTTTTATATCCTTCTTTATTAAGTATGGAGCATGCTTTGGCTGATCGTTTTCCGGAACGACAATACACTGCTACCATATGCTTTTTGTTAAGCTGTTTTTTACTTATGGTTTCAAATGTTGAATTTAATACATCTATGTTAATAGCACCCGGAATATGCCCTTCTGTGTATTCTTCAGGTGTTCTCACATCCACCAATTGCACTTTTTTCTTGGCAATGATCGCCTCAAACTCGTTTACGTTTACATTTTCGGTCTTTACTTGCATGGATGAGCCACAAGATGAGAGTCCGATTAAGGCAAGTAATGCCGTCAGGACTTTTCCCATGATAAAATTTTGTTTCAACATGATAAAATTTTTGTTTCAAATGATTTATTTGTTCATTAGATGTTTTATTGCTTTCACCGGATGATAGAAGAACATTCTTGGACCTGCCCATCTCATGATTTTTCTTATTTCTTCACGTTTTTCTTTAGCATAACAATGTGATGAGCAATTCTTGCAAGCAGGTTTCTTTTCTCCCCAACGGCAATGTTCCAATCGTTTATCACAATAATCAGCCAACTCTTTCAGTTCTCCGGTCAGTTCTTTACAGCCTTTTTTATGTGTTGCGTAAAGTTTTATTATCTCACGCACGGTCTGTTTCTGTCTTTCTATTTTTGTCATCTGCTACCTTTTCCTACGTTGTTCGGAAATTATACATTTCTCACTCTGTAATGGCAGTATCCTTCTCATTGTTTTCAACATTTTCTTTTGCCATCATTCTGCCAAATAAGAACGCTATCGCGAATGATTTCCAAGTATGGATGCAGAGGATAATAACGCTTGTGACGAAAGTTGTTAGATATAGCAAGATGGTAAAAAAGGTTGTTTGCGAATTTTCATCTCCTTGAATTATTGAGTTTTGATTGGCTATATAGCAATACAACAATATGAACAGGGGTGTGGCAATAATCATATAGATTGTTAGCGATATGGTGCTCGCCAATAGAGAAAAAGAAAGGTATCCGGGAAAACTTCTTGAGATTAACGATAGTCTTTCTTTAAGCATCGGGACATTCTTTATAAATCTCAAGGATTTATAATTGAAAGCGCTAAAAAGAAATACTGTCAGGAGCAATGCCGGTTGCCAAAAATACCATACGCTCTCAAGCAGTAGGATGATGGTTATAGACATTGCAAGAGCGGTTGTGAGTAAATGCCATATAGTGTATCTGCACAAACTCATGAAATTTTTATTCCATAGATTATGTCCGGCTGATATACAACTCGAAATACTTCTGTTTTTTACTAAATTTTCAATTACCATCGTATTTTTATCTCCTTCTAAATTCAGCGCAAGTGATCGCCGTTGCAATTGCCACATTAAGCGATTCCGCTTTGCATTCCTGTTTTGAGAAATTTGGAATGAGTAATTTCTTGTTTATTTTGTTTCTTATCTCTTTTGAAATTCCTTTCCCCTCATTCCCCATAATAATAATCCCATTTGGTGTAAGCTCCTCATTGTAAATGTCATTTCCATCAAGTACCGTTCCGTAGATGGGGTAATGGGGTGGGAGAGAGTCTATAAATTCATTCAAGTCAAGGTAATGAACTTCAACTCTCGCAATACTCCCCATCGTGGCTTGAATCACTTTCGGATTCCAGCAGTCCACTGTTCCTAATGAACAAAATATGTGTTTAATTCCGAACCAGTCAGCAATCCTAATGATGGTTCCAAAATTTCCCGGGTCTTGGACGTCATCTATACCTATTGCCAATTCTTTTTCGGGGGAGAAACTGCGAATGTTTCCAGACTTTAGTTTGAAGATTCCCATCTTATTTTGCGGATGTTGCAAAAAAGATATTTTTTTTATATCCTCAAATTCATCAAAGATCTCTACGGCTTCAAATCCGGAAGCCAATAAGTCATTGACGACTTTCGGACCTTCCGCCACAAATAGTTGCGCTTTTTCTCTTCCTTTCTTATATTCTAATGATCGGATAAGTTTTATTTTATTATTGGAAATCATATGGCAAATTTACAAAAAACTCTTTATCCAAGCTACATATACCTTAACTTTTTAGTATATTTGCGCAAAAATAAGAAAATAGAGATGCATCGTTCAAAACCATTGACTTTTTTCATTCCGATTTTATTTATCGCTTTATTTTTGTTGAATTCCTGTTCAGCTGATAAGTTTGTTGGTGAAGGAGACTATTTGTTGGACAAAGTGGAGATAAAATCCAATAAAAAGAATTTTGATGCTTTACAGTTTGAACAGTATGTCAGACAGAAAGCTAATTCAAGATGGTTCTCGCTCTTTAAAATACCTTTGGGAATTTATGCCTTATCCGGGCAAGATACTACAAAGTGGATTAATAAAACTCTGCGAAAAATGGGAGAGGAACCCGTAGTGTATGATACCTTAGAGACTCGATTGTCGGCGGAAGATTTAAAAACCGCGTTGAATAACATGGGATATATGAAGGCAAAGGTGGAATTGCAGACCAAAGTGAAAGGGAAAAAGTTGACAGCTATTTACATTCTGCATCCCGGCAATCCTTATATGATTAATAGCTTTGTTTATGATATTCAAGATTCTATAGTGGAAAAGGTACTAAATCCGCACTTAAACACAAAATTGAGTAATCGGACGCCACGTCAGTTCACAGTTTCCGCTTTGGATAATGAAAGGAAAAGATTGACCAAAATATTGAATGATTCTGGATATTATCGTTTTAATAAGGATTTTATCTATTATACTGCCGATTCCGTGCAAGGTTCTAAATTTGTTGATATCACCTTACATCTGACAAAATATAAAGCAAGTAGTACAGAAGAATTATCGCTGCACCCCAGATATCGTATCGGTAAAGTGAACATACTCCCGGGCGATTCCACCGGATTACAACTTAGGAATAGTATCATCACGGATAACAATCTTATCGAGACCGGTAAATTTTATTCTGCAAGCGATTTGCAAAAGACGTATAATAATTTTGCACGTTTGAGTGCCATAAGATATACGAATATAGAGTTTAGAGAGCACCAGGATATTGAGAAAATCATCTTAGGTAGGACTTTAGGAGGTAAGCCTTCTCACATTCATTATTTAGATGCCAATATTCACCTATCGAACAACAAGCCACACTCAATATCTTTTCGTCCTGAAGGTACCAATACAGCTGGAAACTTTGGAGCTGCCGCTACGCTAACTTATCAGAATAGAAACCTATTTAAAGGTAGCGAACTTTTTAGTTTGGAATTACGAACGGCATTCGAAGCTATTTCAGGATTAGAAGGATACGATAATCATAATTACGAAGAATACAGCGTGTTGTCTCGTCTGAAATTTCCACGTTTTCTCTCACCTTTTTCAACAAGAGAGTTTCGACGAAGAAGCAATGCCACATCCGAAGTATCGATTAGTTGGGACTTACAAAACAGACCAGAATTTCACAGACGTGTATTCTCGGCTTCATGGAAGTATCATTGGGCAGAACCAACGAAGTTCTTGAATTTTGAATTTGATGTCCTTGATTTAAGCCATGTCTATATGCCTTGGATTAGTGCGACCTTTAAGAAAGATTACTTGGATGATGTAAATAACAGAAATGCTATATTACGCTATAACTATGAAGATTTATTTATCATGAAGATGGGTTTTTCTGTTGTTTATAATAATAACAATAATGCCATTCGAATGCAAATCGAATCAGCGGGAAACGTTCTAAACGGAGCTTCAAGTTTATTTCATCTCAAGGAAGATTCACAAGGACAATATAAACTATTTAATACCGCATACGCTCAATACGCAAAGTTTGATATTGATTATACTAAACTTCTTCTTTTTGATCCTAAAAATTCTCTTATTCTTCATGGTAGCATAGGTATCGCATGGCCTTATGGCAATAGCAAAGTGCTACCTTTTGAAAAACGTTATATCGCGGGAGGTCCAAACTCTGTGCGAGGATGGAGTGTTCGCGAACTTGGACCTGGAAGGTTTAGGAGAACGGACGGAAGAATCGACTTTATAAATCAAACGGGAGACCTTAAACTCGACTTGAACATGGAATACCGTACGCACCTGCTTTGGAAATTTGAGGGGGCTGCATTTATAGATGCCGGAAATATTTGGACGTTAAGAAATTATACGGAGCAACCGGGTGGGCAGTTTAAGTTAAGCAAATTCTATAAACAAATCGCCATGTCGTACGGCTTGGGAGTGCGTTTGAATTTCGATTATTTTATTCTTCGCTTCGATGCGGGCATGAAAGCCATTAATCCGGCTTATGAAACCACGAAAGAACATTATCCGATAATTCATCCAAACTTTGCACGCGATTTTACTCTTCATTTTGCGGTGGGATTGCCATTCTAACGTTTTGTTTCCAATTCGTATTCAGACGGTGGTAAACAGATTCTTGATACCGGACATGCGACCTGATTATCACTGTGAAATTACATGACAAAAACAGCATCAAAAGTACTCAAGAAAAAAAATACGGTTGTCTTAATGCCGAAAAATGTATCTTTATTCTGACTTTTGTAAAAGGCAGAATGTCGAAAACGTTAGGAAAAAACATTTCCGGCACCAAGCCTTTTTACGATAAAGTTAGATTAGGATTTTTGCCCTATTGGGATTTTGTAGTCGGAAACCAGCTTCGTGTGTTATTGGCAATCCTTACTAACATCAACATCACCGGAACTTCGACCAGCACGCCCACCACCGTAGCCACTGCAGCCCCGGATTGTAAACCAAAAAGAGAAATAGCCACAGCAACCGCCAATTCAAAGAAATTACTTGCCCCAATCATTCCGGCAGGTGCGGCAACATCATGGGGTAATTTCCACCATTTCGCCCAACCGTAAGCAACGAAGAATATCAGAACTGTTTGCAACACAAGCGGAACTGCAATCAATAAGATATGCAGAGGATTGTTCAGTATCGTTTCTCCTTGAAATGAAAACAGGATAATAAGCGTTAATAACAACCCGCCTACCGTATAATTATCAAATTTCTTAATAAATACGTTATTGAAATACTCCACACCTTTGCGGCGGATAACCATTATTCGGGTAATGATCCCGGCAGCAAGTGGTATCACAACAAACAGCCCTACGGATAACAACAGAGTGTCCCACGGGATTGATACGCCGCCAACTCCCAGCAAGAAAGCAACGATAGGGGCAAACGCTACCAATATGATTAAATCGTTCACAGCCACTTGTACCAGTGTATAAGCGGCATCCCCTTTAGTAAGGTAACTCCACACGAACACCATAGCTGTACAAGGTGCAGCCCCCAATAGTACCGCCCCAGCTAAATATTCTTCGGCTAATCCGGCAGGTATAAAGGCTTTGAAAACTACATAGAAGAACAAATAGGCTATTCCGAACATGGTAAATGGCTTTATCAGCCAATTTGTAACGCAAGTGACTATTATTCCTTTCGGACGCTTGCCGACATTCTTAACACTTTGAAAATCCACTTTTAGCATCATCGGATAAATCATTAACCAAATCAGGATTGCCACAGGTATAGACACGTTGGCATATTCAAATTTGCTTAATGTTTGCGGAACTGCTGGAAGCCATTGTCCCACGGCAATTCCAATAATGATGCACAAGGCAACCCAGATAGTCAGGTATTTTTCAAAAAATCCAATTCCTTGTTTCTTTTCCATAATAACAAATATTTAGCTTAATTGTGGTTTTAATTCGTCCAGGTAGAAATCATAGAAACGGGCTTTTATTTCATCCCGTACCCGATGAAATTCACTGTTTATAAACTCTGGCGTTCCGATTGCTTCCGAGGGGTCGTCAAATCCTATATGCAGTCTCTTCCCGACTTTACCAGTAAACACTGGGCAGCTTTCATTTGCCCCACCGCAGACCGTAATCACATAATCCCATTCCTGCCCTATATATAGGTTTACACTTTTAGGGATATTATGGGCTAAATCTATACCTATTTCTTCCATAACCTTTACCGCCATCGGATTAACCTTTTCAGCAGGTTTTGTTCCTGCTGAGAAGACATCCAGTTTATTGTCAAATGATTGTAGAAAGCCATGTGCCATTTGGCTGCGGCAGCTATTCCCTGTGCAAAGAATTAAAATCTTCATGTTTTTAGTTATTTTTCCAAGCTATTAGGGCAGCATTTCCCTTTGACAATTCTTCTACTTTCTTAATCCAAACCAATTCATTTTGCGCCTTTGCTCGCAAGAAAGAATTTTCAGTGTCAGTTAATGACAAGCAAGCATTCACGATCCACCATTTATTATTAATCCTGGCACGTTGTAAATCCATTTGCAAACGTTCGGCTTCAAATACGGGTGTTGCTTCGGGTAGGGTCACAATAACGACTTCTGTTTCCTGCGGGCTTCTCAAACGCGGTAACAGCTTTCTTACGGAAGCGGGAGTGTCGCCATGTGTACGTTGAACTTCTTTATGGTAACTTTCCGTTGCATCCAGCAACAACAAAGTGTGTCCAGTAGGTGCGGTGTCAATTACTACGACTTCATTTTCTGCCTTATCGACAATTTCAGCAAAAGCCCTAAATACTGCAATTTCCTGCGTACACGGTGAACGTAAATCTTCCTCTATATATTCCATATCATCGGCTGTCATTGTTTCCGCTGCCTTGCTGCGAACCTCGTTTTTATAGGCTTCCAACACTTCCGCTTCGTCAATACGGCTTACCGTAATGCCAGCCTGAACAGCAAGGTTATAATTCAGATGGTTTGCGGGGTCAGTGGTGGTAAGATGTACCTTTGCACCAAGTTTTGTTAATTTCAGGGCTATTTCAGTGGCTAAAGTGGTTTTTCCCACGCCGCCTTTTCCCATAGTAAAAACAACCCTTTTTCCTGATTGATAGAGGTCGTTTACCAGTTCATCCATCCCTATGGCATCGGTAATCCGCTGATAGCTCGCATCATTTGTTAAATTATCACTGTAAAGCATCCGGCAGATATTCGCAATATTAGATAAATTGTATGACCGTAAAGGGACATAATAAGACGGATATTCCAGCAACTCCGCAGGAATCTGTTTCAGGGCATTTTACGACTGACCCCTTATAGACCCAATTTTAACTATCTGAAATTATAAAAATATCAGGAGGGATACCCATCCTGATATTTTACTATACAATAAGAGGTGCCTAGCAGAATCGAACTGCTCTACACGGTTTTGCAGACCGTTACCTAACCGACCGGCCCAGGCACCATGATATTCCATCTGAAATGCGGATGCAAATTTAGCAATAATATTTCATACTGCCAAATTTTCATTAAAGAAAAATCAAAAGTTTCAATAATTTTAGGTCTTACAAGTATTCAAGGAGTGGATTCCAACTTTTAATGAACCAAAGGGATTATCCAATACCATTTGTTGGTTGTAAATCGAGTTCTTGAGGGGTGGCTTGATCGTAAAAATTCGATCCGACCAGTACCGCGAAATTATATTACAAAAACTACGCCCGAAGCACGTCTCATAACTTGTTGAAAATCAGTATGATATTAATTATTTTGTAAAAGCTTATCTTTTGCACTCCAATTCCTTACCTTTTGCATTGTAAAAGGTAAGCTTTTGAAACGTGAAAGGTAAGCTTTGGATAGATGAATGAAGAATAATCTGTCTTTTCCTGAATTCACTTGTCAGATCTGACGATGTATTTCTGTTTTACTTGTCAAATATTTTCTTATTTACTGAATGACTTGACATTAACATTATATAGTTTAAATTTGAAGTCAGTGCACTTGCATAAAAGAAGATGGACAACACCTAAGTTCCGTCATATTTTCGGCAAGGTCTTAGGGGGCTCGATGCCCCCTGGGACCTTTGGTGAAGATGGCATAAGACCGTCGTTCGCCATATTTTCGGCGTTCCAA
>NZ_LR027820.1:404462-413104 GCF_900607215.1 Prevotella rectalis
CATAAAAGAAGATGGACAACACCTAAGTTCCGTCATATTTTCGGCAAGGTCTTAGGGGGCTCGATGCCCCCTGGGACCTTTGGTGAAGATGGCATAAGACCGTCGTTCGCCATATTTTCGGCGTTCCAAAGATACTTTATATTTTTCTTTTTTGCAAGCATTTATCTCTTTTTCCAAAGATTTCTCCCGGGCTGTTCGCCTCTATAGACATCCATCGGACATTTCATTCCTATGCTCATATGCGGTCGTCTGTAGTTGTAGAAGGCTATTGCCTTGGAGATTTCCATGTTGGCCTGGTCATAATCTCGGTACATCTCCTGCTGGTAAATCCACTCAACCTTAAAGGTTCCATTCGTCCTTTCCGCCACAGGATTGTCCGTAGGATTGTACCGTTCTGTCATACTAACCCTGATATGGTGGCACATAAGAGTTTCAACATATAGGTGGCAGGCGTATTGCGAACCTCTGTCAGAGTGGTGTATCGTTCCGCAGAGGTTGCCTCCTCCGGCTGCCTTAACTGCCATTAGCAATGCCTCCTTCGTATTTATAGCCTCCATGGTTTCGGATAAGCACCAGCCTATGACAGCATGTGAGTAAACATCTGTAATGAGATGGAGGTACAGGACGTTGCCGTAAATCCAAACGTAGGTTATGTCGGCTGCCCAAATGTGGTTAGCATACATTGCCGTAACACCTTGTACAAGATTAGGATACTTCCTATAAGGATGATTGGAGTCCGTTGTACGTCTTCGCTTGTTCTTGGGAAGCATAAGTCCTTCTGAAGCAAGTAGTTTTAAGAAGGAGTCGCGACCATGAGTAACATCTTCACCTAGCTCCGACTTGAGGAGGACGTGCAGTTTCACACCGCCTATCCCGGGACAGCAGGCACGATAGTAGAGTACATTGTCAACTATCAGTTTACGCCTTTGCCGCTCAGAAATCACAAGCTTGCTGCTTGCGTAATACCACTGGCGTTTCTTGCCAAACAGCCCACAGAGGAATTCCACGGATACACCGGGAAACTCCTCACGCAGCGCCGTTACTGTTTGGCACCATCTTTTTTTAAGATGCTGATACCCTCCTCGGATTCGGCTATCTCTATGAGTTTCTCATAGGCACGGCTGCGCATCTTCTCCAAAGACAATGCGTGTTGGAGGTTCACTATCTTCTGGCGCAATATCTCATTGTCTGTCAAATTCGTTTCTTTATGAGCCATACGATACCTCTGGATTACTTCCGAGGGCAAAGATAACGATTTTGAATCAACGGGCCAACGTTTCAGCCATTGGAACATTGAACCACTAGACACATTCCACTTACGCAATATGGACGCTTGAGAAGCACCGCTAGAATAATAATCGATTAACACTTGCAGCTTGAACGAATACGAAAATTCGCGCGGGGTTTTACGTTTTGTCATAATTTCTTACTTTTTTTATAGTCAGAATTGTGACAAGCTAAATCCGTATAAGACAGTTTATTTCATCAAGGCAAGCAATAGGATTAGTGAGGTTTTGAATGGATTTTCTATAATAGCAAAGATCGTTTTAATTATATAGTATTATTTAACTTATATTTATACGAGAAGCAACAAAATAAAACGAAAAAAATTGGATTTATCAAAAAATATTTGTATCTTTGCAAGTCGTTTTTGTGCAAGTAGAAAATCCCAATAATTTTTTAGGAGGAAAATTAAATCAATGAGACAACTTAAGATTTCAAAAAGTATTACCAATCGTTCCAGTGAAGCACTTGATAAGTACTTGGTAGAAATTGGTCGCGAACCTATGATTACCGTTGATGAGGAAATTGAGTTAGCTCAAGAAATTCACAAAGGCGGGAAGAAGGGCGAACGAGCTAAGGAAAAACTAATCAAGGCCAACCTTCGATTTGTAGTTTCCGTGGCAAAACAATATCAACATCAAGGTCTCTCACTTACAGATTTGATTGATGAAGGCAACATTGGTCTTGTCAAAGCAGCAGAGAAATTCGATGAAACACGTGGTTTTAAGTTTATCTCTTATGCCGTGTGGTGGATTCGCCAAAGCATTTTGCAAGCGATAGCTGAGCAAAGCAGAATCGTGCGGCTGCCACTCAATCAGGTAGGTGCCATATCTAAAATCAATCAAGTTACAAACGAGTTTGTTCAAAAGTACAATCGGCGTCCATCTATTCACGAGTTGGCTGATTTGACCGGCATCGACGAAGCAAGGATACGCCAGAGTCAGAGTGCGGACAATCACCACATGAGTATCGATGCACCATTTAGCGATGATGATGACAATTCCATGAGCGATATGCTTGCTTCCGGTGATGATTCTCGCACTGATAGAGGCGTAGATTTTGAATCAATGTCCGATGATCTTAAGGCTGTATTGCAAAACACACTTAAGGAGCGAGAAAGAAAGATTGTTGTAGAGTGTTTTGGAATAGGCTGTCAAGAAAAAGGCTTAGAAGAAATAGGTACAGAAATGGCACTAACAAGAGAGCGTGTAAGACAAATTCGTGAAAAGGCGATAGAGAAGATAAGAGAAAGTGGGAACGCAAGAGTGCTTATGAAGTACTTGGGATAACACATATTGACTCTACTTAGTATAATCGGAATAATTCGTAGGAGGAGACACTCATCATAGACGATGACCTCCTACGTTTTTGCGTCCATTATATTTCCTTACAACTTTATTAGTCGGTAATAAAAAAGCGATAGCTTTAAGTTTTCGGAAAAAAAGCATTTTTATTGGTTCTTTCATTATTTATTTTTATCTTTGCACCTAATAATATAATATTTAGTCAATAACAGTATGCAAGGGTGTGTGGCACAAAATAAGCAGAATAAAAATAAAAAACTTTCCATCACGGAAAATCATCTTATTAACATTCGAATACATTATTGACAAAAAATAGTTTCAGATACTACATAATCATTTGTTGAACTATCATATTTTTTTTACGTGAATCAATACGATTATCTTATAGTAGGTGCTGGCTTGTTCGGTTCAATGTTTGCGCATCAGGCTACTCAAAAAGGAAAAAGATGTCTTGTAATTGACAAGAGACCGCAGTTGGGTGGTAATCTATATTGCGAGTTTAAGGAAGGAATAAACATTCACAAGTATGGAGCTCACATCTTTCATACAAACAGTAAATCCGTTTGGGATTTTGTAAATTCCTTGGTGGAATTTAACCGCTTTACCAACTCACCAATAGCAAATTACAAAGGTAAGTTATTCAATCTTCCGTTTAACATGAATACTTTTTATCAAATGTGGGGAGTAACAACCCCGGAAGAAGCGGAAATGAAATTGAATGAACAGCGTGCCGATGCCATAAAAAAAATGCACGCAGATGGTGTGCTTCAACCGAGGAACTTGGAGGAACAGGCTTTAACACTGATAGGAAAGGACATCTACGAGAAGTTAATAAAAGGCTATACGGAAAAACAATGGGGACGAAAATGTATAGAACTTCCTGCTTTTATCATCAAGCGGCTGCCCATTCGTTTAGTTTTCGACAATAATTACTTTAACGATTGCTACCAAGGTATTCCCAAAGGCGGATATAACAAACTTATTGAAGCCTTATTGAAGGGCGTTGATACGAAAATAAACACTAACCTTTTCGATGACAAAGAGAAGTGGCTTGCAAAAGCAGATAAGATTGTCTTTACCGGGAAGATAGATGAGTTCTATGAGTATCGGTTCGGAAAACTTGATTATCGTACCGTCAAGTTTGAAGAAGAAATCATCGAAAAAACAAACTATCAAGGTTGCGCAGTGGTTAATTACACCGATGAGGCTACACCCTACACACGCATCATCGAACATAAACATTTTGAAATGTTTGGTCAAGATGTGGAGCGGTGCCCCATAACTATCATTTCAAAAGAATACTCTACAGAATGGAAATCGGGATTAGAACCTTACTACCCGGTAAATGACGAGAGAAATAATGCACTATACCTAAAATATAAAAGACTTGCCGATAAAGAGAAAAATATAATTTTTGGCGGTCGTTTGGCAGAATACAAATATTATGATATGGCACCAATTGTAGAAAAGGTGCTTAAAATGGAAATAAAGTGACATCAAGAAAAGTAGCACTGATTACAGGTATTACCGGGCAAGATGGAAGTTATCTTGCTGAATTTTTATTGGAAAAAGGCTATGAGGTTCATGGACTTCTACGCCGCAGTTCATCTTTCAACACACAAAGAATAGAGCATCTGTATTTGGATGAATGGGTTCGCGACATGAGAAAAGAACGACTTGTGAATCTGCATTGGGCAGATATGACCGATTCATCATCCCTTATCAGAATTATTGGGGAAGTAAAACCAACAGAGATTTATAACCTCGCCGCCCAAAGCCACGTAAAAGTAAGTTTTGAGGTGCCGGAATATACGGCAGATACCGATGCGATTGGAGTGTTAAGATTATTAGAGGCGGTAAGAATCTGTGGACTGGAGAAATCTTGTAGAATTTATCAAGCAAGCACATCCGAATTATTCGGTAAGGTTCAAGAAATTCCACAAAAGGAAACAACGCCTTTCTATCCACGTTCTCCATACGCGGTAGCGAAATTGTATGGATATTGGATTATTAAGAACTACCGCGAGAGTTACGATATGTTCTGCTGTAACGGCATACTTTTCAATCATGAAAGCGAAAGGCGTGGAGAAAATTTCGTTACCCGGAAGATTACATTAGCTGCAGCACGCATCTCACAGGGATTACAAGAAAAGCTCTATCTTGGCAACCTAAACGCCCTCCGTGATTGGGGATATGCAAAAGACTATGTAGAATGTATGTGGCTGATACTTCAACAAGAAAACCCACAAGACTATGTAATTGCCACCGGTGAATATCACACTGTCAGAGAATTTGCCACACTCGCTTTCCAACACGTAGGTATTCAATTGCTATGGCAAGGTGAAGGCTTGAACGAAAAAGGTATTGACAAGGCGACAGGTAAGGTCTTAATCGAAGTTGACTCTAAATATTTCCGACCAGCAGAAGTAGAACAACTCCTTGGTGATCCTACCAAAGCTCGGAAAGAATTAGGTTGGAATCCGAGGAAAACAAGTTTTGAGGAACTCATCAAAGTAATGGTAGATTATGATGTAGAATACGTTAAAAAACCTCATTTCAAGATATAAATTATAGAATAAACATAATCATATAATGAAAGCAATGTTGATAGATAAAAATTCTAAAATTTATATAGCAGGTCATCATGGATTGGTTGGATCTGCCATTTGGAATAATCTAAAACAGCGTGGATACAATAATCTTATAGGAAAGAGCCATGCTGATTTAGATCTGACCAATCAACAGGCTGTTGAGGATTTCTTTATTCAAGAGCATCCGGATGCAGTTGTTCTCGCTGCGGCTTTCGTAGGTGGCATCATGGCAAATAGTTTATATCGCGCTGATTTCATAATGCAGAACATGATGATTCAGTGCAATATCATCTCGTGCGCATTCAAATATAAAGTAAAAAAGCTTCTTTTTTTAGGCTCTACGTGCATCTATCCCAAAGGAGCTCCTCAGCCAATGAAAGAAGACGCGCTTCTTACATCTCCCTTAGAATACACAAATGAGGAATATGCAATAGCCAAGATAGCAGGACTAAAAATGTGTGAAAGTTATAATTTACAGTATGGAACAAACTACATTGCCGTTATGCCAACTAATTTATATGGACCTAACGACAACTTCCATTTGGAAAACAGTCATGTCATGCCTGCGATTATGCGCAAAATATATTTGGCAAAGCTGATTCATAATCAGGATTGGAATGCCATTTGTATCGACATGAATAAACGACCGATTAATCCCGTGCCAGCTCTTGCTAAAAAAATTGGAACTGATAACATTGATGGAAATTCTTCCAAAGAAAGGATTCTTAACGCACTCGCATTCTATGGCATCGAGGATAACAAAGTTACTCTGTGGGGAACCGGTAGTCCATTAAGGGAATTTCTTTGGAGTGAAGATATGGCAGATGCTTCCGTTCATCTTTTGCTCAATGTTGATTTTAAGGACGTCATTGGAATTGAAAAGTATTCTTCAACATTCTTCGGTACTTCAATAGATGGCAAGGTAGATCGCAACAATAGTGATGGACGCGGAGGAGCCATTCCTGCATTGGGCGAAATTAAGAATTGCCACATCAACATCGGCACTGGTAAAGAACTAACTATAAGGGAACTTTCGCAGCTTATTGCCAAGACCGTAGGATTTAACGGGGAGATAGTTTGGGACCGCAGTAAACCCGATGGAACTCCAAGAAAACTCATTGATGTTTCAAAACTTCACTCCTTAGGTTGGAAACATAAAGTTGAGATAGAAGACGGCGTGAAAAGGCTCTACGAATGGTATAAGCACACATTACTGAATTAATAGAATAGATTGGAATATTCAAGATATATCATTACCTAATAAGTCATCTGATTACATCTTTACAATAAACTCTAATTAAATTATGAGGAAAAAGAAACATACTGAACCATTTTTGTCAAACCGGCAATTATCAGAAAAAGAATTCTCAGAATTAATAGAAACAGTTAATCTACTCATAGATCAATCATCGAAATATTTCAAAAGAAATAAGCCGAAATTAGCCGGTAAAAAAGGATTAAAACTTACTTACCAATTCAAGATAAAGTTGCGCGGAATCTCAAAGCCCCCTGTATGGCGCCGTGTTTTGGTACCTTCGCATTTCACATTCTCAGGTTTGCATGCAGTCATACAAGTGGCTTTTGGGTGGTATAATGAGCATTTGTATTGCTTTGGAGATACTGCCTACAGCAACGTGCTCAACATAGCAGAGGCAGTAGAATATGACGAGCCAGATTATAATGCAAGGACATTCACAATAGGTGAATACTTTGGGGACGGAACCATAAATCGAAAGTTATGTTATGTTTACGATTTTGGTGATGACTGGATACATGATATTGAAATTGAAAAAATCTTGAATGAAACGTCAGAATATGCTAAATGCACAGCTTCAAAGGGGATAAGCCCCGAAGAAGATTGTGGTGGAATTTGGAGCTATAATGAGATGAAGGAAGCTGGTGAGCTTGTAGATGACTGTTTCAACATTGAAGATATTAATTATACTTTGGAAACCGTTCCGCCCATAGGTTTTGATCCAATTGAATAATAACACCAAAGGAATTTCAATGGCTCAGTAGAAATATCCTGGGGAATAATTTGTTATTTATCTTAATAATTCCGACCTTCGCATCATGGAAGAAAATATGTTACGCACCTTGGCAGCTCTTGTGTTGCCCACTCAAATATTAGAGTTTTTTACTATTGTTTCTGTCCGTAAGGTCGGATCAGAGTTTCATATTAGTCTTGACGAACGTATGGACAAGACTTTGTCGGATGATGCCAACTTCGAGTCCAAAGGGTTCATGGAAGCTGTTAATATAACTGACTTTCCGATCCGAGACCATAAGGTTATATTGAAAATTCGTCGCAGACGATGGACGGACTTGCGCACAGGCAAGAGCTTTACGCTTCCCATCGCTTTAGACATGGTAGCTCAGGGCACTCGTTACTCCAAGGAATTTGGAGCTTTTTTAAAAGAAACGTATGGAGACATCCCCCGTGACCTGCCTTACGCTTGAGGATTTCTATCATATTGACGGACATACATTTGAGAAACAATACAAGGAAGTTCTGAGCGGCTTCCGTCAATGGGACCAGGCAGAACATGCCGACGAGTGGCTTCTCTTTCCTGACAACATCGGATCCTCTTTGGCTATTGATGAAACTTCACTGTCTAACGGCGAACTGTACACTTTCGTGACCAACCGTGCAGCAAGGACACGGGAAAGAAGTCTCGTGGCAGTAATTGCAGGTACAAAGTCAGAAGATGTCATAGCAGTACTGGATAGGATTGATGAGGAGAAACGCTCCTCTGTTGAGGAAGTCACTCTGGATCTGTCCGACTCTATGCGCAAAATAGTCAGAAGGTCGTTTCCCAATGCCAAGCGTGTAATCGATAGGTTCCATGTACAAAAGTTAGCATGCGACGCCGTACAGGAATTGCGTATCAAGCACCGCTGGGATGCAATACAGCAGGCAAACGACGAGATGGAGGAGGCAAAACTCTGCGATGAACCATACAGCCCATACCGATACGCTAATGGAGATTATTACTGTCCGCTAAACATAGAAATCCTCATTCCAACTCATTGAGACACAATAGTTCGGATGACAGCATGTTAGTGACAAGCCCCCTTATTCATTTTCTGTTACCTCGGGTGGCGATTCAGCCGCTGCTTCAAGCATGAGTTTCATGTCGGCATCCGGCATGTTGAAGAAATTATTCATGTTGAGGTATTCCATAAGTACAATGCGCACCATAGTAGCCAGCCCTGAGAAACTCCACCGCCTCTGCAATGAGCTTTGCAGCAGTGACAGTAATAGATTGGCAATGAGTGTAACCCAAATCTGTATCTTGATGGCGTTGGCACTCTCCCCATAGAAGTATCTAAGCGGGAAGTTCTGTTTTATCTGCTTGAAAAGAGACTCTATCTGCCACCTCCTGCGGTAGATGGCTACGATAGTCTCCATGGACATGTCAAAGTCGTTGGTAAGCAAGGACACCAACTTTGGCATCTTTCC
>NZ_LR027820.1:413208-413823 GCF_900607215.1 Prevotella rectalis
GATATTCCATCAGCCCATCCTCGTTCATATCCATGCAGTCTGCCAACACCTCGTATTTGAGATTTTTCTTCATCTTGGTGACATAGACGACGTTCCTCTCGGTCAGTTCCTCAAACTTTTCATAGTTAATATATGCACGATCCAGGGCAACGATTTCATCATGCTTGAAATGGCTGGGGGCGAGCATGAAGGAATCGTTGGTAGCGGCAGAGGTGAACTTCACGTCACAGTGAACTCCCTCGTTTGCATGAATGACGGAATGCACTTTTATGCCACCCTTCTTCTTTCCCGTCTTAGGATGACGGCCCACGCCCTTGAAGATGACGTTAGAGAACAGGGTTATCGTGGTGGAATCGATGATTCTCAGACGTTTTACCCATTCCTCCGTACCATTGCGTCGGCTGTCCGAAGAAAGTCTGTCCTTATTGGACTCGTAAAGGTCGTGATACACGTCCTCAAAGAATTTCTCCGAGCGTCTGGCGTTCGCATCTGACAGGGTACTGCGCTTAGGAACCCTGTCAATGCCTATGTGATGAAGCTTGCGCACCTCAGCCGTCATTGCCGCCTCTATCTCGCGCAGGGAGTCGAAGCGCATGATGACTGCATACAGCATCG
>NZ_LR027820.1:413834-414722 GCF_900607215.1 Prevotella rectalis
TGCGTTCGGCCTTGTATTTTCTTAGTGCAGGATATTTCCTTTCCCATTTCTCGACAAAGGTAATGAATTGTTCGTATCCCTGCAAGGAATTCATCTCGTTGTTCTCCAATTGGAACACCTCACTGAGCTGCTGCGCCATTACCAGTTTGTCTTTATGTGATGCGCCGCTGAGTATCTGTCGCTTAACGTGTGCCACGCAGAACTGGTGTGCGGCACCGGGAAAGGCTGCACAGACGGCATTCTCTATTCCTTGCAATGCATCGGAAACAACTAAGTCTATCTGTTCGACGCCTCTTTGCTTCAAGGCCTCAAGCTCGTCTTTCCAGCAAAGAGCCCCTTCTGTGGGATGATTGACAACCGTGAGCACCTCCCTGCTGCCGTCTTCTAATACCCCCAGAATGGTATAGTAGGCTTCCTTGGACACCTGTCTGTCCCTACGGGTGGAAATAAAGGTGGCGTCGATATAGACGGCTAAGTAGTGGGAGGAAAGGCTACGGCAAAGCCACCGTTCGACGTCCTCACGGCAGCTGCCGGCAAGATGCGATACCTGCTGCTTGCTGTAGGAACGACCATAGACGCAATTTGAAATCTCGCCTATCTGCTCCGTGGTAAGACCTTTGGTGTAGAGGAGATTGAACAATTTGGCACGTTCCTCGCTTTCGCTGCGTATCAACCCTAAGAGAATGGGATAGAAGTTTCCGCTACGACTGCGCGGAATACGGAGCGAGAACTCAAAGCCGTGACTGTACCAACGACGAGAACGGAAACCATTGCATTGCTCATGGGCATTTTCGCTGACGAACAACTCTCGTTCATGATACATCAGGGAGTTCATGATTAATGACTGAAGGGTAACAAAACCCTCGCTGCTGCTTGTGTAATTCGAAA
>NZ_LR027820.1:414733-415186 GCF_900607215.1 Prevotella rectalis
CAGTACTGGATAGGATTGATGAGGAGAAACGCTCCTCTGTTGAGGAAGTCACTCTGGATCTGTCCTACTCTATGCGCAAAATAGTCAGAAGGTCGTTTCCCAATGCCAAGCGTGTAATCGATAGGTTTCATGTACAAAAGTTAGCATGCGACGCCGTATAGGAATTGCGTATCAAGCACCGCTGGGATGCAATACAGCAGGCAAACGACGAGATGGAGGAGGCAAAACTCTGCGATGAACCATACAGCCCGGTACTGTCCTATAAAAGTGTGTAAGCTCCTTTTTTCTTATCTTTGTATTTGAAAACTATAAAAAAGGAAAAAATGAAACTTACACATTCGCAAATTTCGGAAATTATTTCGAATTACACAAGCAGCAGCGAGGGTTTTGTTACCCTTCAGTCATTAATCATGAACTCCCTGATGTATCATGAACGAGAGTTGTTCGTCAGCG
>NZ_LR027820.1:415197-415823 GCF_900607215.1 Prevotella rectalis
CTTTCCTCCCACTATTTAGCCGTCTATATCGACGCCACCTTTATTTCCACCCGTAGGGACAGACAGGTGTCCAAGGAGGCCTACTATACCATTCTGGGGGTATTGGAAGACGGCAGCAGGGAGGTGCTCACGGTTGTCAATCATCCCACAGAAGGGGCTCTGTGCTGGAAAGACGAGCTTGAGGCCTTGAAGCAAAGAGGCGTCGAACAGATAGACTTAGTCGTTTCCGATGCATTGCAAGGAATAGAGAATGCCGTCTGTGCAGCCTTTCCAGGTGCCGCACACCAGTTCTGCGTGGCACACGTCAAGCGACAGATACTCAGCGGCGCATCACATAAAGACAAACCAGTAATGGCGCAGCAGCTCAGTGAGGTGTTCCAATTGGAGAACAACGAGATGAATTCCTTGCAGGGATACGAACAATTCATTACCTTTGTCGAGAAATGGGAAAGGAAATATCCTGCACTAAGAAAGTACAAGACCGAACGCAACTGTGCCTACTTCACGTATATGGACTTCCCGGCCCAAGTGCAGAGGTGCATATATACGACCAACTGGATTGAAAGGCTCAACAGGAAGTACAGGAGAACCATCCAAATGAGAACATCCATGCCATCAGAGAAGTC
>NZ_LR027820.1:417995-418479 GCF_900607215.1 Prevotella rectalis
GCCGTGGCGATGGAGGAAACAAAGACGACATATGAAAGGAGAATATATCAATTCAAGAACTGGAAAGAAAAGAATAAAATAACAGTGGAAGTACAGAGAAAGGAAAGATGAATTACACACTTTTAAGGACACTACCATCTGCTCCGACAAGTCGCATCCAATTGTTGCAATCCCACCCCGCCACGGGGACAAATGTATTCATTTTATTATAGAGACCTTTGCGTGAGATTGCAAACAAAACGGATGTGAAACCGATGGTATAAACCGCTCGTTTCCACACTTTCGACATCCATCTAAAAAACTTATTGATTTACAGCGACTTACAAAGCCATTTTAAAATGTCTTATACGGATTTAGCTTGTCACAATTCTGACTATAAAAAAAGTAAGAAATTATGACAAAACGTAAAACCCCGCGCGAATTTTCGTATTCGTTCAAGCTGCAAGTGTTAATTGATTATTATTCTAGCGGTTCTTCTCAAGCG
>NZ_LR027820.1:418490-419178 GCF_900607215.1 Prevotella rectalis
CGCAGAGTCAACCAGCAAGTGCAAAATTATAAAACGTATTTGAAGAATTCACACTTTGGAGTAGAAAAGTTTAATTTTTCTCTCGGTCTTTCGTTCAATTTCTTTTGTATCGACATAATTCTCTTGTCTGTGTAATGTTCAAACGAATCCTTTTTCGGTATATATTGTCTGATTAGTTTATTTGTATTCTCAATCGCTCCCTTTTGCCAAGAACAATATGGATCAGCGAAGTATACGGGCACGCCTAAGAACTTGGTAATGTCCTTATGTGCTGCAAATTCAGGTCCGTTGTCTGTTGTAATGGTCTTCAGACAGTCCTTGTATGGTGGCAGCAGTTTCCTAACTACCTTTGCCAGAGGCTTTGACTGCTTTCCAAATGGCAGTTTCTGCATAAGCAGCATATTGGTGGATTTCTCTACCAGTGTGAGTATGGTATGCTGGTCAGGGTCTACGATCAAGTCCATCTCAAAATCTCCGAATCTCTTCCCGTCAACTTCCTTACTTCTTTCATGGATACTCAACCTGTCTTTAATTGGAAGATGTCTGCCCTTGGGACGATGTCTGTATTTCATCTTATGCCTTGTGTGTTTGGCAAGTTCCCCTGTTGTATCATTATGAATGATATTATAAATGGATTGGTGGGACACCTTTATTCCCTCATTCTTGCGCAGATAACCTGATATTTGTC
>NZ_LR027820.1:419189-470016 GCF_900607215.1 Prevotella rectalis
CTGTATTTCATCTTATGCCTTGTGTGTTTGGCAAGTTCCCCTGTTGTATCATTATGAATGATATTATAAATGGATTGGTGGGACACCTTTATTCCCTCATTCTTGCGCAGATAACCTGATATTTGTCGTGGAGACCACTGGTCATTGGTGATATATTCCTTAATTCTCCAGACTAATTCGTTAGAGAGCCTGGCGTTCTTTACCGTTCTCTTTCTGCGCTGCATAGCCATATCGTGCGCCTTTGTCCAGATATACTTTTCTGATGGCGTGCTGTTGCGTTTGATTTCACGTGATAGTGTTGACTGACTGATGCCGACGATTGTGGCAATCTCTTTTCTCCCTGTTTTCTTTTGGAGTAAGGCGAAAATTTGCGACCTTTGCTCCGAGGTTAATTGATGATATTTCACAATACAAAGTTAATTAATCTTGGGGAGACAGAGGTCTCCCTTTTTTATTTGTATTGCTGGTTGTTTTTTTTCCTCGCCGAGAGATGCAGACAACCTCTCGCTACGCTTCGAGAACGTCTGCATCTCTCGGCGAGGGCTACTCTTTTATTGCACTTCGTTTTGGAACTTGCATACGAATATCAACTCGCCCATGACAGAATCACTGACGAAAATGCCTTCTCGAGTTAGATGCAGATGGTTGTTTTCCAACTTCAACAACTGATTTCTTATGAGCGGTTGGGCAACCTTTAAGACATATTTTCTGTATTTGGGCTTCAGATGACTTATATCTATTCCTTCTACGGTTCTCAGTTCCGTTGTTATCAGATCGTTATAATGTGTCCCTTCGTCTATTACTTCACCCTTGTAATTCAAGACGTCGCTCTCTATCCCTTCAATGTACTTCAATAGGTTTGATACATTCCATTGTCGCGATGTTCCGTTGTAGGAATGTGCCGATGCACCTATGCCTAAATAGGGGGTGTCGTGCCAATAAGAACTGTTGTGTCGTGAACGGTAAGGAGAAATATCAGCACCACCCACACATTTAGCAAAATTGCTTATTTCGTATTGTTCAAAGCCTGCTTTTTCAAGTTGGTTGATAAGTTCTTCGTACATTTTTCGATACAGTTCTTCGTTAATTTCTTTTACTTTTCCTTGTTCCCACATTCTGTAAAGAGGCGTACCGTTCTCATACATCAAGCTGTATGCTGAGATATGTTCTACATCAAGTTTAATGACTTTATCTATGTCTTCTCTCCATTCATCAAGCGTCTGATTGGGAAATCCGAACATCAAGTCTGTGGAAATATTATTGATGCCACATTTGCGCAACCGCTCTATTGCCGGTTTTATATCTTCAGCGTTATGGCGTCTTTTCAGAAACCGTAGTCGGTCTTCTGAGAAAGATTGCACGCCCATTGATATTCGGTTTATTGGAAACCGTTTAAGATGGTTCGCAAATTCATCCGTAACATCGTCCGGGTTGCATTCCAATGTTATTTCCATGGATTTGTAATCATCTACGTATTCCGCAAAAGTGTTATCAATTCGTTTGAATATCTCCGTAAGGTTTTCCTGTGAGAGTAATGATGGTGTTCCTCCACCAAGATAAATGGTCTGGATTTTTTCTTTATTATCTTTTATATTCGGGTTGCAAAAAATATAGTTTTTTCGCATTTCCAGTTCTTTACAGAGGGCAAGGGTGTATCTGTCGATAATCGAATCTGTCGTAGTCTTTTCTTTTCTTCCGCTTTGCCTTTTGTTGGGGACGACGGTGGAGTAAAAGCCACAATAAATACATCTGCCGGCGCAAAATGGAATATGTATGTAAATTCCTGACATATATTAATAGGTAATAAATAAAACGCTAAGAAACTATTTGCAAAAGTAGTGATTTCTTTGATATATTTTCTTTTTTCTTGTAATTTGTTTTGGCTGTTTGCATAAAAATTTATAACTTAGACCGCTGAAAGCAGGTTTAGTCCGGCTTATCTCATGGTAAAGAAAGAACATTACTAACAACTTAAATCTATCTTGATATGAAAGTATATCAGACAAACGAAATTAAAAACATTGCCTTGCTTGGCAGTGCGGGTAGCGGCAAGACTACTCTTGCCGAAAGTATGTTGTTCGAGGCAGGTATCATCAAGCGTCGCGGTACGGTAGAAGCAAAGAACACAGTTAGCGATTATTTTCCGGTGGAACAGGAATATGGCTATTCTGTATTCCCTACCGTTTTTCATGTAGAATGGAATAACAAGAAATTAAATATTATTGATTGTCCCGGTAGCGATGATTTCGTAGGAGGTGCAATTACCGCCCTGAACGTAACTGACCAAGCCGTTGTTTTGATCAATGGTCAATACGGACCCGAGGTGGGTACGCAGAATAACTTCCGTTACACAGAAAAACTGAAGAAACCTGTTATCTTCTTAATCAATCAGTTGGATTCTGAAAAGTGCGACTTTGAAAATCTCATGAACAGCATGAGGGATATTTATGGTTCAAAGTGTGTACAAATACAATATCCCATCAAGACCGGACCGGAATTCAATAGCTTGATCGATGTTCTTTTGATGAAGAAATATAGTTGGAAACCGGAAGGTGGTGCGCCGATTATCGAGGAAATTCCGGAAGAGGAGAAGCAAAAGGCTTTAGAATTACATAAAATCCTTGTTGAGGCTGCCGCTGAGAATGATGAAGGATTGATGGAGAAATTCTTCGAATCGGAGTCGTTGACAGAGGATGAACTTCGCGAAGGTATTCGCAAAGGATTGGTAACACGCAGCTTGTTCCCTGTCTTCTGCGTATGTGCAGGCAAAGATATGGGCGTAAGACGCTTGATGGAGTTCTTAGGCAATGTGGTGCCGTTTGTTGACGAGATGGATAAAGTGCATAACACTCGAGGTGAAGAGATTACTCCCGATTCCAATGGACCGGAATCCATATATTTCTTCAAGACCGGTATGGAACCTCATATTGGAGAGGTAAGTTACTTTAAGGTAATGAGTGGAAGTATTAAAGTTGGAGATGACTTAACGAATGCCGACAGAGGCTCAAAGGAACGTATCGGACAACTTTATGCTTGTGCGGGTGCCAATCGTATTCCGGTCGATCAGTTGAATGCCGGTGATATAGGTTGTACCGTAAAACTCAAAGATGTAAAGACCGGAAATACGCTGAATGGCAAAGGTATAGAGCAACATTTTGATTTCATAAAATATCCCAATCCCAAATATACACGTGCTATTGAGGCTGTTAATTCTCAGGAAACGGAGAAATTGATGGCGGCTTTGCTGAAAATGCGTCAAGAAGACCCTACGTGGATAGTGGAGCAAAGTAAGGAGTTGCGCCAGACCATCGTAAGCGGACAAGGAGAATTCCACCTTCGCACGTTGAAATGGCGATTGGAAAATAATGAAAAAATTCAAACAGTTTTCAAGGAAGCAAAAATCCCTTATCGGGAGACTTTAACCAAACAAGCAAAGGCTGAGTATCGTCATAAGAAACAAAGTGGCGGTGCGGGACAGTTTGGCGAAGTGCATCTCATCGTTGAACCCTATGCTGAAGGAATGCCTGAACCTTCGGCTTACAAGTTCAATGGGCAAGAGTTCAAGATGAATATTAAGGGTAAGGAGGAGAGAGACTTGCCTTGGGGCGGAAAACTCGTCTTTATTAATTCTGTTGTCGGAGGTGCTATTGACGCTCGCTTCATGCCTGCTATATTAAAAGGTGTAATGGACTGTATGGAGCGCGGACCATTGACAGGTAGCTATGCTCGCGATGTGCGCGTTATTGTATATGATGGAAAGATGCACCCTGTTGATTCTAACGAGTTGTCGTTCACCTTGGCTGCTCGTCATGCTTTCTCAGATGCTTTCAAAAATGCCGGACCGAAGATATTGGAACCGATCTATGATCTTGAAGTTTATGTCCCCGGAGATTATATGGGCGATGTCATGAGCGATTTGCAAGGTCGTAGAGCAATGATAATGGGAATGGATTCTGAAGCCGGTTATCAGAAGTTGCAAGCAAAAATCCCATTGAAAGAGCTTTCCAATTACTGTATATCATTGAGTTCTCTGACTGGTGGACGTGCAAGTTTCACAACGAAATTTGCAAGCTACGAGTTAGTGCCAAACGATTTACAGCAAAAACTGATTGCTGAACATGAGACCGAAGTAAAAGAAGAGGAAGAATAATTCCTTTTCCTATGAGTCTTGTTAATCGAGAAACTTAAAATGTTATTGAGCGAGAGCATGTCTGTTTGAGATATGCTCTTGCTCAATTAATAATCTTATTGTAATTGATAAAAATCAATTATTATCATACAAAATAATTAATAAACTCTAAAAATACAATTTTAATTAACATTTAATTGTTAATGTTTTAAGGAATTGACTATCTTTGCTTTTAAATAAAAATGACAGGTGTGATAAATGCTGAATATGCAGATTGAACGCGCAGATAATTTGTTTAGATGAAGAAAACGACTATTTGGACAATAGCGGTAATTATGGGACTCTCTTTCCTGGCATTGCTACTTTTGCAGCTTAATTACATAGAGGAAATGGCTGAAATGAAAAAGGAGCAATTCGATGAGTCAGTAAATCGAGCACTCTATCAAGCAGCTCGCAACATGGAACTCAACGAGACACTTCGCTTTTTAGAAAGTGATGTGAATAAGAGCGATGCCAAATTAGCCAAGAAAAATGTATCAAAGGATAAATTAACGTCCGATACTCATCAAGCATTGGTGGCTGATGATAATGGTAATGCTTATACCTCGTTCGAGACGAAGCTTATTCAGAACAACCCATCGCTTACACCAAAAGCTCTTGTAGTTAGAAATGATAGTGGTTCACTCACGGCAACGAAGAAACGAATGCAGGAAGTAGTGCGCAATCGCTATGTTTATCAGAAAGCATTATTGGAGGAAGTGGTTTACAATATTTTGTACTCTGCTTCGGATAAGCCCTTGGAACAACGCATCAACTTCAAGTTGTTGGATCAGGATTTGAAGGCGGAAATGATGAACAATGGAATTAATATCCCTTATCATTTTACAGTTACAACACAGGATGGCAGAGAGGTTTATCGCTGCCCAGATTTTGTTGAGGATGGAAAGGACGCCGGCTTTTCTCAAGTACTCTTCCGAAATGATCCTCCAAATAGAATGGGTGTGGTGAATGTACACTTCCCCGATATGACGAGTTATATATTCTCTAGCGTGCGCTTTATGATTCCATCTATTATATTTACCATCGTTTTGTTGGTAACTTTTATCTTCACGATAGCGATTATTTTCCGTCAGAAACGTTATACGGAAATCAAAAACGATTTCATTAATAATATGACGCATGAACTTAAAACTCCAATTGCAAGTATTTCTCTTGCTTCACAGATGCTTAATGATAAGAGTGTGGTGAAATCGCCCAAAATGATAGATCATCTTGGGGGGGTTGTAAATGATGAGACTAAACGGCTGCGCTTTTTGGTAGAGAAAGTTCTACAAATGAGTATGTATGACCAAAAGAAAGCCGTATTGAAGAAAAAATATGCTGATTTGAACGAAATGGTGGAGACGATAGCCCATTCGTTCACCCTTCGCGTGGAACATACTGGGGGAAAAGTATATACGGATATAGAAGCGGTAGATTCAAAGGTTTATGTAGATGAAATGCACTTTCAGAATGTAATTTTTAACCTAATGGATAATGCCGTGAAATATGCAAAACCTGATGCGCCCTTAAATGTGTATTTGAAGACATGGAATACAAACGAACATCTTTATCTTACCATACGAGATACGGGGCAAGGCATCAAGCGCGAGAACTTGAAAAAGGTTTTTGAAAAGTTTTATCGTGTACATACCGGTAACCGACACGATGTAAAGGGTTTTGGGTTAGGATTGGCTTATGTCAAGAGAATGATAGATTTGCATGAAGGTGAGATAAAAGTGGATAGCGAATATGGAAAAGGTACAAAATTTACTATCATCTTGCCAGTAATGCCGGAAGAATAGTTTGTGAAAAAAGAATATAAACAATTTAAAATTTACTGATATGGAAGAAAATTTCAAAATGCTGTTGTGTGAAGATGATGAGAATCTCGGAACATTGTTGAGTGAGTATTTACAGACGAAAGGTTATGAGGTTGATCTTTGTCCAGATGGAGAGGAGGGTTACAAAGCTTTCTTGAAAAATAAATATGATATTTGTGTGCTGGACGTGATGATGCCTAAGAAAGATGGTTTTACATTGGCACAGGAAATTCGCCAAACCAATATGGAAATACCTATATTCTTTTTGACCGCCAGACAACTAAAAGAAGATATCCTGACCGGGTTTAAGATAGGGGGAGATGATTATCTGACCAAACCCTTCTCAATAGATGAACTCGTGTTCCGTATCGAAGCCATCCTGCGTCGAGTACGCGGTAAGAAAAACAAAGAACTGACCCTTTATCAAATCGGTAGATTTACATTTGATACGCAAAAGCAGCTACTGACGCTCGATAATAATCCGGAAAAGGCAACCAAACTGACTACAAAGGAGAACGAACTGCTTGCTTTGCTTTGTGCTCATTCGAATGAGATATTACAACGCGATTATGCATTGAAAACAATTTGGATAGATGACAACTACTTTAATGCCCGTTCAATGGATGTTTACATTACTAAACTGCGTAAGCATTTGAAGGCTGACGACCAAATTGAAATTATAAATATTCATGGTAAAGGTTACAAATTGATAGTTCCGGAGGAGGATTAAACTCGCATCTATCCCAATAATCTCGAGAGGGAAGGAATATACTAAAAATTATGTAATATGAAAAAGAGTGTGTTCGTATAGACACACTCTTTTATGCTGTGAGACGGAATGCCAAATGTCAGGAAAATCAATCTTTATCGCTGTAATTTAACAAATGCCACTGTGCCACCAATGACAAACGCCAACCCCGATAGTAAAAGTTCGTTGCCTCTGTAATCCACTATGAGATGTATTATAAATAGCAATAATCCCAATGTTATGCTTATCAGACCTAAATATTGAATATACTTTTTCATAGAATGCAAAAATACGAAAAAGATTTGGTTAGTTCATAAAAAAATAGTAATTTTGCACCGCATTTTGCTTATGCAGGTGCTATTTTATTAATTATTTATTTTAATGTAGTATGAATCAATACGAAACCGTTTTCATTTTGACTCCCGTTTTATCTGATGAACAGATGAAGGAAGCGGTCGCTAAATTCAAGAAGCTGCTCACCGATAATGGTGCTGAAATCTTGAACGAAGAGATCTGGGGCTTGAAGAAATTGGCTTACAACATTCAGAAGAAGTCATCAGGCTTCTACGCTTTGTTGGAGTTCAATGCAGAACCAACAGTCATTAATACTCTCGAAACAGCATACCGCCGCGACGAGAAAGTTATTCGTTACATCACCGTTAAGCAGGATAAATACTCGGCAGCTTATGCAGAGAAGCGTCGTGCTAAATGGGCATCTAAAAAGGAGGCTTAATTATGGCAGAGCAGAAAAAATCAGAAATTCGTTATTTGACCGCACCCTCAATTGATACGAAAAAGAAAAAGTATTGTCGGTTTAAGAAGAGCGGAATTAAGTACATCGACTATAAAGATGGAGAATTCTTGAAGAAGTTTTTGAACGAACAAGGTAAAATTCTTCCGCGTCGAATAACAGGAACATCTTTGAAGTATCAGCGTCGTGTGGCACAAGCTGTTAAACGTGCTCGCCAAATCGCATTGCTTCCATACGTAACCGATTTGATGAAATAATAGAGGAGGCTAAGGATATGGAAATAATACTGAAAGAAGATATAATCGGACTTGGCTACAAGAACGAAATTGTAAATGTAAAGAACGGCTACGGTCGTAACTACCTCATTCCAACAGGTAAGGGCGTTATAGCATCACCGTCTGCCAAGAAACAGTTGGCTGAAGATCTTAAGCAGCAGGCTGCTAAAATTGCAGCAAGGAAAGCCGAGGCTGAAAAACGTGCAGCTCAGCTGAGTGGAGTGGAACTTGTAATACCGGCTAAAGTTTCTGCAACAGGCGTTACTTATGGTTCCGTAAACACAGCAATTGTGGCTGAAGAATTGGCTAAGAAAGGTATTGAGATTGAACGCAAGATTATCACCATGCGCGATATTAAGAAAGTTGGCACTTATGAGGCTACAGTTCATTTCTTCAAGGATGTAGAGGTGAAACTTCCTGTAACGGTGATAGCTGAAAATCAACCCGCCCCACAAACGGAAGAAAAAGCTGAAAAGCCTGTTGAAAATGCAAAGGAAAACGAAACAGGAGAGACAACTGCTATTGAACAAGAGGCTTCGGCAGCAGAATAAGTTCTATTCTGTATCTCATGAGGTAGATTCTTATATTTGATTCACATCAAGAGATAATATCATGACAATAAATCCCTTTCACTCTCGTAGTGATTGGGATTTTGAGTTTTACGCAGCTTAATATGAAAAGAATTGTCCTGACAGGAGGTCCTTGGGCTCAGTAGAAATTTACTGGGGGAATAATTTGTTATTTATCTTAATAATTCCGACCTTCGCATCATGGAAGAAAATATGTTACGCACCTTGGCAGCTCTTGTGTTGCCCACTCAAATATTACAGTTTTTTACTATCGTTTCTGTCCGTGAGGTCGGATCAGAGTTTCATATTAGTCTTGACGAACGTATGGACAAGACTTTATCGGATGATGCCAACTTCGAGTCCAAAGGGTTCATGGAAGCTGTTAATATAACTGACTTTCCGATCCGAGACCATAAGGTTATATTGAAAATTCGTCGCAGGCGATGGACGGACTTGCGCACAGGCAAGAGCTTTACGCTTCCCATCGCTTTAGACATGGTAGCTCAGGGCACTCGTTACTCCAAGGAATTTGGAGCTTTTTTAAAAGAAACGTATGGAGACATCCCCCGTGACCTGCCTTACGCTTGAGGATTTCTATCATATTGACGGACATACATTTGAGAAACAATACAAGGAAGTTCTGAGCGGCTTCCGTCAATGGGATCAGGCAGAACATGCCGACGAATGGCTTCTCTTTCCTGACAACATCGGACCCTCTTTGGCTATTGATGAAACTTCACTGTCTAACGGCGAACTGTACACTTTCGTGACCAACCGTGCAGCAAGGACACGGGAAAGAAGTCTCGTGGCAGTAGTTGCAGGTACAAAGTCAGAAGATGTCATAGCAGTACTGGATAGGATTGATGAGGAGAAACGCTCTTCTGTTGAGGAAGTCACTCTGGATCTGTCCGATTCTATGCGCAAAATAGTCAGAAGGTCGTTTCCCAATGCCAAGCGTGTAATCGATAGGTTCCATGTACAAAAGTTAGCATGCGACGCCGTACAGGAATTGCGTATCAAGCACCGCTGGGATGCAATACAGCAGGCAAACGACGAGATGGAGGAGGCAAAACTCTGCGATGAACCATACAGCCCATACCGATACGCTAATGGAGATACAAGAAAAGAGCTTCTCGCCAGGTCAAGATATCTGCTCTTCAAGTCCGCTGACAAATGGACCGAGCGTCAGAAAATGCGAGCTAAAATTCTTTTTGAACAATATCCGGACATCCAAAAGGCATATGGATTGTGCCATTCTCTGCGCATGATCTTTGCAAAGAACACCATCAAGGATGCAGCCAGACTTTCCATGGCACGGTGGTACAATAAAGTTGAAGAGGCAGGCTTTCATTCATTCAATGTCATTGCTGCCACATTCTACGAGCATTATGATGAGATATTGAACTTCTATAACAACAGGGCTTCGAATGCCATGGCAGAATCGTTCAATGCCAAAATTAAACTTTTCCGAGCTAATCTAAGAGGAGTGGCAGACAAGAAGTTCTTCCTATTCAGAATTGCAAATCTATACGCATATCCCCACTGATTTTCTACTGAGCCAAAACACCGCTTTAGTAACTATAATTTGGCGTTAGGGAAATAAACGATATCTTATGTTAACGTGAATTCATCGAACTCACGTTAAAAATACATTTACAGCCCCGGCGATGATCATTCTTTTTAACATTTAAGCTGCCACAGAAGACACATGTTTTTTATTCATAGTTTTTCAAATGGTACAAAGGTAATAAATAAAGGACATCTGGAGCTTTTCAGCCTACCAAATGTCCATTACGCCAAAAAAGAGGGTACGTACTTTGGACGCACCCTCGTATTTCAGATCAATGATTAAGTTTTTTATAAACTCAATCCGATTACTTTACATATACTACTGCCAAACGGTTGGAAGTCGTACCCTGAACACCCTTACCAGTAGCCTCATCAACGATAACACCACGGCTTGTGAGATAATCAGCAACAACCTTAGCACGGTTTTCAGACAATGTCTGGTTGAATGTAGGATTACCCTCCGGAGATGCTGTACCAACAATCTGTACGTGTGAGCCTTCATTGATCTTGTCGAGAGCTGCTTTAGCTTCGTTAGTCAGATTGTATTTTGCTTGAGCAAATGTTACGAATACCAAGTCAGATACAGTGAATTCCTTAACGGTGGGAACTTCCTTAACAACTTCCTTGGTGATAACTTCCGGCTTGCGGTTGCGAAGCTCGTTTATTTGTGCGTTCAAAGCGTCGATTTCAGCCTGATCACGTGGAGTGATAATGGTGAAGTTGTGTGTACCGTTAGTATTCTTAAACTTATAGACAATGCCAGCATTCAGTTGTACGAATGAGTTATGGATGTTGTAAGCAGGTTGGTTAGACTGGCTGTAAGCCTTGTAGCCATAAGCTGCACCTGACTCATTGTTGTTCACGCTTTGTCCCAAGAACGCGAAGTTGATGGACGGCTCAATGTAAATCTGCCATGCTTTATTTGCACCGAGATTGAAAGCAAAGTCCAAACCGGCTTTGGAAGTCATGCGGTTGATGGGATCAAGGTCTTTTCTGTTGTTGAAAACGTGTCCCCAACCAAGACCATATACACCACTTACCTCGAATGTTCTTGGTTCACCTTTGTAACCACCGAACCAATTGCTAAAGTTTACGGTTGCGAGTAGTTGTGTATTGATGGCGCGAACAGCTGTTCCTGTAGATGCCCAAGGTTTGTTTGAGAAATATGCATTGCCTTCGATTGCCAAACCAAAGACAGGTGTGAAGTAACGACCAATTCTAAGACCGGCATTTGGATTAAGATCACTCAACCATCTGTGCCCTGTTGTCTTTGTTGCAACACCACCATTAATACCAATGTAGATGTTATCAAAAGTTTTGCTTTCCGAAACAGACTGTGCTGATACGGAAACTGCCATAGTTGCGGCAGCAAATAAAAGTACTAACTTTTTCATGTCTCTCTAAATTAATTAATAATTAATGAAATTCAATTTATTTTCGTGTGCAAAGTAATAAAAAAATACTTACATCTCCAAATTAATCCTATAAAAAGTAATGGTAAGACATACTAAAAGAATATTTAAGGTAAGTCTTCGGGGGATAAATATTCTTGTTGGAATGTTTTTCATGATACCTTAGTGCTTATTTACGTTTTTTACAATTTCGGCGAACTTATTGGAGGTGGTTATGATTTCAATCCTTGTTTTAACTCCTCTGTCGTAAATCTAATCTATTTTGTACTCTCGTAATCTCAAAAATAAGTGAGCATTTCTCGAACTTTACACAATAAAAAAGTAGGCTGGTTGTTTCAGCCTACTTAATTCTATTATCAACATTTGAAAAGCTGTCCGACTTTACAAATGTCTATAGCGATTTTATCTTTATTTATATTTCCTATTCCAATCCCAAACTCTTTTTGATAGCTGAAATTTTCTCACAAGCACGAGCGCGACAAGTTTTATATTCATCTGGCGATTTCATCTTATCCTTAATCTCAAGGTAGAACTTAATCTTGGGTTCGGTTCCCGATGGACGCACGCTTACTTTGTTTCCATCTGTGCAGAACCATTGTAGCACGTTACTCTTATCGGGCATGACCAAAGGAGTTTTGTTTCCTTGCGCATCGACAGCCTCAAGCCTTAAGAAATCTTTCCACAAACAAATTTTGCTTCCACCGAGTTCTTTGGGTGGATTATTTCTGAAGTTCTTCATCATTTGCTGAATTTCATCCGCTCCGCTCTTGCCCGGTCTTTCAACATTGATGGTGTATTCTTCGCTAAATCCATACTCAAGATAAATATCCATAAGCAAATCGTAAAGAGTTTTGCCCTTATCTTTCGCATAAGCACATATTTCTGCCAACAGAGCACATGCGCTCACCGCATCTTTGTCGCGTACGAAGTCTTCCGCCAAAAAGCCATAACTTTCTTCTCCTCCACCAATAAATTGTTTCTTTCCTTCCGAGATAGCTATTTCATGAGCAATCCACTTAAATCCGGTATAGCAGTCGCGCATTTCAATGTTGTGTTTTTTTGCTATTTCCGTAATGACTTCCGTTGTAACGATTGTTTTCACGATATAATCGGTAGGTTGCATTTTTCCTAATGCCTGACGATTGGTAATGATATACCACAAATAGAGCAGACAAGTTTGATTGCCATTGATTAATACCCATTCTCCATTGCTATCCTTGCAAGCCATTCCGACACGATCTGAGTCTGGGTCTGACGCCATAAGAATATCGGCATCTAACTTCTTCGCATCTCTCAAACCCAGAGTTAAAGCCTCAGCGATTTCCGGATTGGGGCGATCTACGGTTGGGAAGTTTCCATCTACAACCATCTGTTCCTCGACACAATGGATATTGTCAAATCCCCAAGAACGCAATGCCTTCGGAACCATTATCCTACCGGCACCGTGGAGTGGTGTGTAAACGATTTTTAAGTCATGTTGCCGCTTTATTACCTCCGGGTCAATGCATACGGTCTTAACTTGTTCCAAATAAACCTTGTCAATATCCTCTCCAATGATTTGAATTAGGTTTTTGTTTCCTTCAAAGCGAACATCCTCTACTTTTACTTTGTTTACTTCCGCTATGATACCTGCATCATGTGGGGTCAGTACTTGTGCACCGTCTTCCCAATAAGCCTTATATCCATTATACTCACGTGGATTATGACTTGCCGTGATATTAACACCTGCTTGAGCCTTTAGGTAGCGAATGGCAAAGGAACATTCCGGTGTAGGACGTAAATCCTCGAACAAATATACTTTTATTCCATTTGCAGAGAAAATGTCTGCAACTTTCTCTGCAAAAGAACGTGAGTTATTTCGACAGTCATGGCATACCACAACGCTAATCTCTTCTCTGTCCTTAAAGTTCATTTTGAGATAGTTGGCAAAGCCTTGTGTAGCCATACCTACGGTATAGATATTCATTCTGTTAGAACCTGCTCCCATAATGCCTCTAAGTCCACCGGTTCCAAATTCTAAGTCTTTGTAGAAAGACTCTACCAACGCGTTTTTATCTTCGTTCTCAAGCATTGTCTTCACTGCTTTACGTGTTTCCGCATCGAAAGCGGGTGTAAGCCACTGCTGAGCTTTCTGCTCACAGAGGGAAATAAGTTCTTGATTATTCTGCATAGTTTACTGAGATATTATTTATGTTTATATTTGCAAATATACTCATTTATTCGCAATATAAGGAGTCTAATTGCATTATTTTTTTGTATTTTTGCACATCATTAGATATTATGTATTGAATTATTGGTTGAAATCGCATCTTAGAATGTTATTCTTCCATTACCACAAAATTAAGTAAATAAGATGGAATTATATTTCGAAGGAATCATCCTTGCTGCCTGCACTTTCTTGATTATTGGGATTTTTCATCCTATGGTTATCAAAACGGAATACTATTTTGGGACTAAGCCTTGGATTATATGGTGTGTTTCAGGCATCATCTGTTGTGTTTTGGCTCTTTTCATCAAAGATACATTTTGGTCGGCCCTTTTAGGTGTTACCGGAGCTTCTCTATTATGGGGTATCGGTGAAATTTTTGAGCAAAAGAAGAGGGTGGAAAAAGGATGGTTTCCCATGAATAAACGTAGGGAACACGAATATAAGAGAAAATACGACAAAACAATAGATGAGAAATAACGCTCCTCGGCAGCTTTGTCAATAGAGGCTTTATTTTATAAAACCAGACATGAGGAAAAATGAAAGCTACGTTACTTTTAATTGGAAAGACCAAGGAAAAGCATTTCATCGCGGCAATCAATGATTATATCTCGCGCATAGAGCACTATCTTCCTTTCTCTCTCGTCACCATCCCTGAATTAAAGAACTCTAAAAATCTTTCAGAAGACTTACAAAAAGAGCGTGAAGGTGCCCTCATCCTCAGGGAAGTTCAACCATCCGACACCTTGATATTGCTGGACGAACATGGGAAAGAGTTGCGATCGGTTGAGTTTGCCAATTGGCTGCAAAAGAAGGAGAACGTTGCCAAACGAGTCGTCTTTGCCATCGGTGGCGCATACGGTTTTTCTCCGGACGTTTACAAACGAGCCAACGAGCAATTATCATTATCCAAAATGACTTTTAGCCACCAGATGGTACGACTTATTTTCACGGAACAATTGTACAGAGCCTGCACCATCATCAAAGGAGAGCCTTATCACCATGAATAGCAAAATGAACATTACAAAGACTATGTTCCACGAAGGACAAGTTCATCTCTACACGGGCAACGGAAAAGGAAAGACAACAGCAGCTTTCGGTCTCGCCGTTCGTGCCGCGATGTCCGGGAAAAGAGTTTATATTGCCCAATTCGTAAAATCAATGAAGTACAATGAGACGCGCATCACCGAGTTCGTGAAGAATATTCGCATCGAACAGTTCGGTTGCGGTTGCATGTTGGACAGAGAGCCGAATAAAGCCGATAAGATTGCAGCTCACGAGGGACTAAGAGTTTGCTCAAAAGAATTATCCCGTGGGGACGTGGATATGGTAATTCTCGATGAAATCACCATCGCCCTGCACCTGCATCTCCTCGACTTAAACGAGGTTTTGCACGTCCTTGAAAAGCGTTCCGAAAAAGTGGAAGTCGTGCTCACCGGTCGTTATGCGCCACAAGAACTGATTGAATATTCCGATTTAGCAACCGACATGAAAGAGGTGAAGCATTATTATGCCCAAAAAGGCTTACTCTCTCGCGATGGAATAGACAAATAACAATCTCTTCCGTATCCATCACAACCTGTTCAGTTCCTCCCAAATTCTTTGTATGGGCAATCCCATCACATTGAAATAGCTTCCCTCGAGCGAGGTTACGCCCACATATCCTATCCATTCCTGAATGCCGTATGCGCCGGCTTTGTCGTAAGGCTTGTAGTTATTGATATAATAGTCAATTTCCGATTCTTTTAATTTCTTAAATGTAACATTCGTTACCACCTTGAAACTTCTCCGAAAATTGGTGGTACTGAGACATACGCCGGTTACTACCTGATGTGTTCTACCACTTATCTCTTGCAACATTCGTTTTGCATCGGTGGCACTCTTCGGTTTCCCCAACACGTCTTTTCCGACCACAACCACGGTATCCGCCGTTATTATCAACTCGTTTCCCATAATTAATTTCTCGTAAGCATCGGCTTTCTCATTACTAATATAAAGAGCTACGTCTAACGCCGAGAGGCTCATGGGATAATTCTCTGATATGTCGGGCAAAACCTTAACTTCAAAATCAATATCTAAACCGCGGAGAAGTTCCTTTCTGCGCGGGGAGTTGCTTGCCAGAACAATGTGATAATCCTTATAACTCATATTTTAATCCTTTACCAACCAAAAGCCTTTCCGTTCATTTTCCACTTCCCTTGTGCACGCAACACTTGCTCTATCACATCGCGGGCAACTCCATACCCCCCATTGAAATCGCTCACGTAAGTGGATATTTTCTTTATCTCCGCAGCCGCATCCTTTGGGCAACAGGCACAACCGGAACGGCTCATCACCTCGAAATCGGGAATATCGTCGCCCACGTAGATTATTTCATCGTCAGAGAGTTGATACCGTTTGGTAAACTCTTCCCACACGCGTATTTTAACCGAACAACTCAGAAAAACATCTTTCACCCCCAAATACTCATATCTCAAACGTATATCCTCACTGCGTCCTCCGGTCATAATAGCTATTTTCAGACCGAGCTTTTCCGCCAACTGAATGGCATATCCATCTTTAATATTCATTGTTCGTATGGGCTCACCCTGTTTGTCCATTGCCACAGTACAGCAAGAGAGCACACCATCCACATCAAAAACAACAGCCTTTATCTTGCGTAAATCATAGTTTATCATATTTCTAAAATCTATTTTTCCTTCTTATGTTTCTCGTGAATGCTTTCGGACAACAGTTGATAGAGTTGGGCTTCCATTGCATTCTCATTCATCAACTTAACTTGCTTTTCGATAACATTCTCATCAAAACGCACCGCAGGTCCGGTTTGTGCTTCCCTTGGGGTGAGCGAATGAACCTTTCGTGCAGTTTCGTCAATCAGTGGTAACAGTACAGAGAAAGGTATGTCATGGGCACTCAATATATCCGATGCAATGTCATAACAGTGGTTCACGAAATTACAAGCCCATACCGCAGAAAGGTGCAGATATTTCCTATCCTCGGAAGACAAATAATATACTTTATTTGTGAGTTTGCGTGCCAACTCATCAACACGTTTCCGGGCAATATCATCGCTATACTCCAAGAACACGGGTATTTCCTTAAACTTCACACGCCGTTCCCTTGAAAATGTTTGCATGGGATAAAATACACCATAATGTGTAGTCCACCCCTCAAAGCAATTTAACGACATGGTTCCCGCAGTGTGTAGAAACACTTTATCGTCCCTATTCTTGCACACTTCCGGAATGACCTCTTCCAGAGCAATGTCTTTGATGGAAATTATATATACATCGGCATCATCGGAAAGCATCGAGAAATGGTTTATTGGCTCACTGTTAACAAGTCGCGCGAGCGTTTCGGCAGACTCCGTTGTTCTGCTGTAAATTTGTGGAATTATGCATTTAGCTTCTTTCAATGCCAATGCCAATGAAGTGGCTAAATTTCCGGCTCCTATCAATGTTACTTTCATGTTACCCGCAAAAGTAATAAAATACCGGTTAAAAACAACATTTCCATTGCTATTTTAGAAAACATTTGCTATTTTTGCATTGTAAGTAAAAATGGAAGTCGAGATAATCACACAAAGCAGTGAACTTCCACAACTCTTCAATGATGATTTTTTTCATAGTCGGGAGTTGTTTTGGATAGTGGAACATACCCCCCGTATGTTTCCTTGTATGGCTATTGCCCGCAACAAAAAGGGAGAGATACACGGACAAATTTTAGCCATTATCCAAAGACAGCCCACATTTATTCCTTTTCGCACCTCCAATCATGCACGCATCTATGGGGAGGGAACGTATGACAAAACTATCTCGTTCAAAGAAAAAAACACTATCTTCGCTGCGCTTCTTGATTCCTTAGTAGAACATCTGAGAGAACACGACTGCCACCACATGGAGATAAGTCATATCTCTCGAAAAATGTTTGGCTATAAAGTCCTAAGAAGGCATGGGTTTTTCCCCGTGCCATGGTTGCAAATTCATCATTCGCTCCACAGCAAACGCCCGGAGGAAAGAGCCAATGAGAAAGCACTCTACCGCATCGGAAGAGCCTACAAGACGGGAATCATGACACGCGAGGCTGATAACGATGAAGAAATTACAATTCTTTATAAACTCATTAAGTCGTATTACCGATTCAGAAAACAAAGACACATTCCCGATGAAAAACTTTTTCACCTGATTGGAAATAGCATCAACGGACATATCTATGTAACCACTTATAAGGATAAGATTATAGGCGGAAGCGTAGTGGTTGATTCCGACAAGAATGCCATGATATGGTATGACACTGCGTTAAAAAAACGCTATTTGCTGCATTATCCCTATCATGCCACCATTTGGCATGCCATCCGGACGGCTTATCGACAAGGAAAAGAGCATATTCAAATTCTCAACGTGGGCTTGCCTTTCAAAAGGTCGCGTTACCGTAACTTCATCCTTAGCTTTGGCGGAAAACCCGTGAGTTCTTACAGATGGTTCCACTTTTCCTTTTCTTGGATTAACAAACTGCTCTTTTGGTATTACAGAATCTGAAAAGCACTTCAAGAGGCTTCGTTTAATATGATAATCAATAGCTTACAAATCATATTTCAAAAACTAAGCTTTCAAAACGCGAAAATTCTTTCCGATGAGATGGGAAAAGTTCAATAATGTCCTGATAATTCTTCATCCATCTCTCCAAAGCTTAGCTTTCGCTCTGTAAAAGCTTACCTTTTGCACTGCAAAAGGTCATGAATCGGGGCGTAAAAGGCAAGCTTTTAAATCCAGATTAATATCGTCTTGATTATCAACAGATTACGAATCGTGTCGCGAGCGTGGTTTTTGTAATATGATTTCGTAATGCCGGGCGGGTCGAATGTTCGCTGTCAAGCATCTGTCTGCCATCACCTGAATACGAATTGGAGGCATAAGGAGGCATGTGTTATCCGACATTGGAACAGAATACGTCCGGTCTCATGATTTGACACGACTTTGTGTGGAAATAACAACATCTTTCAGGAAACCATTGGGAAGCGACAAAGGATTTTCCATGGTCATGCAACATCGGGAAATCCTGATGAATTGATGAGAAAAACATGAAAGAGGATGATTGAAAAAGCATCAATCGGAAAAGCCTTTTCAGTAAGCGTAAAACGTCTCTATAGAGGTGTCAAGTACGTCTCTATAGAGGCGTTAAGTATGTCTCTATAGAGGCGTAACACACGTCTCTATAGAGACGTTGAGCACAGCTCTATAGAGGCGCGTGATGGGGTTATTCACCGTAAAACAGGATGAGAAGTTCTTTCTATACAGACTTGCTCGAATTTATGCTTCCTCACTAAATTTCAACTGATGCGCTATATGACAGCATGGCAAAGTGATGAAGTCAAGGGCAACGGAAAGGGGATTGGAAGAAATAAGGGATGAAACTCTGGTTAGGATTGAAAAAAAGAGACAAAGACACGGTTGATGCTTCGTGAAAAATTACAACAGATCAAATTCTGAGAGAGCTTTTATCGCAACTTGTTCATAAATATCGCCAAGTTCGCAAAAGCGACAAACGCAATTGTAAGCCGAATGCTTTATTCCCATTTCACCGCTCTTCAATGCGGTTTGAACCTGATCCAGAAATTCATTGATTCCACGTTCGTTCGGTTCCTTTCCATCGGCAAAAAGGGCGGCGAGCAATTGATAGCCACAAATCTGAAGCATTTTCTTTTCCGATGCGATGTATTCATAAGCCAGCGATGGAGCAAACGAGAGATTTTTCAACAAATTGAATGCTATTAGTTCCGCAAGTTCTTGATTATCCACCGCTTCCATCCAAACATCCACCAGCTCGCGCGACATTCTTTCCGCCGGCATGATGTATGTCGCCATGATTTTGCATTCTCGAATCGGCTCTTTCCAAAGCTCAATGGCTAAGTCAAAATTCTTGCCATAGCCCTTTGAGATTTTTCGCAACGATGGTAGTGGAATGCCCCAATTTATTTTATAATTCAAGCCCTTTTTTCTCATTGAACTCGATGTGGCTCCATCCATGAATAGGCGGAAAGACCTTTTTATCTCCTTTAATGTTTCGCTCTTTTCCTCATTCATAATATTCCGTATTCATTTGAATATCTCAACATCTGATCAGTATAGCTCTCCGTGTAATCAATTCGAATGTCTGCTATTTCTCCCGAGGCATTATGAACAATTTCCATTTTCGGGTTTAAGAACCCTTTATATGGCGCAATGTCAAGACTATCATATCTTGATAAAATTTCCTTATGCAGGGTGAGATCAATGTTGATGGCGTACTTTTCCACTAATTGTCTGCCCTTGTCGAAATCCCCTTCGCTCTTGATGCGTTGAATTTCTGCCAACTCATATGCAAAAATATCTCGAAGAGCCAAATAATCATTTATTCTCAAAAACGTCTTCCCTGATATGGAAATCAATTCCGCGACTTTCGCTTTCTTACCAAGCTCCAATGCCCATCTTGCTATCAATGCACGGTTTTGCATATGGGCCTCCTCGATGGATTTGCCGGGTTTGATACGTGCGAGCTGAGTCAGCAAACCGTTCATTAAATAAGAATAATACTGTGCTTTGTAAGCTTCTTCCGAATTTAACAAACCTAAACTTAGCAGCTTATCATCCGGCATATAGTAAAGTCCGAAGAGATCGGCTCGAGTCTCTTCTATGGTATTTCCATAATTCTTTAATGCATCAGTGTCTATGCCCGACAAGAGTTTTCCACTTCCATGTCCCAAACATTCGTGTATATCGGTGTGAAGAATATCTGTCTGATTTCCATACTGTTTTATTAAGTCCAAAGTTCCTTTGTCAATAACAAACTCTTCCAAGAAGCCATTGTTCTTTGATGCTTCATCGTAAGCGTGAATCAGATTGGAGATAGTTACGCTTTTCGAACCATGTTCCGCCCTTATCCAGTCGGCATTGGGCAAGTTAATTCCTATTGCCGTTGATGGATATTCATCACCACCAAGCATTGCCGCGCAAACCACATTTGCAGTTACCCCTTTCACTTCCGACTTCTTAAACCTCTTGTCTGTTGGAGAATTGTCCTCAAACCATTGTGCATTGTCAGAAATAAGTCTTGTTCGCTTTGTCTCCTCTAAGTCCTTATAGTGTACGATGCCCTCCCAAGAGCCTTTATAGCCAAGAGGGTCGCCATAAACTTCAATAAAACCATTAATAAAATCCACTTGTCCCTCTAAATCATTCACCCATGCAATGGAATAATTATCGAAATCAGTAAGATTTCCTGATTTATAGAATTTAATTAATAACTCTATAGTCTGAACCTGACGTGAATTTTCAGCATATCGTTTTGCCTTATCAAGCCATTCTATTATTCGTCTTATCGCACTACCATATTGTCCACCGGCCTTCCAGACAAGTTCTCTTATCACTCCGTTTTCTTTAATTACCTTCGAGTTTAAACCAAAAGATGGAGGATTGTCATGGGCTTTCTTTTTTTTTATGCTCATAAAACTGTTCCACTTCTGCTTGAGAGACATGCTCATAGTAGTTGCAAGCCGAAGTCTTCACAATATCCTGACCATCTGCCTTGTTGACTCGTTTAGGTAAATAGTTTGGGTCGAATAAAACTTTCTCGAGATTCGCAATAAAGGTCTCAAGCGTTTCACCTTCGTCCAATCTAAGCAATGAAATATCTACATGATGAAGTGCATCGACAAAATAAGTTTTGGAGAAGCCGGGAACAAACTTATCCGAACTATAATGATGATATATTCCATTCGCAAACCATACTTTCTTCAGATACAACTCCAAGGCTCGAAAATCATCACTCTCTTCCTTGAACTTGGAAAGAAAGATAGCTTCCAACGCTCTCCTGACTTTCAAGTTATATTTGCCAAACTGATCGAAGGTTATATCTCTTCCCCAAAGTGTGGCTTGCGACAGACAATAAACATATTTTTTCTGCCTTAGTGAAAGTTTCTCAAACCCACACAAATGGTATCTTAAGATCTGTATATCATCAAATCTTTCGTTTGAAAAATCAAAAACTTTTTGGTTCATCTGAGTCACAAGATCTATTGAGGGGGTGTTATTTGTTCTGTTCACCGTTGCCATTCTTTAGTCGATTAGCTTCTTTAGACATGGGGTTGGTATGGTTTAATCTGTATTGTCGCGGAGTGATGCCATTAATTTTATAAAACGAGGCATAAAAAGATTGACGATTGGAAAAACCCACCATATCGCTAATGTCTTCAATAGTTAAATCCTTATATCTCTTATCGACTAACAAGCCCATCGCTTCTTCAATACGGAACTTATTTACGAAAGACGTATAGTTCATGTGAAACCGCACATTAACAACCGCGGAAATATATCTCGTGTTAGTACCCAACATCTCAGCTAACTGCTTTGCTGAGAAATTCTTGTCTTTATATTTTTGCTGGATAAGTATAACATTCAAAATCTTATCCTTTAGTTCGTCCATCAGCTGAGGGCTGACCAAGCTGCGATAAGCGGCAACTTTCTTCTTTTTCTCTGTAATGTTATACTTTCCCATAAGATTAAGATAAAAAAAACGATCGCTTTATTCCTTTTGCAAATATAATTCTTTTATTTTACAAATTCAAGTTTTTTATATTATTTTAGCTATAAAAGTGTTGAATTGCTTTTATACATTTTCAAAAAGACATAATCATCTGATAACTTAATAGTTATTGAAAAGTAAAAGCCCACATTTTCACGTTTTATCTCTTTCTTTCAAAAACAGACTGATTAAGCAAAAAAAACAACAAAAAAGGGATGAGCTTTTAACCCATCCCTAATCCCTGTGATAATTTATCAGTTAGAAATCGTCATCTACCACATCTTCCGATTCCATTTCCAAAACCTCAGGACCGGCATCGAATGTCGTATGATAACTTTCTTCCGTCAGCTTATCGTCATCGAACTCATCTTCCTCAATTTCCGAATCATCAATATCATCTTTACATAGAATATTCCCTTCCGAATCTAACATCTCATCATCGACTTTTCCCGATTGAGTGCCATCTCCTGTTGAAAGCTCCTTTACGAAAATGGCTTCAGTCCATGAACCCTTTGTTATTTCCAAGATTTCAAAGCCTTCCTTTAATTTCATCTCATACAATCCTCCTGTTTTCTTGAGTCTTTCTGTAGGCAGAGTGGTTGTCGAAACTTCAAATGCACTTTGAATAACACTTTGTACGGATTGAGGCAAACTTTCCCATCCCCCTCCAAAGTTCCTTTCAAGAATCTCAATGAGTTTGGCAGCGGAAACATGATGAATATTATCCGTATTCAAATCATTTATTCGTGTGATATTTTTTTTCTTTATGGCCCATTTAACAGGTGTGCCATTATCAAAACGGACGCTACCAACTTTGCAACCTCGTTCTTCATACTTCCGAATAACCTCAACTTTATCTACTTTCACTTCTTCAATGAAGAAAGCAGACTTTATAATATCCAAGTAATGATGACTATTTTCTTTTAGATCCGCATCACGTTGAGCCTGTGACCACAATCTGAAAACATCATTCTCTTGAATATTCCATACATTCTTCTTAGTCAATGTTTTTAAAGTCAGTGTTTGTCCTTGTCGCTTCATATATTTTCCTAACCTAAAATTATCCAAAAGCTTATTTGAAAATCGCTGCAAAAGTAAGTACAAATGCGTGAACTTCCAAACATTTTATTAAAAAAAAGTTCAGAGAATAAAAATCAATGCAACTGTTATTATAAATCAAATACTTTTACTATCTTTGCATTAATATTATTAATGTATTTAGGATATGGAGCCCTTAGCGGAACGCATGCGACCTCACACACTTGATGAATATGTCGGTCAAAAACATTTGGTCGGCAAAGGAGCAGTCTTGCGCAATATGATAGATTCGGGACATATCTCTTCCTTTATATTATGGGGACCTCCGGGGGTGGGCAAAACCACATTGGCGCAAATTATCGCTAATAAGTTGGAAACCCCTTTTTATACTTTATCTGCAGTTACAAGTGGAGTCAAAGATGTTCGTAATGTTTTGGAACGTGCTAAGAATAATCGTTTCTTCAACTCCTTGCCACCCATCCTTTTCATAGACGAAATTCACAGGTTTTCTAAGTCACAACAAGATTCATTGTTGCCCGCTGTCGAGAAAGGAATTATTACACTCATAGGGGCAACAACAGAAAATCCATCATTCGAAGTTATCAGACCATTGCTGTCAAGATGCCAGGTTTATGTATTGCAGAGCCTAAATAAAGAGGAACTTTCAAGTCTGTTGGAAAGAACTATAAAGACAGATACTTATTTGAAAGACAAAGACATCCAAATAATTGAAAGCGAAGCTTTGTTTAGGTACAGTGGCGGAGATGCAAGAAAACTTCTCAACATATTAGAATTGGTGGTTGGCACCATAAGAGAAAACAAGGTGGAAATTACGAATAGCCTTGTAGCAAGCTGTCTTCAACAAAACTCAATGACATACGATAAAGATGGAGAAATGCACTATGACATCATCTCAGCTTTTATCAAATCCATTAGAGGAAGCGACCCCGATGCAACATTGTATTGGATGGCACGGATGATTGAAGGAGGAGAAGATCCTAAATTTATCGCGAGAAGACTTGTCATCAGCGCGGCGGAAGATATAGGATTGGCAAACCCCAACGCATTGTTGTTGGCAAATGCTGCTTTTGACACTGTGATGAAAATTGGCTGGCCGGAGGCAAGAATCCCATTAGCTGAAGCAGCAGTTTATTTATCCGTATCGCCTAAAAGTAACTCGGCTTACCTCGCCATTGATGCTGCATTGGACGAAGTGAGAAAAAGTGGAAACCAACCAGTTCCACTCCATCTTCGCAATGCTCCCACACAGCTAATGTCTGAGTTAGGTTATCATGATGGGTATAAATACCCACACGATTATCCTGCGCATTTTACAAAACAACAATACTTACCGGATTCGTTAAAAAAATCACGATTCTGGTTTCCGCAACATTCGCATCAAGAAGAAAAACATTACCAATGGATGATGAAATGTTGGGAAGATAGATATAAAACAAAAGGACTTGAAGATGAAAATAGTTGATTTAGATGGTTTCGCTGCCAATCCCGGTGATATTTCCTGGGACGCTTTCAAGCAGCTTGGAGATTTTGTTGTCTATGATAATTCCAATAAGGAGCAAGTCATCGAAAGGGCAAAAGATGCTGATATCTTACTTGTTAATAAAATTGAAATTGCCGAAGATATTATCGAACAATTACCCAAATTAAAATACATTGGAGAACTTGCCACCGGATACAACAACATAGACATTTCCGCAGCGAGGAATAAAGGAATTATAGTTACAAACATTCCGGCGTATAGTACCGACAGCGTAGCGCAGATGGTGTTCGCCCATTTACTCAATGTGGCAACTCATGTGGATTATTATGCTTCGGAAACAAGAAAGGGAGTGTGGAGCAGCAAGGATACTTTCTGCTATTGGGACAAACCGCTAGTGGAATTAGCTGGCAAGACTTTGGGAATTATCGGGTTGGGAAACATCGGATTCAAAGTGGCGAAAATTGGTCACACTTTGGGAATGGATATTTCCGCCTACACAAGCAAAGAGAGCGGAGATTTGCCCGAATGGATTCGCAAAACCACTTTGGAGGGTTTGTATAGTACAGCGAATGTTATCACGCTTCACTGTCCACTGACTCCTGACAATTCTAAGATGATAAATGAGAAAGCATTTGAACAAATGCATCAAGGAACCATACTGATTAATACCGGTCGTGGTGGGCTCGTTGATGAGAAAGCCGTTTTCACTGCTTTGGAAAATGGAAAACTGAAAGCTTATTGCGCTGACGTGCTCACACAAGAGCCACCTCAGAATGATCTACCCTTGCTTAAACAACCCAATGCTTTCATCACCCCACACATCGCATGGGCAACAATTGAAGCAAGAAAGAGACTATTAGAAATAGCAGTAGAGAACATCAAGGCATTCATTCAAGGTAAGCCTCAAAATGTAATCAATAAATAAAGAAGAATTTTAATGACATATAACGATCCCCAGCTGTTACAAACCTTACAGGTTGTAATTGAAACCTTAGGAACTTTTGCTTTTGCCATATCGGGAATAAGGCATGCTGCTGCAAAAAAGTTCGATTGGTTCGGCGGTTATGTTTGTGGATTTGCCGTTGCCATTGGCGGAGGTACCATACGCGATGTCATGTTAGGGGTATCGCCATTTTGGACTACGGATATCCGCTACCTTTTCTTTACAACTCTCGCATTGGCTCTCGCTATCATATCGAGAAAATTGTTAAAAAAATTGGATAATGCATGGTTTGTGTTTGATACTTTGGGACTGGCTTTCTTTACGATTGCAGGACTGCAAAAAACACTATCATTAGGACATCCTTTCTGGCTTGCAATCGTAATGGGCTGTATCACGGGAGTTGCAGGTGGCATCATTCGAGATATATTATTAAATAATGTCCCTGTTATCTTCCACAAAGAAATATATGCCATCGCAAGTGTCGCAGGTGGATTATTATATTGGGGCATGTGGTATCTTGATATAAATATTACCATAACAGCAATTGCTACATTTCTCCTAATTTGCATAATCCGCTTTGTCGCAGTTTATTACCACGTCACATTACCGGCTTTGCATGACGAACTATAAAATTATTTGTAAAAAACATCAAGAAAAGTTTGGAGGATATAAAAAAAAAACATACCTTTGCACTCGCAATTCAAAATAAAGGATTGCGACCATAAATAATGGTTCCGTAGCTCAACTGAATAGAGCACTTGACTACGGATCAAGAGGTTGCGGGTTTGAATCCCTCCGGAATCACTAAGGACTTAGACTATTCTAAGTCCTTTTTTGGTCTATGTTCATTTGTGTGGTAACGGAAGCAGGCTCAGGGCTCAGTAGAAATTTCTACTGAGTCAAAAATTCAATAATGTCCTAAATTTTCTTCATTCACCCATCCAAAGCTTAGCTTTTGCTCCGTAAAAGGTAAGCTTTTGCATTGCAAAAGGTCATGAATTGGAGTGCAAAAGCTAAGCTTTTAAATAACAATTAATATTTCACTGATTAGCAATAGATTACGCAGTTTGTCTCAAGCACAGTCTTTGTAATATAATTTCATGGTGATTAGAACACCATTGGGAAAAGATAAAGAATTTCTCACTGCCATACAACATCGAGAAATCCTAATGACCGATTGGGGTTAAAACGTCACACATAACCAAGTTATTTAAAAAGATAGGCTGCAAAAATATTACTATCTGCGATATTTTCGTATCTTTGCAGCCATGATAATTAAGAAAATTTTAAAAGTGATTCGATGGACAATAGGAGTGATGTTCGTTTCCACTATTTTGGCTGTCGTTATCTACAGGTTCATACCTGTTTATTTTACTCCCTTGATGTTTTCAAGATGTTTTGAGCAGATTGCCGAAAACAAGGATGTTAAATTGTATCATGAATGGATATCCATGGAGAAGATGCCGAAATCGATGCCGGTTGCGGTAATGGCAAGTGAAGATCAACGCTTCCTTACTCATCATGGGTTCGATTATCAGGCGATAGAACAGGCTGCCGTAGATCATTTGGAAGGCGGAAAGAAACTTAGGGGAGGTTCTACCATTTCACAGCAAACGGCGAAGAATGTGTTTTTATGGCAAGGGCGTTCTTGGGTTCGCAAGGGATTGGAGGCTTACTTCACCTTCCTGATAGAATCGATGTGGAGCAAACAGCGAATCATGGAAGTTTATCTGAACTCCATAGAAATGGGAGACGGCATTTATGGGGTGCAGGCATGCGCGAAACGAAATTTTGGCTTGGATGCGAAGAACCTAAGCCGAAGCGACTGTGCCCTGATAGCAGCAACATTACCCAATCCGCGAAGGTTCTCATCGAAGAAGCCTGGACCCTATATGCGGAAACGAACACGGGAGATAGAAAGACAAATGAGGACAATTCCCGCTTTTCCAAAAGAACATTGATTTTTGTAATTGGATATTGACATGGAAGAAAATAGCTTGAGACTATTGGAAGAATTGAACGAAAGTCAGCGTAAGGCGGTGGAGTACTGCGACGGGCCATCGCTTGTAATCGCCGGGGCAGGATCCGGGAAAACGCGTGTGCTGACGTACAAGATAGCTTATCTCATAGAAAAAGGCTTGGCGCCTTATCATATTCTCGCACTCACTTTCACAAATAAGGCTGCAAAGGAGATGAAAGAAAGAATTACCACATTGGTGGGGAGTAAGAAGGCTTACAATCTGCGGATGGGGACTTTTCATTCTGTCTTCTCGAAGATTCTCAGAGTGGAAGCAGCAAAGATTAATTACGACCCCAACTTTACCATTTATGACGAGAGTGATTCTCGCTCTTTGTTGAAAACGATAATCAAAGGGATGGGACTGGATGAGAAAGTGTATAAACCTGCTACGGTTCACGGATTTATCTCCATCGCCAAAAACCATCTGATTACGGCAGAGGCATACGCCGGCGACAGGGCGGCTCTGGAACGCGACAAAGCACGACGTATGCCGGAGGTAAGCAAGATATACATTGCCTACAACACCCGATGCCGACAAGCAAATGCAATGGATTTTGATGATTTGTTATTGAATACTTACCTGCTCTTCAAGAATCATACCGACGTTGCCGGGAAGTATGCGGAACAATTTCAATATATCCTCGTAGATGAATACCAAGACACGAATTATGTACAGGTGGCCATCGTTCAACAGCTGGCAATGCGCCACAGACGCGTTTGCGTTGTGGGGGATGACTATCAAAGCATTTATTCGTTTCGGGGTGCCAATATTGACAATATTCTTGATTTCAAGAAAAAGTTTGAGAATGCAAAGTTGTTTAAGTTGGAACGTAATTATCGTTCAACCCAATGTATCGTTCAGGCGGCAAACTCATTGATGAAACACAATGAAAGGCAAATACCCAAAGAGGTCTATTCCAAGGAGGACGAGGGACATAAGATCGTTTATAAACCTTGTTACAGTGATAAGGAAGAAGCCATGGTTGTCATGAACGAGCTGAAACATCTGAAGGCACAAGAAAACTTTGCATATAACGACTTTGCCATCCTTTATCGCACCAATTCGCAAAGTAGATCGTTTGAAGATGAATTGAGGAGAAACGCCATACCGTATCGTATTTATGGAGGATTGTCTTTCTATCAGCGTAAGGAAATCAAAGATATTATCGCTTATTTCCGGCTGACGGCCAATCAACATGATGAAGAGGCTTTCCGAAGGGTAATCAACTATCCGGCACGAGGCATCGGCAATACGACCTTACATAAAATCACTCAATGTGCGGAGGAGAATGGAATAAGCCTTTGGGAAGTAATAAATGCTCCGGAGACCTACGGACTGAATGTGAATAAGGGAACCATCTCCAAGCTGTCCGACTTTGTTAGCTTAATCAGTGGGTTTGTAAGGAAAGTTCCCACAACCGATGCGTATGAATTAGGCAAAGAAATCATAAAAACAAGCGGATTGTCTGCTGAACTGTATGCAAACAAAGAACCGGAAGATTTGGTTAGACAAGAGAATTTAGAAGAGTTTTTATCGGCAATGCATGCTTTTGTGGAAGCCAACCTGGAAGAAGGGCGTGAGGACGAGACTTATCTCACGGACTTTCTTCGTGAAGTGGCACTTTATTCTGATTTGGATAAAGAAGATGACGGCGCCCCGAAAGTTACTTTAATGACAATTCATGCTGCGAAAGGATTGGAATTTCCCATCGTATTCATCGTGGGGGTGGAAGAAAATATTTTCCCAAGTCCCATGTCGGCAAATTCAAAAAGGGAGTTGGAAGAAGAACGACGCTTGTTTTATGTAGCAATTACACGTGCGAAGAAGCATTGCGTCATTACCAATGCCAGAAACAGATTCCGTTATGGAACGATGCAATTCGATACTCCGAGCAGGTTTCTGAAGGATATTGACACAAAGTTTGTTGAGCTTGACCCAATGTCGGCGTCATTATCCGGCTACAAGAAAATGCCATGGGATGAAGAACCCAACTCCGCTGATTTTGACCCAGGTAACAATAAACTTAGGAAGAGCTTATGGAACAACTCTGACGCAAACGTAAACATACGATTCCAAAATTCAAAACCGGTGGCAAGTCAGTTTAAAGCCGATTTCAAACCAAAAATAACGGAACAGAGGAGCATGGAAGAACCCATCAATCCTTTGTCCCAACGCACTCGGGAGAGGCTGCTTCGTGAGGGCGGAAAATTCAAAAAACTCTCAATGATTATCTCTGACCAAGAACATGGTGGTAAAATCATCCCGGAGACATCTTCAGTCTCTGCGCTAAAAAAAGACGTGAATGGAGGAATTTGTGTGGGAGCGATGATAGAACATCAGCGATTTGGAATCGGTAAGGTGTTGCAATTAGCCGGAGTGGGGGAGAACGCCAAGGCAACGGTGGAATTTCGCAACGCCGGTACAAAACAGTTACTGCTAAAATTTGCAAAGTATAAGGTGCTTTAATGATTTGCCAACCTTGTTTTTATGTTTTACTGCAAGGATAAACGCTCTGTTTCACCGTTCCCCAATTTATCCCGATATGTACCTCTTATATATATCACTATTTACACTTGGGAAGGAGGGATAAGAAGCGTTCATCCAAAGATATTGACACTTTTCTTTTTGCAATTCAATATAATTTTATAACTTTGCCATATCAACAAAATGGGTATAGCAATAGATGGAATACAAGAAGACGGAAATAGAAGGCGTGTGGGTGATAGAGCCTAAGGTGTTCAATGATGCGCGTGGCTATTTTTTTGAAGCATGGAACCAATCCGATTTTGACAAGCATATAGGAAGACACGTAGAGTTCATACAAGATAATGAATCGAAATCATGCTATGGTGTTTTAAGAGGTCTTCACTATCAAAAAGCTGAAATGTCGCAAGCTAAATTGGTACGTGTAATAAAAGGAAAGGTGCTGGATGTGGCAGTCGATCTTAGAAAAAGTTCCCCTACTTTCGGAAAATATGTAATGGTGGAGCTATCCGAAGAGAACAAAAAACAATTTTTTATTCCGCGAGGGTTCGCTCATGGCTTTTTAGTTCTCTCTGAAGAAGCTGTTTTCACTTACAAGGTAGATAATATATATCATCCCCAAAGTGAGGTTAGCATTAGATGGAATGATGCCACAATAGGCATTAAATGGCCTATTGACATGGAACAAGTCCGCTTGTCTGAAAAGGATGAAATGCGTGCCGTATCGTTGGCGGAGGCAGATGTTTTTGAATAGTATTTTCCATATTAACCGAATGGATATGAAACGTTTATACATTGTTGTAATTGTTTTCTCGTTTTTCTTTTCTTGTGGGTCGAAAGATAAAACCTCATTGATGAACCGTGAAGATAAACAGGCAAAGCAAATGATGCAGGGGCTGTGGACCGATGAGAATGGAGCTGCTGCCCTATTGATTAAGGGGGACAGTATTTTTTATCCTGACTCTGCCAGTATGCCTGCCAAATTTTGGATTTACAACGATTCTTTGTATCTTGAAGGAGCTGAAATCAATACATATAAGATAATAAAACAAGCTGACTCATTCTTTAAGTTCATCAATGAGAATGGGGAGGAAGTTAATCTGTTAAAATCCGACAACAAGTTCTTAACCTCGGCATTCGACTATCACGTTTATGCGATGAATACCTTTCAGCGACAAGAAACAGATACTTTGGTAAGATTGGAAGTTGGTTTTGTGGATTGCCATATTTCTGTCTCAACAACCTCTGACAGAATAATAAAGTCCTCATTCAGTGAACTTGGAATAGGAGTGGATAACACCTATTTGGATAATGTGGCAGCTGTGAATGTTTCGATGGGAGGAAAAAATATTTATTCTCATCAATTTCGCAAACAAGAGTTCGAATCATTGATAGGAAAGGATTTCCTTAACAAAAGCATTTTAAGACGATTTGAATTTACTCATGCCGACAAAAATGCTTTATCCTTTGATGCAATCATAGGAATACCGGATGCATCGACCAACTATGTTATTGAAGTAAAATTAACACCTGATGGGAACATCACAAAACGAATGCGGTAAAAGACTATTTAACTTGAGATTATTGATAGAGTTTACTAATTTTCCATTAGGTGCAGTTTTGTGAATCAAATGCAGCAGAATAATTATTTCTTTTAAATGTCTTATTGATGCCAACACAAACGACAGTTCTCTCAACCGTCTTTACAATGCCCATGGATTTTATATGTTGAATGATACAACCGCAAGAGGTATTATTATGGACATGGTAAGGAATATGAAGCATTGGAAGAATATGGCAGAAGATATAGGACTTTCCAGGCGAGAAATCACATACTTTACGGATCGTTTTAAACTGGGTATGGAATTTCAATATGGATCAGAACTTCATCGGTGAGATTTAATCAAATTAAGAAGGCTCTCTATCTGTTACCTTTTTGCTTATACAGCATAAAAGTGTATTAAGAAGTTCTTTTAACTTTTTTTTGTCAGTATGTTGAGCCTATCTTTTCAAAAAAGACTAACTTTGTAGAAATTTAATCAACAAATCGTGACAAACGAAACTATAAAAGAAAAAGTAAGAAACATTCTTGATGGTTATCTTGAGATGAACAATCACCGCAAGACACCTGAGCGATTTGCCATTCTTGACGCAGTGTACGATATGCACAAGCATTTTTCTCTCGATGAGTTGGGGGTAAAGATGGAAGCACTCAACTTTCGTGTTTCAAGAGCCACTCTTTACAATACCATGCGACTTTTCATAGAGCTACGTTTGGTAGTTAGGCATCGATTTATTGGTCAGACGAAGTATGAGGCTTGTTACAATAATGATGATCACATTCACCAGATTTGCACAGTATGTGGATCTGTAACGGAAATAGATGCAAATAGGATAGTGGATGCTATCGAGAATATTAAATTGTCGCGCTTCCGAAAAGATGGTTTCACCCTCTATTTATATGGAGTATGTTCACGTTGTCAGGCTAAAATTTCCCGACAGCGTAACAAGATAAAACAACAGAAAGAAGATAAAGCTAATGAAAACAGGTAAAGTTGATATCCTCTTAGGGTTACAATGGGGCGATGAAGGTAAAGGAAAAATAGTAGACGTCCTTACTCCTCGCTACGATGTGGTGGCACGTTTTCAAGGTGGTCCGAATGCTGGGCACACCTTAGAGTTTGAAAGTCAGAAGTATGTCTTGAGATCCATTCCGTCCGGTATTTTTCAAGGAGGTAAAATCAATATCATTGGTAACGGTGTTGTCTTGGCTCCTGATTTATTCATGAATGAAGCCAAAGAATTGGAGCGTTCCGGACATCCGTTGAAGACGAGATTGCATATATCCAAAAAAGCACATCTTATCATGCCTACCCACCGACTTTTGGACAAGGCCAACGAAATGGCAAAAGGGAAAAACTTAGTGGGGACAACAGGAAAAGGTATCGGTCCTACCTACACCGACAAGACAAGTAGAAATGGGTTGAGAGTAGGAGATATTCTCAATGATTTCGACGAAAAGTACAGACTTCATAAGGAACGGCACCTTAGAATGTTGGCTGCTTTGGGATGGACGGACTTTACCGGTTTAGACGAAATGGAAAAGACGTGGATGGAAGGCATAGAGTATATGAAGAAGTTCATGTTTGTAGATTCCGAACATGAGATAAATCACATTCTTCGCGATGGTAAAACCCTTCTCTGCGAAGGAGCACAAGGAACTATGCTTGACGTGGATTTCGGTTCCTATCCGTTTGTAACTTCTTCAAACACAATTGCTGCGGGAGCTTGTGTGGGATTGGGAATAGGTCCCAGCAAGATAGGAAATGTCTATGGAATTATGAAAGCCTATTGCACTCGTGTAGGTTCAGGACCTTTCCCAACGGAATTGTTTGATGAGACAGGAGCACGCATTCGCGATTTGGGACATGAATATGGTGCGGTTACCGGAAGAGAACGACGTTGTGGCTGGATGGATTTGGTGCAGTTGCGTTATTCCGTTATGGTAAATGGTGTAACTGAACTGATCATGATGAAGAGTGATGTGCTTGATGGGTTCGATACCATAAAGGCTTGTGTTGGCTATGTCCTTCCAAATGGTGAGAAGACAGAAGAATTACCCTTTGATCTGAACGGCGTAAAACCTATCTATAAAGAATTCAAGGGGTGGAAGATAGATATGACAAAGTTTAAATCGGAAGAACAATTCCCAACCGAGTTTAAAGAGTATATGAAGTTCTTGGAAGATTTTCTTGAAACAAGAATAGGGATTGTATCAATAGGTCCGGATAGAGAACAAACAATAGTAAGATAAAAAATATATGGCAAACAAACCTTCCATTCCAAAGGGTACGCGCGATTTCGGTCCGATGGAAATGGCTAAACGTAATTATATATTCAACACGATAAAAGAGGTCTATGCAATTTATGGCTTTCAGCAAATAGAAACACCTGCACTGGAATCCTTGCAGACTCTCATGGGTAAGTATGGCGAGGAAGGCGACAAACTTCTTTTTAAGATATTAAATTCGGGGGATTACTTCAAAGGAATAACTGATGAAGACCTCTTGGGCAGGGACACATTAAAACTTCAAACGAGATTGGCGGAAAAAGGTTTGCGCTATGACTTAACGGTACCTTTTGCTCGCTACGTGGTGATGCATAGGAATGAATTACAATTGCCGTTCAAACGTTATCAAATACAACCTGTTTGGAGAGCAGATCGTCCACAAAAAGGAAGATATAGAGAGTTTTACCAGTGTGATGCAGATGTGGTTGGCTCCGAGTCGCTGCTTAACGAGGTGGAACTGATGCAAATTATTGATACGGTTTTCGTACGATTTGGAATCAGGATAAAGATTAAGATAAATAACAGAAAAATTTTGTCTGGTATTGCAGAAGTAATTGGCGCCCAAGATAAGATAGTTCAGATAACAACTGCCATTGACAAGTTAGACAAGATTGGACTTGAAAAGGTGAATGCTGAATTGATTGAAGATGGAATTGCCACAAATGCTGTTGAACGGCTGCAACCCATTTTAAGAATGTCAGGAACAAACGAAGAGAAACTCGAAACGATTTCACATGTTTTGTCTGAAAGTGAGATGGGCTTGAAAGGAGTAAAAGAAACAAGGTTTATTCTTGATACGTTGAGGCAAATCGGTCTATCCAATGAAATAGAATTGGATTTGACTCTGGCTCGCGGTCTTAACTATTATACAGGTGCAATATTTGAAGTGAAAGCGCTTGATGTGGAAATAGGGTCAATCACCGGCGGAGGTAGATATGATAATCTAACGGGAATATTTGGTATGCCGGGACTTTCGGGAGTGGGTATCAGTTTTGGTGCCGACAGAATATATGATGTATTGAATGTATTAAAGCTTTTCCCCAAAAGAAATATAACCAATACTCAACTCTTGTTCGTAAATTTTGGTTGGAAAGAAACGGAATATATCTTGCCAATGGTTAGTAAGATTAGAAAAGCCGGAGTAAGGACGGAGGTGTTTCCGGATGAAACGAAGATGAAGAAACAAATGAGTTATGCCAATGCCAAGCAAATTCCTTTTGTTGCAATTGTAGGTGAAACCGAAATGAAGGAAGGTAAGCTGACACTGAAGGATATGATGACCGGGGAACAATTGAGTCTGACAGTTGATCAGCTCATTCAAAAAGTTCAGGTATAGTCGGCTTAATTCAAAAGAATAAAAAGGCAATTGGGAAATCTCAATTGCCTTTTTATTCTTTTATCTATTAAACCAAATATTGGTTGGAAATGCTTTCATTATTCACAACCCTTCTGATCGTTTCCGCAAACATATCGGCTACAGAAATTTGTTTCACTTTTGAACAACGATCAGTGTAGGGTATTGAATCGGTGAATACGATTTCTTCCAAAGATGAAGCCTCTACACGTTCTGTTGCAGGACCGCTCATTACACAATGCGATGCACAAGCTCTCACACTCTTGGCCCCAGCCTCTTTCATGATGTCTGCAGCTTTTGTAATCGTTCCCGCGGTGTCAACCATGTCATCAACGATAACAACGTTTTTATCTTTTACATCTCCTATGATTTGCATACTGGCAACCACGTTCGCGCGAGCCCTTGTCTTGTTACAGAGAACAAGTGGACATCCCAAATATTTCGCAAAAGTATTGGCACGCTTTGAACCGCCTACGTCGGGACTTGCAATAACCAAATCTTTTAGTTGCAAGCTTTGTAAATAGGGCAGGATAACACCACTCGCATAAAGATGGTCAACCGGTACGTCAAAGAACCCTTGAATCTGATCGGCATGAAGATCCATGGTCATTAGTCTGTCAATACCCGCAACACTTAACAAGTCAGCGATGAGCTTTGCGCCAATACTAACGCGCGGCTTATCTTTCCTGTCTTGCCGTGCCCATCCGAAATAGGGGATAACTGCGATAATGTTTCTGGCAGAGGCGCGTTTGGCGGCATCTATCATGAGAAGCAATTCCATGAGGTTGTCTGAATTTGGAAATGTGCTCTGAACAAGGAATACGTCTTTTCCACGAATACTTTGTTCGTATGAAACCACAAATTCACCGTCAGAAAATCTTGTTACGACTAAATTGCCTAAAGGACAACCCAAACTCGCACAAATCTTTTCTGCGAGGTATCGCGTCTTTGTCCCTGAGAAGACCAAAAAAGAGTTGTTTTCACTCATTTTTTTTGTTGTTTATAGTTTTATATAAGGTTTATTTATGAAGACTTTATTCTACAGCCTGTTTTAACTTCTTAAAATATGCGATAATTGATTTAAAGTCAGTAGCGTGCTGGATATTGAATTTCTGCCATAGCGCGCCACATACTACAACCCCACCAAATCCATATTCTTTCAAAGATGGAATGTCGCTAAGTTTTATTCCTCCCATTGCATAAACATGTCTTCCAATCAAACCTTGCCTTTGTAGTTCTTTTAACTCTGGTATGAAAAGTGATTTTCGTTCCATAGGATATTCAATTCCATCGTTGATATTTTTAAGAGTGACATACGCAAACCTCTTTCTCGTGTCTTTTAATTTTAGAATATCAGAACAAGTGCTACTGATTCTTCCTCTAAAATCTTTAGGAGGAATGATCGTGTCTGCGTCTAAATGTATTCCGGCAAGTGAGAACTCTTTCGTTAGATTGAAATTCTGATGAACAGTTATAAATCTGTGATAATTGGATGGTATCAAAGATAACAACCGCTCTGCATAATGGGGTGAATGATCTGTCTTCGAGATATGCAGATTGTCCAGTCCTTCCTCGAAGAGTATTGTCAATATCTTATCTTCTTCCACAAAAAAAGTGGACTTAGTCATAATGACCAGCTTCATTCCCTCTTTTATTTTGCTTGCAAAGGTAGATATTATTTCCGAGTTTCACAAATTATTTGCTACTTTTGCAGAATGAAAGTAAATTCTTCAACATTTAGGGAAATAGGGCAACCTATATATATATTGGAAGAAGCAAAATTGCGCAGCAATTTGTCGTTGATAGCTGATGTTGCCAAACGAGCTGGTGTGGATATTATTTTGGCGTTTAAAGCTTATGCTCTATGGAAGACATTCCCAATATTCAAGGAATATATAGGTGCCACAACGGCATCTTCTCTATATGAAGCGAAATTAGGCTTTTTAGAATTTGGAGTGCCAACTCATACTTTTTCGCCTGCCTACACAGCTTATGAAATTGATGAGATTTCCAAATGTTCTTCTCATTTAATTTTTAACTCCCTTTCTCAATTTTATCGTTTTTTCGAGAGTGCGAAGAAAGCCAATCCAAACCTTTCTGTTGGTTTGCGTGTTAATCCGGAATATTCTGAAATAAAAACAATGTTGTACAATCCCTGCGCGCCGGGTACTCGTTTTGGCGTTACGAATAAAAAGTTGCCGGATAAATTACCAAACGGAATAGAGGGGTTTCACGTGCATTGTCATTGCGAGAATGGTAGCGATGTCTTTGTAAGAACATTAGGGCATATAGAGGATAAGTTTTCTGCTTGGTTCCCCCAACTGAAATGGATTAATTTTGGTGGCGGACATCTCATGACCCATTCAGATTATGATGTCAATACATTGATAAAAGTGCTCAAGGCATTCCGTGAAAAATATCCTTGGCTACATGTAATATTAGAACCCGGAAGCGCTTTCGCATGGAATACGGGGTGTTTGGTGTGTCAAGTAATAGATATTGTTGAAGATAGCAACATTAAGACGGCTATCCTCAATGTGAGCTTTACTTGCCATATGCCCGATTGCTTGGAAATGCCTTACCACCCTCATGTCAGAGGTGCCGAAGTTATGTTAATCAATAAGCCACAACATCCTTATACGTATAGGCTTGGTGGTAACAGCTGCCTGAGTGGCGATTGGATGGGGTCATGGAAGTTTGACCATCCCTTGCAAATAGGTGAAAATATTATTTTTGAAGATATGCTGCATTATACAACTGTAAAAACTAATATGTTTAATGGTATATCTCACCCTTCAATAGCCATGCTTCGTACGAATAATGAATTGGAGATGTTAAGAACATATACTTACGAAGATTATAAATCAAGAATGGACTAAATGGCATGTGTTTTGCTATTCTTTTCATAATAAGGAGGAACAAAATATGGCATTTATAGATTATTATAAAATACTTGGAGTAAATAAAAATATACCACAAAAGGATGTAAGAGCAGCTTATAGGAAGCGCGCAAAACAATTCCATCCCGATCTTCATCCCAATGATCCGAAAGCCAAGGCTAAGTTTCAGGCATTGTCTGAAGCTTATGATGTAATTGGTAATCCTGAAAAGCGTGCCAAATATGATAAATATGGTGAGCAATGGCGTAATGCCGAGGCGTATGAGAATTTTGGAGGAAGGGCAACCGAATGGGACAATAGGGGAGGAGCAAGTCCTTTTGATGGATTTGATTTCAATTCTTTTTCTTCAGAAGGGTTTAGCAGCTTCTTTCAGGATCTCTTTGGCATGAAAGAAAAGAGACAAAATGCCGAAATGTATATGGGACACCCCAAATCTGAAAAAGTTGCGGATAGAAAAATTAAAATCAATTTGGACTTCTATACGGCAATCTTAGGCGGTGAGATTATCCTTTCTTTGTCCCCTAACAAGAAAATAAAATTAAAAGTAAAACCCTATACTCAAAATGGATCAAAAGTGAGATTGAAAGACAAAGGCTACGATAGAGGGAATGGTACTTATGGGGATTTAATAATCACTTATAATGTAACTATGCCAACATCTTTGAATCAGCGCCAAAAAGATTTGTTGAGGCAAATGAAAAATTCCCAATAGCCAGCTATTTGTATATTTGCTTTTGGTCGAATGTTATCATCTAAAGCTCATGCCTTGTATATTTTCACAGAAGCTCGCAATTTTTCATTGTATGCAAAAGATTCTCGGTGAGGTCGTCGATAACGGTCATGTCGCCATCGTGTGAGAAGTAGCGTTCCATCATGTACGCGAGTTCGGGATAAGAAAAGTTCTTAAAAAGTTGGTAATCTCGCTTATTATTTGTACTTTATGGTTGAAAATCAATAAGTACAAATAAAAACAAAGCGATGATTACCAAAGATAAAGTTGCTGAAATATTCTGTATTACCGACGAGATTAACGTGTGTGGAGCGTATTTATAAAAGTCTTATATGGAAAAGTGTTCGCTGACAGAGGATAATCAAGACAATTGGAACTTTTCTAAAGATTTTCTTATCCCGAACTCGCGTAAGTGATGGTAAACAGACGCTTGATAGCGAACATTCGTCTTGATCAGTACTGCGAAATTATATTACAAAAACAGCCTTCGAGGTATGCTTTGTAATCTATTGATAATCAGTGTGATATTAATTGCGACTTAAAAGCTAAGCTTTTGCAGGCTAATTCATGACCTTTTGCATTGCAAAAGCTTAGCTTTTGGAAAGCAAAAGGTAAGTTTTGGATGGGTGAATGAAGAATATTTAGGACATTGTTGGTCATACCCATAATTAATAAATCCAACGAATGGTTGTACCCTCATGAATTGTTACTTTCGATAATCGTTTTTTGTTAGTTTAATATCCAGCAATGTCTTCTGAGGGGCTTTCCCGGAGTGATAGGTATAACGAAAATTGAATCCTGCATCTTTGTATGCTTTGGTGTTTGTTTCATTCCTTACGGCTTTTAGCAGCGTTTGGAACAATTGTTTCTTGTTGGATTCGATAATCTTAGGATTATCCGCTTCATTAAAGATACTATAATAGTAACGAATGGTTCGAGTATCGGTATCAAAACTCATACTATCCATACGTGTATTATTCCTTATTGGTGTTGGACATCTTTTTGTTGTGTACTCTTTACATTCTTTTGCCACACGTTCTTCCAAATTTTCCTGACAAGCAACCGGTATCAGAAAAATTAGGAATAATGGAATTAGTTTCTTCATGTCTTTATGTTTATATGATAAAAAGGTAAGATGACCTCACAATTAGATATTCTTTACCCATGAGCTCACCGTTGCAAAGATAAGCTTTTTTGCGCATTTTTATAAATTGTTCTTTCTTATTTCTCGTTTTTTATTGGTAAATTTGCATAATAAAAGATAACACCCCCAATGGAAAATATAAGAAATTTTTGCATCATTGCACACATAGATCATGGGAAATCTACATTGGCAGACCGCCTTCTTGAATATACAAATACCATCCAAGTAACGGCAGGTCAGATGCTGGATAACATGGATTTGGAACGTGAGAGAGGAATTACCATTAAAAGTCATGCCATCCAAATGGAATACGAGTATCAAGAAAAAAAATATATTCTGAATTTGATTGATACGCCGGGACATGTAGATTTCTCATACGAGGTTTCGAGAAGCATAGCGGCTTGTGAGGGAGCCTTGCTAATTGTTGATTCTACTCAAGGAGTGCAAGCTCAGACTATATCTAATCTTTATATGGCCATAGATCATGACTTGGAAATAATTCCTATTGTTAATAAGATAGATATGCCCAACGCCATGCCTGAAGAGGTAGAAGATGAAATCATTGAACTTATTGGCTGTGAACGAGAGGACATTATTCGTGCCAGCGGAAAAACGGGCGATGGGGTTTCCAAGATATTGGAAGCAATCGTTGAACGCGTTCCGTGTCCCGTTGGTGATAAAAATGCTCCTTTGCAAGCATTGATATTCGACTCCATATTCAATTCTTTCAGAGGCATCATCACTCTATGCAAGGTGACAAACGGAGTGATTCGAAAAGGCGATAAGGTAAAGTTTGTTCAAACGGGTATGGAATATGATGCAGATGAGGTGGGGGTGTTAAAAATGGACATGAAGCCTACCAAAGAATTATCAACGGGAGAAGTGGGCTATATTATTTCCGGAATAAAAAATGCCACAGAAGTAAAAGTGGGAGATACCATTACTCATATTGAGCAACCTTGCGAACAAGCCATTGCCGGTTTTCAAGTGGTGAAACCCATGGTATTTGCCGGTGTGTATCCGATTGATCCCAATGATTATGAGAATTTGCGCGCTTCATTGGAAAAATTGCAGCTCAACGATGCTTCTCTTACCTTTCTTCCTGAAAGTTCACAGGCTTTGGGATTTGGCTTTCGGTGCGGCTTTTTAGGTTTGCTCCATATGGAAATCGTACAGGAACGACTTGACAGGGAATTTAACATGGATGTAATAACTACCGTGCCCAACGTCAGTTACATGGTGTATGACAAGATGGGAGAAAGTAAGGAAGTTCATAATCCATCAGGATTGCCGGAGCCTACCATGATTGAACATATTGAGGAACCATATATAAAAGCTTCCATTATAACATCTGCTGATTATATCGGACCGATTATGACTTTGTGTTTGGATAAGAGGGGGGAACTCGTAAGTCAGAACTATGTCAGCGGCAATCGTCTTGAGTTGATTTTTATGATACCACTGGGTGAAATCGTGATTGACTTCTATGATAAGTTGAAAAGCATCTCCAAAGGATACGCGTCTTTCGATTATCACATCGATTCTTTTCGTCCGTCAAAACTTGTAAAGCTCGATATATTGTTAAATGGAGAGCCCGTGGATGCTCTTTCCACTTTGACTCATGAAAGTAACGCTGTTGGATTCGGGAGAAGAATGTGCGAGAAATTAAAAGAATTAATTCCAAGACAACAATTCGATATTGCCATACAAGCAGCCATAGGTGGGAAAATTATTGCGCGTGAAACGGTAAAACAAGTTAGAAAAGACGTAACGGCCAAATGCTATGGAGGTGATGTCAGCCGTAAACGTAAGTTATTGGAGAAACAAAAAAAAGGCAAGAAACGCATGAAGCAAGTTGGTAATGTCCAAGTCCCGCAGAAAGCGTTTCTTGCAGTGTTGAAATTGGACTGATTAACAGTGAAGGAGGAATTATTAATGAAAGAGACCATCGAGACCAGAGATATCGCACGCGAATTGGCGCGTAAATATAGTACGATGACCCATGACGAATTGGATGTTCTTGAAAGTATTCTCGTACCCATAAAATTTGCAAAAGGTGAAATGATATTAAAAGAAGGCGAGGTATGTAAGAATATTTATTATATAGAGCACGGACTTATTCGTCAATTTTATTTCAAAAACGGAAAACAAATCACAGAACATTTGGGCGAAGACCGAACAATTTTCATGTGTATAGAAAGTCTTTTCAGAGAAGAGCCCACAAAACTTCAGGTTGAAGCTTTGGAATCGACGCTTGTTTTCGCTCTGCCGAAACATCGATTGGAACAAGTAGCCTTGCATAATGTTAATATTCAGATACTTTATCGTAAAATTCTTGAAGAAAGCCTTATCATTTCCCAAAAACACGCAGATCTTGTTCGATTTGAGACTGCTCAAGATCGATACAAGAAAATGTGTAAGATGAATCCGCAGGTAATTCTGCGCGCGCCTTTGGTATATATTGCAAGCTACTTGCAGATGACTCCCGAAACATTAAGTCGCGTAAGAGCATCGACGGTTCTTGACTGGTAATCCCCCTATTGTCTTTCCTTTAAAAAGGTTGATTTGTAAAGTCAATGGTTGTTGGCATAATGGCATGTTCAACGGGGACTTGAACATTCCCAACGCCGGATACGGAACACAGACTAATTTTATGAAAAAGTCCCCCTCTTCACTCGAATGGAAGAGGGGGATTTTTCTAATTCTTTATGGGTTCACATTTTCGCCACCCGTTGTGCCACCCGTTGTGCCACCCGACGGCTTGGCTTTCTTCTTCTTTTGCTTCTCCACACGGAAGAACTCGACATTCTTAAGCTGGCGGAAATCGGTCGTTGGCGTGAAAATTATCTGCGTCTTCGAGATACACTCCGATGGCTTGAAATCCTCCTCTTTCTCTACCGCTTTCGATGTGAACGTGGGACGGAATGTGCCCAGCGGACCGCCATCGACGATGTAGCCTTGCGAACAAAGCTGGTTCAAAGTCTTGCGGAACTTGTAGAATACGGCTGCCACATCCGCCTGTCCGACGGTGGAATCCTCCACCATGCGCTCGCAAAGTTGGTCGAACGAAATACGCTGTTTCTGACAAACAGGGCTTGCCACAAACATTTCCTTGCCCTTCGACGGACCGAGAGCCATTTTTCGTTTGTTCAGTGAATAATCCATACTGCTAAAAAATTAAATGGTTAATAGATCGCATGGGCAACATTATCCGCACCCTTCGCAGAACCTTCCGTCCACGCGTCTGCCACAAAGATAGGAAAAAGATTCTGTATTTGCAAGCAAACAATACTGCTTTTTATTTGTAAGCCTGACACTTTTTTATAATTCCAATATTAATTTTTCACAATGGCAATATCAACTTTTTCAGAAGCAATATTGGCTTTTTTCAATGGATATGCGAGCTTATTGGAAAAACGATTGTACTTTTCGTGCAAAAAGATTATACTTTTCGTGCAAAAAGATTATACTTTTCATGCAAAAAGATTATACTTTTCGTGTAAAATGATGGTACTTTTTTATTACTATCAGGAAAAGCTTTTATTAATTTCCAAAATTAAGGCTGACACTTCTTGCGAGGTGTCAGCCTTTTTGGGATTTACCGGACGGCAATAGTATCAAAGATTGTTTATAAACCATTCCGCCACTTGTCGAAGCAAATGGTTTCGGGTATTACCTCCGTAAATGCTATGATTTCTATTTGTGTAGAAGTTTTCTTTGAAATCTTTATCAGCCTGAACCAGTGCTTCTGAATATTCATAAGCGTTTTGAATATGAACATTGTCATCAGCGATACCATGACATATCAGAAGTTTGCCATTGAGCTTACCCACGCGTTCGATGGGATTCGTGGCATATCCGTCAGGGTTTTCTTGTGGCGTGCGCATATATCGTTCTGTATAAACGGTGTCATAGTAACGCCAGTTGGTGGGAGGTGCAATAGATACTCCGGCCTTGAATGTATTTCTTCCTTCACTCATACTCATCAAGGTGTTGAAACCTCCAAAGCTCCAGCCCCAAATTCCTATCCTGCCGGCATCCACATATTTTTCCTTACCCAACCAAAGAGCTGCTTCCACCTGATCTTTTGATTCCAAATCACCAAGTCTCTGATAAATACATTTTTCAAATTCGGCTCCGCGACCACCCGTTCCGCGACCATCCACAGAAACGATTATAAATCCCTTTTGGGAGAGATAAGCATCGAAAATCCCCCCGTTTCCCATTGATCCAATCGACCAGCTGTCAACTACTTGTTGGCTTCCGGGACCACTGTATTGATGCATGATAACGGGATACTTCTTGTTTTCGTCAAAATCGGAAGGCTTCATCATCCATCCGTTCAGTTCAATGCCTTCTGATGTCGTGAACTTGAAAAATTCTTTTGTTGGTATGTCGTATTTAACAATATTGGCGAGGAGAGTATCATTGTTCAAAACCTCTCGAACCATCTTTCCGCGATTGTCATATATGGTATAGACATAGGGATGATTGCGGTCGCTCCATGTGTTCAGGAAGAATTTGTAATCTCCGGAAAATACGGCATCGTTCCACCCGTCTTTCAAGGATAGACAACTCACTTTTCCATGCTTGTCAGCAACATACGTTTCACGTTGCATGGGCGTTTTTCCGGCCGCTTGAAAGTAAGTGCTGCCTGTTTTTTCGTCATAACCATATACTTTGGTAACATCATAGGCTCCCTTTTCAATTTGGCGAATCAGTTTCCCCTCAAGGGAATAGAGATAAAGATGCATGTAGCCATCTCGGTCTGAAGGCAGAAGAATGCAATTCTTCATAATGGAGATACCTTCCATAGCCTCCTCTTTCACGTATTTTGGAACGTTCTCTTTAATCAGCAATCTACATGTACCTGTCAATGGATTACTTACATAGAGATTAAGCATATCCTGATGTCGGTTCATTGTGTAAATTAGGATTTGATTTTCTCGTGGAAAGGTCTTGACTCTTGGAACATAGCCATCAGTGTCCAATGGCAGTTGATATTGAAGCGTCTTTCCATTAATCAGATTATGCGCCCAAACTGTAACCTTTGAATTATCTTCTCCGGCTTTCGGATATTTATAAGCATATTCGCCGGGATATACCATGAATTCTTTCCTTGTTGGTTTGCTTCCCATGAAAGTTTGCAATGAGTAGGTCTTTACTTTCGATTCATCGTAACGAATCCAACTCAATGTTTTGCCATCACTGCTCCATGCCAAAGCGTTGTTGAACCCAAACTCTTCTTCGTTCACCCAATCGGGCACGCCATTGATTATCTCATTAAACTTTCCATCTGTTGTAATCTGTTTCTCGGTTTTCCCATCTGTGATGAAAATATTATTATCTCTTACAAAGGCGATATGTTTCCCATCAGGCGAGAAAGTCGGAATCTGTTGTAACCCTTTCTCGGATAGCTTTTTCATGGTTTTGTTTTTTATGTCATATAAATAGAAATCGGCCTTGTATGATCTTCTATATATGCGTTTGGTGTTCGTTTGTATCAAGATGCGTCCATCATCCGATATCTTATAGCCTTCAAAATCATTTATCGACACCCCTTTAGTATCTGCAACATCAAAGAGGACGCCTGTTTCTTTTCCCGTCTTAAAAGAGTACTTAACAATCTTTTTTGAATCGGAAGACATCTGTGCGTATTCTGATGTCCCTTTTAGCGGATTAACACCTGAAATTCTTTTCGCCGCAAAAGCATTATCGGTAAAATCTTTAAGCGAAATAGGCTCACCGGCAAAGATTTGAGCTGACACTGTGATGATAGTCACACACATAAATAGTATCTTTTTCATATATTTCATTGATTTAACAGTACAAAAGTACAAAAATATATATAACTTTGCAAAAGTATGGAACAATACTATTGTGATTTTGGCAATTGGATACGCAAACAATTTCCTTTTCGTGTTCAAAAAATATCTGTCGATGCCGGATTTACGTGTCCCAATAGAGACGGAACGATAGGGAAGGGGGGATGTATTTTCTGTGATAACCGAACATTCAATCCTGTTTACTGTAAAACGGAAAAGACAGTAACTCAACAATTGGAAGAGGGCAAGAACTTTTTTGAAAGAAAATATAAAGATATGAAATATCTTGCATATTTTCAGGCATATACAAATACTTATATGCCTTTAAAAAAGTTGCGTCAATTATATGAGGAAGCTCTCGAAGTAAAAGATGTGGTGGGATTAGTCATTGGAACCCGCCCCGATTGTGTAAACACGGAATTGCTGGATTATTTAGAGGAACTTAATCATAAGACCTTTCTAATTGTTGAGTTTGGGATAGAGAGTTGCAATGATAAGACTTTGAACTTTATCAATCGAGGACACAATTTTGCATGTACGAAAAGAGCAATAGAGAAAACCGCAGATCGTGGAATATTTGTGGGAGGGCATGTAATTATCGGGCTTCCGGGAGAAGATAAAGAAGAAAGTTTGCGTCAAGCTCCCATCATATCTTCTTTGCCTTTGACCATTCTCAAAATCCATCAAATGCAAATTATTCGAGGCACGAAATTGGCAAGTTTATACAGAGAAAAGCCCTTTAAACTCTATAGTCTTGATGAATATGTTGAGTTAATTGCGGACTACATACGTTTAATTCGCAAAGACATGGTGTTCGAACGTTTTGTTAGCCAAAGTCCTGCAGAACTTCTTATCGCTCCGAAATGGGGTATAAAGAATTATGAGTTCACAAATCTCCTCAATAAATATCTTAAAAATAAATCCTAAAAAACTATTTCCCATTTTATCTGATAGATAGGAAAATCCGAATATATTCCTCTTATTTATCGATTATTGTTCGATTCCAAAACATGCGAAATTTGTTAGCTTTAACAATTCTTCATAGGAAGTCTTCGGATGCTCTTTCATGTACTTTGAGACAACTTCTACATATTTTGTCCGATAAAAATGATGAGATAAAGCTTGATTAACAATCCATTGAATTTTTCCCATGTGCAAATCACGTTCCATTTGTGGACGATTTTCAAAATTTTGCAGGGGATATAATCCCATTAGAAAGAATGACAAGCAATCCGGTAGGATATACTCACGTGTCATCTGTTGCCGTTGTTGTTCCGTGTAGTATTTCTTATAAAGAGGATAATCAGCCCCTAAATACTTATCTAGAGAGATGCCTATTGCTCCATTGCCTACCACCACACTTTGATCCAAGGCGGAAATCTGTGCATAAATCATTGGTACAGAAATATTTGGCAAAGAATGTTTTAATCGTGAAAACGCATTGGTCAGTTGTTGATTCAAATCATCCATATTGGCATATTCAGCTTCAACATCTGCTATAAGGCTTTGTAAAGTGGTATCTTGATAAAATTTTAAAAAACGTGAGTTTATGTCAGGTGCAGTTGCGTCACCTATTTTTATAACATCTTCAATGAGTGTTCGGGTTTCAATTGGATATTCTGTGTTCATCTCTTGCAATGCAGAATAATCGCCTGTTGTAAGATAGCGGTATTCAAGTCTGTCATAACGTTCAATAACGATGGCGTGATCTGCTGAATCGTCTTTAGAAAGTCTTAATTGACAGCCTGCAATCAAGAATGACAGAAAGAATAATATGTAATAAATCCTCTTCACTGACTATTTTTCTTATGTATATTGCTTGAGTGGTACAAAAGTAAGTATAAAAATTCGGTTGTGCAAGTAAAAAGTAAAAAGAATTAAAATAAAAAGCAAGAAATCTCCAATTTTGTAAAAAAAACATAAAAACCTACTTTAACTTACTGTATATTTTGTTTCTTTTTACATAATAATTCCATAAGACGGAGTAGTTTTTTCGCATGCTTCTTGGTTTTTGATTAAATTTCGTTGAAACAATCTCTCGCCGTTTAAAATCTTTCCGCCATGTCTTGAAAGCTTTTCTTCCTTTTATGACAGCTTTGAAATCCTGAACGTTCCAATGAAATATTAACATTTGAATGGCCGCCAAATAATCAAGAATGAAGCGAATGCGCATCACTTTGGAAAGCTCTTCTTCCGGTAGGTTTTTCCATAACATCGTAAGATTATTGCGAAAATTGAGGAATGTTTTCTGTGGATTTGTTTTTGGAAGTGTACCACCTCCCAAATGATATACAGAACTCTTGGGGAAGCAATAGATTCGCCCCCCGTTTAATTGCAATCGCCACGCCAAGTCTATTTCTTCGTTATGAGCGAAAAAACGTTCATCGAATCCACCAACAGCCCAAAAGGCTTCTGCACGAATCATCAAGCAGGCGCCCGTTGCCCAAAATATTTCCACCTCATCGTCATATTGCCCTAAGTCTTGCTCCACAGTCTCAAAAACTCTACCCCTACAAAAAGGATATCCATATTTATCGAGTTCACCCCCTGATGCCCCTGCATATTCAAAATGCGATCTACTTAGAAGTGAAAGTATTTTTGGTTGGCATGCAACTATGTCCTTCCGTCTATCCATTTCTGATAAAAGTGGTTGTAACCAGTTTGGAGTTACTTCTACGTCGCTGTTCAAAAGCAGATAATACTCACTTTCTATCTGCTTTAATGCTCGATTGTATCCTCCTGCGAAACCATAATTGTGGGACAATTGAATAATTCTTATGTCGGGATAGGCTTTCGTAAGCCATTCAACGGAATTGTCGGTAGAAGCATTATCGGCTATGATTATTTCCGCTCCTTGTGAATACCTGACCACGGTGGGCAAATATTTTTCAAGCATGTGTTGTCCATTCCAATTAAGTATGACTATGGAGATTCTCATATTGTTTCAACCTTTAATGCTGTTTTGTTAAAATTGAAATCCCCTAATTTTACTTTCATAATTTGATTGTCATATTCTTCCTTTACTTGTGCCGGGGGAAGCTCCACACGAATATAATTTTTGGTAAATCCGTGCATAACTTTGCCTTTCACTGCTTTCTCGAAAAGCACCTCGCTTTCTTGTCCGATGTACTGTTTGTAAAAAGCGGTTGTCATTTCATCGGAAAGCCTTAAAAGTTGATGTGCTCTTTTCTTCTTCTCGCTCTCATCTACTTTATAGGGTATGGAAAGGGCAGAAGTTCCGGGACGCTCCGAATAGGGGAAAACATGAAGTTGTGAAATGGGCAATGAACGAATAAATTGAAAACATTCTTCAAAGTTTTCAGGTCGTTCGCCTCTGCAACCTACCATTACGTCCACACCGATGAAGGCGTCAGGCATTTTCTTTTTAATCAATTTTATCTTGTGTTCAAAGAGAGTCGTGTCGTACCGGCGATGCATTAATTTCAATACTTCATTTGAACCACTTTGTAATGGAATGTGAAAATGAGGCATGAACGCTCGAGAAGTAGCACAATAGTCTATGAGCCTATCGTCTATAAGGTCTGGTTCAAGTGAACTGATGCGAAATCGTTTAATCCTATTCACCTGATCCAATGCTTTCACAAGGTCAAGAAAAGTTTCACCTGTGGTTCTGCCGAAATCGCCAATATTAACACCCGTGAGTACTATTTCTTTACCTCCTTCAAGAGCTGCCTTTTCAGCTTGTGCGACAAGAGACGCTATGGTAGGATTTCTTGAAAGTCCTCTGGCATAGGGAATGGTACAATAGGTACAAAAGTAATTGCACCCATCCTGCACCTTCAAGAAATAACGCGTTCGGTTTCCTTTTGAACAGCTTGGTTGAAACTTTTTTATATCTTTTGTTTTAACGGAATGAATCGAGGGTTCACGAAAGATATTTTGTCCGGAAGCCTCTTCTTGGGATAAATGATTCCACGCATCGCTTAAATACTGAATTAAATCTGCTTTTTCATTGCTTCCCAAAACTAAATCTACTCCTTTTAACTTCGCTACTTGTTCGCTTTCCAACTGTGCATAACAGCCTGTAACTATAATGAATGCGTCGGGATTTTGGCGAACCATTCTGTTAATGATTTGTCTGCATTTATGATCTGCTATCTCGGTTACAGAACATGTGTTTATTAAACAAATGTCAGCTTTTTCATTCTTTTGTGCTTCGCGAACCCCCATATCAAACAAGGTACGTGCAAACGTGCTGGTCTCTGAAAAATTCAGTTTACAGCCTAATGTATAGAATTTTGCCGTCTTCCCTTGAAAAGATGTTGTATCAATCATGGCTGCAAAGATACTTCAAAACGTCCATAACTCCAAATTTTATGTGGCTGTGCCCAATAGTGTTCTAAATATTTTTTAGAAAAACTCACAAAACATTGCATAAACCACGACTTGACATGTTTTATCTCTAACCATAATATAGCGCATTACTTCCTTATGTCTCCAATTTCTATTCAGGTGATGGGAAACAGACGCTTGATAGCGAACATTCGACTCGACCATCACTACGAAATTATATTACAAAACTGCATGCCGAGGCACGATTCATAATCTATTGATAATCAGAGTGATATTAATCGCAATTTAAAAGCTTAGCTTTTGCACTCCAATTCATGACCTTTTGCATTATAAAAGCTTAGCTTTTGGAAAGTGAAAGCTTAGCTTTGGATAGATGAATGAAGAATAATGTCTTTTCCTGAATTCACTTGTCAGATCTGACGATGTATTTCTGTTTTACTTGTCAAATATTTTCTTATTTACTGAATGACTTGACATTAACATTATATAGTTTAAATTTGAAGTCAGTGCACTTGCATAAAAGAAGATGGACAACACCTAAGTTCCGTCATATTTTCGGCAAGGTCTTAGGGGGCTCGATGCCCCCTGGGACCTTTGGTGAAGATGGCATAAGACCGTCGTTCGCCATATTTTCGGCGTTCCA
>NZ_LR027820.1:470027-471253 GCF_900607215.1 Prevotella rectalis
ATAAAAGAAGATGGACAACACCTAAGTTCCGTCATATTTTCGGCAAGGTCTTAGGGGGCTCGATGCCCCCTGGGACCTTTGGTGAAGATGGCATAAGACCGTCGTTCGCCATATTTTCGGCGTTCCAAAGATACTTTATATTTTTCTTTTTTGCAAGCATTTATCTCTTTTTCCAAAGATTTCTCCCGGGCTGTTCGCCTCTATAGACATCCATCGGACATTTCATTCCTATGCTCATATGCGGTCGTCTGTAGTTGTAGAAGGCTATTGCCTTGGAGATTTCCATGTTGGCCTGGTCATAATCTCGGTACATCTCCTGCTGGTAAATCCACTCAACCTTAAAGGTTCCATTCGTCCTTTCCGCCACAGGATTGTCCGTAGGATTGTACCGTTCTGTCATACTAACCCTGATATGGTGGCACATAAGAGTTTCAACATATAGGTGGCAGGCGTATTGCGAACCTCTGTCAGAGTGGTGTATCGTTCCGCAGAGGTTGCCTCCTCCGGCTGCCTTAACTGCCATTAGCAATGCCTCCTTCGTATTTATAGCCTCCATGGTTTCGGATAAGCACCAGCCTATGACAGCATGTGAGTAAACATCTGTAATGAGATGGAGGTACAGGACGTTGCCGTAAATCCAAACGTAGGTTATGTCGGCTGCCCAAATGTGGTTAGCATACATTGCCGTAACACCTTGTACAAGATTAGGATACTTCCTATAAGGATGATTGGAGTCCGTTGTACGTCTTCGCTTGTTCTTGGGAAGCATAAGTCCTTCTGAAGCAAGTAGTTTTAAGAAGGAGTCGCGACCATGAGTAACATCTTCACCTAGCTCCGACTTGAGGAGGACGTGCAGTTTCACACCGCCTATCCCGGGACAGCAGGCACGATAGTAGAGTACATTGTCAACTATCAGTTTACGCCTTTGCCGCTCAGAAATCACAAGCTTGCTGCTTGCGTAATACCACTGGCGTTTCTTGCCAAACAGCCCACAGAGGAATTCCACGGATACACCGGGAAACTCCTCACGCAGCGCCGTTACTGTTTGGCACCATCTTTTTTTAAGATGCTGATACCCTCCTCGGATTCGGCTATCTCTATGAGTTTCTCATAGGCACGGCTGCGCATCTTCTCCAAAGACAATGCGTGTTGGAGGTTCACTATCTTCTGGCGCAATATCTCATTGTCTGTCAAATTCGTTTCTTTATGAGCCATACGATACCTCT
>NZ_LR027820.1:473270-474294 GCF_900607215.1 Prevotella rectalis
TTTCGAATTACACAAGCAGCAGCGAGGGTTTTGTTACCCTTCAGTCATTAATCATGAACTCCCTGATGTATCATGAACGAGAGTTGTTCGTCAGCGAAAATGCCCATGAGCAATGCAATGGTTTCCGTTCTCGTCGTTGGTACAGTCACGGCTTTGAGTTCTCGCTCCGTATTCCGCGCAGTCGTAGCGGAAACTTCTATCCCATTCTCTTAGGGTTGATACGCAGCGAAAGCGAGGAACGTGCCAAATTGTTCAATCTCCTCTACACCAAAGGTCTTACCACGGAGCAGATAGGCGAGATTTCAAATTGCGTCTATGGTCGTTCCTACAGCAAGCAGCAGGTATCGCATCTTGCCGGCAGCTGCCGTGAGGACGTCGAACGGTGGCTTTGCCGTAGCCTTTCCTCCCACTACTTAGCCGTCTATATCGACGCCACCTTTATTTCCACCCGTAGGGACAGACAGGTGTCCAAGGAAGCCTACTATACCATTCTGGGGGTATTAGAAGACGGCAGCAGGGAGGTGCTCACGGTTGTCAATCATCCCACAGAAGGGGCTCTTTGCTGGAAAGACGAGCTTGAGGCCTTGAAGCAAAGAGGCGTCGAACAGATAGACTTAGTTGTTTCCGATGCATTGCAAGGAATAGAGAATGCCGTCTGTGCAGCCTTTCCCGGTGCCGCACACCAGTTCTGCGTGGCACACGTTAAGCGACAGATACTCAGCGGCGCATCACATAAAGACAAACTGGTAATGGCGCAGCAGCTCAGTGAGGTGTTCCAATTGGAGAACAACGAGATGAATTCCTTGCAGGGATACGAACAATTCATTACCTTTGTCGAGAAATGGGAAAGGAAATATCCTGCACTAAGAAAATACAAGGCCGAACGCAACAGTGCCTATTTCACGTATATGGACTTCCCGGCTCAAGTGCAGAGGTGCATATATACGACCAACTGGATTGAAAGGCTCAACAGGAAGTACAGGAGAACCATCCAAATGAGAACATCCATGCCATCAGAGAAGTC
>NZ_LR027820.1:474597-496803 GCF_900607215.1 Prevotella rectalis
GCTTATTTCAACTATTTTATCATGGTCGAGAGATTTTATCAGCTGACCATATACCGGCTGTCCGAAGAAATGTGTACTTTTGCCCATGTTATCTGAGTTTGGAAACAAAAGCAAAGATAACAAAAAGGGCTGATACCTCGTGAGAAGTGTCAGCCCTAATTCATAAAAAATGTGGGATGTTTAGCGGACAGTAATAAATTTTTATCATTTATTGAAACATAGATAGCACCTTGGCTTGCAGAGCTTTTTCTTTGTTTATATAGGTAAGACAGCCTTTGTTTATCCAGTTTACAACATTACTTTCCCTTTTGCCAAATACAGAAGAAACAATATTGAAATCAACATCAACACCGTTTTTGCTAAGAGTAATTGCAACCATTATATTTTTCCTTTGTGAACGAAGTTTTGTATGTATAGTACGATTACTCTCTCGCTGATAATTGTTGATATCAATTCAAAAGCCGGAAAGAAAAGAATAAAAAGCAGTGGAAGTACAGAGAAAGGAAAGATGAATTACACATGTTTAAGGACACTACCCAGTACCCAATATAAAACCACCCGAAACAAGATGGTGCGTTCCGGGTGGTTTGATTTTTTGTTTATTTCTTTCTGTTGTGTGTGATTACTGACAGATGGCGTGTCGTACGGGCATTTTGAAGTTTCGCTTGGAAACGATTTTCTGTTTAGCTGTGCGAATTTTCGGTCCTGGTACGAACGGACTGTGCAGCAATACGTATTGCATTCTTTTGGCTTGTTCTTCTGTAAATTTGTTTCTGAGCGTCCAATAGTAATCCATTATGTTGTTCGATGTGAACTGTTCGCCTGTAATGCTGTTGGTTCTCAATATCCACTTGTTTACGTCCTCCTGTGTGAATTTTGGATGTGCCAGTTTGTATTTTGAAAGCTCCTTCAGGTATTTCTTACGGTTATAGGTGGGTGTGTCTTTACAGAAGTCGCTGTCTTCGTTGTAGTCGGTTTTCATATTGGCATCTTCTCCAAACACGTGTCTCAGCCCGAGGTAGTGTCCTAATTCGTGAGCGATGGTTGACACGAAGTTGGTGCTTTCGAGGCTGTTTCCGGGTTTGGTGTAAGCGTAGAGGCTGTTTACGCTGACGCAATATGAGATGGGCAATTCGGTCGGCGCAATGTTGTTTGGAAGTTTTTCCAGACCGTCGAGCGCGTCGGGAGCTATGGTATATGGAAGTGTTGTGACACCGGTTATATCCGGATCAGAGAAGTTGTACAGGCAGATGTTCACGTAGCGGTTTTGATCCCACAACAGGTCTCTGTAGCGTTTTGGAGCAGCTTCTGTATATCCCATGAACCGTTTGTAGTCTATTTTATCGATGTTCCATTGTACTCTGTGTACTCCTGGCTCAGCCATTGTGACCCCATTGGGTGTTTCTGTCGCCATAACGAATTCCACATTGAGGTGAGGTGCGGCTTCTTTCCATATTTTGTTTACATCGGATAGCACTTCTTTCAGGTATCCTTCTCTTAAGTTTTGCTTTTCGTTTTTGGCGTCTCGGTAGATGACATGAAATACGACGGGAAGTTTGTAAGCGTAGTTCTCATCAGGTTTCTGAGCAGTCTCCTGTACTATTTCGATGGTTTTCGTTTGTGTTCCATCTACTGTTGCGAGGGTGAGAATGTCTTTTCGCTCATCTCTGTACAGGTTTTCCGTTATATTGATTTCTACTTCTCGTGTGCCTTCTCCGTTTGTAATTTCAGGAACGGCCCATCCTTGTTTCGATGAGATAGTCCATGCCACGTTTGATGTGACCTTGATGTTTATTTTTGCTCCCTCTACGGGGGCTTTTATTTCTGTTTTGTCAATTTCGAGTATTGAGTTTTGTATTACATTCTCATCTTCGCATGAAGCAAAAAGCATTGCTGTGCCGAGAATCATGAATAGCATGATTTTTCTTATCTGTTTCATAATCGTGTTCGCTTATTTGTTAAAAAATGAATTGTTGATGCTTTTTCGGGGCATGACTTTTCTCAGGATGTTGTTTTTTCTGACTCCGAGGACTCCGGGTTTTGCGTATTGACTGTAGTCGGCAATTCCTGATGTGGGGCCTGTATAGTCAATGGTGATGTGCTTACCCTGTGGTGTTGTCAGATCAGCCTTGACCGTGATGTCTGTTCCCTTGGTGGTAATGGTAATTTTTCCTCCACTCACCAGACCTATTGACTCATAGTCGAGTGCATTGCCGATGCGGGTATAATAAGTTCCTTGTGGGACATACATTCCGAATACTTCTCCGTACAGACCTGCGATGATTGTAAATGGTTGTAGGGTTATGCCAGGGGCGGACGTCACTACCTTGTCGTATGTGCCTGCCAATTTGCTGATGTCCATGGATGGACTGTAAGGTGTGAGCAGTGTGAGGTTAAGTAAATCGCCTGCTCCTGAGATGAATCCGCCTTGGTCGGTAGGCGTGTTGTAGAATGTCAGATTATATGTTCCGTACTGTCCGGCTTTGTCTTTGGAGTAGTTGCCTGACATGTTGGTTGGAACTACGTTCACGTCTTTCTCCAGTGGGTTGTAAACTGCTGGGTCAAGGCAGGTGAATGGGAGCTTTCCGCTGAAGTGGCATTTGATGTTTTTCTCTACGCCGTTGTCTTCAATCTTCAGGTCAGCGTCAAATGTATAGACGTCGTCTTTTGTGCGATCAACTTTTACGTCTCCGTCAACGATTTTGTATTCGTATCCGTTTGATGCCACTCCGTCTTTTACTTCTGTTGCGATTACGAAGTTACAGTTGAAAGCATCGGCTGTGCCTACCTCGTGTCCGTCAGACAGATGATAGGTGCCTGGATTCAGTTTCGCGTTCCGACTGTCGTTTGAGAGGACGTCGCCTATGAAGAGACGAAGTGCATGGTCGTTCACGCGGGTTGGGAGTCCTGATGTGCTTATGGGGCCATCGGTAAAAGCCAGCATGTAATAGCCTACGTTGTTTTTATAGAAGTCTCCGTAGTACTGTATCCATCCCTCTTTCAACTCTACATCGTAGGCGTATGTTTTTCGAGTTGTGAATGCGAGTGTTGTAGTTTTCACTTCCGTTACGTTGCGTACTGCTATATATACGACGTAGTCTTTTTCGGGGAGGAGGTTGTTGATGGTTACTTCCTGTTTCCCGCCTTGCAGCGACAGTGCCTGTCCGTCTTTGAGTATTGTGGCAGGTGTGGGAGCTTTTTCTGTTGCAAGTTGGCAGATGTATGCTCCGGCTTCGGTCGGGTTTCCTTCAACGCTGAACATGAATGATTCTGTTCCGGTTTCAATGGCAGTTACCGATAGGTCGGGTATCACTGCCCGTGTTTCGTCTGTTTCGCAGCCTGCCAATGCCAATGCTGTCAGCAGGAGAAATGCATGGATAAAATTTTTCATAAGTGTTTTATTATTATTGTTATGTACGAATCGGATTGTCTGCACGATGGTTTGAATGCCGTCTTCGTGCGATAGAACGCTGCGGTTCGTCAGTTACAAAATTAAACAATTATGCTTAAAAGATTAATAAAAAAATGGAAAATTGTGTGACTTTACATAAAAAATCACACAATTTTAGGCTTTTGTATGTGTTTTTGCTATTTTCTGATAATCTGATGGTGACAATCCAGTAACTCTTTTGAAGGCTCTCGAAAAGCTTTCTCTTGCCTTGAAGCCTACGCTGTGTCCGATGGATTCAAGTGTGAATCGTTGGCTGTTGGTTATATCGTTCATGCGACGGCACGCTTCTTTAACTCTGTATTCGCTCAGGAGCAGAATGAAGGATTGTCCGAACTTTTCGTTGATGACTTGTGATATGTCCTTTTTCCCGGCATGGCATAGTTTTGCCAACTGTTCGATGCTGAAATCCTCGTTGTAGATCTCTTCCGATTCTTTCATTACTTTTTCTATTTTCTGCCTGAGCATGGATTTTCCTTCTTCGTCGAGGTTGCTTTTGCTGTATTTTGGTTTGCCGCCGGCAATTTGTAGTTGCATTCTCTGATAGAGAGTGATGTTTTGATTCTTCAGTCGTCTGTTTTTTCTGAATAGTATAATGAGAAAAGCTATGGTTATGAGTACGATGCCAGCGCTAAGGAGTGCCAATAGGTTTTGCAGTCGGCGTTTTTGTTTTAGGTTGCTCACTTCGTTTGCAAGGCTGCGCACGTTGCTAAGCAGATGGTTGTTTTTCACGCTGTTGAGGTTGTTGGCAATGAGCAGTGAGTCCCGATTTCTGTAGTATGCCAGTTGGTATCGGTCGGCGCTTTCTTTCTTTCCTTTTTCGTTAAACAGTGCGCAGAGCAGTTTGTCGGCATCGGTTTCCACGTCTTTTAGTTTCAAGGTTCTGCCCATTTGTTCTAGTTTCAGGGAGTAGGCGAGTGCAGAGTCTGGTTGTCCAGCCATTTTATATATGCTTGCTATGTGCCAGCATGAGGCGCATCGCAGTCGATCGTCTATGCTGTTCCTTCCGTATTTCATTTGTTTTTTCAATATGGCGGTGGCTTCTGCGTAGCGTTTTTTTTGTAGCGCTCTGACCACTTTCAGCATCATTCGGGCATATTGCTGGTGTGGTGTGGGCTTGGTGATGTTTGTTTGTTCAAACAATTCGGTCTGCTTCCTGAATGCGTTGATGTTTTCTTTTTCCAGTCCGAAGTTCCAGAAGTTGATGAACGAGGACACCATGTTTGTCCAGTCTTTCATCTGTAGTGCCTTGTTGAAAGCCTTTCGGTAGTAGTGGCGTGCCGCTTCGACGTTGTTTGCCGATGGGAAGCATACGGCATAAAGGCTATAGAGGTGTCCCATGTTTTGATTGATGGAAATGCGCAGTTTTTCGTCTTCGCAATATTGGTTAGCTTTTATGAGGCACTCCATGGCACTGGCGTAGTCGAAAAGATAGAACATATAGATGAATCCGCTTCGGTTGTAGCCTATGGCGATGTAGCGTTTTTCCTCGGTGGTAAGTCGTTTTTTGTGTTGGAGTTTAGTGATTAGCATGATGTTGTAAATCAGTGCGCTGTCAGGGCGGTTGCCTACAACGAGCGCAGCGTCTGCCATGTTTAGCAGTTGTCTTTCTGTCATTTTTGTTTTCAGCCCGCCCCAGTCCTCGTTTTGCGCATGAATCAATGGCAGTGTAAGGAGCAGAAGGCACAGGATGATGCTATAGCGTTTCCAGTTCATATTGCAAAGATACAACTTTATATTGAATGCGAGATGGATATCTATTTCAAAAACTCGCTCTTTCCTTTTCAATTGCGGTCGCAGAGTCAACCAGCAAGTGCAAAATTATAAAACGTATTTGAAGAATTCACACTTTGGAGTAGAAAAGTTTAATTTTTCTCTCGGTCTTTCGTTCAATTTCTTTTGTATCGACATAATTCTCTTGTCTNNNNCGGCCGCAGAGTCAACCAGCAAGTGCAAAATTATAAAACGTATTTGAAGAATTCACACTTTGGAGTAGAAAAGTTTAATTTTTCTCTCGGTCTTTCGTTCAATTTCTTTTGTATCGACATAATTCTCTTGTCTGTGTAATGTTCAAACGAATCCTTTTTCGGTATATATTGTCTGATTAGTTTATTTGTATTCTCAATAGCTCCCTTTTGCCAAGAACAATATGGATCAGCGAAGTATACGGGCACGCCCAAGAACTTGGTAATATCCTTATGTGCCGCAAATTCAGGTCCGTTGTCTGTTGTAATGGTCTTCAGAATGTCCTTGTATGGTAGCAGCAGTTTTCTAACTACCTTTGCCAGAGGCTTTGCCTGCTTCCCAAATGGCAGTTTCTGCATAAGCAGCATATTGGTGGATTTCTCTACCAGTGTGAGTATGGCATGCTGGTCAGGGTCTACGATCAAGTCCATCTCAAAATCTCCAAATCTCTTCCCGTCAACTTCCTTACTTCTTTCATGGATACTCAACCTGTCTTTAATTGGAAAATGCCTGCCCTTGGGACGATGCCTGTATTTCATCTTATGCCTTGTGTGTTTGGCAAGTTCCCCTGTTGTATCATTATGAATGATATTATAAATGGATTGGTGGGACACCTTTATTCCCTCATTCTTGCGCAGATAACCTGATATTTGTCGTGGAGACCACTGGTCATTGGTGATATATTCCTTAATTCTCCAGACTAATTCGTTAGAGAGCCTGGCGTTCTTTACCGTTCTCTTTCTGCGCTGCATAGCCATATCGTGCGCCTTTGTCCAGATATACTTTTCTGATGGCGTGCTGTTGCGTTTGATTTCACGTGATAGTGTTGACTGACTGATGCCGACGATTGTGGCAATCTCTTTTCTCCCTGTTTTCTTTTGGAGTAAGGCGAAAATTTGCGACCTTTGCTCCGAGGTTAATTGATGATATTTCACAATACAAAGTTAATTAATCTTGGGGAGACAGAGGTCTCCCTTTTTTATTTGTATTGCTGGTTGTTTTTTTTCCTCGCCGAGAGATGCAGACAACCTCTCGCTACGCTTCGAGAACGTCTGCATCTCTCGGCGAGGGCTACTCTTTTATTGCACTTCGTTTTGGAACTTGCAGGTGTTGTCTGCCAATAGTATTAAAACCCTTGTTATGTTTTCGTCTCATGTTTTTGATCAGGAATTTTTTTGCTTTAGTGAAAACAACTTCTTATACTTTTTGAAAAATCATTAAGGAAACTGCCTAAAAAAAACAAATATCCTTTGCTTTTTATACGAAATACATTATCTTTGCAAAGAAATACTTAGGTAGTACCCTGGTTCTGTCGCTGGTATTTTTATACGAGAGGAAAGTCCGGGCAGCATAGGGCATCCTGCTTCTGAAAGTAGAAGCTATTGGCAACAGTAGATATAGGTAGAAGAAAATAACCGCCATCAACTGTGGTAAGGGTGAGAAGGTGGTGTAAGAGACCACCGGGCAAGATAGGTAACTGTCTGCTCGTACCGTTCAGGAGCTGCAAGTTCATGTAAACCGTTGTTTGAGAGTTGCCCGCTCGAAACTATGTTACAACGGAGGGTAGAACGCTATACTGTATGAGGCGACTCGTCAGACAGATAGATGACAGATGTTTTCATCTTTCGAAAGAAAATGAAAAAACCGAACCCGGCTTATAGGGGTGCTGCTTATTTTATTACTCACATCTCTCTCTCGTGAAAATGGGAGAGAGATGATGAGATTTTCCAACACACAATGAACATGAAGTTTTCACAGGAATATAGAACTGCTTTGTATGACTTTCAACATCAGGTTGAAAGTAAAATAAAGAACAATGAACATGATGCCACATTCCCTCAACGGCCTTCACAGCTAAGTGAAGAAGAACTTGCGGATTATCTCTTTGAGTATCAGGCAGCTTTAGATAGTGCAGGGAGTGAGAGATCTCAATATACGATTGCCGGATTTCTTATTTTTTTACCAATCATTGTGCTATCTGCCTTTCCAGATCAAACTCTCCCTTTTAAGGGGTTCTATAATGTTCTGATGGCGATTGGAATAGGATTGGTATTATTTCTCGTTTATAAAATCTTATCTAAGTTGAACGTACAGCGAAAAATAAAAGTGGTAAATACAAAGTATCCTTATGCGAAGAATTATGTGGACAAAGTTATTGACTATCAAACGGTAAAGGGATAATTAGCGAGTAGAATATCTTTTCAAGAAACAAAACCTTTAATGAATATGGAATTACCAGATTTAACCAAATATACGAACCGCTTTTCAAAGACAGGGTTTATAGATAAAATTCAGCGTATCGCGAAGAGATCCGGTGCTAAATTGGTTTATGCCGCTTTAATACTTTTCTATTCAATGGAGAGCGACAAAATCTCAATCAAAGACAAAGCAATTATAATAGGTGCATTGGGTTACTTGATTACCCCATTGGACGTGATTCCGGATGCAATACCGATTACAGGTCTGGGTGATGATCTCGCTGTTTTGATTTACGTCCTTCATAAGATATGGGGAGAAGTGGATGAAGACGTGAAGAATAAAGCGCATAAAAAGCTAAGTCAATGGTTTGATGAGGACGAAATGAAAGCTGCCGACAACCTATTCTCTAAAGATAAATTAGATGACCCGATTTGATTTATCCGATTTGCGCATTGAACTTATGAATTAAATATAATAACAACTGCAATTAATGAATTAAGACAAATGTTTCTGCAATACATCATTATCACTGTTGTTTTGTTGGCTTCGTTAACTTATGCCATTGCGCTTATTGTCAAAACTCTTAAGATAAAAAAAGGAGTTTGTGATGGATGTCCCGGCTGTAAGCTTAGTAACAAATCACAGGGAGGACAAAAATAAATGAAAAGAATATTATTGTTTTCATTCCCGATGAACACAAAGAATTTGAAACCATAACCAATGTAGCACAATGTATCAGTGATAAAAACAATCCCTATTACGATCCGACCATAGACGTGGATAGCTGTTGGCACACCTTTATAAATCTATTTTCACAAGAAATGCTGGAATACCTTTTCAATCACAATATGTTCGCCAATCTTATGTTTCCCACGACAAACGGTAATAAAGCAGAAGCGAGGAAATTGGTAGTGGAAAACTGGGATTTCTTGGCCAGATGTTATAAACGAATGAACTATTAAATACCAATATCGAAAGCAAAATTAAGAAAAAGTTGGAAGCACTTCCGACAGAGAATGTTATTAGTTTGATGATGAGTCTGTCCGGGTAATACAAAAGACAAGCATATTCTTTATTTAGCCGGGTCATTGAAGACGCGAAAATCCTTCCCGGTTATATGGGAAAAATTCAATAATGTCCTAATTATTCTTCGTTCGTCTATTCAAAGCTTAGCTTTTGCTTTCCAAAAGGTAAGCTTTTGCAATGCAAAAGGTCATGGATTGGAGTGCAAAAGCTAAGCTTTTAAATCGGAATTAATATCATTCTGATTATCAATAGATTATGAATGGTGTTCCGGACGTAGCTTTTGTAATATAATTTCCTGATGATGGTCGAAGAGAATGTTCGCTATCAAGCGTTTGTTTACCATCGCATGAATACGAATTTTGGGGTCATGAAGGAATATGTGTTATTTACCATTGCAAGAAAATACGTCCAAGCTCATGATTTGATACGACCTTGCATTAGGCTTCCACAAAATCATTTAGGGCACTATTGAGAAAAAGATAAAAGATTTCTCACTGCCATACAACATTGAAAAATTCTAATAAGCGATTTGGGTTGAAAGAAAACAGCGTACAATCCAATAAGAATCGTACGCTGACACTGTGTAGGCTTTGAAGTGTGGCGGAAGCAATGCCGCTTTTTCAAGTCACCATGTCAGTAGTTTACGGATTATCGCGACACAGTGCTCCGCCGACAACACAGTTAGGTAAAAATCGTCAGTCAGTATCTGCCCCCTCGCCTACCACTACGAGAGTTCCGACAGATGAGTCATCTCGTTGTGCTTCGTGCGACGTGCCTGAACGAGTTTGAGCAGGCGCAGCATCGACTTCGGTTCAATCATCCGTCTGACGAAAATATTGGGTATAGCCACTCCCAGCGCTATGAACAGGATGACGAGACTGGCCTTGATGCCGTAGTTGAAGGCCACCGTCAGCTCGCCGACGACGCCCGTCATCTCAATGAAACCGAAGAGCGAGCGATACATGAGCACACCGGGAATCATGGGAATGACCGCCGGAATGGCTATGACCTGATGGGGAATGTTGTGCCACACCATCTGCCGGGTGGCAATAAGGCTGATGAGTGCCGAGCCGACGAACGAGCCGATGATGATGCCCTGGTCGAGTCCCACGTTGCCGTTGCTCTCCCCAAGGTTGACGAAGTTGCGCGTGCAGACGGCAATGATGCCTGAAATGGCCAGCACAGGGAGTATGCGCCGCGGCGTGTTGTAGATGGTTGAGAAACCCATCGCCGAGATGGCCGCTGCCAAAGCATAGTCGAAATAAGTGTTGTGGGGCGTCATGCTGAGGTCCTTCACAAAGTTGTCGATGCCGCAAATCTGAATGGCCAGCACAATTCCGAACGACATGGCGAGCAGCATCATCAACGTAGTGTAGGCCCTTGTCGCACCCACCGACACATGGTTGCTCACCATGTCGCTGACAAAGTTGATGAGCGGCACACCAGGGACGATGAACAGCGTGCAGGCCATCAACGGATGGTAGGGCGTGGCACTATGCATGAATGCCGGAACGCTCGCCGCAATCTCCGGGTCGAGCGACAGAAAGGAAGTGAGCCAGGCCAGTATGGTGGCTAAAAAGGCACTGACAGCTATTGCCACATAGGTGTTAATGTCGTGCCGTGCCAGCCACATCTTCAGTCTGAAGCCCAGTATGGCGGGCAGCGACGCATAGAAGAAGGCCGTCCAGTCGCACCCGAACTGCACACAGAAGCCACCACACGCAAAGCCAGCGGCCACGGCTATCATCCAAGGGGTGTAGTTCTTCGGCACGTGGCTCAGTGCATCGAGTTCCTCTTCGTACCTATCGAGACTCCAGTCCTCACGCAGCGCCTGCCAAAGCATCTTGCTGACGCGCGAAATGACAGTGAACTCGATGACGTGGTGGTCGCACCGCTGGTATTTGGAGAACGAGTGTCGCTCGTCGCTGATATTCACCATGATGATGTCGTAGTCAAGGTGAATGTGAACATACTCCTCAGGCAGTCCGAGGAAAGCCTCGCAGCGTCGTAGGTTACGCATGATTCTGTTACAGTCGGCATTGCTCGACATGAGGATGGCACCTGTGCGCACAAGTAGGTTGAGTTTGCGGCGCAGTTCGTGCTCTGTCATGTTTCGTTCGTCATCAATGGCCTGTCGTCGCAGCGCCGCTTCCTCGTGAAGCAGCAGCTCGTCGAGTTCCATCGATCTTTCGGGCTTTGAGGATTTGTCTCCTTGCATGTTGTAAACGTTTTATTTAGACGATAGACATGATGAGCACCTGAATGATGATGATGCGCAGAATCATGGCCAAGGGGTAAACAATCGTGTAGCCGATAGACGGTACATCGGTGGAAGTCAGTTCGTTAGCATAGGCCAGTGCCGGAGGGTTCGTGTTGCCACCCGACAGCACTCCCATCAGCGTGAAGAAGTTGAGGTGCATGAAATAGCGGCCGATGATGCCCCCGATGAGTATCGGCAGCATGGTGATGGCCAGTCCATAGCCTGCCCACTGCAGCCCTTCGGCAGTGACAACGGTTGAGATGAAATCGCGACCGGCCTGCAATCCCACACAGGCGAGGAACATCGTGATGCCGATTTCACGCAGCATGTTGCCCGATGAGAAAGTGGCGATGTTCAGCAGATGATGCTTCGTTCCGAAATAGCCCATCAGTATGGCGATAATCATTGGTCCGCCAGCCAGTCCGAACTTAATAGGCTGCGGCAGTCCTGGAATGATGAAAGGAATATGGGCGAGCACACAGCCGAAGGCTATGCCTATAAAGATAGGAATAAGGTCACCGTAGGAAGTGCGATTGTTGCGCTTCGACACTTCAGAGTCGGTGTGTGCCAGTGCGTTTTCTGTGCCAACGACGGTCAGCACGTCACCAGTCTGCAACACGAAGTCAGGAACGGCAACATAGTCGATACCGTTGCGGGTTACTTTCGCCACGTTTGCCCCAAAGCGCGACCTGATATTGAGTTCCTTAATGGCCTTGCCGTTTAGTAAAGTATTGGAAACCAAGAATCGGTTTACATTCATGATGCTGTCGAACTTCGTCCAGTCGAAGTCAATTACTTGTCCGAAGAGTGCCTTCATGATGGCAACGTCCTTCGGAGCGATAGCCACGCCGATACGATCGCCCTCGTGTAGCATGGTGTTTCCTGAAACAATGTGGCATGTTGAGTCATCGTCCTTGAACACAATGCGTGTGACCATGAAGTCGCACTTGGCAAACTGGCTGATTTCGCCTATCGTCTTGCCGATGATTCGCTCATTGTCCACCTCGACGGTGATGTGGCGAATGCTCAACCTCTCTGTGCTGCCGAGTCCGCGAAAGGCATTTTCCTCTTCCTTTCGGAGATTGATGCGCAGCACGTAGCGAAGGATAATGAATGAGAGAACAACGCCCAGCACACCCATGGGATAAGTGACGGCATAGCCGATGGCAATCTTTGGTGCGTCAATGCCGAAGATGTCGGTCGTTGCCTGTTGTGCCGCACCGAGCGCCGGGGTATTGGTGACCGCACCGGAGAGGATGCCTGCCATGGTGGGCATGGGGATATTGGCGACATACTTGATAATGAGCGTTATCAGAATGCTCATGGCAAGGACCATCAGCATCAGTCCGTTGAGTGCAAGACCTCCGCGACGGAACGACGAGAAGAAACCGGGGCCTACCTGAAGGCCGATGGCAAAGACGAAGATGATCAACCCAAGTTCCTTCACAAAGTGGAGTAAGTTGGGCTCAAGGGTCATGTTGAACTGCCCGAAGAGTATGCCGACGAGCAACACCCAGGCAAGTCCCAGCGACACTTGCTTGACTTTGATTTTGCCCAAGAGCAGCCCAAGAGCCATCACGATTGACACAATCAGGACAGAATGAGCCACTCCGCCGCCCCAAAAATCAGGGAATCCACAAAAAAGATTCTGCAATAAATCCATATCCTTTTATATTTCAAAATTAAATTGATAATTGTAAATCTGTGGCAAAGGTATGGATTTACGACAATCGGCAGAATCATTGTTTACTGATTCTACCGATTGCTGGTATCATTGAAACTAATAGCAGGTGGCAACGATGGTCTCAGGCGACTCAATCCAAGGCCCGCTGCACCATGACCGCTGTGGTCTGGGTAATCATTTTGATGAACTCCTGTGTCGAACACTTCACGTATGCGCCCTTGAGCAGGTGGATGCATCCGCTGATTTCATTGCCCTCGGCGATGATGGGGATTGCTCTGAGGTCGTGGCTCTTGATGATAGTCGATTCCGCCAGTATGGTGGCGTATTTGGCATGACTGATAAGATCGAGCAAAAGGCTGACGTTGTTGACTTCCACCTTCACGTTGTAGTTGTAGTCGGTGCGCTCAATGAGTTTCTCGAATGTGTTGCGGGCCTGCAATCCACGGCAAGGGAGCACAAGGTCGTAGTGCTGAAGCTCGTCGAGGGTGATGCCATCGGCATGGTAGAGGGGATGGTTGCGACTGACGATGACAGCCAGCCGGTTGGCGAAAAGTGGGCGGCGGTCGATGGCTGCGTCGCCTTTCGGTGAGCTGAGAGCCAGCATAATGTCTATCTCTCGTTGCTTGAGCATCTCCATCAGTTCCTCCATCGAGTCGTAACGGATGTTGAGTTTCACCTTGGGGTATTGCCTGAGAAAGGCGATAACGGCTTTGGTGACGATGGAAGCGAAAGAGAAGGTCACACCGATGTTCAGCTCTCCCGTCCGAAGGCTCTGCAAATCGGTCATGTGCTCCATGCATTCGGTCACGGAGTCTATGGCTTTGCGCGCCACTGGTGCAAATTCACGTCCCGCCTCTGTGAGATGAACCTCATGACTGTTGCGCTCGAAGAGGGGTTGACCGACTTCCTGTTCGAGTTGGCTGATCTGCTGCGACAGATTGCTTTGCGAAATGAACAGTCGGCGACTTGCTGTCGAGAAGTTCAACGTCTCTGTTACCATCAAAAAATATTTGAGTTGTCTGATTTCCATAATCCTATTCTGACTCTTTCAGTTTTCCGTTATTTTGTCATACCTTACCTTTCACCTTGTCATAGCTTACCTTTCACTTTGTCATAGCTCACCTTTCACTTTGTCATAGCTCATCTATTGTTTTGACGGTGCTTGAAGACGGGGTTATTTTGCTTCCAACTGCACGTGGTAAAGCCCTGCATACGCACCATCGACGTGGGTGAAGATGACGATGACGGCATAGGGATCGCCTGCCTTGTTGTGAGCGGGATGCTGCAAAACGAAGTTGCCGTCCATGTCACGGAAGTCTCCTCCGCCCAGCACCGTGAACCCTTGCGCCAGTGCATCCTCTGCCAAATGCGTCATTTCGTCGGCCGAACTCGTATAGAGATTGATGCGCTGGATGGTGAAACGGTTACCCATGCCGACGCCGAAGAATCCCATCTGACGTGGGTTCTCGCCCGAAACGATGTCCTTTCCCGACTCATCGTCGTAGTACATGTTATGATTGTAGGCGAGTTCCTTCTGCGCCCCGTGACCCTTGATGGTCTGCGACAGTGTGAGACCGTGACTGGCGGCCAACGAATCGAAGAAGGTCAGTTCGTTGGTGCGGTTCTCTCCGCCTGCCAAAAGCTGGTAAAGGGCGGCAAAGGAGAACTCTCCCTTGGCACGGGGGATGGCAGGATGTGATGGCTTGGCTGGTTTTTCGGCTTCTTGTCGTACAGGTTTCGGCACTTGGGTGGTGGCGATACGGGCGGCGGTGGCGGCGCCGACAGCGGCAGCATCGGTGACTTTGCCTCGCTTCAGCTGGGCTCTTGCTCCTTTTTTGGTGGTTGGTTTCGACTGGATGTCTGCAACTGGCGGAACCGTCGCTGGCGTTTCGTGTGCCGGCGGCTCAGCAATCCCTGGCTCTGGATAGCGAACGGTCTCGGCAAGTCTTTCCGACTCGGTCTTCTCCCGTTCAAATCCACTCGGCGAAACATTGCCGTTGTCAGCCACGGGGGTCTCGCTCCGCGCAACGTCGGCAATGGTTTTGTGCGACGGCAGCTCACGCTCCCCTGACCGGGCGACGGGCTTTTGCTGGTCCATTCCCGACGCAACGGCCTGTGCCTGCGCCATGATGAGGGGCTCGTCCTTCCGATACTCTTCGCAGAAGCTGTCGGTGTGTGTCTGTTGGCTGATGTATTTGTCGTGGCCTCCTCGCTGTTCGCTCACCTTTGAGCCGTTACGCCAAACGGTGGTGTATTCAAGTTTCCCCGATTCGTTGTAGGTGTAGGTGGTTCCGTTGAGCAATCCGTTGTTGTAGTTGAGCTTCATGCCCACCATGCCACTGGGATAGAACGAGACGGCTCGCCCATGAGCCTTCCCACCCTTATAACGCATGATCGACTCCACACGTCCCGACCGGTGGAAGGTGCGCGCCACTCCCGTGAGCACCGTGCGACGGTCGTCCTTCCGGTTGATGCTAACGTAGTGTTTCTCGGCGCACAGTCGCCCGTCGAGTGTGTATTCGCGGAACATTTTCCTGCCTTTGGCGTCTCGTGTCATGATTCGGTAGAATGCCGCTCCTTTGGCATTTCCTACGCCGTATCCGTTCTTGTTGTAGAAGATGGCACTTTTAGGGTAGTGGTGTGGTGTGGGCTGTGCTGCCGTTGGATGAAGTGCGAGCGTGAGCATGAGTAGGTTCAGTAGTAGCTTTCTCATTCTTTCAGTTCCTCCACTTCTGTGTTGGGTACTTCGCGATCCTTGAGCATCTGATCAAGACTTTTGAAAGTGTAGGCTGCTTTGTCATTAATATAAGTGGTGGCGAACCGTTGCCTGAGATCGATGAGTTTTTGCATTGCCTCGGGATAGGTTTCCGCCGTGATACGGTTTGCCATTTGCTTGGCGTTCATTGGCGTGAAGCCGAAGTATTGCACGAGCATTTGTTGGAACTGGCGGCGTTGCAATTCGGTCATCTCCTCCAATTGGGCGTTCATCTTGTCTTTTGCTCTGTAGATGACGAACACCAATTCGTCGGGTTCTCCGCCACGTTGTCCATGGTCGTATTTTTTCTTGTAGTCGAAGTAGCAATCACAAAATCCCTTGTCAGCCAAATCCTTGAGTTCCTGTTTTGCCGGTTCGAGAACGCGTCGGCAGAAGTCTGAGAATTTTTTGTAGTTATTTTCCAATCGCAGCATCTTTCTGAACTCGTAGGTTTTTATCACTGTTCTTCCCTTATCTATCCATGACTCTATGAACATGTAAATGCGTTGTGTGTATCGGTTCTTGCAGGCGAAGACGATTTGTTTTCCGAGTCGGTGGTAGCCAAAGTCGAGCGATACGAGGCGTTCTGCCACCGAACGGTCGAGTTTCAGTATGGCGTATTTGTTATAGGAGCGGTCTTCCGGGATATATACGTCGCAGAGGTTGGTCGCCTTGGTGTATTTTCGTCCCTCTGAGGTTTTGTAAGGTATTTCCACCGGTATGGATGCCAGCATTTTCAGCGAGTTGCGCAGTTGCGGATAATGGTTGGGATCTACTCCCAACTCCTTGAATGGCAGTTTGATGGGCATTCTTCCGTCCTCATCGAGCTCGTTGGTTTGAAAGAGATCCAACTGTGGCGACCTTTTATTGTTAAGTATGCCGTGCAGAATGTTTTGGAGGCTCTCCACTATCGACACGAGTATGCGCACCTGTATGAGCGAGTAGTCGTGTCGCATCATTGTTACGGCGATGGGTTGTAGTAGCCATGTCTCCTCCTCAATGGGAATGAGCTCGTCTGATATGCTTCGTTTCACGGGTGCTTTCTTTGCTTTTGCTCCCCATTTCCGTGTTGTCTTTTCAGCTGTTTGTGCCGTTTTCTTTTCTTTGTCTTGCGTGGTTGCCATATAAGTTTACCGATTTTGTCTATCCGGGTTTGCGCTTGTTTTACCTTTCGCTTTCCCATACCTTTTGTTTGTTGGGGGAATGCTCGTGAAATTGCCGAGCGCAGCCCACATTCTGCAAAGATAAGTAAAGTTTTTCATTTATGCGTGTTTGTGGCGACAAAAAAATAAAATTGTGTCGTTCTAGATAAAATGAAGAGCTTTTCGTTGCAATGTGAATATGAAAAGGAATGTCAATGAGCGTTTCTGATGTATCTTGTTGCAAGGGCTAACACACTGAATGATTACATGAGATGTATTATCTATCAACCATTGATAATAATGTATTTACAAGAATCTGTTAAATCTGATATTTTGCCATTATCAGGCAATCTTTGTTTGTAAAGGCGCGAGCTATTCTGTGGCAAGATATGAGAAATAGAGTCGGGAGGGAGATGCACTCACATCTTTATAGATGGTTTCCCTATTCGCATAGTTCTACCTTATCTATATATTGCTCCTTGTCGCAATAATGGCATTTCAGAATGCCGTGCTCCTTGTCCACAACATTGAAGATGGTAGGCATGGGTTCGTTGTTGGTGATGCACTTGGGGTTGTTGCATTTTACGATGCCGTGTAACTCGTCTGGGGTTACCACTTTTTTCTTTTCCACCACTTCGTAGTCTCTGATGATGTTCAGCACGATGTTCGGAGCCACCACTGAGAGACGCGAGATTTCATCGTCGGAGAAGAACTTATTGCTGATTTTGATGATGCCTTTTCGTCCTATCTTGTCGGATGAGAAGTTGCATCCTATGGTAACAGGTGTAGCAAGTTTTTGGAGTTCCAGCAGATTAACCACCTGAAAGGTCTTCCCTGCCGGTATATGGTCTATGACGGTGCCGTTCTCGATGGCGGCTACAAGTCTTTCTTTCTTTGACATTTTCTTTCTTTGTTGTTGGTGTTGATAATAGGGTAGGGATGGCTTTGTCCTATTCCTTCTTCTGTACTATATTTATGGTGTCGAAGATGTCGCCTGCCGTTACATAAACTGTGAGGGTGCGTTCCTTGCCCGTCGTGTTGGGTTCGATGGTGAGCCAGTAGGTGTTGCCTTTCACCTCAATCTCGTACCAGTCTTTTTTAATATGGCGGTAATCCCATTCTTTGCCTTCCTCGACGGCGAGAAATTTCTTGCCATCAACGGTGACGTATGAATCGAGCCATGGTCGGCTGTAGTTCGTGCAGGTGACGGCGAACGTTCCTCCTTTCGCCTCGGCAGTAATCTTGGTGGGATTGCCTGGGTGATCAGCTACCCATTCCATTGGATCCCACAATCCGTCTGGGTCGGTCTTGTCGCCACAGGAGGCGAAGCCAAGCAATGCGCTTGCCATAAGCAGGCAGCATGCGATGTGTTTTGTTTTTCTCATATTTGTAGTTATTATCGTTGAATTGCGATAGCGGGTCGCGACATTGCGACATCCGCACCGCCCCACGTTGGTTATAGTATCGTCTTGTCCGCTCTCACTGCTTCGAGTGTAATGCCGAGCGAATAGCAGTAGATTGCCTCGCGCGCGAAGAGTCCGTTCTTTGCCTGTTGTATGTAGTAGGCGTGTGGATTTTCGTCCACGTCGTAGGCAATCTCGTTCACTCGTGGCAGCGGATGCAGGATTTTCATGTTGGATTTCACACCTTCGAGCATGCTGTTGCGCAGTATATAGACGTTCTTCACGCGTTCGTATTCCATGAGGTCGGAGAAGCGTTCCTTCTGTACGCGAGTCATGTAGAGGATGTCGGCGTTGGCAATCTCTTCTGATGTAAACCGGCTGCTTTCGGTGAACTTTATGTTGTGATTCTTGCAGTACAGCTTATATTCATCAGGCATCGCAAGTTCTTCAGGCGCAATGAAGTGGAATGTTGGATTAAAGTGTCTCATTGCCATTATGAGCGAGTGTACGGTGCGTCCGTATTTCAAGTCGCCCACGAGATAGATGTTCAGATTTTCGAGCGTTCCCTGCGTCTGATGAATGGTATAGAGGTCGAGCAGGCACTGTGAGGGGTGTTGGTGCGCTCCGTCTCCGGCGTTGATGATGGGGACGGGAGCCACCTCGGAAGCATATTGCGACGCTCCCTCAATGTAATGCCGCATGACGATGGCATCGGCGTAGTTGCCCACCATAAGGATAGTGTCCTTCAGCGTTTCGCCCTTGCTCACACTCGAGACTTTCGCATCGGTGAAACCGATGACGCGCGCTCCGAGCCGGTTGGCAGCTGTCTCGAAACTGAGTCGTGTGCGAGTGGACGGTTCGTAGAAGAGGGTAGCGATGACCTTTCCCTTGAGCAATTCCCGGTTGGGATGTTTCTCGAACTCCTTCGCCATCGTGACAAGGTAGAGTATCTGTTCTTTGGACAGGTTTCGGATGTTCACGAAGTTATGTCTTTCCATAAAAAATACGAGTTAGTCTGTTTCGAGTGTAAAGGTACGGAAATATTTTTGTCATTGCCAAAAAACGAGACAATAATTTTGCACTTTCCTCAAATTCAATTATCTTTGCAAAGGTTTACAACGTTCCGGCAACAGCCATTGTCGGCAGATAAGATAAGTATAGACACGCGCATGAGACGACACATCGTACATTTTCTTTGGGCAATGCTGCTCATCCTCCTTACGCTCACGGCGGTTTTCTTCGTGGCGGTGTGGCACGGATGGGTGGGTTATATGCCTGATATGGAGGAGCTTTCCAACCCTGTCGATAAGTTCGCTTCACAGGTTTATTCCTCTGATGGTCAGCTCATCGGAACGTGGAATCAGGATAATGCCAACCGTGTGGCAGTGGATTACAACAGTCTGTCGCCCCATCTCGTCCACGCCCTTGTCGCGACAGAGGATGAACGATTTTACGAACATTCCGGCATTGATTTCATCGCGCTCGGACGTGCCATCATCAAACGTGGTGTGATGCGACAACAAAGTGCCGGAGGCGGTTCTACCATCACTCAGCAATTGGCAAAACAAGTCTTTTCAGAGAAAGCACACAGTACGCTGGAACGCTTGCTACAGAAGCCAATAGAATGGATTATTGCTGTGAAACTCGAACGCTACTTCACCAAGGAAGAGATAGTGGCAATGTATTTGAACTATTTCGATTTCCTGCACAATGCAGTGGGTATCAAGCGCGCCGCCAATGTCTATTTCAACAAGGAACCGCAACAACTCAGCGTTACACAGGCAGCTACTCTCGTGGGACTCTGCAAGAATCCTTCGCTTTTCAATCCCTTGCGCTACCCACAACGCTGTCGGCAGAGACGTAACGTGGTGCTTATGCAAATGAAAAAGTGCGGATACATCACTCATGAGGAATACAACGAACTCATACAGCGCCCCCTTGACATTGCCTATACACGCTACAAGCCCGTGGACGGCTCGGCGGATTATTTTCAGGCATTTTTGCATCAGTACATGATGGCGAAGAAACCCGAACGCGAGAATTATCCTGAATGGAAAACACGCGAGTTCACACTCGACTCCATTGCGTGGGAACAAGATCCGCTCTACGGCTGGTGCAACAAGAACCAGAAGCGAAATGGTGAGAACTATGACGTGAATACCGATGGATTGCGCATTTTCACCACCATCGACACTCGTATGCAGCAATATGCCGAGAAAGCTGTACGAAAACATGTGGGCGGATACCTGCAGGCGGAATTCAACAAGGCGAACCGTTATAAACGCAACGCGCCATTCTCTGACAACATTTCTCGGACGAACATTAAGGCCATCCTGAACAGGGCTTGCAAACAGAGCGTGAGATACAGGCAGATGAAGGAGATGGGAGCATCTGACGAGGAAATCGTGCGCAGCTTCCGCACACCCCACGAAATGACACTCTTCACCTATCACGGTAATATCGACACACTCATGACACCCATCGACTCCATAAGATATTACAAGTCGTTCCTCCGTGCCGCTTTCATGAGTATGGACGTGCGCACGGGAGCCGTAAAAGCCTACGTGGGGGGGATAGACTATGAGCATTTCAAATACGACATGGTGATGGGCGGACGCCGACAGGTAGGTTCCACCATCAAACCTTATCTCTATGCGCTCGCCATGCAAAACGGAATGACACCTTGCAGTACTGCTCCCAACGTGCAACGTACCTACGGCGGATGGACGCCACGCAACACCTCGCGAGCACGCTACGGACAACAGGTAACGTTGAGATGGGGATTGCAGCAATCGAACAACTGGATATCGGCCTATCTTATCAATCTCCTCGGACCATCGCAGTTCGTGAATATCTTACACGACTTTGGCTTCAACAATCCCGACATCGACAAGAACACGTCACCGGTGCTTTGTTTGGGTCCGTCGGAACTCTCCGTGGGCGAGATGTGCAGTGCCTATACCACTTTCGCCAACCGTGGTGTGAGGTGCGCGCCACTCTTCGTTACGAAGATAGAAGACAGTCATGGCAATGTCATCGCCAAGTTCCAACCGCTTATGAATGAGGTCATCTCGCAGGAGAGCGCGTATAAAATGCTGGATATGCTGCAAGCGGTCATCGATGGAGGCACCGGTGGACGACTGCGTTATCGATTCAATATCGAAGGACCCGTAGGAGGAAAGACAGGTACTACCAACAACAACTCCGACGGATGGTTCATGGCATTCACACCCCAGCTCGTCAGTGGTTGTTGGGTGGGCGGTGAAGACCGCGACATTCATTTCGATAACACGGCAATGGGGCAGGGAGCCACCATGGCATTGCCCATTTGGGCTTATTACATGCAGCAGGTTTATGCCGACCCCCGATTAGGTTATACCCCCGAGTCCCATTTCGAGATTCCGTCATCGTTCAATCCCTGCGAGTCGGTCGATTCCGTATTCGTGAACGGCATTCAGGAAATCTATTTCTAACCGGTTTTAACCCCGTTCGCTATAGCTCATAGCAATACTTGCTTGTCCGGACAAGACAACAGACAAATATTTTCTTTATTTAGTCGGGGCGTTGAAGACGCGAAAATCTTTCTCGGCGATATGGGAGTAGTTCAATATTGTCTTGTTTTTTCATTCTATCCATGCAAAGCTTACCTTTTGCATGCCGAAAGCTAAGCTTTTGTACTGCAAAAGGTCATGAATCGGGGCTCAAAAGCTAAGCTTTTAAATCTAGACTAATATTCCACTGAATATCAATAGGTTACAAATCGCATCCCGAGTACTGTTTTTGTCATGTTATTTCATGGCGATGACAGGGGCAAAATGGGCTCAATAGAAATTTCCTGGGGAATAATTTGTTATTTATCTTAATAATTCCGGCTTTCGCATCATGGAAGAACATATGTTACGCTGTCATCCTTCAAAAGCTCGACTTACAACCAACAGATGATTGAATACCCCTTTGTTTCATTAAAGTTGGAACCCACTCCTTGAATACTCCATTTTATCATGGTTCGAATAAGGCACAAAAGAAACCGCATGGCTCTTTTGAAGTTGAAGGCAAGCCGCAGCGAGCATCACGTTGATGGCATCACCCAAGAGACCCTTGTAGAAGTTCCTCCCCAATCGATGATCTGCCTTGCAGTGCCCTATGACAGGCTCTATTCCTGCTCTCTTGCGGAAGAACCTTTGTTTTTTCTTTTTTATTACTGTCCGCTAAACATAGAAATCCTCATTCCAACTCATTGAGACACAATAGTTCGGATGACAGCATGTTAGTGACAAGCCCCCTTATTCATTTTCTGTTACCTCGGGTGGCGATTCAGCCGCTG
>NZ_LR027820.1:496812-497404 GCF_900607215.1 Prevotella rectalis
TATTCCTGTCCGCTAAACATAGAAATCCTCATTCCAACTCATTGAGACACAATAGTTCGGATGACAGCATGTTAGTGACAAGCCCCCTTATTCATTTTCTGTTCCCTCGGGTGGCGATTCAGCCGCTGCTTCAAGCATGAGTTTCATGTCGGCATCCGGCATGTTGAAGAAATTATTCATGTTGAGGTATTCCATAAGTACAATGCGCACCATAGTAGCCAGCCCTGAGAAACTCCACCGCCTCTGCAATGAGCTTTGCAGCAGTGACAGTAATAGATTGGCAATGAGTGTAACCCAAATCTGTATCTTGATGGCGTTGGCACTCTCCCCATAGAAGTATCTAAGCGGGAAGTTCTGTTTTATCTGCTTGAAAAGAGTCTCTATCTGCCACCTCCTGCGGTAGATGGCTACGATAGTCTCCATGGACATGTCAAAGTCGTTGGTAAGCAAGGACACCAACTTTGGCATCTTTCCTTTCTTGATATCCACATAGGTGATGATACGCGCTATATGGTTGATACCGCCCTTCCTGAACACCACCACCTGCTCACGATATTCCATCAGCCCATCCTCGTTCATATCCATGCAGTCT
>NZ_LR027820.1:497424-498017 GCF_900607215.1 Prevotella rectalis
ACGTTCCTCTCGGTCAGTTCCTCAAACTTTTCATAGTTGATATATGCACGATCCAGGGCAATGATTTCATCATGCTTGAAATGGCTGGGGGCGAGCATAAAGGAATCGTTGGTAGCAGCAGAAGTGAACTTCACGTCACAGTGAACTCCTTCGTTTGCATGAATGACGGAATGCACTTTTATGCCTCCCTTCTTCTTTCCCGTCTTAGGATGCCGTCCCACACCCTTGAAGATGACGTTAGAGAACAGGGTTATCGTGGTGGAATCGATGATTCTCAGACGTTTTATCCATTCCTCCGTACCATTGCGTCGGCTGTCCGAAGAAAGTTTGTCCTTATTGGACTCGTAAAGGTCGTGATACACGTCCTCAAAGAATTTCTCCGAGCGTCTGGCGTTCGCGTCTGACAGGGTACTGCGCTTAGGAACCCTGTCAATGCCTATGTGATGAAGCTTGCGCACCTCAGCCGTCATTGCCGCCTCTATCTCGCGCAGGGAGTCGAAGCGCATGATGACTGCATACAGCATCGTAAGAAGATGGGTGAAGCCATCAAAGGTCTTCACATACCGCTCACCGCCGTTCCGACGGCTTATTTC
>NZ_LR027820.1:498028-498648 GCF_900607215.1 Prevotella rectalis
TCTGATGGCATGGATGTTCTCATTTGGATGGTTCTCCTGTACTTCCTGTTGAGCCTTTCAATCCAGTTGGTCGTATATATGCACCTCTGCACTTGGGCCGGGAAGTCCATATACGTGAAGTAGGCACAGTTGCGTTCGGTCTTGTACTTTCTTAGTGCAGGATATTTCCTTTCCCATTTCTCGACAAAGGTAATGAATTGTTCGTATCCCTGCAAGGAATTCATCTCGTTGTTCTCCAATTGGAACACCTCACTGAGCTGCTGCGCCATTACTGGTTTGTCTTTATGTGATGCGCCGCTGAGTATCTGTCGCTTGACGTGTGCCACGCAGAACTGGTGTGCGGCACCTGGAAAGGCTGCACAGACGGCATTCTCTATTCCTTGCAATGCATCGGAAACGACTAAGTCTATCTGTTCGACGCCTCTTTGCTTCAAGGCCTCAAGCTCGTCTTTCCAGCACAGAGCCCCTTCTGTGGGATGATTGACAACCGTGAGCACCTCCCTGCTGCCGTCTTCTAATACCCCCAGAATGGGATAGCAGGCCTCCTCGGACACCTGTCTGTCCCTACGGGTGGAAATAAAGGTGGCGTCGATATAGACGGCTAAATAGTGGGAGGAAAG
>NZ_LR027820.1:498659-574750 GCF_900607215.1 Prevotella rectalis
CTACGGCAAAGCCACCGTTCGACGTCCTCACGGCAGCTACCGGCAAGATGCGATACCTGCTGCTTGCTGTAGGAACGACCATAGACGCAATTGGAAATCTCGCCTATCTGCTCCGTGGTAAGACCTTTGGTGTAGAGGAGGTTGAACAATTTGGCACGTTCCTCGCTTTCGCTGCGTATCAACCCTAAGAGAATGGGATAGAAGCTCCCGCTACGACTGCGCGGAATACGGAGCGAGAACTCAAAGCCGTGACTGTACCAACGGCGGGAACGGAAGCCATTGCATTGCTCATGGGCATTTTCGCTGACGAACAACTCTCGTTCATGATACATCAGGGAGTTCATGATTAATGACTGAAGGGTAACAAAACCCTCGCTGCTGCTTGTGTAATTCGAAATAATTTCCGAAATTTGCGAATGTGTAAGTTTCATTTTTTTCTTTTTTATGGTTTACAAATACAAAGATAAGAAAAAAGGAGCTTACACACTTTTATAGGACAGTACCAGAAAGTTGATGTCTTAAAGTTTCACCTTGTGTGTTGTTATTATCTAAATTAAACAACATTGAAGTTGGCATTCCTTTTTGATTGCAAAATACTACCGACACGTTATTTTCTGTCAATGCATTTAGAAGTGGTACACTTATTGAGACCATAGGATTGTCAACCATTAAGAAGCCTATATCTTCTACAGGAATGGTTCGTCGCTCATCAGGTAAGTCTTTCATGGTAATCACCAGTTGATTATACCTCAATGAAAGACTTGCTGGATGAGAAAAGACAACGCTTCGTTTCAACATATTGACTTACTCTTTAAGCGTTACTTTACCAAGAATGTCGATAGTAAAATCTATACCATCTACTAATATGTTGATATTTTTTATTCTCTGTCTGAAAATAGGCGCATAATCATCGTTATTTTTATAAGGAGTGCTATAAATAGGTAACCCTTCTTTACGAGCTTCTTGATGATATTTAAATTTTATACGTCCATCTTTTTCAATACCAACAACCTTGTAGAGCCTTTTAACTAAATCTTTGGTGTTATCCATTTGTATTTCGTCAGGATTTTCTTCAAACATTAACACCATCTGCCCCATTAAAAGTTTTGTTTTAAGCGGTAATCCATATTTGGCGCTGTGAGTAGGCACTATAGACGAGAATATATTTCGGTCTTGACTTCGTTTATAATATTTGGCTGCCTCGATATAGCTCACTATTTCAAATTCTCTAACCACTTTGTTCTTTACCAGTCCTTCATAAATAGCCAACAAGTAATTATTTTCATTCATTACATGATACTGCTGTTTATATTCTTTCTTGGACAAATCCCGATGTTGCCTAATGTTGATGGGTTGCTTCACAGAATTAGCAAAACATCTTACCTTTTTTATAAGTATGCCTTTATCCTTATTCATATAGATTGGTTCTGCTATAGCTTGCTTGAAATTTTTGTCCGCTATTGTTTCTTTAATGGTTCGTTTCACGGTTTCATCGACAATATTTTCAAGCTCTTCTGGGTTTGTAAACGAACTGAGTGGTCGCCGAACAACATATCTTATTTCTCCATCTCGCTCTATTGCGCCGTAATATGTATCAAAGTGTAAGCTACCTCTTGCCGTGTCCCCTTGAGCCAACACCTTTCCTTTAGATGTCTGCACATACTTTTTTGTATGCTTTGGCATGTTGTTCGGAGTATCGTGTACTACCAATAAGTTTTTATATATGCTGAGAACATCCTCTGTAAATGTAGCCCATGGTTTTGAGAATTTAGGTTTGGAACTTCTGCCCTGCTTAAATGTTTCTTCCATGCGGTAATATTCAGCCATGAGATCGTACTCTCTCTTTCCGATGCATGCAATGGTAATAGCATCCATACAATGATGCGAATGATTATCTCTACATTTCTTTTCATATTCACTTTGCAGCCCCCACATTTTACGAAACTCTGCTGTTGCCACGCCTTTTACCACATAAACATTCGACTTACTGCGACTGTCTGCTTGATGGAATAATGACTTTAGATACAACCCCGCATAACGAGAAATAAGTCCGATGCCAGTTCCCTGTCTCCTACTGAATCCTTCGGGCACTTCGGTCATGGTAAATCGTTCATACTTTCCTCGCCAATAGTCTATCTCCATTTGTAGCTTATGGCGTTTTTGTATCCTTAAATCTTTCACCGCTTTATCCATTCCGGCAAATGTGCGTTGCTTGTCACGTTCTTTTATCTTCTGTTCATATTTGTTTTTCCACGGTTCAATTCTTGCCAATATCTCCTCGTGATTCGACAATTCTGTAGGTAGTTTGGCTTTTTTTATCTCTCTGTTAAACCGATTGTCACACAATGTAAGGTTCATCTGTGTGCTGTCTCCACCAACACTCTGTGGAATAGTATGCTCTATATCAAATTTCGGATTACTCCCTATAAAGTCGGTGATGCCTATTTGTTCACCTGTATATAAGCAATGGTGGTTTTGTTCCTCCCAAAGCTGAAACTTTAACACATCTGTTTGAGTTGGTTCAATGTCTTTTCCTGTTTCTTCTTTGTATAACTTCCTTATTTCATCGCCATATTTTTTGTGTTGTTTGTCTTGCTCTTTTTGCCAATCTGCAATTGCTCTTCGCTTATTGGCATCATTCAATTCTCGGGCGTACTCAACATGTACTTCCGTATTTTCGTCAATGACACTTTCTCTCAACAACTGATTTACCACCCGTCTTAAGATATGTAGAGAGCGCATAGCCATAGGATTTCGGATGGCATTGGTTCGTGGCGAGCCCAACTGCAATATGCCAAATTTGTTGCGTAGCGCATTAGGATAGGTTTCTATCATAGAAGGATGGTATAGTTTATCAGTTGCTCCTGCTGGTAACTCAAAATTATTTTCAAGAAAATCTTTAATCAATATTTCAATAGTTCCTTGTACATCGCGATGTTTAGGTTGATAATTGAAAACCAGTTCACCAACATTCTCCATGATGTACTTTCTGTTCTGCTCATTGTTCCATATTTCTTTACCTACTATGGCAGGAATGTTCGCAAAGAATGAAGCATGAGTATAATACATTCCCTTGCGCAAGAACGGTAAGAATTTGCGTATAGCTTTTAGGCTTAGCGCTGCAAAACTGTGACTTAACTTTATCTTTGCAAACTTCTCTGCACTCTCTTCATCCAACTGCAACTTGTGATGAGCAAACTCTTTTAGCTTTTCAATCGATGAAAAAGAATACAACACATTCCAAACATCGTCCACCATTTCTTGCAAACTCTTACTCCCATTCTTCTTTTGAATAAGTGTATATGTCTCGGCTATACCCGTTTTCCAATCATCGCCAAATATGCTTTTCAACTGTGCTGTAGTAGGACATCCTGGCACGCCCTGTGTCATTCTATAATTAAACTTGTAAGCTCGTTCTTCTTTGTCGTGTATCCAGGAATAGTTTTTCTTGCCTGCCAATTCCTTGGCTATGTCTTCAAAGTCGAAATTAGGTTTTGATTTACGGAAAAACAAAGGTTCAATTTTCTCTCGCTCCTCGTAAGTTAATGGACGTAGTTCTAAATCGTGAGGTCCTTTTACCTGAATGTTGTTGATAAAACAAAGCATTCTAAATTCTTCATAATCAGGATGCGAATCGGCACAACGCGGTTTACCTCTTTCAAAGGTACACCTACCTACACCGTGCCTTTGCGATTTAAGCGGAAGTTGAAAGAAGATGGCTCGTTGCAAATCTTCTATTAACTCGCTGCTTAGTTCTTGCTTTTCACAAATAGCATCAAACTCATGTTGGTAATGTTTTTTACGGTCTGTGTACCTTTGTCTGATGCGTACCTTGTTACCTTGTTCATCATAGAGTTTATAAAAATAATCTCCAAGATATTCGCATCCCGCTTCTTCCATTTCTGTCGATAACTGCGAAATTCCCGATTTCACCACTCCGTCTTCTTTATTATCTGCACTGGTGTCCAGTCGATTACTCAAAAAACCACGGCGTTGCGTTAAATGATATAAAGCACGACCTAAGGTATATCTATCAGCCTCAATCGTTAAATCTAATTTTTCGTGCAGACATCTATGTCTATCATAATAAGGATTTTTCCCCTCTTCATCGCTTGTGCGCTGCCACAACATCAACTCATCGCTTTTAGGATATTGCTTCTGTAAATGCCACTGCCGTAAATCATCATCACTCAAATAAGGACAGAGATGATATTTAACCAGCACCTTCAACACTTGTATTTTGCGTAAACGACGTCGAAAATATTGTTTCCGTATAGCCTTATGCCCCGAACGCTCGGCAGCTCTGGAGGATTCTTTCCAATTATCTATTTTTACACCTTCTCGAAAGATAACATCACCATATTTTACAAGCTCGTAACTCTGGGCATGCTCATCCCAATCAACTACTGCCCACCCCAAACTGTTGGTGCCAGTATCCAATCCTAATATACGTTTGTTCATGATAAATAAATTTATTTCTGTAAAATTAGAAAAAATATTTGTCAGTAACAAATATTTTGTTTACATTTGCCACATAAGATATTCTACATCTTATCACAATAAGGCTATATGCCGAAGGATACAAATCCTGCAGCCCCTCTTCGGAGGGGCTTATTTTATTGAGCGTGTATGATAACGGGTCAGTCGTAAAACTGGGTTTTACGACTGACCCGTTATCAATGGAATAGTTTAACTTCTATTTCCAGTTTATGGCAGTTATCTTTCCATTTTTTATGGTAGCAGAAATTAAATAACTCTTGGTGGAAGTTCCTCCTTCTCGTTTGATTACTAATTTTGCAGGAATCTCTATTCTTTGTATTATTGTTTCATCCTCATTATTTGTTTCTGTACTGATGTCGCTTGGTTGATCCAAATGCCAATTAAGAGTTTTTACATCAGCCTGATATAATTTATTTCTCATAAATTCAGTAACATCTGTAATTGTAGCACCGCTTGTTCCCAAAAAGTTAAATGGAGAAGCAATGGCATTCGATATCTTTGTTGTGCTTTTGGCATTAATTCCTCTCAAAAATTCTCTTATGCAGCTGACAGCCTTACTTTTTTCTTCAGGAGTTGCTGTGTTTTTCATGAACGCTTTTATTCTCTCATCCGCTTCATGGTTATGTTTTCCATTTGGCATCCTTTCTTTGTACTCCGAATACGAGTCTGCTGTATTAATTCTCAATGCGTCTGACCATGCGAAGTCATCCATTTTTCTTTCTATCTCGGTCTTATAGGGAGAGCTTTGGTTTTGTTGTAAATACTCGTAACATTCACTCCAAGATTTTAAACTTCTGACACCCATATGTTCATGTACGGTCTTTTGCATATTATCCAATCGTGTTTGAATACTTTTTCTATGATCTCCGGGAGCCTCCGGAAATTCATCCAAATATTGCTGCAATACCGCTTCGTTATTGCTTTTTATCGCTATTTCATACTCTTTCTTTTCATTATTATTTAACCCATGATTGTATAGTTGCAACAAAATTACACTTATAGCTATTGCGATAAGGATAGAAACCAAAAGTGCGATATGATAATTCTTTTTTTTGTGTTTGGAAGCTGAATGCTCGTTTGTGGCATTTGAAGTTTCATGCTCCACGTTGTCTTCATCAGGTATGATCTGTGCGATGACAACCTCATTGTTTTCAACCGTTGGTTCGGAAAAGTCTGGTGTCTGCTCTTGAGTTTTTTGCGAAATAGGACTGACGAGTGGTATATCATCTTTGCGATTTCCATCGGTAGGAATAACAGTCGGAGTTTCATTGCCTTCTTGATTTTCAATCTTGTTTAAAGTGGATGCATTCGCATGGTGGCAGTTCGGGCATGTTTTCTCATCACTTAAATATATTTCTCTACAATTAGGACAGGTGATGATGTGTCCTGCTATTTCAATTCCACAGCTTGGGCAAAGAGGAGCTTTGTCGCTCACTTGATGACCGCATTCCGGACATTTTATAATCATTCTCTTACTATGATTTATTTATTATTGGTGTCTTATTTAATTTCGAGATCGTCGATGGAAACGTATTTCTCGCATACTATGTCTTCCCATCAATCGACTTTTATCAACATATCCATTGACTCCGTTTATACTGCCTTTGCCGGTATATTGCCAAGCAAAGATGTCTCGTCCATCTTGCAGTTCAGGTTCTCTCTGTGTATATTGGGCGATGAAGAGTTTGTAATCATCGATAGCACCTATCAAGTGTTGATTATAGAAATTTGTGTAAGTATAGACAAGTGGTCGCACACCATACTCTTCAGTCATTAAGATGAGGAATTTTTGCAGGCTGTCTCTTAATGCTTTAGAACTTAATCCACTTGTGGTCTCAACATCGACCATGGGGATAAGATCTTGATCTTGTGGTCGGCACTGAGCTCTAAAATTCCTTAGCTGTTCTACCTGTGGAACTTTGGGGCGATAAAAATGATAGGAGCCTACATTCATTCCATATCTTTGAGCTGCAACGATGTTTTCAAGATATCTTTTATCTATTTTTGCTCCTCCCTCCGTAGCTTTTAAGTAAACATAGTTAAGTTTATGATTGCTATTTTCCGATACCCTTTCCCACCAAACTTCACCTTGATAGTGGCTCATATCCAATCCGTGAATATGATTACAGGTATCTTCACATTGGACATAGTATTGAGCGAAGATGCTCGTAAAAGAAAATATACTAAACAGAAATAGAAAAAAACGCTTACTAATCATAAATGCAAAGATACGATTTATAATTGATATAATAAAAGTCGTATGGGGATTATTAAAAGTTTGGTCATGATTTTAGAATTATTTTACTAAAAATACATTCGTGTTGAAAAGGAATCTGGGTGCACTATTCTTCTATCTCAGACAAACTTTTAATGAAGTTGTGGAGAAAATTACTGGTTGTCTCCAACGGAGCATATTGCAGATAGCGAAAACTTCTTCTGAGATTTTTTCTAAGCATAGCCCCATTATTTCTTACAAAACCTACTGAATCTTGTTTAAAGTGCCATTCTTCTGTGGTGTCTTTTGCTAAATTCGATACAGCTTTGATGGTTAAAGTGTTAGCTTTGGGTTCTTCTTTCTTCACAAAGGGTAATTCGTTTTTTTCAAATCCGAAAAAGGTTATCAAGATGCTACCTTGAAGTTGAGCCATTCGGACTAAATTTAGATAGATTAGCCAATTTTCAAGTTTGATAAAATCGACTTTATCGCCCTTTGTCCGCAAATATTGACCGAGTTTTATGATACCACTCAGGCTGATACCGTTGTTGAGCATTGAGTTGGTGTTATAGATAATGATTTTAAGAATGTCAAGTGCTTCTATGGAAGTATCGATACTATGTATTTCTTTTTCTATGACCTTCTTTAGCCTTCGATTGTATAATCTATTACTTAAATAAATTTTATGGCTGTCTTGTTTGGTACCTTTCTCTTGAGAAGTCTTGAGTTTCTGTTGTATTTTCTGAATTAAATCTTGAGGAAGATTCAACTTTTCGTTATCAGAATTGGCATTAACGCCTCTCACAAAGATACTTACAACGTTTTGTGCTTCAACCATTAAAAATAGTCGACGCCATTTAAATGGAGACATTACCTCTATCCCCGTTTTATCGTTAAAGGCACCTGAACGAATAATGCTGAAGAAATTCCGTAGAATGATATCCATTTACTTTGTCATTATAATCAATGAGCACATTTTCTATATGCGCATGCGATGGTAAAAATCGATATTTTCTTTAGAGAGGAGTTCTATTGGCATATAATTGACAAGTGGAACCTCCTTTTTAAGCACGATCGCTCTGAATAAAGTATCAACACTTGAAAATCCTTGTTGGAAAGCATGCTGTGCGATAAGAAACGAAATACTGCCTTGTCGCAGGCATTCTGCATTTTTATGAACCACATCATATCCTAGAATTTGGATATTTCGTCTGTTGGTATTCAATAGAAACTCTCCCACAATATGAGCTTTTGAATTGACTGCAATGCAATGATGAACTTCCGGGTGTGTAGTAAAAAACTCTTCCAATACGTCCTCATACACTTTCCGCTTCTCCTCAAGTGGTAAATTTACTTCTAAAATCTTTACCAGTGGATAATGCTCCTTCATGTAGTGTCTAAAACCAACTTCTCGATTTTCCTGCTGTTTACTTGCCATCAGCCCATCTTTGGTTTGTTTCATGATCATGATGGCTTTTTCATCTCTGGCAATTAGCATCAGCATTTTTGCAGCAAAACAGCCACTTTGAAAAGAATCTTGTCCAAAGAACGATAATGGTTTCAACTCGGGTAGATAAGAATCCAAGAGTACGAATGGGATATTTCTTTCATGGAGTGTATCGGTAAATTTCCGAGTGTCATCCGGTAAAGAGGGAACCAAAATTACACCGGAAGGTTTTTTTTTCAAACATTCTTGGTAAGCATTGGCAAACGATTGAGAGTTTAGCCTGTCAAAATAAATAAATTCCATGTCTAATTGGAAATCTCTTCGATACTCAATGGCCTTGATAGCTCCCAGTTCTATTTCTTCCCAATAGGCTTCACTGGTATGTTTAGGAAGAAGACAAAAGAATTTGTGTTTTTTATTATAGGCTAAGGCACTGGCATAAACATTCGGTTGATAATTCATCTCCTTAAGAACAGCCTCAACCCTTTCTCTCGCTTCCTTTGAAACATTGGGACGTTTATGCAACACTCTATCAACAGTGCCTACGCTAACACCTGCTTTTATTGCTATATCCTTAATTCTGATTTTTGATGTCATACAAAACCTATTGATTTATTTGCAAAAATAGCAATAATAATTCAATTTCGGAAAGCGTTTACCAAGCTTTTATCCCAAATACTTTTAAAATATAATTCTTTTTGAGTAGTTTTGAGAAAACTTTTGTATTTTTGTGAGAAATATCAAAGTGAATAAATATCATATATTCAATCGCTTGAACTTGCTATCTGTCGTTTTGTTTTCGGCAATGGTTGGTTTTTGTTTTTCAGCATGCTCACGTGTTGAAAGGGGAAAAGTAGATTGTTTAAATGAACGTTCTTATTATTTTCACTATAAAAATTTAGACTCTACCCTATATTATGCCGAAAAGGCATATCATCTATCGGAACATTACTCGGCAGGTAGAGCGGAGGCTTTAAACAATATTGCCTTTGTAAATATTGTAAAAATGGAGTATGAAAAAGCTTCAGAAATTTTAAGAACTCTGACAAGCTTGACCGATAATCAAGTAGAATTGTTAATTGCTGACATTCAGATGATGCGCCTATGTCAAAGGCAATCCAGAAATAAGGAATTTTACGATTATCACGAAAGTGCGCAGAGACGAGGGCGACGAATAAAAGAAGAGAAAAATTATCTTTCCAAACATCAAAAAGCCCGTTTAGTTTATGCTCATTCAGAGTTTCATATCGTTACATCCATTTATTATTATTATGTGGGATTGGAAATACCATCGGTCAAGGCTTTGAAAGCTGTTAATCCTGATGGAGAAATCATGACAGATACTGCGCAATATCTAAATCTACTTTATAATTTGGGAGCTGGCGGAATTATAAAAGGTAAGAGCCAAGAGGATATCAACCAACAGGAGTTTGATATCTTGATGCGGTGTTATTCAATGGCACACAAATTTGGGTATATACCTTGGGAAGCCAATTCTTTGCAAGCGTTAAGTGAAAAATTCTTGATAGAGCATGATAGGAATAAGCTATTGGCAGACAATCAAACAGCGGTGAAACTTCTCAATGAAGATAATATGCCGGACACCTTGTTGGCAGGCAACATGGCTCAACGAGCATTGCGACTCTTTGAAGAATATGGTGATGTTTACCAAACGGCAGGTAACTATCGCACACTTGCTTCCTGTTATTGGCAAATCAATGATTATCGTTCTGCTATTATTTGTTTGGAGAAAGCACTTCTTCACAATAAGTCAATAGAAAAAACTCCGGATTTAATAGCGTCAATCCGCGAACAATTGAGTGTTGTCTATGCCGCTATAAATGATAAACAGGGAAGCGATTTCAACAGAAATATCTATCTTGACTTACAAGAAAAAACCCGCCAAGACCGATATTATGAGTCGCGAGCAGAACAATTGGAAAAAACCTCACGACAGCTAAATATGATGATAGGGGCTGTTACTTTAGTGATAGTTTTTATCATCCTTTTACTTTGGCGTTTTCATTATTTGAGACGAAAAGGAAGAAATGCCAATTCACTGACAGATTTACTCCAGCCTCTCAAACAATGGCAAATTGCAAATGAGCAAGAATTGTCAAAGATGGAGGAAGAATACGAGGAAACGCAAGTCGCTTTTGCTGTTGCACAAGCACATTTGATAGCGAACAAAAAGAAAAATTTGGAAATACGTGCAAAAGTTACACTCGTAAATATCATCACTCCATTTATCGATCGAATATTATGGGAGGTTCGACTATTACAGAAAAGGAAGGAAACAAACGAATTGAGAAACGAGAGATACACTTATATTTCGGAACTTACAGATAAAATCAACGAATATAATGACGTATTAACAGAATGGATACAATTGCGCAAGGGAGAATTATCGCTGCATATAGAAAGTTTTCGATTACAGGAGATATTTGAGATAATTGCGAAAAGCAGAACGAGCTTTGCATTAAAAGATATTGAATTTGAAGTTCAATCAACAAAGAATATTGTAAAAGCCGATAGAATACTTACACTCTTCATGCTAAATACATTAGCCGATAACGCTCGCAAATTCACTGACAAGGGGGGCAGGGTAACCGTCTCTTCTCGGGAATATCAGAATTATGTGGAAGTTTCTGTAGCAGATACCGGAAAGGGGGTTGCGGCTGACGAGTTGGCTCATATTTTCGATAATAAGGTCATAGCAGACAATCAAGAATCTAAGTCGCACGGATTTGGTTTAATGAATTGTCAAGGAATAATTAATAAGTATCGTAAAAGCAGTAAGATTTTTTCAGTATGTGAAATCTATGCGAAAAGTAAAGTGGGAGAGGGTAGCACTTTTTCTTTTCGTCTGCCTAAGGGCATTCTTCGCACTTTTGTCTTCTTTCTCACAGGAATGTTACCCACTATCATCATGGGCTCCACTCATTCTACTTTAACTTCCTTAAATGAAAATATAAACAATTCTCTAAGAAATCTTGAGATGGCAAATACTTATGCCGACTCGGCATATTATAGCAATATTAAAGGTAATTATCACAAGACTTTAGCATTTGCTGATACTTGTAGATATTATTTAAACAAATATTATCTACAATTCCATCCCACAGGCAAAATGCTGATGAAACGCATGGGCAACGATGCAGAAACACCTGCGGAAATTAAATGGTTTCATGACAATCTACCAACTAATTTTAGTATAATATTGGATATCCGCAACGAGAGTGCAGTTGCGGCATTGGCACTACACAAGTGGGCGTTATATCGATACAATAATAAAGTTTATACCCATCTATTTAAAGAAACTTCATCTGATAAAAAATTAGGTAAATATTGTCGTATGATGCAACGTTCCGAAAGTAATAAGAATGTTGCTGTTATTTTGTTGATAGTGCTTTTGATTTCTATCTTCCCACTATATTATTTTATGTACTATCGCCATCAACTTTTTTATCTTTTTTGTGAAGATAAACTCAAGGAAATAAACAAAATTTTGGTCAGTAATATTTCTATAACCGATAAACTGACAACTATAGATAGAAATATTAATGAAAAGTTTCCAAAAGAATTAATGTCGATTATCAATAAGATAAGAGAGGCACTCCTAACTTCTGCAACGCAAACAGATAAAAACAAACACAATATAGAAATGGCAGAGGACGAGCTGCGAAGGCTTGAATACGAAGATGAACAACTGCATATCAGTAATAACATCTTAGATAATTGTCTGTCCACACTCAAGCACGAGACAATGTATTATCCCTCTCGCATTCGACAACTTGTAGATGATAAAGACACCCAATTGCAGACCATTGGCGAACTGGCAGCTTATTACAAGAATTTATATTCACTTTTAAGTCTCCAAGCCATGAGGCAAATTACTTCTCAGAATTATGTGAAACAAAAAGTTAAGGTGAGTGATATCATTCCTTCTAAAGTAGAATTCGTGGAAAATCCGAAATCCTCAACTTTTGTTATTGGAGACATGGATTTATTGAAGTATCTTTTTGAAATCATTGCAAGGCAGTTTAGGAATAACAAAATAAATGTAAATATAGAGGAAAGCGGATCGGTATATGTCGTCCTTCAAGTGATTGTAATGGAGATAAAATTATCTGAAGCCGACTGTATTGAATTATTTACACCTGCCGCCAATAATATCCCATTCCTTATTTGCCGGCAAATTGTTAGGGAAATAGGGGAGATAACCAATAGAAGAAGGTGTGGCATAACGGCACAAAAAATATCCGGAAATCTGATATTGAATATCACATTATCAAAAGCAAAAGTTTAAGAATATGGAAAAATTTAAAGTAATTATAGTCGAAGATGTCCCTTTGGAATTAAAGGGAACAGAGGGCATATTTCGTAATGAAATACCGGAAGCTGTCATTATCGGCACCGCTGAAAACGAAATTGCTTATTGGAAATTAATGAAAGCCGATTTGCCCGATTTGGTGCTTTTAGACTTGGGCTTGGGAGGCTCCACTACTGTTGGAGTGGAAATATGCAGGCAAACCAAAACTCTGTATCCGAGCGTTAAAGTGCTAATTTTTACGGGTGAGATACTCAATGAAAAACTTTGGGTGGACGTGCTTGATGCCGGAGCAGATGGAATCTGTCTTAAAAGTGGCGAATTGCTGACTCGTGGCGATGTATTTAGCGTGATTAGCGGAAAACGATTGGTGTTTAATCAGCCCATTCTTCAAAAAATCGTGGCACGCTTCATGCAGAGTGTGAATAGTCAATTGATGCACCAAGAAGCTCTGATTAATTTCGAAATTGATGAATATGATGAGCGATTTTTACGCCATTTGGCACTTGGCTATACCAAAGAGCAAATCACAAATCTCAGAGGAATGCCTTTTGGAGTGAAAAGTTTGGAAAAACGTCAAAACGACTTAGTGCAAAAATTATTTCCGGAAGGAAGAAATGGTAGCGTGAATGCCACTAAATTAGTCGTTCGGGCTTTGGAGTTACGTATTATTGACTTGGATAACTTATATCCGGATGAAGAATAAACTTGGCTTACTCGCAATAATTCTTGCCATATCACAAGCAATAGTTATACTTCTATCTTGGATTATAACAGCTGCGTTTCCCGATTTAAGTATGCGCTCATTGCTAAGTGGGGAAGGCATAAGATGGTTTTTTGCCCATTTCATAGAAAACCTCTCATCCAAATACCTTGTTTGGCTGTTACTTGGAACAATTGCCTTTGGAACCTTAAAGTCGAGTGGACTATTTACTGTGATTCACCTCTTGTTCCATAAAGAATTCAAGGTGGGTACACTACATTATCGAGAGCGCATTGCAATAAGAACAATTTGTATTGAACTCTTGTTGTTTATTGTCATCATCCTGTTACTTACTATCCTACCAAAAGCTGTATTAATTAGCGTCACGGGGGATATTTTCCCAAGTAGTTTTTCGCAAGGCTTTATTGCGATAATTGCTTTTATAGTTGTTGTTTGTGGATTAACTTATGGAACATTAGTGGGTAAATTCAAAACGCTTAATCAAGGATACAAGGCTTTGGCAAGTGGATTTTCCACATGTGCTTGGATATTCCCCTTGTACATCTTAATTTGTGAGTTGATCCACTCCCTTGCGTTTGTTTTCCTTCTTTAATCCAAATCGGTTGTCAGACCATTCTTTTACATGTTTCGTGGGTTGCTAATGACCGGTTTGGATTGAACAATGGTTCAAATCACAGAGCTGCAAACGGTAAAATTCCTTATCAAGACAATTACCAATAGTTGGTAAAAGGATTACCAATGGTTGGTAAAGGGATTACCAATGGTTGGTAAAGGGATTACCAATAGTTGGTAAAAGGACTTGGCATATAGATACACTTGTCAGTATTCGTTTATAATTTGAAATCTGACTGCAAATAGTTGGAAGTATAAAGTCAAACTATAATTTTACTTTTTTCTTTTTCCCTGCACTTTCATTGCTCATTCTGTCAAGAGCAGTAATAACATAAGTATATTTTGTGCTACCTTTCTCATAATCGAGTTTGATTCGATTATCACAAGTTATTGCTAAAATATGCGAAGCATCCTCCGTGTCTATGGTTTCATCTGGGGCAAACCTGTATATAACGTATTTGTAAGCTTCATCATTCCATTGTTTTGCCTTTGGTGCTTTCCATGTCAGGTAATACCCATCTTTTGACCATTTTGTTTTCACCGACCGTGGTTTTTTAGGTGCCTTATCATCGATGAACGGCATGAGTGGTTGTAAAGCAGGATATTTCCAATAGTTGGTGCGTAATAAAGTTGCATAGTTTCCGGGATTTTTAACAACTGATGTGGAATACCATAAAACAGTACCTTGCACGTTTTCCGACTGTTGATGCAAGCGATGTTTCGCGGGTAATTGGTGCAATCTTGGGTTTTGAGGATCTGCATGCCTAACTGTTCTAAGCACATCTTCACCTATATACAATGGACGATTTCCTGCATACCGATTCCACCATTGGATTAATTCTTTGTAGTCGGCTGCCTTATGTCCGATTTCCCAATAAAGTTGTGGGACACAATAATCTACCCAACCATTATTTATCCATTTTAATACATCGGCATACAGTTCGTCATAATTTTGTAGTCCATTTGTTTTGCTTCCGATATTGGGGGCATTCTTAATATTTCTGTAAATCCCAAAAGGGGATACACCAAACTTTACCCAAGGCTTAATTTTATGTATCGTCTCGGACAAATCCTTGATAAATCTATCAACATTATCTCGTCGCCAGTCTTTAATATTTCCAAATCCGCCACCATAAATACTAAATTCTCTTATGTCAGGAATACTTAATCCAGAAACCGGATAGGGATAAAAATAATCATCGATGTGCAATCCATCAATGTCATATCTCTGCAAAATATCTTCTACGATTTTACAGATGTAATTTCTATTTTCAGGTATTCCCGGATTAAGGATGGATAGCCCGTCATATGAGAAAATGCGTTCTGGATGTTGCAGAACAATGTGATTGGCAGCTAACTCCATCGTTGATTTTGTTTTCGCCCGATAGGGATTAATCCAAGCGTGTAGCTCCATGCCTCGTTTGTGGCATTCTTCTATCATCCATTGCAAGGGGTCCCAATAAGGAAATGGTGCCTTACCTTGTTTGCCGGTGAGAAATTTGCTCCAAGGCTCGTATTTGCTTGGATAAAGTGCATCACATTCGGCACGGACTTGAAAAATAATGGCATTGACACCTATTTTTTGAAGTTCATCTAATTGTGAAATAAGAGTAGCTTGCATTTTTGCCGTACCTATCCCCTCAAATTGTCCGTTCACGCATTGAATCCACGCTCCTCTAAATTGTCGTTTGGGATGTGAAGTCTGAAAAGCAAAAGTGCTTGCACACAACATGACGGTTATGGCAAGCATTGCAACTCTGAGTAAATGAATTTTTCTCATTGTCTCGTTTTTCTGATTTATAGAGTTTATTTCTTATTTGGCAACTTTGCGAAAATATTGTCTATAGAACTTTCGCTCAGCCTTTAAAGCTGTGTTTAGCTTCATGGCTGGTAGTTTTTTTAGCATTCGGTCATGGTATTCTTTTTCAATACGTTTAATTCTAAAATTCAAATCATCAATTTTTAGAATAACATTTCTTGCCGCAGCATTGCTCGTTGGAGTGCTTCTTTGATAATTGCGCAGCTGTTTATGTAATTTTTGCTGTTTAGCTTTCATCTCATCATATAAAGGGAAAAAGTTATCAGCTTCTTTTCCGGTAAGATTGGCAGACGATATGATGAACTGATGTATTTCTGCCCTAAACTTTTCCGGGTCAAACTTGCAATGCGCACTGATGTTCAGCGTGCACAAGAAAAAAATAATTAATGCGGACAATATCTTTTTCATTTCTTTAATTCTTGGTTTTGCGAGAATATTAATTATCAATCAAACTTGCGTACATATCTGTTTCATCCATCATCATATAATCGACAGCTTCATCCAAATCATCTGACGAGGGCTTAGATATTATCATTCTATCCTGTGTGGAGGTAATTTCCTCGTGGTGTGTTTCGTTACCGGTTAAGAATGCTCTAAATGAAAGAAAGATAATGAATACAAAGCAAATGACCGTAGCTGCAATAAAGAACGGTTTGAGCCTGATTAAAAAGTCAGAATGTTTGGGACGTTCACATCCAATTGAACCCACATCATTTTTAAGCTGTTCCATTATTCTGCCTGACAGAGTATCAAAATATCTTGCAGGAGCTTTGAATGGTCTGTTATTCCCATATTTGGATAGTAATTGTTTTTCTAAGTCCATCACATATTGTTTTCAAGTATATTCCTTTTTAATGGGACTATATATCATTCTGAAAGTTTAAAAAGGAAAACTTTATTTATTGGCACTTTTTTATATAATCTGTAATCTTTTGTACGGCGATGTGATAAGAAGCTTTAAGCGCACCCTCACTTGTGCCTAATAGCTCATGGATTTCCGAGTATTTCAGTTCATCATAGTAACGTAGTAAAAAGACAGTTTTTTGGACTTCCGGAAGTGTGGAGATAGCCTCTTGAAGCAATGCTTGACTCTTATCACCATCAAAATAGTTGTCCGCCACCAGTTTGTTCATTATATTGCCCATATCGTCTTTTCCAACCGAAGCAGTATGTTTTTTATGCCTTAGAAAATCTAAGGATTCATTAATGGCAATCCGGTAAAGCCAGGTAGATAACTTTGATTTGTTCTTAAAATCCCCAATACTTTTCCAAGCTTTTAAAAAGGTGTTCTGAAGAATATCATCGGCATCTTCATGAGATAATACAAAGCTACGAATTTTCCAATATAATGGATTACTATATTGTTCTACCAATAAAGAAAAAGCTTTTTCTCGTGTTTGAGGAGCAGCGATTAGCTTAAGGAGTTCGGTATCTTCGATATGAGGCACAACGTAAGATTATGTCTTATTAAATATCGCTTTATCTGATAATGATTTTGCGAGTTACGTTGCCAACCTTTACTATATAACATCCTTTGGGCAAATTGAGATTGTATCGTTTGTCTTGCCCATCTACCTTAACGCTCATTACCCGAACACCTGTAACATTATAGATATAGAGCATCTCGTCGTTTGCTCCCTCTACTCGAAGCACAGAGCCTGATATTGAAATAGTAATATTTCTAAAATCTTGACTAATGATCTCAAGAGCATTTTCCGCTTTCACAGTATTTGGAAAAACGAAATTCAGTGATATAAAAGCGAGAATTAAATAAAGTATTTTTTTTGCCATACACTATAACAACTTATTTATGCAAAGATAGGAATTTTATTTCGCAACCTTATATTTTACATAGCTATTACTTGTAAATTTAATATAAATTAAGAGAACAAAACTATCAATGCCTCTATCCGGCAGTGTCTTATATATCTATCACCATCCCCTCGTTGGTAAGTGAGCTGTTTGGAAAAATACTTTGTGCCTGACTTAATAATATTTCTTCATTAGTATATCTTGCGGAATAATGACCTAAAAGCAATTTTCCGGCTTTGGCTTTTTTTGCGACCATTGCGGCTTCTCTTGCAGTACTGTGGAAATAAAGCTTTGCACGTTCTTGGAAGTCATCGGCATAAGTACTTTCATGGTAAAGGACAGTAACTCTTTCCACTTTTTTGTACAAAGTGTCAATAAAGCGTGTATCCGAGCAGTAAGCATAACTCCTTGGCGGTTCTGCTGGGAATGTTAATTTATCGTTGGATATTTTTTTTCCATCTTCAGTTACCCATGACGCGCCCATCTTGATATTGTTAATTTGACTAACGGGTATATTGTAAAAATCTATCATTTCCCGTCGGATATGTGGCATATATTGCTTCTCTCTGAAAAGAAACCCACAACAAGGTATTCTATGTTCGAGAGGGATTGTCTCAACAGTGAGGCTTCTATCTTCATAGATAATCTCGCTTCTATCAGCATCTATGGAATGAAAAGCCACGTCATATTCTAAACTGTCGCAGAAAAGTTTTAGGGATTGAAGAAAATACTCTTTGAAAGCCGAAGGAGCATAAACATGAAGAGGAGCTGTCCGTCCTGTCATGCCAAACGTAGATATCATTCCAAGCAATCCAAAACAATGGTCGCCATGTAAATGTGAGATGAAGACCCCTTGTATCTTAGAAAAGTGTACTTTAGAACGCCTTACTTGTATTTGCGTTCCTTCTCCACAATCTATCATGAACATCTTGCCTCGTATCTCCACTATTTGACACGAAGCGTTATGTCGTAATGTGGGTAAAGCACTCCCACACCCTAAAATGTGTATTCTGAACGGTTCCAATGATTACTTCTTACGAGTGAATATGAAAATGCCATCTTTATTTTCCAACGATAGGGTATCGGCACCCAATTGAAGAATGTCGAATGTGTCTTTTGACAGAACAAGCTGACCATTATACATCTTCCATGAACTCCAAGGGTTTCGTTCAGACTCTATTTTTGAAACAATGGCTCCACCTTCTTTCAATTCAAAATCTTTATCCAAACTATTCCAACTTCCAAGCAAAGAGGTTAAATTGACAGCACTGCGCAATATCAAATCACCATATTGTTTATATCCGATGACTGCAAATCTGTCCCCAACGAGTTTTCCGCCTTTTACCACTTCCAATGTATCGTCCGGGTTTTCAAGAAATTCAATAGTATCACCTGCGTCTGTAAGCAACAGTATTGAGTTCATTCCACCGTCCAGCATAACACCATAAATTGTACTGTCTCCTGCATTAAGTGAGTCGGAGTTTGAAGTGTTTTGCACCAAAACTTGTTTGGATTTATTGTTTTTGCAACCAATAACGGTTATTGCTAAAATAGCGATTACAAATAAGAAAGGTAGTTTTCTCATAATATTTGTTGTTTTATAATTCATGTCTCTCAAGTGATTTTGCTTCATTCCATAATTTATCCATTTCAAATAACGTCATATCTTTCAGATATTTGCCCATTTTCTTTGATTGTTTTTCCACATAGGAAAAGCGTGAAATGAATTTTTGACAAGTCTGTTCAAGCGCATTGTCAGGGTTAAGTTTATAAAGTCTCGCGGCATTGATAACCGAAAAAAGGAAATCTCCCAATTCTTTTGTTGAGTTTTTCTTGTCATCTTTTGATAGTTCCTGCTTTAACTCTTGCAATTCTTCTTCTACTTTTTCCCATACATCTTCCTTTTGTTTCCAATCAAAGCCTACATTCCGAGCTTTGTCTTGGATGCGATATGCCTTTATGATGGATGGTAGTGCATCAGGAACACCTGACAAAACTGTTTTATTTCCATTGCGTTCCATTTGCTTCCGTTGCTCCCAAGTTGATTCTACCTGGTTGGCAGTAGTTGGTGCTTTATTCGGAATAGATCCATTGTGCTTTTGTATTAATTCATCTTTATAAACAACACGTCCTTCAGTGTTGATAGTCATATCTTTATCTGTCAGATACCAACCTCTCCAATCTATAAAGTCATGTCTGAACATCAATTTGTCGGATTGGGCATTGCAGACATCCGCTACATCAAACTTTTCTATTTCGCTACCAAGCAACGAATAGAATATGATATGCTCCATTAAGTCTCCAAGTTCTTTGCAGATGTTTTTATAGTCTTGGTTTATTAATGCTTCCGCCAACTCGAAAGTTTCTTCAATCGTGTTGGGACGCAGGCTTTCAAAAGTTTGTTTTCTGTCCCAGGGGCACTCTTTTCTCAATCGCTCCTGTATGTCGAGCAATCGTTCGAAAGCCTTTATTTTTTCTTCTTTTGTATGCAATTTTTGGAAATCTAAAGTTAAAAGTAATACTATTTATTTGTATTTGTTATGCAAAGATACAAGTTTCATCCGATTTTTTCGTAATTTTGCATCGATTTTAATTTTAATAAAGAAATTATAATACAAGTATAATGGAATTAGCAAGCAAGTACGATCCGCTGAACGTGGAATCTAAATGGTATGATTATTGGCTTAAAAACGATCTTTTCAGTTCTAAGCCTGATGGACGTCAACCTTATACAGTAGTAATTCCTCCTCCAAACGTTACAGGTGTATTACACATGGGACACATGCTTAATAATACCATCCAAGACATACTCGTTCGCCATGCAAGAATGGAAGGTAAAAATGCTTGCTGGGTGCCTGGAACTGACCATGCCAGCATTGCAACTGAAGCCAAAGTGGTAAATAAACTCGCCAAAGATGGCATCAACAAATCAGATCTTTCTCGTGAAGACTTTTTGAAACATGCTTGGGCGTGGACAGATGAACATGGTGGAATAATATTAAAGCAATTACGCAAGTTGGGATGTTCGTGCGATTGGAAGCGAACGGCTTTCACCATGGATAAGGAACGCAGTGAAAGTGTGATAAAAGTGTTCTGCGACCTTTATGATAAAGGGTTGATTTATCGTGGTGTCAGGATGGTGAATTGGGATCCGAGTGCGCAAACAGCCCTTTCTGATGAAGAGGTCATCTACAAAGACGAACATTCAAAACTTTATTATCTAAAATATTACATTGCGCCGGAAGATCAAAATAAGGTTCAACGTAAATCGGACGAAAATGTAATGCATAAAGATAATAAAGGATACTACGCAGTGGTGGCAACAACTCGTCCGGAAACCATTATGGGCGATTCAGCAATGTGTGTTAATCCGGAAGATGAGAAAACTACTTGGCTGAAAAATCTACATGTGATAGTTCCTTTGGTAAATCGCTGCATTCCGGTCATTAATGATTCATACGTGGATATCAATTTTGGTACCGGCTGTTTGAAAGTAACCCCGGCTCATGACATAAACGATCATGCGCTTGGGTTAAAGCATAATTTGGAAACTATCGATATATTCAATGATGATGGCACCATGTCCAATGCGGCAGGTCTTTATGTAGGTCAAGATCGCATGGATGTTCGCAAACAGATCTCTATTGATTTAGAAAAAGCCGGGCTCATGGAGTCAATTGAAGACTACAACAACAAAGTTGGCTATTCAGAGCGCACTAATGTTCCCATAGAGCCAAAGCTTTCTACCCAATGGTTCCTTAAAATGCAACACTTCGCTGATATTGCTCTCGAACCAGTCATGAAAGATGACATAGAATTCTATCCCAAGAAATATAAAAATACCTATCGCCATTGGTTGGAGAACATAAAAGATTGGTGCATTAGTCGTCAGTTATGGTGGGGACACCGTATTCCTGCTTATTATTTCAAAGATATTCAAGGCAAAAATGCTATCGTGGTTGCCGAGAATAAAGAAAAGGCATTGGCATTGGCTACAGCCATCAACCCAAATGTAACTCTTGCCGATCTTCAGCAGGAAAGCGATTGTTTGGATACATGGTTTTCGAGCTGGCTATGGCCAATCTCTGTCTTTAATGGTATTAATGAACCTGATAATGAAGAAATAAAATACTATTATCCGACAAGTGATTTAGTAACAGGTCCTGACATTATTTTCTTTTGGGTAGCAAGAATGATAATGGCAGGTTACGAATATCGAAAGAATTTCCCATTCAAACATGTTTATTTTACAGGAATAGTACGCGACAACCTTGGGCGCAAGATGAGCAAGAGCTTAGGGAATTCACCCGACCCCTTGGAACTTATCAACAAATATGGTGCGGATGGCGTTCGTATGGGTATGATGCTCTGCGCACCTGCCGGAAACGACATTTTGTTTGATGAGAGTCTCTGTGAACAAGGTAGAAACTTTAATAATAAAATATGGAATGCATTTCGTCTCGTAAAAGGATGGAGTGTTGCCGATATTGATCAGCCGAAAGCCAATAAGATAGCAACCAGTTGGTTCGATGCAAAATTAAAAGCAGTCAATATAGAGTTGGAAGAGCAATTCAAAGGCTATCGTATTTCCGAGGCTTTAATGACGGTTTACCGACTTTTCTGGGATGAATTCTCAAGTTGGTATTTGGAGATGATTAAACCACAATATGGATGCCCCATTGATAAGAAGACATACGATGCAACGCTTCGTTTCTTTGAGACTTTGCTAAAGATGCTCCATCCATTCATGCCTTTTATCACGGAAGAATTATGGCAGCATATCTTCGAACGTGGCGATGGTCAAAGTATTATGCTGGAAAGGCTCACGCTTCAATCTCCTTCAGAGAAAGAACAGAAATTAGTTGAGCAGATTGAGAGCATGAAGCAAATCGTGAGTGGTATTCGAACGATTAGAAATCAGAAGAACATCGCACCGAAAGTTGAGCTGAACTTTGAAATCGTTGGAACAAACAATTTTGAGCAATATAACAGTGTAATTACCAAGATGGCTAACCTCAAGTCAATCAATGTCGTAAAGGAGAAAAGCTCTGATGCCTCCGCCTTTATGGTTGAAACGGATAGCTTTGCCGTGCCTCTTGGTGATTTAATTGATGTTGATGCAGAAATCAAGAAACTCGAAAAAGAGTTATTACACTTAGAAGGTTTCTTAAAAGGTGTTACCGCCAAACTTTCCAACGCTAATTTTGTTGCTCATGCGCCGGAGGCTATAATTGCTAAGGAACGCAAAAAGCAAAGCGATTCAGAAGAGAAGATAGCAGCTATCAAAGCAGATATTGAAGAACTTAAAGCAAAATAAACCAGCAATACCAAGTAGCGAATACATAAGGTTTTTCTTTATGTGTTCGCTTGTTTCCATTGTGAGAATATGCGAATTACATAAATAAAGTATAGAGATGGTAAAAAAAATCTTATTCTTGTTTTGTTCGTTGGTAATGTTTTCATGTACCCAAAACGATGAGCCGGAACCGCTAAAAATAGAGGCGGATAAAACCATCTTTATGTATCTGCCATGGACGGGAGGAAGCGATCTTAACAGTAAAGGCAAACCTATTTATATGGGACTTTACGACTTGTTTAACGAGAATATTAAAAGTGTAGAGAGGGCGATAGAGACGTTAGGTTCCACGCAAAAAACTCGCACACTCGTTCTTATATCCGACAAGCCTTCTTCTGCTTATCTTTTTGAGATACTTTATCAAAATGGGAAATGTACAAGAGACACACTTCATCACTATGTTAATTTGCAAACCAATCGTGATGGGTTGTCTAATGTGATTTCCAAAATCAAACAAATTTCACCCACACGCACTTATTCGATGATTATGGGTGCACATGGGTCAGGATGGATACCCAAGAACAAAACACGAAGAAGAACACGTAGCATTGGTGGACTTACAGCTTCCGAGCAGTTTGATATATCAGAGATTGCCGATGCCATTGCTATGAATGGGATAAAGCTCCAATTCTTGTGCTTCGATGATTGCTATATGTCGAACGTGGAAGTGGCATACGACTTGAAAGACGTAACGCGATACATCATAGCATCTACGAGTGAGGTTATGGATACTGGCATTCCTTACGAGACCGTGTACAGATATATGGCGTCCGGCGAACCTAATTATGAGGCCATCGTGAAAGGTTTTTTGAGTTATTATTCGGCACCAAATCCTTATCCGTATGGGAGTCTCTCGGTTATTGATTGTAATTATGTTGAGGATATGGCACGTGTCATTCGACAATTTAATCATTCCGGAACAGATGCTCCATCTGGCGCAGAAGTAGCACCTCAAGATCCATACGAAATGGAGAATCATAATTATTATGATCTTGGCGACTATCTCAGAAAATACAACCTGAAGTTGTTCTCACAAGGAAAGGATAGCATCAGATATAATGATGCGTTGATAAACCTTGTTCCGTACAAAATTAAAACGGAAAAACTCTATACCATGTATTTTGGAGGCAGTTCTTATACTGTGCGAGCATATTCCGGAATAACCATCAGCGACCCGGCAACAAGTCCGAGCACTTTCAAGAACAAATTGCAAACCCGTTGGTGGAAAGCCACACATTAATAATTAATGAAATAGGAGGAGGAAGGTAGCGCAATACCGAATATTGGTAAGCAGTACTATTGTTATTCGTAATCATCAATGACACTATTCATGAAGTCCATCATGGGTTTACCTAATTTGCAAATTTCAACAAATTCCTCTATCCATCCTTCTCCTTCAAAAAAGTTATCAGAAACTTTTTTCCAGCAACAATAATCTTTCATTCTCAAATATTGGGCAAATTCATAGTCTCTCGGAAAACCTTTAGGCATCGTCTTCAATGCCGCAAGACCAAATCCCCTTTCCGTAACCTTGTCATTTTCCCAATGACCACTGTTGGGGAGTCCAAAGGTCTTTACAAATTCTTCTGATTCCACTATACTACGCCAATTCTCAATATTTACCATCAGTTCGTTTCTACATGACGTAAGAATATTCGTGGGAAGCCAATAAGAGCCAACGGCTATCAGACAGTTACTTGGTTGGACATGAATGTAATAACCACCCCTTAGAGCTTTCCGACCTTTCGCGCAAATGTAGGCACCAAAATGGCGTTTGTACGGACTTTTATCCGGTGAGAATCTTATGTCGCGATAAAAACGATAAGTGCAGTCTTTAACATCCAAATGCGAGACTTCATCATCGAAACCTGCCAAAGCCCTAATGGCTTCGGCTATACCTAATTCAAAACTTTGTCTCGCAAGCTCGTAATCGTTTTTATGTTCCTGAAACCATTCGCGATTATTATTGATTGCAACGTCATTCAAGAAATTTAATATCAGAGTTGTATTCATGAGTAGATGCTTATGATAATTTACTGCCTTCAAAAATTTTGGGACAGAGGAATTCAAATTGACACTTGGCACATTGTGGAGACATGCTTTTACAAATATATCTGCCGTGTAATAGCAGCCAGTGATGCGCCGAAGATACTTCATTCAAAGGAATATTCTTCATGAGGTAATCTTCCACTTTTCTCGGATTGTTAGCTTTGCGAGGTACAAGTCCCATTCTGTGACTGACACGATATACATGTGTATCAACAGCTAAAGTGGGCTTACCAAACCATACAGCTTGAATTACATTCGCGGTCTTCCGACCAACGCCCGGTAGGGTTGTCAGCTCATCAGGATTGGAAGGCACCTCTCCATTAAAATCCGAAACTAATTTCCGAGACATTTCCACCAAATGTTTTGCTTTAGAATTGGGATAAGATACACTTTTTACATATTCAAACACGTCTTCCACTTCTGCTCGAGACATTGTTGTTGCGTCGGGATAACGTTCAAACAGTGCGGGAGTTACTTCGTTTATGCGTTTATCCGTACATTGTGCCGATAGCAGCGTGGCGCATAGAAGTTGAAACGCGGATCCAAACATAAGCTCTGTCGAAATCGGACCTACGTTTTTACGAAAATACTCCAATATGTAATCGTATCGTTCTTTTCTTGTCATGTTCGATTTACCAAACTTTAAATATTTCAATTGAAATAACTAACATAATATGTGCAAAGATAGTAAAAACTTGGAGAAAATTTGGTGTTTTGCCAAAGATAACGTAATTTTGCAAAGCATACAAATAATTAAAGTATTATGACAACAGCATTGATAGGATTGGCGGCTTTGTTTATAATTGCCTTGATAGGCTGGGCGATTGCTGAAGCTAAGAGTAAAATAATCCTCTTCTCACATTCGGATGAAGAAGCAGAAGGTGTAGCAGAAATGAAAGAGGCTTTTGAGACAAATGGCAATAAAGAACTAACACTGAAAGACTTGGTGAAGAAAAATTGCACCAAAGGTTATCAATCAATTTAAGCCTTAGTTTCGATCGAATAAAGAGCATTTCCCTGTTACGATATGATAGGCATGGAAATGCTTTTTTTTATCTCCTTCTCTTTGAAGACACCGTTTGCAAGTTTTAAGTAAAAGTTGATGTGAGAGGTCATTACATATTTACTACAGATTGTACCATCTCATCTCCGATATTTTTTATCATCAATATAATCGAGAATAGATTGATAATGGGGGCATTGTTTCCAACTCAAATCGTTATATTGGAGCTTCACTCGTAATTGCAAATACGTGCCACCATACCTGCAAAATGAAAAATTCAATGCTTTGTCAGCCATCAAATTAGCAATAGGTCAGCTTTTGCTTTTCAAAAGCTTAGCTTTTGGAGGGTAAAAGATAAGCTTTTGAGAGGCAAAAGATAAGCTTTTAAAACGGAACTCTAAATCGCTTATTATCAAAGCTTTATTACAACAATAATTAAGTGTACCACGCAAGTCGGTTTGTCATGATAAATAAAGCATGCCTTGGGCGTTGGTGGTTTGAGAATTCTGTTTGTTTACTGATTTTGAATTGCATGATTAAAATCATTGACTGCCCCTTAAATGAGATAGCGTTCTCAGGCAAACATTAAACGATTGAAAATGTGTCAAAGGCATATTCAGAAAACACAGATTGCAGCCATATCGAATGATTAAGTGCGCTATCTAAACCTATTACATTTTATTTTTTTGGTTGTTTCGACTATTATTTATATCTTTGCATACTCGTAGAATAATAGATTTAGAAGAATAATAATATGGCTAAAAAATTCGCCGAATACAATGGCCTGGATTTGGTTAAAACCAACAAAGATGTGTTGGAGCAATGGAAAGAAAACGATATTTTCCATAAGAGTATTGATGAACGTGAAGGAGCTCCAAAGTTCATTTTTTTTGAAGGACCTCCATCAGCGAATGGTCATCCGGGCATCCATCATGTTCTGGCGCGTACCATAAAAGATACGTTTAACCGCTATAAAACCATGCGAGGATTCCAAGTTCACCGTAAGGCCGGATGGGACACACATGGATTACCCGTTGAGCTGGGAGTTGAGAAAGAATTGGGTATTACAAAAAAAGATATCGACAACAAATCCTCTGAAAAATATATTTCAACTGAGGATTACAACAAGAAATGCCGGGAAAACGTCATGAAGTTTACGGAAGAATGGCGTAAACTTACGGAGGAAATGGGATATTTTATCGATTTGGATCACCCATATATTACTTATGACAATAAATATATAGAAACCCTATGGTGGCTGCTTAAGCAGCTGTACAATAAGGGGCTGCTGTATAAAGGCTATACCATTCAGCCCTATTCTCCGGCGGCAGGTACCGGCTTGTCGAGCCATGAACTCAATCAGCCCGGTTGTTACCGTGATGTAAAAGATACTACTGTTACCGCGCAATTTAAAATCGTTGCTTCCGATTGGGAGGCATTCGTTAAGAAACATGGCATTAAATGGAATAATTGGGGAGAGCCTTCGTTCTTGGCATGGACAACCACTCCTTGGACATTACCATCTAATACGGCATTGTGTGTGGGTCCAAAAATTGATTATGTCATTTTAGAAACTTATAACCCATACACGGCAGAGAGAGTTTCAGTTTTCATTGCCGAATCAAGGGTTTCTGCTTATTTCAAACCAGAAGGAGAAATTAAAGAAGGTGAAGAGTTGCCGGATTACGCTTCAGGTGACAAAATCTTACCATATCGCATTATAGCAAAGGTTAAAGGAAGTGAACTTGAAGGTGTTAGGTATCAGCAACTTATGCCATGGATTAAACCCGTAGAGAAAACTGGAGACTTTGCTGCAAAATTTGTTAATGACTACGCCCAAGCCCATCCGGAGAAAGTTTTTGATAGTGAAGACGGACGCGACAGCTTTGTCGAAATGTCGAGCGAGGCTTTCCGCATTATTCTTGGCGACTACGTTACAACAGAAGATGGTACGGGTATCGTGCACACCGCCCCTACATTTGGTGCCGATGATGCCAAAGTTTGTAAGGATGCTAATATCCCGGCTCTATACCTGATATCCAAAAAGGGTGAGACGCGCCCAATGGTGGATTTACAAGGTAAATATTATTCCATAACTGACTTAGATCACAATTTTATCCGATGCTGTGTAAATGAACAGGCTTATGGAACTCATGCGGGTGATTACGTGAAGAATGCTTACGATCCCAAGTTCAATCAAAATGGTGTATGGGATAAAGTCGCAAGTGAGAAATCTGAAGACTTAAATATCATTATGTCTTTGGAAATGAAAAAAGAGGGTACGGCATTTGCCATTAAGAAGCACGTACATAATTATCCGCATTGTTGGCGCACGGATAAACCCATTCTTTATTATCCACTTGATAGTTGGTTTATAAAGGATACGGCAAAAAAAGACCAAATGGTGGCTCTTAACAAGACCATCAATTGGCAACCGGAATCAACCGGTTCGGGAAGGTTTGGAAATTGGCTCGAGAATTTGAATGATTGGAATTTAAGTCGTTCGCGTTTTTGGGGAACTCCGCTTCCGATTTGGCGAGATGACAAACGTAATGAAAAATGTATTGGCTCAATAGAGGAACTGTACAATGAGATAGAAAAATCAGTCGCAGCGGGAATTATGAAGTCGAATCCCCTGAAAGAGGAAGGTTTCATAATTGGTGATTACAGTCGCGAAAATTATGATAAGATAGATTTACATCGTCCATATGTAGATAATATTATTTTGGTAAACGACAACGGAGAGCCAATGTACCGTGAAAACGATTTAATTGATGTGTGGTTTGACAGTGGCTCCATGCCGTATGCACAGTTACATTATCCGTTTGAAGGTGAATTGGATGAAACATCCATGAAGGAAGCCGGACTAACTGAAACAGAATGTCGTAGCCAATTGATAAATTCCGAATATAAGGGAATACCGGTACCTCCGGCATTTTATCCTGCCGATTTCATCAACGAGGGAGTTGATCAGACGCGAGGATGGTTCTTTACCTTACATGCGATAGCTACGATGGTGTTTAATTCCGTCGCATTTAAGAATGTTATTTCCACAGGGTTGGTTCTTGACGCTAAGGGGAATAAGATGAGTAAGCATGTGGGTAATGTAACCAATCCCTTTGAAATGTTAGAGAAATATGGTGCCGACCCTGTTCGTTTCTATATGCTGACGAATAGTGCTCCATGGGATAACTTGAAGTTTGACCCAAAAGGGGTTGATGAGTGCCGCCGAAAATTCTTTGGCACATTGTACAATTCCTATGGCTTCTTCGCTCTTTATGCGAATGTGGATAAATATGTAGCTCCCGATTTAGGAGACAATGAGTGCGTGCTGAATAGCGATGCGCCGGAGATTGATAGATGGATTATCTCCAAATTGAACTCCTTGATATTACATGTAACTGAAGAATTGGAACGCTTCGATCCAACACGTGCCGGTCGGCTCATTGATAATTTCGTTAATGATGATTTGAGTAATTGGTATGTTCGTCTAAATCGCAAACGTTTCTGGGGCAAAGAAATGAGTGCTGACAAGAAGAGTGCTTATGATTGTCTTTACATCTGTTTGATGACCATTTCCAAGTTGATGGCACCTTTAGCTCCTTTCTATTCAGATAAACTGTATCTCGATTTGGGAGGAACAAAGGAAAGTATACATTTGGAAGATTGGCCTAAAGTGAACGCTTCTTTCATCGACGCAGAATTGGAGACCAAAATGGATATGGCACAGCGTATCACTTCAATGGTTTTGGCTTTACGGCGTAAAGTGAATATTAAAGTACGTCAGCCATTGGCTCAAATAATGATACCGGCAATTGACGACACTCAGAAACGACATATTCAAGCTGTTTCAGAATTAGTTAAATCTGAAGTGAACGTGAAGGCACTTAACTTTATCGAAAGTCAAGGAATATTAGTTAAAAAAGTGAAGTGCAACTTTCGCGTAATGGGCAAAAAGTTTGGAAAGCGGATGAAAGCAGTAGCTTCTCAAATGGATAGCCTTACTCAAGATGATATCGCTGCTTTTGAAAAGACTGGATTCTATGAATTTGACTTATCAGACGAACACGTGATTGTGGATATAGCCGATGTTGAGATTATATCTGAGGATATTCCCGGTTGGCTGGTCAGCAATGAAGGAAACCTCACTGTGGCATTGGAAGTTGAGCTGACAGATGAACTTCGTAATGAGGGGATGGCGCGTGAGCTTATCAACAGAATTCAAAACCTACGGAAAGAAACCGGATTTGAGATTACCGACCGCATCATTGTTACTATCGAGTCTCATGAAAAAACCAATGCTGCATTGGACAGCTTCAGCGATTTAATTAAAAATCAGGTTCTTGCCAATGACATTGTTATTGCTGACAATAACGGAACAGAAGTTGATCTTGATGGATTCAAACTTAGAATAACTGTAAACAAGGCTTAGTGAGGAGTATAAAAAACAATGATTGGATATAAAATGCTCATCGTACGTAATATTTACAGCTCTCAAACAAATCTATTAATTCAATAAACATATAACCTTATGGACATAAAGAAACGCTATAGTGATGAGGAACTTGATGAGTTCAGAGTCATAGTAAATGAAAAACTGAAAATCGCGAAGTCGGATTATGAGGAAACAATGAAAGTACTCATGAACAAGAATACAAATGACATTGATGATACGTCACCGACTTACAAGGCATTGGAAGAAGGTAGCTCCAATCAGACGAAAGAAGAACTTGTGCAAATGGCACAACGACAACAGAAATTTATTCAAGGATTGCAGGCTGCCCTTGTTCGTATTGACAATAAAACATACGGAATTGACCGTATAACAGGAGAATTGATTCCAAAGGAAAGATTGCGCGTGGTGCCTCATGCTACTTTGAGCGTAGCTTCTAAACAGGCAAATAAAGATCACTAATTTGTCAATTATCCGGAAACTTATCTTCTCATGGAAAACAGTTTCTTTTAAGGAAATGATAAACAGAGGAAAGAAAACAATTATTGCTTGTTCACTCATTCTATTTTTGTTAGCAATAGATCAAGTAATAAAAATCGCTGTAAAGCTCAACATGAATCTTGGGGAATCAATTGAAATATTCGATTGGTTCCACATTGAATTCATAGAAAATAGTGGCATGGCTTTCGGTATGGAACTGGGAAGCAAACTCTTTCTGAGTTTGTTCAGAATTGTTGCCGTATGTGGATTAACATGGTATATTTGGAAGAAGATAAAAGATGGAGCAAGGCTCGGCTATGTCATAGTTCTTTGTATGATTTACGCGGGTGCCTTCGGAAATATTATTGACTCATTAATATATGGTGAGATATTTACGGAATCGCATCCTTATTATTTAAATCTCCCTCCTGCACATTTAGTGGAGTGGGGTAATGGATATGCTTCAATACTGCATGGAAAGGTAGTTGATATGTTTTCGTTTCCTCTTTTTCACGGCACGTTCCCGACTTGGATTCCATATGTTGGCGGACAGGAATTTTTGTTTTTTTCTGCCATCTTTAATTTTGCTGATGCATGTATTAGTGTAGCGGTTTTCATCCTCCTACTTTTCTATAGGAAAGATTTTAACGGATATATACCTAACTGCCAACAAGAAAATGAAGGGGTGAAGTCATACGAAGGATGATTATATTTGTTTGAATATGATAAGAAACGAAAAAGTATTGTATGTTTATTTAATGATATCATTTTTTTTATTGATATCATGTAAACCTACTGTTCCTTCCAATTATATTCAACCGGGCGATATGGAAAAAATCCTTTATGATTATCATTTGGCAATGTCTTTGGCAACACAAAAAGGAAACTCTTCGCAAATTCAAAAAACCTACAAGTTGATGGCTCTGAAAAAGCATGGCGTATCAGAGAGCCAGTTCGAATTATCCATGCGGTATTACATGAGACATACGGAAAAACTTCACAAAATCTATGAAAACTTATCATTGAGATTTGAAGAAGAAGCCAGAATACAAGGGATTTCTGAAAATGATTTGAATCAATATGGTTCATCGATGTTGCAAGGGGACACAGCCGATATATGGAACAAAGCTAAATCTATGATCTTAACACCATACGCTCCACGTAATTATGAGTATTTCACCATTAAAGCGGATACTTCTTTCCACAAGGGTGATAAGCTAATGCTCAACTTTGATTCAAAATTTATCATTCAAGATGGCACTCGCAATGCTATTGTTGTATTAAATGTTGTTTTCAAGAACGATAGCATCTCTTCACAAACGTTGCACATCAACTCTGATTCCCACCAATCATTGGTATTGGAAGATAATGACGGATTAGGCATAAAGTCGGTTTATGGCTATTTCTTAATGGCAAAACCTCAAGAATTGAGTTCTACATTTAAGTTGTTGATACTTACAAATATACGTCTAATCAAGATGCACGTCCGTGGTTCGGAAGGCAATCAGCCTGACTCCATGAAGGCAACTGGAGATATTCGAATGGTTGGTGATAATCCCGTCAATCCTCACTTACCTCTGAAACCTTATGACGAGGAGTTGAAAGAGCAACGAACTCCTCAAGAAGCCATGAGAGAGCGGAATATTCCAGAACGAGTGCCAAGATGAAACGTTTTGCAGCACATAGAGTTGTTTATGCCGGTACAGTTCACAAGCCGGGGGTTGTTGAAATTAACAATGGTAGAGTTACAGCTCATTATAAGCTAACTGAAGAAATTGCTATGACGATGTGGTTGAGAGGAACCATTGAGATTTTAGAAGACGACAATACCCTTAAGGCGTATTACGATAATGCCCTTTTGGGTTAATCAGAAATGAATAGTAAACAATCATACACATGAAATATATATTGGGCTTTCTGTTGGCAGCATTATCTTTCAGCTCTCCGGTTCACATTCCCGTTCAACTTGCGGGAAATTTTGGAGAACCGCGCCCCAATCATTTTCATGGGGGAATTGATATAAAAACTGACAGAGGTGTTAATTTTGGTGTTTATTCCGTTGCAGATGGATATGTAGCAAGAGTAATCGTGGAGAAATACGGCTTTGGCTATGCATTAGTTATTGCACATCCCAATGGACATTCCAGCATTTACGTTCACTTAAATCGTTTTGCCCCTCAGATAGAGGCAGCCGTAAAACAATGGCAATATAAGAATCATCAATTTTCCGGCGACATCTCTTTTACTCCGGGACAGATCGCAGTTCACAAAGGGCAATTTATTGGTTTAAGTGGTTCCACCGGTGCGTCCCAAGCGCCACATCTTCATTTGGAATATCATGAAACCAAGACCGGGGTAATGCTTGATCCGCTCATTCCATTAAGTCATATATTAACGGATAACACTCCCCCGACAGCTTATTCTTTCAAGAGTTTTCCTTTACCCGGCGAAGGCGTATTTCAACATACACAAGAATCTCGCGTCTTTGGATTTTCCAAACAAAAATTTGAAGCTTGGGGTAAAGTCGGATTTGCTATTTTTGCTCACGATAACATGGACTCAGTCTATAACAATCTTGGTGTACGCTATATCCAGTTGTATTGTGACGGAAAATTGGTTTTCTCCAGCAATGTGAACGAAATTCCGGCGAATAACAATCCGATGATAAATGTATGGGGTGATTTTGAGCATTATCAGCGCAGCCACATCTGGTTCTTAAAGTCATTTATAGAACCTTCAAATCGTTTGCCAATATTGTGGGCTGATAAGGATAAAGGAATCATCAATTTTAATCAATCGCGCGATTATCACTTAAAATATGTTCTGAAGGATTATTATGGTAATAAGAGTGAAAAGGAGTTTATAGTGCGTGGAAGACCGGAAAAAATTGTCCAGATGGTGAAAAACAATTCTCCTTATTTAATACAGCCAACACGCCATAACATTTTACGATTTGAGAGTGTAAAATTAGAAGTGGGTAAATACTTACTTTCAAAGAATTATCTGCTACATCCTCAAATTTTGCCTATTTCAGATGCAGTATCTTTCGGTTATCGCTTCCAACCTAATTCAACATTCCTGTTAGGAGAAGGGACGATTCACATAAAGATAAATAAAAATATACCAGACCCCTCAAAATTATTTATCGCTTCCTGTGGGTCCATGAATGAAATCTCTGCCAATCTTCGCTTTCTCTCTTCTACGTATAAAAACGGCTGGGTAAGTGGGAAAATACGAGATTTAGGCAAAATATATTATGCTGCGTATGACGATATTCCCCCTACCATCCAACTCAAGAATACCAATCCGAGAGATATAATTATAAAACTTGCAGATAATGCCAGTGGAATTAGAAGCTATGAATGTTATATCGACAATCAATTCGCTCTTTTTACATTCGGCAAAGACAGCAGAGTTATTCGATGTAATTTGTTCGATACTCCGATACTACCAGCTAAGAAAGAAAGAGAATTAAAAGTGATAGCCAAGGATAATGTGGGAAACACAAAGCAATTCAAGGCAATAATCAAATATTAGAGAATTATTAATTTTAAACTATAGATTATGAAGAAACTATTATTGACAGTACTTCTCGCAACATCCTTTATGGTGGCAGAAGCGTGTACAAACTTTATTGCGACCAAAGGCGCGACAAAAGATGGTTCTGTATTTGTTACTTACAGTGCCGATGATTATGGCTCGTTTATGAAACTGTGCCATTATCCGGCAGGAATACACGCGAAAGGAACAAAAAGAGAAATTATTGATTATGATTCCGGAGTGAGTCATGGATTTATTGATGAAGCCCCAGAGACTTATAATGTTATCGGAAATATTAATGAATACGCAGTAAGCATAGGTGAAACAACTTATGGTGGACGCGAGGAGATGATAGACAAGAGCGGTATCATTGACTATGGCTCATTGATGTATCTCGGGCTGCAAAGAAGCAAGACAGCTCGCGAAGCCATTAAGATAATGACGGATTTAGCCAACAAGTATGGCTATAATTCAAGTGGAGAAAGTTTTACCATCGCCGACCCTAATGAAGCATGGATTCTTGAGATGATGGGATGTGGAGGAGACCCAAAACAAAAGATCGTTTGGGTCGCAGTTCGCATTCCTGATGGAACTATTTCCGGACATGCAAATCAAGCACGTATCGGACAATTCTCAACTTATAATACTGAAGTAATGAGCTCTAAGAACTGCATAAAATTTGCACGTTCTAAAGGATGGTTTACAGGCAAAGACAAGGATTTTAACTGGAAAATGACTTATGCGGCTCCTGATTTTGGTGGAAGACGTTTTTGTGAAGCACGTGTATGGAGTTATTTCAATCATTTTAAAGATATGTCTCGTTGGTTGCCGTGGGCGCTTGGGAAAGATCCCAATGCCGAAGATATGCCATTATGGATAGTCCCGAATAAAAAGATTGAACTTAGCGATATGGAAAATTGCATGCGCGATCATTATGAGGGCACTCCATTAAGTTTGAATAATGACCTCGGACAAGGAAATTGGGATATGCCGTATCGTCCTACACCCTTAAATTACGAATATAACGGCAAGAAATATTTCACGGAGCGTCCTACTTCCACACAACAAAGCGCATTCTCGTATGTAGCCCAATTACGTTCATGGTTGCCTCGTGAAATAGGTGGTATTATCTGGTTTGCTAACGACGATGGCAACATGGCAGCTTATGTCCCCATTTATTGTTGCTCAACAGAACGCTCAGAATGTTTTAATACTCCCGGAGCAGATGCTGTACATTTCTCTGATAAGAATGCATATTGGGTCTGCAACTGGGTAAGCAATATGGTCTATCCGCGTTATTCCCAAATGTTCCCATCCTTGAAAGAGGTGCGCGACTCATTGGACAACTCTTATTTTGCAAATCAACAAAAGATAGAGGCTAAAGCACAAGAGCTGTACAGTAATGACAAGGCTGCTGCCATAAAATATCTTAACGACTATTCCGTAGAGAAAGGCAATGAAATGATTAGCAGATGGCGTCAGTTAGCTTATTACCTCATTGTTAAATACAACGACATGATTATTAAACCCGAAAAAGATGGTAAGTTTGAAATTACTTCTACAGGTTGGGGCGCAAAGCCTGAACGACCGGGAATGAGTCAAAATGCCAGAAAAGCTCTCATAGAACAAACCGGAGATAAGTTCTTGATGCCGGAGAACAAATAAACTCAAAGTTTGTTTCATCACTCTTTCTCCCTCAGAACATGGTTCTGAGGGATTTTTATTAATCACGCATTCTTAGCGTTCGTTATCGTATTCCGAATTGAGACTTAGTTTTTGGAAGAATCCAAAAAACTTTGAATCTACAAGAGCAAATCTCAATAAAAACCGCTATCTTTGCAATTTAAACGATAAAAAATCATGGTATGCTTGAAATAAAGGTAAAAGAATCGCTGCTCCGTAATGCCGCGGAAGAAGGCATGGATGCATTTGTGGGAGTTTTTATCGATTCTATTAATTCAGCAGTGAACGGTGTTTTAACACCTGAAAACATGGAGAAGCTATCTTCTGATCAGATTACATTGCTGGGATGGAGTTATCTTCACGACGAAGTAATGGAAGGAGGATATATACAACTTATTTATAACGGCTATGGTGCTTTCATCTTTGAGAATCCATTTGCAAGAGTCCTTCGAGAATGGGGGTTGAAGAAGTTGTATTCTCACATTCAACATGCTCGAAAAGCATACGAAAAGTATCACGAGAGAATCGAGGTGGAAATGACTGACGATGAGTTTATGGCTCTTTATGAGCAAATGCCGCAGTTCGATGAATCTGATGATGAATTTGTCTTAAATGAAGAAGAATGGACGCAAATGATAGCGGAATATATCGATGAGCATATCAGCAATTTTGTAATAGTTGAGAAGAATGAATAAGGACGAATTGGCATTGAGAAAAAAGTCGCCTATACAAATACGCAACAAGAAAGCTTCTTTTGAATATCATTTCATCGATACACTCACTGCGGGCATTGTGCTTACCGGAACGGAAATAAAATCCGTTCGGGCGGGGAAAGCCTCCTTGGTAGATTCTTATTGCTTAATTAATAAAGGTGAGATGTGGCTGTCAGGAATGAATATATCCCCCTATTTTTATGGTTCGTATTCCAACCACGAAGCAAAACGCACACGAAAACTCTTGTTGAGGAAGAGGGAGATAAAACGATTAGAAACCGAGATTAAGAATCCTGGTTATACGATTGTCCCAATCTTGGTCTTCATCGATGATCATGGAAGAGCAAAAGTGGATATAGCTCTTTGCCGAGGTAAAAAGGAATACGACAAGCGACAAACTCTTAAAGAGAAAGAAGATAGACGAGAAATGGAGCGAGCAATGAAGCACTATTAGAGGGGGCAGATTCAAAAACTAAGCTTTTACATGCCATTTGCTAAGCTTTTGCAATGCAATAGCTTAGCTTTTAAATTGTAAACGCTTAGCGATTGTGAAGTAAACATTTTCAACTATTATGAAGTGTCTAAAAATCAATTATTTACATGACACTTACATTCGTTTTTGGTTAATGATTTGAAATACCTAAACAATAGTGAACAAACGCAATAGTTAGTGTCGTATCTTGCTTTTTTCAATCTTTTCTCATCGAACTACCAGTACCCTTCCCCCGGAAATTGAATAGTTCTTGATGGCAATAAAAGCCGGAAAAGAGCGATTGGAAGTCTGTAACACTTCAATTAATTAGGGTTAATTCTTTTGCAAAGTTTGCAATTTATATTATTTTTGCAGAAAGTTTATACTAATCAGATGATAATAAAGAAAAAAAGATGGCATTGTCTCAAGGGACAAGAACCTACCGAAATGGATTTACGAATCATGGCTTACGAAAAAAAAGGTAAGCTCGTTCCCACACGTGAGTTGATAAAATCACCGGAGCAGATTGAAGGTATCAAAAGAGCCGGAGAGGTAAACACAGGTTGTCTCGATGCTGTTGCCGATGCCATTCACATAGGTATGTCTACACAGGAAATAGATGATATCTGTATGCAATATTGCAAAGACCACAATGCAACCCCTGCCTGTTTGAATTATGAAGGCTTTCCCAAAAGCGTATGTACAAGTATCAATGAAGTTGTATGTCATGGCATTCCAAAGGATGATGAGTTTTTACAAGAAGGTGATATCGTAAACGTCGATATGACCTGTATCATGGATGGCTTTTATGCCGATGCAAGCCGTATGTTTATTATAGGTAAGACAACTCCGGAAAAAGAAAAATTAGTCCGTGTCGCTAAAGAATGTCTTGAGATTGGTGCAGAAGCAGCAAAGCCTTACTCCTTTGTTGGCGATATAGGTCATGCCATTCAAATGCATGCTGAGAAGAATGGCTATGGGGTTGTTCGCGACCTGTGTGGACATGGTGTTGGTTTAGATTTTCACGAAGAACCCGAAGTACTTCATTTTGGACATGCCGGAACCGGAATGTTGCTTGTGCCCGGAATGGTCTTTACCATTGAGCCAATGATTAATATGGGAACATGGAAAGTCTTTCTCGACGCTGATGACCCTTATGGATGGGAAATAATAACAGGGGACGAACTTCCTTCCGCTCAGTGGGAACATACATTTGTAATGACAGAACATGGAGTCGAAATCTTGACACATTAAGTTGATGGGATGATAAAACAAGACATTTACATATTGGGTATTGAAAGTAGTTGCGACGATACGAGTGCAGCAGTTCTAAAAAATGGTATTATCCTTAGCAATGTAACTGCCTCTCAGGACGTTCATAAAGCATACGGAGGCGTAGTTCCGGAATTGGCATCACGTGCGCATCAGCAGAATGTGGTTCCTGTTGTTGACCAAGCCATCAAACGTGCCGGGATAACCAAAGAACAGCTTTCGGCAATCGCTTTTACGCGTGGACCCGGGCTTATGGGTAGTTTGCTGGTAGGAGTAAGCTTTGCAAAAGGCTTTGCACGTTCATTGGGCATCCCACTTATTGAGGTAAACCATTTGCAAGGACACGTTTTAGCACACTTCATCAAAGAGGATGAGGAAGACACGCATATGCCGCCATTCCCATTTATTTGTTTATTAGTATCCGGTGGAAATTCACAAATTGTAAAAGTGAATGCCTATGATGACATGGAAGTGCTTGGACAAACCATAGATGACGCAGCGGGCGAAGCCATTGATAAATGTTCTAAAGTGATGGGACTCGGCTATCCCGGGGGACCAATCATTGATAAACTTGCACGACAGGGCAATCCGAAAACTTTCAAGTTTTCAGAACCAAATGTTGGAGGTTATGATTATTCATTTTCCGGACTTAAAACCTCTTTTCTATATAATTTAAGAGAGTGGGTGAAGACCGATCCTGATTTTGTGGAGCATCATAAGAAAGATTTGTCCGCCAGTCTTGAATTTACGATAGTAGATATTTTAATGAAGAAACTTCGTAAAGCTGTCAAAGATACGGGTATAAAGCATGTCGCCGTAGCCGGTGGAGTTTCTGCCAACAACGGTCTAAGAAATTCGTTCTACGAACATGCAAAAAAATATGGGTGGACCATTTATATTCCTAAGTTCAGCTATACCACTGATAACGCAGCAATGATTGCATGTGTAGGCACATTTAAATATGGAGAAAAGAAGTTTACCACGATAAATGTACCCGCATTTAGCAAGGTGACATTTGAATAAATAAGCAAATTACAGCAAAATAAAACAATAATGGAATTTGAAAGTAAGATTATCTCTCGCCAAATTGGCGATTTGTTATACGACTCAGGTTTAACACTTGGAACAGCTGAGAGTTGTACGGGGGGAAGAATAAGCGAAGCCATCGTGTCAATTCCCGGTGCATCCAATTATTTCAAAGGTGGGATTATTTCATATTCAGATGAAATTAAAACCAATATTTTAGGCGTGTCGCCCAATACGCTACAAGCGAAGACTGCCGTTTGCGAAGAGGTAGCTCAAGAAATGGTCAAAGGGGCTATTAAATGCCTTGATGTCGATTTCGCTATTTCAGCAACGGGAATAGCCGGTCCCGGTGGAGGAACACAAGAAATACCCGTGGGTACAATATGGCTGGGATATGGAAATGCTGAGGACGTCAGAACATTTCGACTAACCGAGAATTTCGGACGTGACATCAATTTGGCAATAGCAACGAATAAAGCGATGAGATTGATGCTTGACTTTCTGAATGAGAAACTTTCCAAAGAATTGTAATCTTAAAAAAAGCTTAATTCTATAGATTATCTAAGACTTTCCTTTGCATACTTGATTTTTTTTTGTAATTTTGCAACCTGTTTGGAATAGGTATCAATTAACGAATCACAAAACCAAAGATAGAAATGTCTAAGATTTGTCAAATCACCGGTAAGAAGGCACAATTGGGCAATAATGTGTCTCACTCAAAGCATCGCACAAAGCGCAGCTTTGACGTAAACCTCTTCAGCAAGAAATTCTACTATGTAGAAGAAGGTTGCTGGATTTCATTGAAGATTAGTGCAGCTGGTCTTCGTTTAATCAATAAAGTCGGTTTGGATAAAGCATTGAAGCAAGCTGTATCCAAAGGTTATGTTGACTGGAAGGATATTAAAGTAATAGGAGACTAAGAATCATGGCAAAAGCTAAAGGAAACAGAGTGCAAGTCATTCTTGAGTGCACGGAAATGAAAAATAGCGGTCTTCCCGGTACAAGTCGTTATATCACTACAAAAAATCGCAAGAATACTGCAGAGCGTCTTGAGCTGATGAAGTATAATCCGATTTTGAGGAAAATGACTCTCCATAAGGAAATCAAGTAAGATCGTATTGTTACGTTAATAGTCAAAACAAATAAACTATGGCAAAGAAAGCGGTCGCTACCCTCCACGAAGGCTCAACGGATGGTCGCGCATATACAAAAGTTATCAAAATGGTAAAAAGCCCAAAGACTGGTGCTTATATTTTTGACGAGCAAATGGTTCCTAACGAACAAGTTAAAGATTTCTTTAAGAACTAATAACTGAGAAATTTTATAATAAACTATAAGGATTGTAAACATTGCAATCCTTATTTTTTATTAAGGAAGCCCCCTTGAATTATAACTACAATATCTTTCTGCTCGACACCGGATGGTTGTTTCATTCTCAACAATTTATTTGTTTTTTTGACTCACTTGGAATTAAGTAAGTTTTCCATCGAATCAATACATACTCTTTTATTCGTTTTTTTGCGTGAATTGTGCTAACTTTGCATCAAATTAGCTAATTATGGGATTTTTCGGACTGTTCAATAAGAAAAAAAAAGAAGTTTTAGATAAAGGACTTGAAACGACAAAACAAAGCGTGTTTTCAAAATTGACGCGCGCAGTTGCCGGTAAGTCAAAAGTTGATGATGAGGTTTTAGATAATCTGGAAGAGATACTTATTACTTCTGATGTAGGAGTTGATACGACCTTGAAGATCATTGAGCGCATTGAATCACGAATAGCTCGAGATAAATATGTTTCCACAACAGAACTCAATGGCGTTTTACGTGAAGAAATAGCTAAACTTCTTACTGAAAATAATACAGAGAATACCGAGGACTGGGATTTTCCATCTGACCATAAACCTTATGTTATCCTTGTGGTAGGGGTGAATGGCGTAGGTAAGACCACAACCATTGGAAAATTAGCGTACCAATTTAAGAATGCGGGTAAGAAGGTCTATTTAGGGGCTGCCGACACCTTTAGAGCGGCGGCTGTAGAGCAAATTTCCATTTGGGGAGAACGTGTTGGCGTTCCAGTGATTAAACAGCAAATGGGATCCGATCCGGCAAGTGTTGCTTTTGATACGCTACAAAGCGCAAAAGCAAATAATGCAGATGTTGTGCTTATTGATACAGCAGGGCGATTGCATAACAAAGTTGGATTGATGAATGAGCTAAAGAAAATTAAGGATGTCATGAAAAAAGTTCTCCCATCAGCACCCGATGAAGTTATGTTGGTTTTGGATGGGAGTACGGGACAGAATGCTTTTGAACAAGCCAAACAATTTGCATCCGTAACCCAAATAACTTCTCTTGCCATCACAAAACTCGATGGAACGGCAAAGGGCGGTGTTGTTATCGGAATCAGCGATCAATTGAAAGTACCAGTTAAATATATCGGTCTTGGAGAAGGCATGGAAGACCTTCAACTCTTTAACAAAGAGCAGTTTGTGGATAGTCTGTTTAAACAAGATTAATACTACTAACTATTTTTCTCTCTTTGAATAAAATATCACATGAAGCAAAACCAAATAGATATTATCACATTAGGATGCTCAAAGAATTTAGTTGATTCTGAACTAATCATGAAACAATTTGAGGCCAATGGCTATCATTGTGTTCATGACCCCAACCATCCTCAAGGTGAAATAGCTGTAATCAATACTTGCGGATTTATAGCTTCTGCCAAAGAAGAGAGTATCAACACTATATTAGAGTTTGTAAGTAGGAAAAATAACGGTTGCCTTAACAAACTCTATGTGATGGGGTGTCTTTCTCAGCGATATAAAAACGAGCTTGAAAAGGAAATACCGGAAGTTGATAAATTTTATGGAAAGTTTAATTACAAAGAGCTTCTGACGGATTTAGGGAAAGCGGAAATTAAATCATGTAACAACCGACGCCACCTTACCACACCGCATCATTACGCATTTATTAAAATTGCTGAAGGGTGCGATCGTCATTGCGCTTATTGCGCTATTCCGCTCATCACCGGACGACATCGTTCTCGACAGATGAGCGAGATTTTAGCAGAAGTAAAAGAACTTGCAGCTGAAGGAACAAAGGAGTTTCAAATTATTGAGCAAGAACTGACCTATTATGGGGTGGATATTGACGGAAAACAACATATATCCGAACTGATTTCTCGCATGGCAGATTTACCCGGTGTCGAATGGATAAGGCTGCATTATGCCTATCCAAACCAATTCCCAACCAATCTTTTGGATGTGATACGTGAAAAGCCTCAAGTGTGCAAATACCTGGATGTCGCCCTACAGCATATCTCTGACAATGTTCTTTCTCGTATGCAACGTAACGTTACAAAACAAGAAACGATTGATTTTATTAAGAAAGTAAGAAGGAAAGTGCCCGGAATACATTTACGTACAACGCTAATGGTTGGCTTTCCGGGTGAGACAGAAGATGACTTCCGGGAACTGATGGAATTTGTAAGATGGGCACGTTTTGAGCGAATGGGAGCTTTCGCCTATTCACACGAAGAAGGAACTTACAGTGCAAAACATTATCAAGACGATGTACCTGAATCCGTTAAACAGCAACGTTTAAGCGACCTCATGGCACTTCAACAGCAAATCTCATCAGAGATTGAAGCTGAAAAAGTTGGCAAGGAAATGAAAGTGATTATTGATAGGAAAGAAGGGGAATATTATGTGGGAAGAAGCGAATTCTGTTCTCCTGAGGTTGATCCGGAAGTTTTGATCAAAGCAGATAATGATTTGAGAGTTGGAAAATTCTACAACATTCGAATAACCGATTCGGATGAATTTGACTTGTATGGAGAAATCACTTTTACGTAACATTCGTAAGATTATTATGCCCTCTGTTTATGAATAATAAAGAATTTATAGCAACATTATCAAATCAAACTGATTATTCTCAAGAAGAAACTCAGCAATTAGTGAAAACTGTTCTTGCTGGAATGGTGAACACCTTCGACACCGGTGACTCTTTACTCATCTCCGGCTTTGGTACCTTTGAGGTAAAAAAGAGGGTAGAACGAGTGATGGTTAATCCGGCAACAGGGCAAAAAATGCTTATCCCCCCAAAGTTAGTACTGGGCTTCAGACCGGCTGCTTCCATTAAGGAAAGATTAAGATATGGAGGGAATGAATAATGGGCAAAACATCACTTCAAATTGTTACTGAATTTGTAGCTAAAAAGCATAACCTTACCATAAAAGAAGCTGATAAATTTCTTTCTGCTTTTTTTGAGACGATTCAGCAAGGTCTAAAAGAAGATAAGATTGTAAAAATAAAGGGATTGGGAACTTTTAAAATACAATCTGTAAAAGCACGTGAGAGCATTAATGTCAATACAGGCGAGAGAGTCGTTATAGAAAGACATGAGAAGGTGAGCTTCACCCCTGATGCTTACATGAAGGCAATGGTAAATAAACCTTTTTCCGACTTTGAGACAGTAGTACTCAATGATGGGGTTCAGTTTGAGGAAGCGTCTTCTTTGGATGAAGAAGACAAAGAGTTCATACAGTATTCTGATGATTCAAACGGAAGCTTGTCAAAAATCGATGCACTCCATCAACAGAAAGCAACGAAACACAATGGCAATGAGACTATGCCACTCTCTGATGGCGAGATAGAGGTGTCATCCGACACGAAAGTAGATATTCCCATTCATCCATTTGAAGATAAAGAAAATGACAACTCAGATTTAATTCATATAACAGATAGCAATACAAAAGAAAACTCAGCGATTGGACAGCAAGAAGAAGTTCCTGATATAGCTAACACCACGTATGACAATGATACCAAAGAGGTGATCAATAACAAAAGTGATTCCCCTAAAAACAATTTACACCTAAAGGAATGTGATATTATTAAGGATGAGGTACAGGATGAAGCTCCAACGGTTTCATCAAATAACATGGGGGTATCAAACGTGAATTACAACGTTAATAGTGAGGAAACAGGGAGTGATGATGGTATCTTTGACACGTCTCATGATATATCACCAAAAAATAGGCACAAGGCGTGGATAACCATCTTGACAGCCATCTTCCTTGCGAGCGTGATTTTTGGAATTTACACTTTAGGAAAACATGCAGATGCCTCGAAAAAGCAACTGACTTCAACTTCCAAACATAAAGTTGTAGTAAAACCTAATATACCTAAAAGTGATATAGTTAAAGAGGATAATTCCATTGATACTCTAAAGGATAAAACAACTAAGAAATCGGATTACAAATTGTTAAGTTCAAACCCGAAAATCAGATATGGTGCGTATGACATCGTAGGAGTTGAAAAAGAAGTAGTACTTAAGAAAGGGGAAAATATGAGTTCGTATAGTAAAAAGACGTTAGGACCGGACATGGTAGGCTATTTCCAAGTACTCAATAATGCAGAGACTATGAAAGAAGGCGATACAATGAAAGTTCCAAAAGTTGAACTCCGCCCTGAATACAGAAAAAAGAGGTAAAAAGGGTGGGGTTGCAACGTTATGATGATATTTTTAAGCATAGCACGTTGCATTGTATATACATCAGGTGGGTTATCTCCAGAAAAAGAGTTGCCTATTTTGAAAATAACTAAAAAGTTTCTTAAAAGATACCTTTAAGAAACTTTTTTAATATTATTTAGTCTGTAAATTGTATCCATATTACTTTATTTGTATTACTTTTGCGTAACAATAAAATAATGAAGATATAAATTGATTTAGTTATGACAGAAGCTTTAGATATTCGTGAATTAAATACGCGGATTGAACAAAAAAGCGCATTCATCACCAATTTAATTACAGGTATGAGGCAAGTAATTATTGGTCAGCAACACTTAATTGATTCCTTACTTATCAGTTTGCTTAGTAATGGACATATCCTGTTAGAGGGCGTCCCCGGGTTGGCAAAAACTTTAGCTATCAAAACTCTTTCACAATTGATAGAATCGAAATATAGCCGCATTCAATTTACTCCGGATCTTTTGCCTGCTGATGTTATTGGAACTCAGATATACTCACAAAAAGATGAACGATTTCACGTCAAAAAAGGTCCTATTTTTGCAAATTTTGTTTTAGCTGACGAAATAAATCGCGCACCTGCTAAAGTTCAGAGTGCATTACTTGAAGCGATGCAAGAACATCAAGTAACGATAGGCGATCAAACCTTCACCTTTCCAACTCCTTTTATGGTGATGGCAACTCAAAATCCGATAGAACAAGAGGGAACGTATATGCTTCCTGAGGCGCAAGTAGATCGCTTCATGTTGAAAGTTGTCATTGACTACCCTACGTTGGAAGAAGAAAAGCTTGTTATTCGGAAAAACCTTGCAGAAACTGATTTCCGTGTTGATGCAGTTACAACCGCTGAGGAAATTCTGAATGCCAGAGCTATTGTAAAGGAAGTTTATATAGATGAAAAAATTGAGCAGTATATTGCTGATATAGTTTTCGCCACACGCTTTCCGGAAAGATATGCTTTGGGCGAATTAAAGCAAATGATTACTTTCGGAGGCAGTCCCCGCGCAAGTATAAATTTGGCAAAAGCAAGTAGGGCTTATGCCTTTATAAAACGTCGTGGATACGTTGTTCCTGAAGATATTCGAGCAGTTGCTTATGATGTTCTTCGCCATAGAATCGGTTTATCGTATGAAGCCGAGGCAAGCAATATCACAAGTGAAGAAATTGTCCGCCAAGTCATTAATAAAGTTGAAGTTCCCTAATTTGTTAGTTGTTTACTTCTGATGAAAAGCATTATTGTTTGACAAATTGAATGGACACCACGGATTTATTAAAAAAAGTACGAAAAATAGAAATTAAGACACGCAGCCTTAGTCAGAATATCTTTGCAGGTCAGTATCATTCTGCTTTCAAAGGTAGAGGTATGGTCTTTTCCGAAGTGCGCGAATATCAGTACGGAGATGATGTCAGGGATATTGACTGGAATGTAACGGCACGTTTCCACCATCCGTTTGTCAAGGTTTATGAAGAAGAACGTGAGCTTACCGTTATGTTGCTAATTGATGTAAGTGGTTCGCTGGATTTTGGAACAATTAAACAAACAAAAAAGGACTTGGTTGCCGAGATTTCTGCAACTTTAGCTTTTTCTGCAATACAGAATAATGATAAAATCGGTGTTATCTTTTTCTCAGATCGAATAGAGAAATTTATACCTCCACAGAAAGGTAGGAAGCATATTCTTTACATCATTAGAGAAATGCTCGACTTTCAACCTTCCGGGCAACGTACGAACTTAAAGATTCCATTGGAATTTTTGATAAAAGCCTTAAAAAGGCATTGTACTGCTTTCTTGCTTAGTGACTTTTATGTACGGTCGAGTTTTAAAGACGAACTAACAATAGCCAACCGTAAACATGATGTTATCGCACTGCAAATTTACGATCACCGCTCTAAAGAATTACCGAATGTGGGATTGATGAAAATAAAAGATGCAGAAACCGGACATGAAATGTTCATAGACACCGGAAGTAAAGTAGTTCGCCAAGAACATAAAGCATATTGGATTCGACACCAAGAAAATCTTCGCGACACTTTTTCCAAGTGTGAGGTAGATAATATTTCCATAGCAACGGGTGAAGATTTTGTTAAGAAACTTATGATATTGTTTGCAAAAAGAGGATAATGAAAAGATATATATTCATACAGATTTTGCTACTTCAAGCTCTCTTCTCTTGTGCTCAAGTGAAAATAGATGCTGTTTTGGATAGCACATCTATTATGATAGGATCTCAAACTCATTGGGCAATTACCGTAAAAGCGCCCAAAGGAGTGAATATATCTTTTCAAAAAGAAAAATTTGCGTCAGCTCTACCTGATAATATAGAGATTCTTGGTCATCAGATAGATACCATATCAAATACGAAAAATGTGATAGTTCGGCTTAATTACACCATTACATCATGGAAGGAAGGCAACTACAAACTTCCTGCCGTGCCGGTATATGTAAACAAAAAAAAGCAGAATTCTAATCCCGTAAAGTTAAAGGTAACAACTATAGAGATAGATACAACTACCATTGCGACAATACGTCCGTCGGATGACATTCAAAATAATCCTTTCGCCATCTCGGAATGGATGCCTTTATTTTGGCTGACGACATTGATGATATTGAATCTGTTCTTGGTTTATTTCCTTCGACTTCGATTAAACAATGCGAAACCTTTAATTTCCATGAAACGGAGAAGACAGACAATTTTACCACATGTCAAAGCACTTGCGAATATCAATACGTTGAAAATAGGAAGTTTCAAAAATGAAGACGAACAAAAATTATATTATACGCGCCTAATCAATGTCTTGCGTGAATACTTATACGAAAGGTTTGGTCTCAATGCGATGGAAATGACGTCCAAGGAAATCATAAACCATCTAAAAGCCCATGGCTACAACACGAAAGAGAACTACTTGCAGACAGCTTTTGAAATAGCCGACTTGGTGAAATTTGCTAAATTTTCTACCGCTACATCAGAATATGCATATTATCTTACCAATATTGCTAAATTTATTGAAGGAACCAAATCTGAACATGGAGTAATAGCAAATGAGAATGAAAAGACTAAAGTCAAAGTGGGGAATGATCGAAAACAACGAGTCATTCTTAAACTGCTTATATTGACCTTCCTTATAATTACCGCCGGACTTTTTTGTTTCGTGTCATGGAATATTTATAGTCTTTTAAGCAATTAAAACATTGTGAAGATGGAATTTGCAAATAAAGAATATTTGTTACTGCTGCTTCTGCTTGTTCCTTATGTATTGTGGTATTTTCTACGCAATAGAGGGAAAGAACCTACACTTAGAATGGCAGACACATATGCCTACGAGTACGGAAGGAAGAGTTTTAAAATGAAGATAATTCACCTTCCGATCTTTCTTCGTTCTCTTACATTTGCACTTGTAGTGATGGTATTGGCACGTCCACAGACTCATCAGCCATTGAGTAAAGATTATTCCAATGGAATCAATATTATGCTTGCGATGGATGTTTCAACAAGTATGCTCTCGCAAGATGTAGCTCCCAATAGAATGGAAGTGGCGAAAGATGTTGCTAATGAGTTTATTAGTAGCCGTCCTACTGATAATATAGGACTTACGATATTTGCCGGTGAAGCATTTACGCAATGTCCAATGACAACAGACCACGTGTCTTTGACAAATTTGCTTATGAACATTCGGCCGGATATCTCTGCCAATGGTTTGATTAAAGATGGAACGGCTATCGGAATGGGCTTGGCAAATGCCATAAGTCGCCTTAAAAATATTAAGGCTAAAAGCAAAGTAATTATTCTTTTGACGGACGGAAGCAATAACATGGGCGATATTTCTCCTAAAACGGCTGCAGAGATTGCAAAAAAGTTTGGCATAAGAATTTATACTATAGGCCTGGGAGGCGATCAACCAATGGATGCATCCTCAAAGACTGTCGGAGAAATTGACTACAACACACTGCAAGAAATCGCTGTTTTGACAAACGGAGAATTTTATCGAGCACAGAGTAGGCAAGAGCTTTCACAGATTTACAAGGATATTGATAAATTGGAAAAGACAAAGATAGAGAATAAAAATTATGGGAAACGCTATGAGGCATATATGCCATTCGCATTTTTTGCCCTGATAATTTTTCTCATGGAAATACTACTTAGGATAACCGTGCTCAAACGGATTCCATAGTAGAATGTAACAAAAAAAATAAAAGCATAATGTTTAGATTTGATAATCCGCTTTGCTTGTGGTTATTATTGCTAATACCTATATTGGCAACCATCTATTATGCCTCTATACGTAAACGAAGAAAGCGAATGTCGAAATTTGGTGATTTAACCTTATTAAGGCAACTCTCTCCTGATGTTTCCAAGTATCGTCCCACAGTAAAGTTCGTGTTACTTGAAATCTCGCTTTCCCTAATATGTGTTTTATTGGCTCGTCCACAAATTGGGGTTAAGAGCATAAGCAATAAACACAAAGGTATAGAAGCCATTATTGCAATGGACATTAGTAATTCCATGCTTTGTCAGGATGTTGCGCCATCAAGATTAGAAAGGTCTAAGATGATGGTTGAAAATCTTGTAGATAATCTGACAGAAGATAGAATTGGGCTCATTGTTTTTGCCGGTGATGCGTATGTTCAATTGCCCATTACCGCGGATTACGTATCGGCAAAAATGTTTCTTGACAATATAGACCCATCGTTAATTGGTACACAAGGAACTGACATAGGTGAAGCTTTGAATTTAGCTATACATAGTTTTTCGCAAGATGAGAAAACGGGTAAAGCAATCATCCTTATTACAGATGGTGAGGATCATGAAGGAAATGCCGAAAACTTAGCCCGAAAAGCAAGCAAAATTGGTATTAGGGTGTTTATACTTGGTGTAGGTTCTGCGAATGGTGCTCCAATTCCTTTAGAGAATGGAGATTATCTAAAAGACAAAACAGGAACTCCGGTTATAACACATCTCAATGAACCGATGTGTAAACAGTTGGCATCAATTGGAAACGGACTGTATCTTCATATTGATAATACTTTCTCTGTGGAGAAACGGCTAAACAAAGAATTAGGGGTCATGCATAAAGGAGAGTTCCAGAATATGACATACAGCGATTATAACGATCAGTTTCAGGCTGTTGCAATTCTTATAATTCTACTTTTAATAATTGATGTCATTATATTGGAGGTGAAAAATCCAATAATTAGTAGGTGGAATATATTTCATAAAAAAATATGAATAGAACTTTATCTATATTAAGTCTATTGGTGTTGATGGCATTAAGTGTAACAGCACAAAATGATAGGCAATTGATTCGTGAGGGGAATAAATTCTTTCGGCAGCACAATTATGTCCAAGCAGAAACCAATTATAGAAAAGCAATAAGTAAGAATGCGAGTAATGGAATTGCCAATTATAATTTAGGTTGTGCTTTACAGGCGCAGCAAAAGGATTCTTTAGCTATCCAACAATATAAATATGCAGCTGAACTCGAACAGAACAAACAGCGAAAGGCAAGTTCTTTTTATAATTTAGGGACAATTTATCAGAATAAGAAAGATTATGTTAATGCTATTGCAGCTTATAAGAACGCATTACGAGCGAACCCAAAACATGATAACGCCCGATATAACCTTATACTTTGCATGAGGCAACAAAAGAACCAATCGCAAAATAATAATCAAGCGAAGAATAATAAATCAAACAAGAACAACCGAAACAACCAAAATAAAAATACATCCCATCAAAATGAAAAGGCTAAACAAAATAAAGAAGATAATCGGTTGAGTAAGGATGTAGCTGAGAAATTGCTTGATGCCGCGATGCAAGAGGAAAAAGAAACTCAACAAAGATTGAAAAAATCAATGCGGCAGCCAAGTACAAAAAATATTGATAAGAATTGGTAGTGCATTATGAAACGTTATATTTATTTATTGCTTGCAATTATACTCCCAACAATTACAGTTGCACAAAGGATTAGAGTCGCAGCTCCACGCCAAGTTGTGGTAGGCGAGGAGTTCCAAGTTGAATATACAGTATATACAGATAATATTGATGGTTTTAAATTGGCAAAAATTCCTGACGGAATAGAAATACTTGCCGGTCCATACATTGGTAAACAGTCAAGCTATCAAGTAATCAATGGGCATACAAGCAGTTCATCATCTATAACATACGACTATGTTTTCGTAGCTACCAAAAAAGGCAATTTTACTCTTCCACCGGCAAAAATAACCATTAACGGACAAAACTTGGCCTCGACACCGGTTAAACTATCTGCATTTGGAAATGCCAACATTAATAGATCTGCTAATGGGAAGGGACAATATGCGGATGAAATCGAAGTTACTCGTCCTGAAAGCAAGACGGTAGGTTCTAAGGATCTTTTTATTAAAGTTTCTGCAAACAAAACAAAAGTATATGAGCAGGAACCCATCGTCTTGACTTATAAGGTATATACTTCTGTTAATCTTATTAGTTTAGCCGGTAAAATGCCCGACCTTACAGGATTTCACATTCAAGAGGTTAAACTGCCTCAACAAAAGTCATTCCATACGGAAATCGTAAAGGGGCGGAAGTATCAGTGCACCACATGGAGTCAATATGTATTATTTCCCCTTGTTCCCGGAAAGACTAAAATTCCTTCTATTACCTTTCACGGAACAATAAGACCGGGGTTCGATGATTTTGATCCTTTTGCTTTCATGTCTGACGGAGGAGATATAAATAAGGATATAATTGCCCCGGGACTAACACTAAAGATTATCCCATTACCTCAAAAGCCTGTTGGTTTCTCCGGTGGAGTGGGGAAATTAAATATAACCGCCCAATTAAATAATGATGAAGTTAAAGAAGGAGACCCAATTAACTTACGCGTAATTATTAGTGGGCAGGGAAACTTAAAATTACTCAAACAACCCATTGTTGGTTTTCCTAAAGATTTTGATGTTTACGATGCCAAAGTATCGGATAAAACAACGTTGGGAGTAAATGGAACTGAGGGAAGTATAGTCTATGATTTTATGGCGGTTCCTCACAAAAAAGGTGTCTATGAAATACCGGCAATAGAATATATATATTTCGATACGTCCTCAAACAGCTATAAAACAATTCAGACTCGAGCTTTTAAGATTAAAGTTGCAAAGGGAAACGGAATATTTGACGATTTGTCAGCAATAACAAAAAATAATTGGAGTGATATTCGAGCTATTAAAACCGGTAGGACAAAGAATATCTTTAGTTATTCTTTCTTTGGCTCTGTTTTTTTCTGGCTAACACTCTTTTTCATCGTTATATCATTTGTGGTTATGCTTCAATGGTTAAAGAAACGCTCTCACATGCAAGCCGACATAGTTTTCTTAAAAGGTAAAAATGCGCGAAAGGTTGCAATCGTGCGTATGCACAATGCCAGACAACTGATGGAACGAGGAAAATCAACAGAGTTTTATGATGAGGTTCTCCATGCCCTTTGGGGATATGTCAGCAACAAACTTGATATTCCTGTTGAACGATTATCTCGGAATAATATCAGAGAAACTTTTTCTCAAAAGAATGTTGGTGAGCAAACTATCAATAAATTCATTGAAGCTCTTGATGAATGTGAGTTTCAACGTTATGCACCGGGAGATGAACGGGGGAATATGAAATCAACATACGAATCTGCACTTTCAGCAATTACGGATATAGAGGAGACTATGAAAAAGAAGACCAAAGATGTACATTCGAACATACTTTTATGGATGTTTTTTATACAATTTTTCATCTGTATTCTGTGGAGTTCAAACGCTTTCTCCCAAAAGAAGACGGATGCGGATAAAGCGTATCAATCAGGAAATTACGAACAGGCAATACATATTTATCAATCTCTTTTATCAAAGGAAGCAACTGCTGATTTATTCTACAATTTGGGCAATGCTTATTATAAACATAACGATATTACCAAGTCTATAATAGCTTATGAGAGGGCATTACGGCTCTCTCCCAGCGATGAAGACATACTTTTCAATCTTAACTTGGCACAATCCAAGACGATTGACCGCATTCCGCCAAAACCAGAAATGTTTTTTGTAAGCTGGACAAAGGCTTTGATTAATCTATTAAGTATAGATGGGTGGGCGTATTTAGGCTTAATTTCTTTATTCTTCGCATTGGCATTAACCCTTGTGTATCTTTTTGAAAGCAAACTCAAATGGAAAAAAATTGGTTTCTTTTTGGCAGTGTCTTGCTTTTTACTTTTTATATTCTCAAATGTGTTTGCACTCTACCAACGTTCTGAATTACTCAATAATGATTCTGCGATTGTAATATCGCCCATGGCTGAGGTAAAACTTACTCCAAGTAACAAATCAGCTTCATTGATGATTATTCATGAAGGGACGAGAGTAAATATTACAGATAGAAATATCAGAGATTGGCGAGGTATAACTTTGGCAAACGGAGATAGTGGATGGATTAAGTCTGACATGATAGAAGAAATTTAAAGTAGGTGGACTTTTATGATGGAGCAATTGATAAATTTTGATAAATCTTTCTTGCAACTATTCAATGGAAGCGATAACGTTTTCATTGATGATTTTGTATTGTTGCTGACATCAGGATTTACATGGATTCCATTGTATTTAGCCCTTTTATATCTCATTATTAAGAATAATGACGCATGGAATAAGATATTTCTTATTATCCTATCGGTCGGTCTGTGTATGCTGATATCAAATGGTTTTAATGGCGGGGTAATAAAACCGTTTATCGGACGAGTTCGCCCTTCGTTGGATCCGGATCTTATCACCGACTTACAGTTGGTTAGAAACTATACCGGATCAGGGTTTAGCTTTTTTTCCGCACACGCTTGTAACACCTTCGCAATAGCTGTTTTCTTCAGTCTGTTGGTGAGAAGTAAACTGCTTTCATTCTTTCTCATAGGATGGGCAATGCTAAATAGCTGGACTCGTTTGTATTTGGGCGTTCATTACCCTCTTGATGTCGTTGTGGGAATGTTGATGGGAAGTCTCATTTCTGTTTTTATCTATGGAGGCTATATGCGAATATCCAAGAAGTTTACCCCTACAATGCCATTTATATCTTCACAATATACGCCATCGGGTTATAATTTTTCGGACGTTGATATCATTATCACAGTCTTTATCTTTACACTCTTATACTGCATCATTCGTGCGGTAATTCAATTAGGTTTTTTATAGTATGCAAATGAAAACAGAAACAAAACATATTAAAATCTCGGAATTCGACTATCTTCTGCCCGACCAAAGAATAGCTAAATTCCCCTTACCACAAAGGGATCATAGCAAACTTCTGCTCTATAAGCATGGAGAGGTTTCGGAAGATTTGTTTTACAATCTTAAAAGCCATCTTCCGAAGGGAGCATTGATGGTTTTCAACAACACGAAAGTAATTCAGGCTCGTATGCATTTTCGCAAGGACACGGGAGCATTAATAGAGATTTTCTTGATGGAACCTGCTCAACCAACCGATTACGAGCTAATGTTTCAAACAAATGCCACTTGCTCATGGTTGTGCATGATTGGTAATTTGAAAAAATGGAAATCCGGAACCCTTTCCCGCACATTTGAAATCAATGGTAAATCTCTTCATCTGACTGCAACCATTGATAAGTCGAAGATTACTGAAGCTAAGGGTGGGACTAACTATTGGGTGGATTTTAGTTGGGATAATGATAAAGTAACATTTGCCGAAATTCTTGAGGCGGTTGGCGAATTGCCCATTCCACCATATCTTAATAGAGAAACTCAAGAAAGCGATAAAACTACTTATCAAACCGTATATTCAAAGATTAAAGGTTCGGTTGCGGCACCGACAGCCGGACTACATTTTACAAATTCTGTCCTACAAGCCCTTGACGATTGCGGAATTGTTCGTGATGAATTGACGCTTCATGTCGGAGCAGGTACTTTCAAGCCGGTAAAAAGCAGAGAGATACAAGGACATGACATGCATACAGAATATGTTGTAGTTCATCGTCATACTTTGGAACATCTGCTTGAGCATGATTGCTCGGCCATAGCCGTTGGCACCACGAGTGTTCGAACGCTTGAGAGTCTGTATTACATGGGAGCGAAACTTGAAGCAAACCCCACAGCAACGGAAGCTGATTTGCATGTAAAGCAGTGGGAGCCTTATGAGTATGAGCATGATGAGAAAGGAAACGTGCTTATTAATGGAAAACCGCTCTCTGTGTCAAAAGCAATCCGGAATCTATTGGATTATTTGGATAATGACAAGCTGAAAGCCCTACATTCAAGTACGCAAATAATTATTGCTCCGGGCTATAAGTACAAAATCGTTAAAATGCTAATAACCAATTTCCATCAGCCACAATCAACGCTTTTACTACTTGTGAGTGCATTTCTGAATGGTGATTGGCGAAAAGTTTATGATTATGCTCTTTCGCATGATTTTCGTTTCCTTAGTTATGGTGATAGCAGTTTGTTGATACCTTAAAAGCATGTAAACAATGAAAATAGGAGATAAGGTTAGATTTTTAAGTGAAGTGGGAGGCGGAAGAATTTCCGGCTTTCAAAATAAAAATATCGTATTGGTGGAAGATGCTGATGGTTTTGAAATTCCGACACCGATTAACGATATAGTTGTTATTCCCGATGACGAAATGTTGGAATCAAAAATTAAGAACATCGAAAAAGCCAATCACGAAAAGGATGCCAATGAGTTTAAATCCATTAAAGCACGCTTGACGGATAATTCAGACCTTGATAATGAGTCTCAGGAAATGGAGGATAGTTGTGATTTCGTATCACCCACAAAAGTCTCCTATCCAACGAATGAACGCGAAGGTGGTGATGAGCTTCTACTATTTTTGGCTTTTCTTCCCAAGTCGTTCAACAACCTTTCAAATACTGATTTCTCCACCTATTTGGTGAACGATTCCAATTACCATGCTTATTATGCTTATGCCGTAAAAGATGGAGACCTATGGATGTGTAAAACGACCGGACATATCGACCCTAACACTAAATTGCTTCTTGAAGATTTTTTTTATTCCGACCTGAATGACTTAGAAGATATAAGCATACAAATTTTTGCTTACAAACCGGACAAACGCTTTGAGTTGCAACCGACCATTGACACAAAAATACATTTGGATGGGACCAAGTTCTACAAGAGAAATTCCTTTGTTGAGAATGATTTTTTCGACTCGCCTGCTATCTTGTTTTCTTTACCCGGCAAGGATAAAGTTTTACCCGGATTGAGTGGAAAGAAGCATAAAACATTCATTAAATTACAAAGTAGTCATACTGAAGAAATAGAAACAAAACCATCATCAACAAGCAATAAAATCATAAAAACAGCTGATAAGAGACAAATAAGGACACATAGTACGAAACAATTGCTGAAAAATGATAAAATTGTTGTAGATTTGCATGCCAATGAATTGTTGGAAACAACAACCGGTATGTCGGCGCATGACATCTTGGAGTATCAACTTCAGGTTTTCCGGAATATTCTGGAACAATATAAGAATAAAAACGGTCAGAAGATTGTCTTTATTCATGGAAAAGGAGAAGGCGTTCTCAGACACGCCTTAATTCATGAGTTAAACTATAAATATAAAAAATATCAATACCAAGACGCATCATTTCGAGAATATGGATATGGTGCAACACAAGTTACTATAACAACCTAAATACTATATGCGATGAAACATGGATTTATCAAAGTGGCAGCAGCCATCCCGGCAGTTCGAGTCGCTGACACAAAATTTAATCTTGAAGCTATCGAAGAACAGATAGCAATTGCTGAAGGTAAAGGTGTAGAAATCATAGCATTTCCGGAACTCTCGCTGACAAGTTATTCCTGTCAGGATTTGTTCCGTCAACAACTTCTACTTGAAAATGCAGAGCACGCCGTGTTAATGTTATTGGCCTTCACACGACAATTAGACATTATATCCGTTGTGGGTGCTCCGGTAAGTGTGGGACCTTTAACCTTAAATTGCGCCATCGTCATCCAACAAGGGAAGATTTTGGGCATAGTCCCTAAAACTTATTTGCCAAACTATGACGAGTTCTATGAGAAACGCTGGTTTGCCTCCGCAAAAGACTTACATCCCACGCAAATTCATTATGCAGGACAAACAATCCGGGTTTCCAATGAAATGCAAATCTTCGAGACGGTCAGTGGTGTGAAATTTGGATGTGAAATATGTGAGGATGTTTGGGCTCCCATAGCTCCCAGCAGCTATCTTGCATTGGCAGGAGCTGAAATACTATTCAACTTGTCGGCCACTGACGAGTTGTTCGGAAAGCATCAATACCTTAACGAAATGCTGATGCAGCACAGCGCACGCCTCATGGCGGCTTACGTATATAGCAGTTGTGGATTTGGCGAGAGTACCCAGGATATAGTTAATGCCGGGAATGCCATAATCTACGAGAGTGGCAATTTGGTGGCACATTCCGAACGTTTCAGTTTGGAGCCGCAACTGCGTGTGGCTGAAATAGACATCGATCGTTTGCGAAGTGAGCGTCGCAACAATACCACCTTCTGCGGTGCTCAACGCACACTCGGCACAGAGCCGTTGGGACTTAATGTTTCGTTCAATATTAAGGATACCATTAAATGTGGCGCACCCAATAATCCGGAGAAAGACTTTGTACTCTCGCGTCATATAGACCCACACCCCTTTATGCCGGAACGAGCTGACAAGAATGCGGCCTGTCACGAGATGTTCAATGCACAGGTGTTTGGACTTGTCCGCAGGTTGGTGCATACACATAGCAAGAATGTTGTTTTGGGCGTTAGTGGCGGATTAGACTCCACCCTTGCGCTACTTGTCTGTGTAAGAGCTTTCGACCGTTTAGGCTACGACCGGAAAGGCATTTTGGGAGTTACCATGCCGGGGTTTGGAACTTCTGCGCGCACTTATCAAAATGCCGTCAAACTCATGGAAGAATTGGGCATCACGATGAAAGAAATCAACATCACCTCTTCTGTCATTCAGCACTTGAAAGATCTTGAACATGATTTAAGTCTTCAGGACTCGACGTATGAGAATGCACAGGCACGTGAAAGAACGCAAATCTTAATGGACTTGAGTAATAAGTGCAATGGATTTGTTGTGGGGACAGGCGACATGAGCGAATTGGCGTTGGGGTGGTGCACCTATAATGGCGACCACATGAGCATGTATGCTGTAAATGCGGGAGCACCGAAGACCACTATCAAAGATTTGATTAGATATTATGCCAACAACGAGAACAACGAGGACATCAGCACCTGCTTGATAGATGTTATCAACACGCCCATTTCTCCGGAACTCCTCCCTGCAAATGAAGCGGGCGAGATTGAGCAGAAGACTGAAGATATCGTGGGCCCATACGAACTTCATGATTTCTTCCTTTATTATGTTCTCCGTTATGGTTTCCGCCCTTCTAAGATTATATTCCTCGCTCAATCTGCCTTTGCGGGGGTATATACAAATGAAGTTATCAAGAAGTGGCTGAAAGTATTTATTGAACGCTTCTTCAAACATCAATTCAAGCGTTCCTGCCTGCCCGATGCGCCAAAGACATCGGTTGTCAGTCTCTCGCCACGAGGCGACTGGCGAATGCCCTCCGATGCCATGGCCACAGATTGGCTCGCAGAATTGGAAAAGGAATGATGTGGGAAAACAGAATTGTATGAGAAATAAGGTCGGATAACATCTCTTTCGGTATTCCGACCTTATTTCTTCTTTTGACAGATATTATCAGTGAGAGGTTCAAACAATTCTGCGACCGGAGCGACGACGAAATCTACAAACGCATTCACGTGTTGTAGGAACAAAGAACTAAATTTCAATCAGAAATGGAATACGATATTTGCTACACGCCTCAATGTCCCCGCCATGAGGAATGTACGCTTTGGCACAACGCACGGCGCGAGATGGAGCAGGACAGATTCTTCCTTTCCATCGCCAACCCGCGGATCATCGAAAAGGCAGGGGGCTACGACCATTGTCCGGTGTTTCACCGGTGGGAACTGCGACGTTTTGCTCGTGGCATGCGCTGGCGTTACGGTGCGCTCACGAGCGATGCTCAGGACGCGATACATGAAAGGTTGGAAAGCCACTTCGGATATGCGTTGATAGGACGTATGCGCCGTGGCGACGAGGTCATTTCGCCCGATGACCAAGCATACATCCGCAAGGTTTTTGCCGAGGCAGGGCAGGGGGTGGAACCAGAATTCCTGGCTTTTGAAGAGCACTATATCAAGCCGCCTCGCCGAAAATAGCACGTGCGATAATGTTTCCTCTCGTGGAACGGAAATATCCCTCTCGTGGAACGCTGACGTTCCATGGGAGGAACATGAATGTTCCATGGGTGGAATGTGAACGTTCCATGGGTGGAATATAAACGTTCCATGGGTGGGAAGTGAACGGTTGTTCGCACTCTGACAAGACAAGAGCTTATCGGAAGCATACAATATCAGCCGTCTTTGTGTGGTCTTCCTGATTTGGAGCTTATAAATTGAACAATCGTTGATAGCTTTGCGAGACATATTCGGAAAGATTGTCGTATAGTGTTTTTAATTCCGAACTTTTTATCTTTCCATTTTTATACCATTTGTCTCTCGTTTCATTGGTCATTCTGAAGATTTCTTTCTCTACCGGAGCCAATTGCTGCATGATGCCATTCCCATCTTTATTGTAGAGCGCCTCCCAATAGAAATAACGGTCTGAACCAATGCCTTCATGGAAAGCATAGACTTGTTCTTTCAGCTTGTCCACTTTTTTACCAAAGAGGGTAACAACTTCTTTGGGCTTGCTCGTGTATAAGGATGGCAGAAGGGTATCGGCGTCTTTTAACCAGAAGGGAAACGCCACGCTTACCGGCGGATAACCTAATACCGTCCATAGGGTGGTAAGTTCAGGATTCTCGTTGATCCGTACGCCTTGAATGATGGCGGAACATGCCGTACCGCTGCGAGAAATGAAATCCTGATCGATAAACCATCCCGCAGTTTTGGGCTTATTGTGATTGCCGTCGCGGAGGTCGATGCCGAGTTGTGGATTAACAAATGAGCGTGCCAATGACGTAAAAATCCAATCCGGAGCGATGGATTTGCTTTGGGCAGCTCCGGCAAGGGCTTCGTCATCGGTTCTGTATCTGACATAACCCAACCCCTTGTGTTCCGGACCGGTGAAGCTGAAGTTTGTGCGTGCAATGTAGCCGTGGGGTGCAATGGCAGGGTCGTTGGCATCAAAAAACTTGTAGCCGCGAGTGCTTACTTCAAACCACCCCGCGCCGCCTCTCGCATCGATTACGCCAAAGTTTGCACACAAACCTTTGAGACTGGTCGTGTCGAGAAAGTTCTTCAGCTCATCCACCGTGGCACAAACATTAAGGGCTCTGAACATGAAGTTTCCGTTCTTATCGCCCGGCTCTACACCATTGATTGTTTCCTCTAAGTTAAACGACTGTGTGTTCATGATGGAAAAGCCGGCGGTATTGGTACCCATCCAAATTTCCTCATTGCTGCGAGCGTTACAATCGACAATCCCAAAGAAATTATACTTGGTTCCGTTAAAAAACTTTATGCTGTTTTGCAAATTATCGGTGTCTCTTACTTTCCAAAGCAGAGGACGTCCGTCGGCAGTAACTTTTCCGGTTACGACGGCAGCTGTGCAGGCATAGCCCGAAGTAAGATAGAAAAGAAAAATCGTGGTTAGAAAAAATACTTTTTTATTCATGTGGAAAAGGTTTTAATATTTTGGCAGATACCGAAAAGGTAAATGTGGCATCGCATCATCGGTGATAATCACTCCGCCACATTTACCCCACTTTCATTTACTCCTGTCTATATTGAGCAACGCCCAATTTATACATATCGTTGCCCTCATGGTCTATTGCCACGATGACGGGCAATTCCTCCACTCTGAGTTTGCGTATCGCTTCAGTGCCAAGCTCGGGAAAAGCGATGACTTCCGCTTCCTTCACGGCTTTCGCCATAAGAGCAGCAGCCCCGCCAATGGCAGCGAAATAAACTCCGGTGTGCTTTTTGAGCGCATCGATCACTTCTTCGCTTCGCGACCCTTTCCCTATCATGACGCGTAATCCCTCCTTGATAAGGGTGGGAGAGTAGGCGTCCATTCTGCCACCGGTCGTGGGACCTACCGACCCAATGGGCTGACCGGGCTTGGCAGGACATGGCCCGGCATAATAGACAACTTGTCCCTTAAAGTCAAAAGGCATCGGCTCGCCTGCTTTGAGCATTTCGCAAAGTCGTTTATGGGCAGCATCTCTTGCTGTATATATCGTGCCCGAGATGAAAACCATATCACCGGCTTTTAATGATTTTATCTTCTCGTCCGTGAAAGGGGCTGTTAGTATTCTTTTCTGTTCTTCCATAATGTTCTAAGTCTAATAATTACAAATCACCTTCTGCATGCCTTGTAGCATGGCAACCAATATTTACGGAAACCGGTAAGCCGGCAATATGAGTGGCATTGGTCAAGATGTTCACTGCCAAGGCTGTCGTTGTTCCTCCAAATCCGCAAGGTCCGATACCGAGTTTATTAATCTCCTCAAGGAGCTCTTTTTCCAAGCGTGCCACTTGTTCATTATCACTTACACTGCCCACGGGACGCAAAAGTGCTTTCTTACTCAGATAGGCAGCACGTTCCATTGTTCCTCCAATACCGATGCCTACGATGATCGGGGGACAGGGATTTCCGCCGGCATGGAAAATAGTGTCGATGACGAACTTCTTTATGCCCGGCACACCATCGCTCGGCGTGAGCATTTTTAGTCCACTCTTATTTTCGCTTCCAAATCCCTTTGGAGCCACCGTTATGTGAAATTTCTTGCCGGGAACGATTTCATAGTGAATGATGGCAGGAGTGTTGTCGGTGGTGTTCACCCTGTCAAGAGGATCTTTCACAACGGATTTGCGAAGATACCCTTTGCTGTAACCCTGCCTTACGCCTTGATTGACGGCGTCTTCAATAAATCCACCCGTTACGTGGACATCTTGTCCCATTTTCACAAACACTACTGTCATGCCGGTGTCTTGGCACATCGGACTTCTTTCTGTTTTGGCAATATCAGCGTTCTTAACGATTGTCCCGATGATCTTCTTCGCCAGCGGAGACTTTTCGGCTTTAGAACAAACAACAAGTTTTGAATAAATGTCGTCAGCCAAAACGTAACATGCTTCTATACAAAGTTTTTCTACTAACTCCGTAATTTTTGATGCTTCTATCTCTCTCATTTAAATGTCTCTTGTAAGGAAATACTGAGTATTTCTGTTTTCAATATTTTCGCAATTCTTATCCACAATGCCTATAAGGCAATAGGTCTTGGTATCATTGTCAAACATCAGTTCTTTTACAAGCGAAAAATCGGTTATCTCCGACGTGTTTCTTACTTGCAAGCGTGGACCGCCACATTCAACAACGCGATCCCCGATGGTGATGTGTTCTTCATCATAGTAGGCAACAGGCAAACTCTTCCCGATAACTTCCTTGACATCAGCCTCCAATTCAGAAATATCAAACTCTTCCTTGTTGTAGAATTTCATAACGAAACCGTTGCGAATATCTGAAAAGAAATAACTGTCCTGATATATTCCGTACCTGTCCTCCAATACATAACGTGTAATTTCTTCGGCACTATGCGCCATCTTTCTGTATTTTAGGGATTCATGAACAATCTCATAAATACTCTCCGGCAACGGACCGAACATACTGGGGCGTGCCACGATAATCTCTTCTCCTATTCCCACCAGCAAATCGGCATTTCTGCCCAAAGCTTGATGAAGTAGATTGAAATGCTCTATGATGACACGTTTGTTATGTTTCAGCAGGGTTTTCACGAACTCCGCTATCTCCCACATTTGCAAAAATCCCATAAGGAAACGAACATCAAGATGGAAAGAGGACGATTCTTTTACTTCTCCCAATGCAATGGCTTCACGCAGAACCATTATCTTTCTTGGATTGATGACATCATCGTCATTGGCAAGTTCCAATCCGGGAAACATACCTTTTATTAATGATGACTTTCCGGAACCGGCATCTCCTACTATTCCAATCAACCGATCGGTGAATAAAAGGTGTCGTTGAGATATGTGGTCGCCGAGAATGATAAGTCGTTCTTTACCACGAGGGGCAAAATATTGGGTTGAAATAAGATATTGCTGAATATGATTAATCATGCTGAGAGGGAGTTTGGGTTGTGTCTTGTTTGTTTGAATATGCCAAAACCATGTTGGCAACATGATACATGAATGAAAAAAACAAGTTGATAAGTTTACAAGTTTTCGTGGACTTTCGTTACACCATTTGCGGTGTGTGCAAGAAAACCGCGGACTTGCCAACTTATCAACTTGTTTGGATGCTTACAGTTCAAAAGCGAACTTCATCAATGGTGTATGCTGCTGAGCTCCATACACGTCAGTTTCGCCTAACGAACCCGATGGGATTGGACGAACGATTGTTACTTTAATGGCTTTAGCCGGGTCAAAGTGTACAATATTGATAATGTCTTCTTTCTGTATATGATATAAGTTGCAGAACATCTCCTCATTGAAGATTTTTGCATCTTTTACCTTATTGTAAATGTCGAAGTCTTTGAAGATGACATCGAAAGTAAGTTCATAAGGTCCTGAGTTCTTACTGCGAATTACAGAAGATACATCTATTAATTTATATTTTGCCATGATTATTTCTTCTTTTTGTTGATTACTTGCATTCTCCGTTTTCAAAGTTTACATACTCAATTGGGAAGAGACTTGTCGGATCTTTAACTTCCAAGAGATGATAAATATTGAACTCGAATACTTCGCCCATCTTGCAGTCTGAAGGTGAGAATGGGAAAGCGAGGTTGCCGGATGTAGAATAACGTCCTTCGTAGCCGAAGTGGAGCATGGTGCTTCGTGCGAAACTGCAAATTGTATTTGCTATTTCTTGAGTTTCAGCTACAGCCTCAATGATAATGAGCAACTCATCAGAGTGAGACTCTTCTGCGCCCTTGAACATTGCCATCACACCTTTCTTACCATAGATTTTGAAGTCAAGGAAGAAATCAGTGATACCGAACTTCTCAAAGTTATTCTCAACGCGCTCGCGAACACTCTTGATGATTTCGTCAATCTTGGAAATCATGATAGGGTCTTTGCAGGCAGCAGGCGACATCGTGCGATATCCTACACGGCGTACACCTTCCAACTTCACATAGTATTTGTCCGTAGGAACGAACTTACTTCCGGATACGCGAACCTTGTTGTCGTCCACCTGTTCGAATTTAGCTTCGTGAAGATTGATGGCACCGCCTGGACCGGGCAATACGTATGGATTGGTCTTTTCGTATAACGTATGACCGGCGATGGAAAGCGTGGTACATTTGCGTGCCGATGAAAGTGGCTCCAATACGAAATCATCCTTGTGGAGATAGCCAAACATACAGTCGCTACCGCTTCCCGGCAAGGCGCAGATAGCAGCGCACTCAAGAATCTTACCAAGATGAATTGCCAATCCTTTGGGGAATCCTTCCTTGATGGGGAGTGCAGCAAACACGGAAGGATCGTAAGAGCGTCCTGCGATAATGACATCTGCACCTGATTCCAAGGCCTTGATATAGGGCTCTTCTCCAATTTGTGCCACGATGTGGATGGCCTCATCAACATCCTTTTCTTGGATAGGTTTAGCCGGAGCAAGTGGAGTAATTTTTCCGTTGCGAAGTTCTTCCTTGATGAAATCTTTTTCAAATTCAGATTCAATCACTGCCATTTTGAAAGAGAGTTTCTTCTCCTTCGCAATCTCGCGAATGATGTCCAAAACGAACTCTACATGAGGATGTGCACCGCTACCGCCGGCTGTACCAACGATAACAGGAACTTTTGCCTCTACGCCGGCAGGAATCATAATTTCCAAATCGCGTTTAACAGAGTTACGATCGGTAAACGATTTACCCGCGCCCAGGTAGTATGGACCCGGATCGGTTGAACCGGCATCAACAGCTATGACATGTGGTTTGCGCTTCATTCCCTCTTCAAACGATTCCATTGGGAAACCATAACCCAATATCGCTGTAGTGGAAAGTATTCTTATTTCTTCCATTTTTGCTAATTTTAATGTTTTTAGATTACAAGTAAACGAGTTGGCAAGTATGCTGCTTGTTAGCTAATTAAAAGCAAATAACAAACTACAGCAGACTTGCTAACTCGTCAATCTTTTTTTTGATTACTTAGTCAGAGCTAAGATTCTGCTCATTTCGTTATATACAATCATGTAGCCTTCGTCAACACCCATACCCGGTTTTGCGAGATACTGAACAGGAGACGTTGCCATGGCAATGTTTGCACAAACCTCCGCAGAGCGATTGGTTTCGTTGCATGTACCACCGAGGTATGCTCCCATGCCGTGTTGCTTGCAGTAGAGAACAGCTTCGATAGCATTGTTAATACCACCAAGATCAGGTGTCTTGATTTGTGCCATATGCCCGGCTTTCTTTTCAGAGAAAGCAATGATGTCTTCCAATGTGTTGCACCATTCGTCAGCTACGATTTCAGCTTCAATGCCTTCACGTTCCATAGCCGAGCGAATTGCTGCCAAAGCTTCGATTTGAGCTTCGCGCTCGCCCATATCTACAGGACCTTCAACACGCAGATGGAAAGGTTTTGCCACTTCGGCAACTTCTCCGATATACTTTGCAATGGCTTCAAAGTCGTTGTTGAATACAAGTCCTAAAGTACCATAAACGTCGATGTGAATGGTTGGCTTATAATTTTCTGTGGGGCGGAACTTGATAATGCGCTCGCGCAGCCATTCAATGTACTCCTTAATCTTTTCGCCTTTCAAACCAACCTTTGTTTCAACGTGGTTGAACAAGGCGTGTGGTAATACTTCAGCTTGTTTCATGATCATCTTGTCAGCATTCAAGTAGCGGTCGTCGCCAGATTGTGAAAAGATTGGGATCATGGTCTTTGAAATCGTTGTGCCATACTCTTCGGCAATGACCTCTGCCATCAATTTTGATTGGCTCTTGGCAACTGCATCAAGACATGCTTGTGTAACACCATAGCGAATTGCTGTGTGGTATTTCTTACCGTTTGCGCTTATTTTTTTATCAACGAGGTCGGCCATTTCACGGAACGAAGTGATTTCCTTTCCTTCATACAGTGGTGCAATTTCCTTTTCGATAACGGGAATGAAATCCGCGGCAAGGAACAATGGGTCGCGACCACCTGCGCCTGAATATTGTACTGCAGCACAATCGCCATGTGCAATTGCTCCATTCTCGAGGATGAACATTACACTGATTGACTCACCGGCTTGTCTAACAGCTTTGAAACCGGGTGTTAGTGGCTTTCCTTCATAGAAAGCACCATCGTTCTTGGCGCCAGCCTTGATGGCCTTTTGGTCATCAAAGAAGAAACCCGTTTTGCCGGGAGCGCATACAACTTTCTTAATTTTCATAATTTGAAATATAATTTAATATTGTAGATGTTATTGAAAACTCAATGTCAGGATAAATTTATCCTTCTTTGATATGCTGACATTCCCCATGCTTTGCGTTTGCAAAGCCGGGGAAAGCCTTTTAGTTATTATTGTCTCTCGGGCGTCCTACAAGGTGTCCTTTACCGATAGCATAGACGTCGTCGATAACCATTTGGAAGCTAACGGGACGATTTTCTGCTTTAGCACGCTCTTCGAGCTTTTGTCTGTGGAACATTACCAAATCATCGGTGAAAGGCATATTGCCCATATTTAGAAGACGAATAGCACCTTGGTTGTCGCGTGCCGGCAGAACCTTGCCTGCATTGTACTTGTTGGGGGCAAATGGGATGTCGATTACTCCTGCCTCAACTGCAGCACAAGTTCCAACAGCCCAGTCGCCTTTGCCAAGTTCCTCAACCTTATTGAGGATGCAGTCCATTTCTTGCATGATGATTTCGCTCTCCTCTACCACCGCCGGGATTTCGCGGAAGTTTTGGTCTTTCAACATATTTATCACCTGCTTGGTAGCGCGCAATCCGGCTGCATTAGCTTCTTTAGTTGGAATACCCATGGCCTCATGCGGTGTCTTAACGATTACCTTGGTAGCCTTTGCTAATGCTCCTGCTGCGGAACCCCATGAGATTACGCCGAATGCTTTTGCTTCGTCTTGTGGGAAACCACCCATCCATTGGTGGAATACAGTAGTTACTCTGGCATCTTTATATCCGAATTTATCAAGATATTTTCTTGTCATGATGTCAAGAGAGCGGATGGCAGCAACGTCTTGAATTAAGTTGCCACATTGTCCGTAGCCCACTGTTAAGTCTTTTACTCCTTGTGTGGCTGCCAATACTGCCTCGATTACCGCTACGGCGTTGGAGATGCAAGGAGGGATGAGCGTACCGGTTAAAGGACCGAAGGGTTCACGATTGATTGATACGCCGGCTTCTTCGTACAATCCGCAGAGTCGGTCGGTATATTGCCAGTAACGAATTACTTTGTCAATCGGGTGATTCTTGGAATAAGGGATATTATAAGAAATACCGCCACCTTCATAGGATGTAAATCCACCGGCAATCGCTATTTCCGTCAATAAGCGAGCATCGGGGGTTCCGTGCCTTACCTGAACCGGACTTTTTACTGCCGATGTTACTTGCCGACAGATATTAACACCATAGTTTACTGCCGGAAAACCATTCAGCATGGACCGACCTGTTTCAAAACTTTTGTCTATACCTATTTGGCACTCGTTGTATCTGTTCAAACGCGTGTAACTATCAATTGTTGATGGTAGCAAGTCGGCTCCTCCCTCTTCTTCGAGGAATTGCAACAACTTTATGTGCTCTTGATAGAGAGCCACGCCTGCACGAGGCTGAATTAGGGTGTCCCCGTTTTCTTTTGCTTTCTGCAACTTAGCGCAGAAATGCTTTTCGGCAGGGATGGTTTTTTGGTATTCTACTGCTTCGTCAAAATCCACGTCTTTACCGGTCTCCCATTGGCTCAAGACCTCTTCCCGTTCTTTGAAGAACACGTCATTACTTAGTTTCTGATTCTTTAATTCCATCGCGATTAGAATGATTGTAAATGTTAAATTTTCGTTATTTCCTTTTTCAATATTGACAATGCCAACTTGGGTTCAAATGCGCTTAGCAATCCCATTGACGCGAAGATGTATTTCTTGTCAAGCATATATTGTGGATGTTTCGGTTTGGCAAACATGGGATCTTTTGATGCTGCTTTCGCGGCTCCACTAAGAATTTTTTCAGGATTGGAGTTGTTAATAATCGAACCGCCAATTCCTACTACGTATGGAACTTCGGATAAGTCTTTTCCCGTAAGTGTAAATACCTGTCCCATGGGAGTGTATGCCGGTTCAAAATAACCGCAGTGGCGTTCCACGGCAACTTTCACGGCGTTACGTGCCAGTCCTTGTTCAATTCTCGCTTCTTCCTCGTTAGCGGGTAGGGTAGCGGGACTATTGGCACATTTGTCAATCCACTCTTCTATTTTTTTCTGCTCTATTCCTAATTCATCTGAGAAGAGCTCCATGTCAATCTCGTCTGCCATAGCGGTGAGACTATACCTCATGCCCAAATCCCCCTCAACGGTGCGCTTACTGTAAGGCTCGGGTAACCCCTTGGTAACTACATCGCCGATGGTGGGCTGACCTTTCGCCATGGAATAAATGTCGGTGGTCGCTCCACCTAAATCCACAGCCATTAAATCGCCTATTCCTTCGTCTCTTCCGTTTCCCTTACTTAAAAGCTCGCAGCCGGTTAATACAGCCAACGGAGTGGGGATTATGTCATAACCGCTCATCTTCTGAACCTTTGTAAGACCTTTGGCTTCGATGATTCGGCTAATGAAAAGCTCCTTGATTTTTTGTTTTGCGGGATTGATGTTGATAACGTTGAATTGTGGCATCACGTTTTCCGTGATTACACATTTCTTGTCAGAATGCTTAAATATCTCTTCCAGTTCGTAGGAGGCTGTTTTATTGCCTGCCGCGATAATAGAAAAGTTACGGTCGATTTGGCAAAGTCGTTTTGCGTTAGCAAGAATGACCTCTTTGTTCCCTCCATCTGTTCCACCACAAAGTAAAACCAAGTCGGGGTTTATTTGGTATATTTCCTCTTGTTCCGCCTGTGAAATCTCGAACGAGTAGGTTTTCACAACTTTTGCTCCTGCACTTGAGGCTGCCATTTTCGCAGCTTTTGCTGTTAGCTCCGGAACCAATCCTAAAGCGACCATTTTCAAACCACCGGCTGCACTGCTGCAACAGAGAAGCCTTTCGTATTCAAATTTTCCGATTTTCTCCTCTAAGTTTCGCATGCCGTTGCGAAAACCTTCCATCACATCCGTTTCAATGGTTGTGAACGCAGACGCAGTACCCAGCACCTTTCTCGCTTCGGAATCTATCGCCGTGAGCTTTGTATAAGTGCTGCCAAAGTCCACTGTCAAGTATTTCATTAATTTTCCTTTCCTAAAACTTTATCAAGGTCTTTGATGGAAACTTCAATGTCGGTTCCGGGAGGATATACTTTCGTGAACCCCATTGCCAAAAATCTCTTCTCAACGTCTTCAAAGTTCTGTTTGCCCACAACAAGATTTCCTCCTACGAAGATTGGAATGCCTTGCAAACCTGCTTCATCGCATTTCTGACGAAATCCCTGACAGTCTATTTCTCCATGACCATACATGGATGAAACTAAAATAGCATCTGCTTTCGTTTCAATTGCTGCGGATATATACTCCTCTTGCGACACCATTACACCAAGATTGACAACGTTATAATTGTGCTGCTCTAACGCAAAGGCAATGATTTTGTTACCTACAGCATGAGCGTCAGCACCTATAACGCCTGTTACAACCGTTTTCTTTTCCATAGTTTTTAATTAAAAAATAAATCTTTCCGTTTAGGTATTTTCATATCTATGTGCAAACTTACAATCTTAATTTTTCATGAACAAACAATCCTGCAAGAAAATTCAATTATTAAGATATATTTACATATCGTTTCTATTTTTAATAGAATAGAATGACATCATTTCTTTTTTATTGTTGGCGAAGTTATCAAAATCAGAATATGCGAATAGGTTAATATAGCTTTGTCTAACGTAAAAGTATTCCAATAGCTTATTTCGTAGGTGGATCTGTTCGCTACATCTTTTCAATGGTTGGAAATGTTAATCTGTTGGTGGTAGTTTTTGGAATGTCAATTGTTTTCTATGATTGTGTTTATAAAGCTTACCTTTTGAATTGTAAAAGCTTAGCAAATGAAACGCAAAAGCTAAGCTATTGCGATGCAATTGCTTAGCTTTTAAATAGCGATTTTTAAGTTGTTGATTAGCAGTAATTTAGGAAGTTGATAAAAATTGCTTTCTTGTTAAAAATTTTCATGTTATTTTTTAATTGCGAAGAAACCTATTCTGCTACCAGTTTTGTGTTTTGACTTGTGTCCTCTAATGGAATAAACACCTTGTGGAAGCATGTATATTCCTATGGTTCTTGCATTTGAATAGTCTGCGAATATTTTTCGTAAAACCACGCCTTCCAATGACTCGATGGTGTAATATTTAAAATCGTTTTCTTGACATTCGTTCGGTAGTTCGAGTTCAGCGCCATTATTGTCCAATAATTTTTTCTTTTCTGAAGGTTTCGCTGTTGCTTGAAGTGGAGCACTTTCGTTGCCAAACCGATCCATTGCGGTAATGGCATAATATATTTTTTTGACGTGCGCATTGCTGTGCCTGAATGAAGTTCCATCGTATCTGGAAATCACCAGATTTCTTGAATTCGTGATATCCACTGGATAGTTTGTGTCTATATATATATTATAATAAGGTGCGTTTCCTTGCCAATTAATAATTGCGTCGTTATTCGTTGTGTAAGTGATGAAATCAATATCTTTCTTCAGTATAGGAACATTTGGAAGAGATTTACTTTGCCATGTCATAGCAGGCGTTAGTGCCGGGTATGCATTGAAATATTTTTCAAAGCTAAAAATTCCCTCTCGGTTGTTTAATAAAAATGAGGAACGAAAATGGGCATGTCCCATTCCCAAGGACCGACTAACATACATTTGCCTACTGATATCGCTTAGAGTCCACTTGCCTTCCCGTGGATCTAAGAAATAAGTTCCTAACCCTGAGATGATATCTTTATTATTGGAATTTTCCATCCAATCAGCGCAGTAGGGGTAGTAATTATTCCCAAGGAAATACTGCATGGGATAGAGCTGATCCATTATTCCTGCCTTTACCCATGCTTGCGCCTCTTGAGACACTCTGTCCCTTGCGTTGTAGTTCTTTGACGAGTAGCGCGAAAGATCGGAATACTTTCCGATGGGGGAACATGATATTTTCACCCATGGTTTTATTGCTTTCACTTTATCGTGTACGGCTTTTACAATTCTGGTAATGTTTTCTCTTCTGTTGTTCGGTGTGTCGCCGTTTCTATATGTTGGACTTCTCCATCCGTCTGGGTATCTTATGTAATCGAGATTAATTCCGTCAATATCGTAGTTACGAGTTATCTCTGCACAGATGTCAGCCAAATATTCTGCAATTTTAGGATCTGAGGGGTTTACGTATGAGCCGGACGAGAAGCCTCTGATGTCAAATCCTTTACTCTTCATCTGTCGGCATCCCAATGATTTAGAAGCACCAACCGGGACAGCCGCTATCCACGCATGAATTTCCATGCCTCGTTTATGACATTCTTCCACTGCGAATTTTAGTGGGTCATAGCCATAGGGTGGTGCTTGTCCAGCTTTGCCGGTGATACACTCATCCCATGGTTCGATATTGGAGGGGTAAATGGTTGCTGCTCTAACCCTTGTTTGTAATAAGACAGTGTTGATATTTGCCTTCTGATATTGATTGAGCATGTAGATAAGTTCTCTTTTCTGTCGTTCGACTCCGTATTCAGAAGTCGCAAAAGTTTTGGGCCAGTCAAGATTTCCAAGTGTCGTCAGCCATACCGCCCTTACTTCCCGTTTGGGCATAGCACTGATGTTGTAAGTTGTTTGGTTATCGTAATATTGTGAATAGCAGCTGATTGCCAAAAAAGTTATAACAAGTAGCAATAATCTTCTTAACATAAAAATGTGTATATATAGTTGGAATGAGCGTGTTGTTTGTAATTAAGTTTACAAAGATAGTTAATAATTTTTGTAATTCAAATATTTCAACTACCTTTGTCAGAAATTTCTAATATATAAAGTTTTTATTGCCTTATTTTTCCATCCGTTTGTCGGAAGGGAAATAAAAGCGAAAACGGTGATTCAACCTTTAAAAATATCGGTTTAAGAGAATATAATAATAAAGTATATGAAGAAGAAAATAATGATGCTGGCTACAGCATTACTTTTAACTTTAGGGGCAAACGCCCAATTCCATGAAGGTAAAGCATATTTAGGGGCATCTGCCACCGGCTTAAACCTTCATTACAATGGTCAAGATAAATTTAATGTCGGTTTGGAAGCCAGAGCCGGCTATTTCGCTTGGGACGATGTGATGCTCTTAGGTACGTTCAGCGCAGAGCATAATGGTTCTGACGCCGTAGCCGATCATATCGTGGTCGGTGCAGGTGCTCGCTATTATATCACTCAAAATGGGCTTTATCTGGGTGCGGGTTGCAAGTTCCTGCACGCGAACCATAGTTATAATGATGCCATGCCGGGAGTAGAAGTGGGCTATGCTTACTTTATTAATCGATCGGTGACCATTGAACCGGCGATTTATTATGATCATTCTTTTAAAAATTCAGATTACTCCACCATTGGCTTTAAGATAGGTATTGGAATTTATCTTTTCGATGATTAAGAAGTAGGTCTTTTTTCTCATGCAACAATTTCCTTCTCAGTTGCTTGAAAAAGCAGTTGATGAATTCTCAAAACTGCCTGGAGTGGGCAGGAAGACCGCTTTAAGATTTGTCTTGCACCTGCTTCGTCAATCCGTTGATGAGGTGGATGAATTCTCGCGTGCGGTTTCTCGTATGCGTCATGAGATTAAATATTGTTCGGTTTGTCATAATATTTCCGACAGCGATATTTGTGATATTTGCTCTAATTCCCGAAGAGATAGGAATACCATCTGTGTTGTGGAAAATGTGCAAGACGTTATGGCTATTGAGAATACTCAACAATATAACGGATTGTATCATGTACTTGGGGGAGTTATATCACCCATTGATGGTTTAGGTCCTAACGACTTGGAGATTGACTCTTTGGTGGAACGTGTCAAATCCGGGGATATCCGCGAAATTATTTTGGCTCTTTCCAGTACGATGGAAGGCGATACCACTAATTTTTACATTTCCCGTAAATTGAAAGGCAACCCTGTTAAAATTACGGTTATCGCACGTGGCATTTCAATAGGCGATGAGTTGGAATACACCGACGAGATAACCTTGGGACGAAGCATCTTAAACAGAATAGATTTTGATTATTGACGCGACGGATGGAAAAGGTAAGAAGATTTTTAATTCTTGAGCTATGTGCTGCTTTAATAATGGTTGTAATCATTGTGTTGTTGTACGAGTCAGGGTGGTTGTTACCGGGATCGATGATGGGCAACGCGTCATTGTTTGTTGTTGAAATCGTCATGCAACTCATTACTTTGCTTTTCATCCCATTAGCTTTGTATTTGTTAAAGTTGGGTGGGGTGAGAAAATCTTTAAAAAGAAAGAACACAATAGCGGCTACCGCCTATTGCCGTTGGTCATCTCTACGGATGTTGATGATTTGTTTGCCCATGGTCTTGAATGTGCTGTTTTATTATTTATACGGTGAAGAGACAAGTTTCTTTTACATGGCGGTTGTACTACTCGTGTCCCTATCATTCATCTATCCGAGTAAAAACAGATGCGAGGAAGAGATACATCTCCTTGGTGAGCAAAAAGATACAAATGAAGTGGAGCGTATATGACATTGAGCATTATCATAGTTAATTATAATGTAAAATACTATTTGGGACAATGCTTGGCGAGTGTCCTTAGGGCTGTTGAGGGGATTGACCATGAAATAATAGTGGTGGACAATCATTCTCACGATGGCTCTGTGGCATATCTTGTGGATAATTTCCCAATGGTAAAATGTATTTCCTCTACACATAATTTAGGTTTTGCGAGAGCCAACAATTTAGCCATACGGCAAAGCATGGGGGAATATGTTTTATTACTTAACCCGGATACGGTCGTGGGCGAGTCGGTGATACATAAATCATTGACTTTCATGGCTAATCATCCTCATGGTGGTGCCTTAGGTGTACGCATGCTTAATTCCGATGGTACGAAAGCCATGGAGAGCCGACGTGGTCTCCCATCGCCGATGGTCGCTTTTTACAAGATGATGGGCTTTTGTAAGCGTTATCCGGAGCATCCACGATTTGGGCATTATTACATGGGAGGCATGCCATGGGATGAACCGGGAAAAGTCGAGGTTGTCAGTGGCGCGTTTTGTTTACTACGCCGTTCCGCATTAAATAAAATAGGTCTTTTGGATGAAACTTTCTTTATGTACGGTGAAGACATTGACCTTAGTTATCGACTACTCAAAGGAGGCTTTGAGAATTGGTATTTGCCGGTTTCCATTTTGCATTATAAGGGTGAAAGCACACAGCGATCGAGCTTTAAATACGTGCACGTCTTTTATGATGCCATGCTGATATTCTTTCGTAAACACTACGCCGGGATGAGTGCCTTTCTCAGTATTCCCATAAAGACAGCTATTTATTTAAAGGCTTTAGGGTCGTTGTTCGCCATGCTGTACAACAAGACAGTAAAGTCGCTTGGATTTTTCCGCCCTTCAAAGAACATGATGGCAAACTATATTTTTTTGGGAAGAGCTGACTTCCTGGAAAAGACCAAGAAAATGGCGTTAAACAGAGGATTGTCGGCTCAGTTCGTAGAAGGAGATGATGTTGAATTACCCAATGGTCATCATGATTTTTCACATCTGTTTAGTAGCGATAAACCTAATTATATAATGTACGATGTGCATGCTTATTCCTTTGAAGAAATATTGGAGTTGTTTCACAAAAAGCCCATTGATAATGTTTACATCGGAACATTTGACAAACACTCCGGAAAGTTCATAACATCGCAAGAAGTTTTTACCTATGGATAAACCTGTTAAATCGATCAAACTTCGTGCCATGGAGCCTGAAGATTTAGATTTGCTGTATAAGATAGAGAACGAAGACGAGGTTTGGAATGTCTGCTCAAGCAATGTTCCCTATAGCAGATATACATTGTTTAATTATATAGCCGATGCGAGCAATGATATCTATTTGGATGGTCAGGTTCGACTGATTATTGAGAATGATAATCAAGAGACAGTGGGAGTGATGGATATCGTGAATTTTGAACCCATGCATCAACGTGCTGAATTAGGCTTTATTATCCTTAACGAATATCGAGGACAAGGCTATGGATATTCTGCTATCAGAAAAGTTCTCGATTATACCAAGAATACATTGCATTTGCGACAAGTCTATGCGTTTGTCGATGTCTCAAATACGAGTTCGTTAAGATGTTTAAGCCTTGTGGGGTTTCAGGAGACAGTCATATTGAAAGATTGGTTTTTCCATCATGGTAAATACAATGATGCGGTAATAATGCAATTTTTTTTATAAAAAACAGGCTCTTCTCTTGGAAACTACAAATTTATTTACTAACTTTGCACTCGCTAAAAGGAAATGGCAGCTGATATCCGTAAAAAGGTGCGTTAGTTCAGTTGGTTAGAATGCCTGCCTGTCACGCAGGAGGTCACGAGTTCGAGTCTCGTACGCACCGCAGTTCCGTTTTCTTGAGTATGTAAATTTTGGTGCGTTAGTTCAGTTGGTTAGAATGCCTGCCTGTCACGCAGGAGGTCACGAGTTCGAGTCTCGTACGCACCGCAAAAAAGGGATTTCCATTTAGGAAATCCCTTTTTGCAATGCATTTCTTTGTAAGAATTGAATGTATATGGGCTCAGTAGAAAATCAGTGGGGATATGCGTATAGATTTGCAATTCTGAATAGGAAGAACTTCTTGTCTGCCACTCCTCTTAGATTAGCTCGGAAAAGTTTAATTTTGGCATTGAACGATTCTGCCA
>NZ_LR027820.1:574761-575213 GCF_900607215.1 Prevotella rectalis
GGCTCAGTAGAAAATCAGTGGGGATATGCGTATAGATTTGCAATTCTGAATAGGAAGAACTTCTTGTCTGCCACTCCTCTTAGATTAGCTCGGAAAAGTTTAATTTTGGCATTGAACGATTCTGCCATGGCATTCGAAGCCCTGTTGTTATAGAAGTTCAATATCTCATCATAATGTTCGTAGAATGTGGCAGCAATGACATTGAATGAATGAAAGCCTGCCTCTTCAACTTTATTGTACCACCGTGCCATGGAAAGTCTGGCTGCATCCTTGATGGTGTTCTTTGCAAAGATCATGCGCAGAGAATGGCACAATCCATATGCCTTTTGGATGTCCGGATATTGTTCAAAAAGAATTTTAGCTCGCATTTTCTGACGCTCGGTCCATTTGTCAGCGGACTTGAAGAGCAGATATCTTGACCTGGCGAGAAGCTCTTTTCTTGTATCTCCATT
>NZ_LR027820.1:575221-575697 GCF_900607215.1 Prevotella rectalis
GTTATTACTGTCCGCTAAACATAGAAATCCTCATTCCAACTCATTGAGACACAATAGTTCGGATGACAGCATGTTAGTGACAAGCCCCCTTATTCATTTTCTGTTACCTCGGGTGGCGATTCAGCCGCTGCTTCAAGCATGAGTTTCATGTCGGCATCCGGCATGTTGAAGAAATTATTCATGTTGAGGTATTCCATAAGTACAATGCGCACCATAGTAGCCAGCCCTGAGAAACTCCACCGCCTCTGCAATGAGCTTTGCAGCAGTGACAGTAATAGATTGGCAATGAGTGTAACCCAAATCTGTATCTTGATGGCGTTGGCACTCTCCCCATAGAAGTATCTAAGCGGGAAGTTCTGTTTTATCTGCTTGAAAAGAGACTCTATCTGCCACCTCCTGCGGTAGATGGCTACGATAGTCTCCATGGACATGTCAAAGTCGTTGGTAAGCAAGGACACCAACTTTGGCATCTTTCC
>NZ_LR027820.1:575706-591097 GCF_900607215.1 Prevotella rectalis
AACGTTCCTCTCGGTCAGTTCCTCAAACTTTTCATAGTTGATATATGCACGATCCAGGGCAATGATTTCATCATGCTTGAAATGGCTGGGGGCGAGCATAAAGGAATCGTTGGTAGCAGCAGAAGTGAACTTCACGTCACAGTGAACTCCTTCGTTTGCATGAATGACGGAATGCACTTTTATGCCTCCCTTCTTCTTTCCCGTCTTAGGATGCCGTCCCACACCCTTGAAGATGACGTTAGAGAACAGGGTTATCGTGGTGGAATCGATGATTCTCAGACGCTTTATCCATTCCTCCGTACCATTGCGTCGGCTGTCCGAAGAAAGTCTGTCCTTATTGGACTCGTAAAGGTCGTGGTACACGTCCTCAAAGAACTTCTCCGAGCGTCTGGCGTTCGCATCTGACAGGGTACTGCGCTTAGGAACCCTGTCAATGCCTATGTGGTGAAGCTTGCGCACCTCAGCCGTCATTGCCGCCTCTATCTCGCGCAGGGAGTCGAAGCGCATGATGACTGCATACAGCATCGTAAGAAGATGGGTGAAGCCATCAAAGGTCTTCACATACCGCTCACCGCCGTTCCGACGGCTTATTTCAACTATTTTATCATGGTCGAGAGATTTTATCAGCTGACCATATACCGGCTGTCCGAAGAAATGTGTACTTTTGCCCATGTTATCTGAGTTTGGAAACAAAAGCAAAGATAACAAAAAGGGCTGATACCTCGTGAGAAGTGTCAGCCCTAATTCATAAAAAATGTGGGATGTTTAGCGGACAGTAATAATAAATAACAAGTTATTCCCCACTAATCTTCCGCTGATTCGAAAAAACACAATAGAAAATTGACGGGCTATATCTCGGAATGCTTTACAAAAAGTGTCGGACATTCAGAATCCGGCAGTGGTCTCACTCATAAGCTCAGAAGAATGACAACCAGGATTTTTCAGATGTTTCACCAATCTCAAAAGAAACACTCAGCGATCGTTGAGTTGATGAAGCAGTTAAAGCTAAGGTTTGCACATGTCAGCCAAAGAATCCAGCTAAAGAAGTTTGTTGTTGGTGGCAAATGACAGCGCTTCGGTGATATTTGCTACCTTCAACCGCTCAAACATATTTCTACGATAGAACTTAACGGTGTCAACCGATTTACACATTCTTTCGGCTATCTCATTTATGGTCAACCCCGAAGATGCAAGCCGGAGCATATCCTTTTCTTCCTCTTTCAGCACTACCCCCTCCTGCTTAATCCACCGATGTCCTTCCAATGAGTACCTCCAATAGTCAGACTTTCCATCTTGATGAAACTCTATGTGTCCCGCCGTATCATGCGTTGAGAGCGAGACGATGCACATCGCAATCCACACTTTTCCCTCGTCGGACAGCAGAATCGGGGTGAGTTTATGATTTATCAGGATTTTCTTCCTGTCATACAGCAAATGAAAATCATAGGTTACGTAGCAGCTTTGTCGTTCCTCCATGGGAAGAGAATCGAATAATCGAAAGCCCCCACTGTTGATCTGAACCAGCATTGATTGCTCTTCTTCGGGTACATATTTTAGATAATAGGCATAACCGAGCTCTCTCACCTCTTGAGACGAGAGACCGCAAAGAAAGAGCGGATTGTCTGATACATACAGGAAATTTTGTTGTGAGTAATCAATCAGATAGACACTTTGATACGACAACCGAGAAAAGGCCTCTACTGTACGGATTAACGGAACAATATGCCCATATTGTTCATTCTCTATTCTTCCTATCGTGTTGGAAGGTATGAAAAAGTCGTCTTTCTTTGTCATGTCTATCACTAAATTACTGTCCAAAAGTACAAAAATTTATACAAATGTCTTACATTCACTACACAAAAGTGTAGTTTTTCTTTTGTTCACCTCAAAATTACCCAAAAGTGTAGTAGAACAAGAAAACGAATTGATTATCTTTGCTTCTGCAATGAACAAATTGCTTTTAATTGAAGAGAATGGGAGGTACAGCCCGAAACATTTATATAAACAAAAATACATAAAACAATGAAAAAGGACCTATTATTATTTTTTGCTTTGATTATCGCTGCATTGTCAGCCCATGCGCAAACAGACTCGGAACGAATGAACAAACTCATTGCAGAGCTAACTCCTCTTGATAGTGCCTACAAAGCTCAATACGAAAACAAAGACTATTCGGCAGCAATCCAGTCCATCAACCAAATGTTGAAGATTTGGAATGGAATGGAATTGTCGAAAGAAGAAAATGAGAAATATGGCGCAGCAATCAAGAACAGTGTAGCCATCCTCTATTATAATCAGGCTTGTTCCTATTCGTTAGCCAACAAACGCAAAGAGGCGATTGATGCTTTTCGGCAGAGTGTTGCCTACGGATACACCAACTATCGTAGCGCAAAGAATGACGAAGATTTTAAGAACATACAAAACGACAAGAAATTCAAGAAGATATTGGAATCGATTCATCAGTATGACAAACTTTTCATCTTGCAGCACAGCAAGGGTTACAACAAGGAAAACACTGATTCATTACCCCATTTCAGATACCAGTCTCCAGAGAATTACCCTTTGGAATACACCCGCAATTTCTTTAACCTTGACTCGGTGGCGGGAAATGGTGACGAGATTTCCAAATTCAAAAACATACTGAAGTTCGTTCACGATACCATTCCGCACGATGGCGGCAACTTTGGCTTTTGCGAGAGCGACCCTATAGACATCTACAACTATCACAAGACGACTGGCAAGGGCGTGAACTGTCGCCAACTCGCAATCACACTCTGCGGCATGTATCTGGCAATGGGTTATCCCGCCCGCTATGTAACCTGCCTGCCACAAGACGCCAACGATAGCGATTGCCATGTGATTTGTTGCGTCTATTCTCAAAAACTTGACAAATGGCTCTGGATGGACCCCACCTTCAACGCCTATGTAGAGGACGATAAGGGAAATCTGTTGAGCATTGAAGAAGTGAGAAGCAGACTGATTGCCAACCAACCCCTTGTTCTGAACGAGGATGCCAATTGGAACAATAAGAAAACATACAACAAAGAGTATTATTTGGATTACTACATGGCCAAAAACCTTTATTGGCTGGAATGTACTGACTTCAATTGCTTTAATCCTGAACCACGTTTCAGAGACATAAAAAGGACTTATATAGGACTGGTGCCACAGGGATTCACATCAAAGGCAACAGAAGATACAATGCTGACGAGCGACCCTGACTATTTCTGGCAGAAGCCTGCGACTGCTAAAAACTAACCTTATGGTGTCAACTTAGTTCTCCCTTAACCCGCTCCATAGCTCAAATCGCTGATAACGAAACGGAGAATGAAGAACGAGAGTAGGCACAGCGGAAGATTAGTGGAGAATAACTTATTATTTATATTAATAATTCCGACCTTCGCATCATGGAAAAATATGTTACGCACCTTGGCAACTCTTGTGTTGCTCACTCAAATATTAGAGTTTTTTACTATCGTTTCTGGGCGTGAGGTCGGATCAGAGTTTCATATCAGTCTTGACGAACGGCTTGAGGATTACTATCATATTGACGGACACACATTTGAGAAACAATACAAGGAAGTTCTCAATGGACCAGACAGAACATGCCAACGAGTGGCTGCTCTTTCCTGACTTTCTACTGAGCCGAAATTACTCTTTATCACTACAATGATAATACATAATAATAAAGGTGCATCAAAGAAGTATTTTAATGCACCTTGTTCTATTTGTTCGTAATTAGAATTACTCCTCTACTACAATGAAGTCTTCTTTTCCAACTCCACAAAGTGGGCAAACCCAATCATCAGGTATGTCTTCAAAAGCTGTACCCGGCGCGATTCCTCCATCAGGATCTCCTACTTCCGGATCATATACATAACCACAAGTTTCGCATTCGTATTTTTTCATAATGTCTTAATTATAATTATTAACTAAAAATCTTGCAGCAAAGGTAATTGAAATTTAAATAAATTACAAATTTATATTGTTAAATATTGTAACTACTTGAAGGAAACATAGAAAAATAAATTATCGCACTCTCATGTTTTTTTGTATTTTAAATACAAATCACCCGTAACTCAATACAAATCTAACATATAAGTGGGTTCAAGATAACAATATAGAGACGCTTTCCCCACTAAATTTCGACTAAGCTATTGATTCTTATTTGGAGATATGGATGATAGCTTATGATATAAAAATGCCCAACGTTTCGCAACGATGGGCACTCAATCTCAATAGGTATTAGTCTTTTAAGGTAAAAAGATTGTATTCAGGATAACGTTTGCAAAGATATAGTTTTTTTTTATATGTACCAAATTTTTATGCATTTATTTTTCAAAAATATCAGACTATTTTTTTGACGATGTGATGCAATTATATTAGAGTGGCTTCAAAAGATTACTGTGATATTCAAATCTTATTCCAATTTATGCACTTGTACATTTATTTTCCTCCTTGTTATCTTTCCTTTGTAAATACTATAAAGTGTCAAACTATGTTTTGTTTTTTACTTGATGACTTCTTCTTTGAAGAAAAAATAGAACAATATGCCAAAATAAGATATATTATCGCCAAAAGAAAATAAATATTGCACATTATTTTTTGAAATGTGCAGATAAATACCTATCTTTGCAAACGATTATTTATAACGTGTAATGGAACAATTTCCGAGCTTTAATGAGATAATAGAGAAGAGCATTATCAAAAATTGGGATCTTGATGCTCTTACAGATTATAAAGGTAAAACCCTTCAATACCGTGATGTGGCTCGTAAGATAGAGAAACTTCATATCATGTTTGAAGCGAGTGGTGTACAAAAAGGTGATAAAATTGCTATCTGTGGTAGAAATTCTTCCATGTGGGCAGCGTCTTTTTTGGCTATTCTTACCTATGGTGCCGTTGCTGTGCCTATTCTTCATGAGTTTACGCCTGATCAGGTTCATAACATTGTAAATCACTCAGATGCGAAAATCCTTTTTGTCGGGGATGTGGTATCAACCCAGATTGATTCCACAAAGATGCCGAATCTTGAAGGTATTATTTATCTTCCGGACTTATCACTTATTTTAAGCAGAACTGAGAAACTCACGTTTGCTCGTGAGCATTTGAATGAAATATTTGGTAAGAAATATCCCAAGTATTTCCGACAAGAGCATGTTCATTACTATCATGAACATTATGGGGATGAGCTTGCTTTGATAAATTATACTAGTGGTACTACCGGGCGATCAAAAGGCGTTATGATACCTTATCGCGCTCTATCAAGTAATCTTGATTTTGCGATTAATGCATTAGACGGATTGGTAAAAGAGGGCGATAACGTCATCAGTATATTGCCCATGGCTCATATGTATGGAATGTCCTTTGAATTTATATTTGAATTCGTTAAAGGCATACATATTTTCTTCCTTACGCGTATGCCATCTCCTGCAATCATCGCCCAGGCTTTGGCAGACGTGAAGCCGGTAATCATGATTGCCGTTCCATTGATTATTGAAAAAATTATTCGCAAAAAGGTTTTTCCTAAAATCCAAAATAATCGAATGAAACTTTTGCTGAATATGCCAATGATAAACAAAAAAGTCAAGGAAAAGATTCGCGATCAAGTTTATGAGGCGTTCGGAGGGAATCTGTATGAGATAATTGTTGGCGGAGCAGCTTTGAATAGAGAGGTAGAAGATTTCTTAAAAGATATAGGCTTCCCATATACGGTAGGCTATGGAACTACAGAGTGTGCTCCGATTATTTGTTATAGTGATTGGAAAACATTTGTAAAAGGCTCTTGTGGAAGAGCCGCCTTACATCAACAGGTAAAGATTGATAGCTCTGATCCGGAAAACACGCCTGGTGAAATCCTTACTAAGGGTCCTAATGTGCTCTTGGGATATTATAAGAATGAGGAGGACACAAAGAATTGTATTGATGAAGACGGATGGTTTCATACCGGGGATCTTGGGACAATTGACAGCGAAGGTAATGTATTTATAAAAGGGCGTTCAAAAAACATGCTTTTGGGTAGTAATGGGCAGAATATATATCCGGAAGAAGTTGAAGATAAACTTAATTCCCTTCCATTGGTTAGTGAGTGTCTTGTTGTTCAACGAGCAGAGAAATTAGTTGGATTGGTATATCCGGATTATGAGGAAGCAAAAAGTTTGGGCTTAAACGATAATGATATTTCCAGTATCATGGATGAAAACCGAGCACAATTAAATGAAAGTATTCCTAATTATTGTAAAGTTTCGGAATTTGAAATCTTAAAAGAGGAATTTGAAAAGACGCCCAAACGGTCGATTAAGCGTTATCTTTATCAGTAATAAGAATAGGATTTTGATAGATTATATTGAATAGAGTAGGAGATAGCACTTCGCATGGTGCTATCTTTTATTGTTTATGTGGCTTATGCCTTTCCATAAATTATCGTCAGGTAGGGGTGATTCGATGGAAATAGTTTCTTTAGATACAGGGTGAGTGAATTCGATATGATGGCTTAACAATGAAATACTGCCATCAGGATTAGACCTTTTAGCCCCATATTTCAAATCTCCTTTGATAGGACATCCTATGTATGCCAATTGACATCGGATTTGATGATGACGTCCTGTTAGTAAATTTACTTCTATTAATGTATAATGGTCTGAAGCATTAATAACCTGATATTGCAAAATGGCTTTTTTGGAATTAGGAATTTCTTGTGGATACGCATAGCTTTTATTCTGCTTCTCATTGCGTATCAGCCAATTTGTAATAGTTCCCTCTTTTTCTTTTGGGGCATTTTGTACGATAGCCCAATATGTTTTTTTGATTTCTCCCTCACGAAACATCTTATTGAGGCGTGATAGGGCTTTTGATGTTTTTGCGAAAACTACTAATCCGGCAACAGGTCGGTCTAAACGATGGACGACACCAAGAAAAACATTACCGGGTTTGGAGTATTTCTCTTTCAACCATACTTTTACTTTTTCTGAGAGTGGGGAGTCTCCTGTTTTATCTCCCTGTACAATCTCACCACTTTCTTTATAGACAATTATTATATGATTGTCTTCATACAGAACTTTCATTGCAGGTAAGGAAATCCCAAGCCCACACATATGTATGGGGCTTGGGAGCTATTTATTACATATTCATTCCACCATCTACTTGGATGACTTGTCCGGATACATACGCTGAAAGATCGGAAGCTAAGAAAAGCGCGGTGTTTGCGATGTCCTCAGTAGTTCCGCCCCTTCGCAAGGGTATCTTATTTGTCCACTCTTTTCTTATGTCCTCAGAAAGCTGTTGCGTCATAGCCGTATCAATGAATCCGGGAGCGATAGCGTTCGCGCGAATACCTTTTGGACCCATTTCTTGCGCAATCGATTTTGCAAGTGCTATCATTCCGGCTTTGGAAGCTGCGTAGTTGGCTTGTCCGGCATTGCCGTGAACACCTACCACACTTGCCATATTGATGATACTGCCTTTGCGTTGGCGCAACATGATGGGCAGGCAGGCATGGATGAAGTTAAAAGCACTCTTAAGATTTACGCCTATAACCGCATCCCATTGAGCTTCTGTCATTCGAAGCATCAAGCTATCTTTTGTTATACCGGCATTATTGACTAATATATCAATGGTACCGAAATCTTCTTTTATTAATTTTACAACCTCTTCTGTTTGAGTGAAATCTGCGGCATTGCTCGCATATCCTTTGCATTTAACTCCGAGAGCAGTGATTTCCACTTCTGCGGCTTTTGCGTTTTCATCAATTGCCAAGTCTGTAAATGCGATGTTCGCACCTTCTTTCGCGAACTTCAGTGCAATCGCATTTCCTATACCTCTTGCTGCACCTGTAATAAGTGCTGTCTTTCCGTTTAATAATTTCATTTTTTATTTTATCGTATTTGTTTTGTTTTCATTTTAGAATTAAAGGGGAGTGTTGTCAGAACCTTGTCTCGAATTCTTGTTTCCTAATGCTCCATACACAACTTTTGCAACCAATGGTCGGCTTGTCTCTTCTGTTAAGCCGTGTCCCAATCGTCCGTAAATAAAAGGAACTTCAAGACCTTTTATGCAATAATGGGTAATATCGGCTACCAATTTTACATTGTCGATGTCAAAGTCTCCATCGGCTTTAGCTTCTGTATATACCTTTTGAAAAAGTTCTATTTCATCCTCATCAAAATTCTTTCTTACTTTCTCAACCATCCAAATGTTTCTGAAAAATTCTGCTCTTAAATTGCCATTTCGCATAACTGTTTCTTTTATCATGCTTAAATGTGTATAAATCAGCTCAATAATCTTGTCATGAGGTGGAATCTTCTTAGCTGCGACTTCATCAAGTTTATCAGACAAGCGTTCAAGTTCAGCCTCAATAACTGCAAAATATACATCGTCTTTGCTTTTGAAATATGTATAGAGCGTACGCCGTCCTTTTCCGGAAGCCTTAGCAATATCGTTCATTGTGGTATTTGCTATTCCGTTCTTTGCAAACAATTGGCGTGCAACATCTACTAATTTTTGCCTTGTTTTTGAAATTGACATCTTGTTTATCCTTAAATTTGACTTATTTGCACAGTACTAATACCATGTGCAAATATAGAAAAAAAATATTAAATAACAAATAGTTTGTAAAAAAAAAGATGATTATTATTGGATTTATCTCAATAGTGTCTTAAATATTTTTTCAAGAACTTACGAAACATCGCATAAATCATAAGACTTGACGTGTTTTCTTTCTAATCATAACCTCAAATTCGTATTCAGGTGTTAGTGAACAGACACTTGATAGCGAACGTTTGACCTGACCGACACCATGAAATTATATTACAAAAACTGTGTTTGAGACACACTTTGTAATCTGTTGATAATCAGGATGGTATTAATTGCGATTTAAAAGCTTAGCTTTTGCCCTCCAATTCATGACCTTTTGCAGTGCAAAAGGTAAGCTTTTGGAAAGTGAGAGCTAAGTTTTGGGTGGATGAATGATGAATATTTAGGACATTATTGGATTTATCTAACTTTCCTCTTCGAACTCAGGGCGCACACCGGATTCCATCGCGTTCACGTCGTTGGTTAATTTGCAAATCGAGGTCTCACATGTCATCACAAAGTTAGTAGCCTTCCCATGGACGAGTATATCGTGTCATCAGTTTTAGGCGGATGTCTCGATTCTGTTATCGAAGTCCTTGTAATGAACGTTTTCTCAGCGGATGTGCCTATGCAGGTCTTGAAACTTTTACCGACAAAAGAGATGGGAGTTTCGAGAATTTATTTCCCGTTTTTTATTCCCACTAGCTTATATATCGCGATTTTTATGTAAATTTGCGTTCAAAATATAATAGGTTGAAAGAAATATTGTATATGGGCAAAGGAGGTAAATTGCATGAGTATTTGAAAGTTTTAGCAGTACTTATTGTCAGTTCGATATTCATTAATTTGTTTGCCCAGGACAAGTTGGAGATAAAACGAATCAATTCTCAACGATATTTTAACTCATTGCCTAAAGGCAATTACAGCGGTATAACGTGGTTGGGAGGAAATAATTATGCCCTTGTTTCCGACAAGACCGAAAACAGCGGTTTTCATTTGATAGAGCTTGTGCTTGATTCTGTTTCAGGAGAAATTATTAATGCAAGTTACAAAGGCTTTAGAAGTTCTTCGGAGGCTAATCATGACGAAGAGGGAATTGCTTTTTACCATCCGGATAGTTCTGTTTTCATTGCGCGAGAAGGCGACAATTCTATTTGTGAATATAATATACAAGGAGAACTAACAGGAAGGCGTATCCGGCTTCCTGAATTTTTTGCCCAAGCATCAGCAAGTTATGGGATAGAATCGCTTACATATAATCATATGACCGGTTTATTTTGGACAACTACCGAGAGCACATTGCCTGCTGACGGAAAACAAGCAGATACCAATAACTGTCTAAGCAATAGGCTTCGTTTGCAATCTTTTGATAAAAACTTTCAATGTTTCAACCAATATTTTTATGAAATGGATCCCCCATCTACAAGTGTGTTGGCAAGAAATTATGCGCTTGGGGTTTCTGATTTAGCTGCAATGGATGATGGTCGGTTACTTGTTTTAGAACGCGAGTTCTTTGTTTCAAAAAATAAAATCGGATCTTTTGTTTGTAATAAGATATATATTGTGAATCCGTTGCGAGGTATTCCTATTGATAGCACGAAACCTTTGCATGAAAACCTTATACCCATCCCTAAAACACTGATGTGTCAGTGGAAAACCAAGTTATCTGTTTTCCACCAAAATTTAGCCAATTATGAGGGAATGTGTCTTGGACCAAAACTTATAGATGGTTCGCAAGTGCTAATTCTTTGTGCTGACAGTCAAAACCAGCATAAAGGTATTTTACGTGATTGGTTCAAAACTATCATAATAAGATGAATTATGATAGAACTTGGAGACGAGATTAAAATGTATTGCTTTTGTTATTTCAATCTTTTCTTCAATTTGCGGATAGCTTTATCTCTTATTTGTCTGACGCGCTCTCTTTTTAAGCCCATCATTTCTCCAATTTCCGCCATTGTATAATTACTACCTTCTTTCAGACCATAAATAAGACTAATTATTTTTCTTTCTCTTGCATCGAGCACGTTCATTCCTTGTTCTATTTCAGATTTGAGAATCTTGCGATTAAGGTGTTCATCGGCATGACTAGCATTGGTGTTTTCTAATACATTTTGCAATGTAAAATTATTATTGCTTCCAATGGGTACGGGCTGATCAATGGATATGGCATGTGCGCGCTTGTGTTCAAAAGGTCTTTTTTCAGTCTTTGGAACTTTGTATAGGCTGGTTTGCTCTTTTATAGCTTCCTCCATCGCATGTCTGATATAAGTAGCTGCAAAATTTACGAAACGACTTCCTTTTTCTCCATCAAACTTTTGGGCGGCATGCATCATACCTATATTGCCTTCACTGATGAGATCGTTCTCGCTCAAGCCTTCGTTACGATATTGATGAGCAAGACTTACAACAAATCTGAGGTTAGCTTTCGTTAGTTTCTCCAATGCTTTTGCATCTCCCAATTTTATCTTAGCCGCAAGTTCACGTTCCTCTGTGTCAGTCAATATTTGCTCGTGAGCAATTTCTTCCATGTATTTCCCGTTTGTTGCCATAATGATTTAGATTTTGATTGAACGTTAGATGCTGAATAATTATTTTTCGTTAGCTTCTGTGATAGTCTTATTACTATTTCGTTTTATCGACCATTTAATAAAGAAATAGCCGACCACAATTACTAAAATCCCTATAATCGTGAATTTAATATATTCTCCGTATTCCATTATTTTGTTATTTAATTGATCTTCCGGAACAAACGTGTGGAGATAATATCCCAATAATGCAAGGATAGTATGCCATAGACCGGCACCAATCGTTGTATAGAGTAAGAATTTCCAATAGTTCATCTTCGCGAGTCCGGCGGGAATAGAGATAAGATGTCTAATACCGGGAATAAGTCTTCCTGTCAAAGTGGCTACAACACCATGATTATAGAAGTACTTTTCACTCTTCTCGACTTTTTCTTGATTCAACAAGCATAAGTGTCCCCATTTACTATTTGCGAACTTATAGATGAGCGGTCGTCCCAAATACCACCCCGCCCAATAATTAATGGAGGCTCCGCAGTTGGCTCCCAATGTGGAAAAAAGAATGACCAACCAAATGTTAATATTTCCTCCGGCTGCATGATAGGCTGCCGGTGCGACAACCAATTCGGAAGGAACTGGAATTACGGTACTTTCCAGCAACATCAGAAGAAATATTGTTCCGTAATTAAGTTGGGATAGAAGGGAGGATATGAAACTCATATATCTTAAATTCTTTTTTATATTATAAATAAATTCCCCATATGGGTATTATTCTTGCTATTCACTATTATTCTCCCGAGGGCGGAAGTTGGGATAATCCTTTGGAAGAGTGTTCTTAGGATATAGATCTTCCAGTATTTCTTTACACTCTTTTTGGTTTTTTTTGATGGCTGTTTTCAACCTTTGCTCATATTCATCTTGGTACCCTAACTCGAAGCAGCAGCGTGCCAAATGAGCATAACCGAAGTTCCAATTATTTCCTACCTTGGGTAAATTTCTACTTAGTAATTGGTATGCAAACTCCAAGTAGCCGTTATCAAATGCCGAAATCGCTATATGTATCAAGGTAACAGCCGTCTCTTTCGATTCTTTTAGAGCCAGTGAGAAATAATTGTAGGCTTCTTGCATGTTGTTAAGGAGTAGGTATAAATGTCCGATGGTAACACTGATAATGTGTTGGTCGTTATTATTCCCTGCTTTCTTGTACTTATTATAATACTCTATCGCGTCTTTGTAATTTCCCAAACTATATAGGCTGTTGGCCTTGTTCAGAAGTGCCTCGTCATCGTCAGGGTTGATGGCTATGGAGTATTCGCTTGACGTAACAGATTCTTGGAAGTTGTTTCTTAAGAATTGATTTTGTGCCAAGCTGTTCCAGTAGATGCCTGAATATGGATTTTCATCTAAAAGCTCATTTAATATTTTTTCGCTTTCTTCGTATTTCCCACGAATATTCAGAAGTCTTGCTTGGATTTCTCGGAAAGGACTGCTTTCTTTCATATTTGAAATGTTAAGCCATTCTTCTGTCTTCCGGTCTTCATCGTAATCGGCAAATAAAGTGGCGACATCAATAATGAAATCCTCTTTATCCTCTTCGTCTGTACTCTCCAAACAGTCATGAAGATATAGGTCGGCTTCTTCGGTTTTTCCACTTGCCAAGAGAATTTCCGCCTTCAAATAGAAATATTCCGGATCACTCTTGTCGATGATTTTCTCTGCCAATTCTTCTGCTTTTTCCGGATTGTTTTCCGTCAGCAGCGCAAATCTGGAAAGAAACGCAAGTGGAGAGACTGCCCCCGGATATATCTGAAGGGCGTAAAGGGCAGCCTCAGTAGCTTTCTCCACATTGCCTTTAAGATGATAGTATTCGGCTATGTCGGTCAATTCTTCTGAGTCGAGGAAGGAACTGAATGCTTGTTCTCCCCCTTCTTCGTATTCCCGAAGAATGTTTTTGAATTTTTCAGATTTATAATAACTATCCAATTTCCCGGCTTCTTATTTTTTATTGTTAGCTTTTGCCCATGTATCTTTCAAACCAACAGTTTTGTTGAACACCAAATGATTATCCGTAGAATCCGGATCCATCATGAAATAACCAATTCTTTGGAATTGCAGATAATCACCCGGTTTTTTCTCGATGAGGAAGTTTTCAACATAACAATTGTCGTGTGTTTTCAGGCTGTCAGGGTTGAGAAGTTCTCTAAAATCTCTTTCATCTGCAGCTGGGTTTTCAACCATGAATAATCTGTCGTATTCGCGGACTTCAGCTTTCAAGCAGTGATCGGCACTTACCCAATGCAGAGTTCCTTTTACTTTCCGGTTCGCACCATCCATACCACTTTTGCTGTTTGGATCATATTCCGCTTGGATTTCAACAATATTACCTTCAGCATCTTTTGTGCAGCCTGTACACATAACAATATAGGCATTCTTTAGGCGAACCTCCTTACCGGGAGTCATTCGGAAGAACTTTCTCGGTGCGTCTTCCATGAAATCGGCACGTTCAATCCATAGATTCTTGGAAAAAGATATGATATGCGCTCCTTCTGCTTCATTCTCCGGATTATTCACTGCTTTCATTTCTTCTGTCTTACCTTCAGGATAGTTAGTAATGACAAGTTTCACGGGGTCAAGTACCGCACTAACTCGAGTGGCTTTTTTGTTTAAGTCGTCTCGAACAGCTGCCTCAAGCAATGCCACATCATTGAGCGCATCGAATTTGGTATATCCAATTGATCGGATAAATGCTCTGATAGATTCCGGTGAATAACCTCGTCGTCGCATACCACATAAAGTTGGCATGCGTGGATCGTCCCATCCCTTCACAAAATTTTCATCTACAAGCGTGTGCAATTTTCTTTTCGACATCACCGTGTAGGTAAGGTTCAATCTGTTGAACTCAATCTGCCTTGGGCGATTATCATGAAGATGATCGGCAGTGCCGTCATATTCCTTGAGAAAATCTATTAATTTGTCATAGAGAGGACGGTGAGGTACGAACTCTAAGGTGCAAATCGAATGGGTTACCCCCTCGAAATAATCGCTCTGCCCATGTGCGAAATCATACATTGGGTAACAATGCCATTTGTTTCCCGTACGATGGTGAGGGGTGTGTATGATACGGTAAATGATGGGGTCGCGGAAGTGCATGTTGGGATTCGCCATGTCCAATTTTGCCCTAAGCACCATGCTGCCCTCCACGGCTTCAGCCGTATTCATTTTTTTGAATAGTTCAAGACTTTCGGCAATTGGACGGTTTCGATAAGGCGAAGCTACGCCGGCTTGTGTGGGAGTGCCTTTTTGCTTTGCGATGGTTTCAGAATCTTGTTCATCCACATAGGCAAGTCCTTTTTTTATCATCCAAATAGCGAAGTCCCATAGTTTCTCAAAATAATCACTGGCATAATAGATATTGCCCCATTTGAATCCTAACCAACTGATATCCTGAAGAATGTTTTCTACGTATTCGTTGTTTTCTTTAGTTGGATTGGTGTCATCGAAGCGAAGATTGCAAACTCCGTTATAGTTTTCCGCCACACCGAAATCCATACATATCGCTTTTGCGTGCCCAATATGCAAGTATCCGTTGGGTTCCGGTGGAAATCGGGTTTGAATCCTCTTTCCATTTTTACCCTCTACTATATCTTCTTCTACAAATTGTTCTACGAAACTTAAGCTGCGTTTCTCTTCACTTGTGTTAGTATCAATTGTATTCATATACCACTTGTTTGATTATGCTGCAAAGATAGCTATTTTTCTTGTTAATTCCCATATTTCAGCTTAATATTAATGCTTGTAGTTGTCTGTTGAAGTTTTTTGATGGTTCTGCCATACGCCTTGTTTTCTTCAAGACTGATTTATATTTTTTTCTGTTGTAAAGTGTCATGACTGCAAGGCGATAGGTTTGACGTGCTTCAATGTGTCTTATACGGATTTAGCTTGTCACAATTCTGACTATAAAAAAAGTAAGAAATTATGACAAAACGTAAAACCCCGCGCGAATTTTCGTATTCGTTCAAGCTGCAAGTGTTAATCGATTATTATTCTAGCGGTGCTTCTCAAGCGTCCATATTGCGTAAGTGGAATGTGTCTAGTGGTTCAATGTTCCAATGGCTGAAACGTTGGCCCGTTGATTCAAAATCGTTATCTTTGCCCTCGGAAGTAATCCAGAGGTATCGTATGGCTCATAAAGAAACGAATTTGACAGACAATGAGATATTGCGCCAGAAGATAGTGAACCTCCAACACGCATTGTCTTTGGAGAAGATGCGCAGCCGTGCCTATGAGAAACTCAT
>NZ_LR027820.1:591220-613136 GCF_900607215.1 Prevotella rectalis
AGAGGTATCGTATGGCTCATAAAGAAACGAATTTGACAGACAATGAGATATTGCGCCAGAAGATAGTGAACCTCCAACACGCATTGTCTTTGGAGAAGATGCGCAGCCGTGCCTATGAGAAACTCATAGAGATAGCCGAATCCGAGGAGGGTATCAGCATCTTAAAAAAAGATGGTGCCAAACAGTAACGGCGCTGCGTGAGGAGTTTCCCGGTGTATCCGTGGAATTCCTCTGTGGGCTGTTTGGCAAGAAACGCCAGTGGTATTACGCAAGCAGCAAGCTTGTGATTTCTGAGCGGCAAAGGCGTAAACTGATAGTTGACAATGTACTCTACTATCGTGCCTGCTGTCCCGGGATAGGCGGTGTGAAACTGCACGTCCTCCTCAAGTCGGAGCTAGGTGAAGATGTTACTCATGGTCGCGACTCCTTCTTAAAACTACTTGCTTCAGAAGGACTTATGCTTCCCAAGAACAAGCGAAGACGTACAACGGACTCCAATCATCCTTATAGGAAGTATCCTAATCTTGTACAAGGTGTTACGGCAATGTATGCTAACCACATTTGGGCAGCCGACATAACCTACGTTTGGATTTACGGCAACGTCCTGTACCTCCATCTCATTACAGATGTTTACTCACATGCTGTCATAGGCTGGTGCTTATCCGAAACCATGGAGGCTATAAATACGAAGGAGGCATTGCTAATGGCAGTTAAGGCAGCCGGAGGAGGCAACCTCTGCGGAACGATACACCACTCTGACAGAGGTTCGCAATACGCCTGCCACCTATATGTTGAAACTCTTATGTGCCACCATATCAGGGTTAGTATGACAGAACGGTACAATCCTACGGACAATCCTGTGGCGGAAAGGACGAATGGAACCTTTAAGGTTGAGTGGATTTACCAGCAGGAGATGTACCGAGATTATGACCAGGCCAACATGGAAATCTCCAAGGCAATAGCCTTCTACAACTACAGACGACCGCATATGAGCATAGGAATGAAATGTCCGATGGATGTCTATAGAGGCGAACAGCCCGGGAGAAATCTTTGGAAAAAGAGATAAATGCTTGCAAAAAAGAAAAATATAACGTATCTTTGGAACGCCGAAAATATGGCGAACGACGGTCTTATGCCATCTTCACCAAAGGTCCCAGGGGGCATCGAGCCCCCTAAGACCTTGCCGAAAATATGACGGAACTTAGGTGTTGTCCATCTTCTTTTATGCAAGTGCACTGACTTCAAATTTAAACTATATAATGTTAATGTCAAGTCATTCAGTAAATAAGAAAATATTTGACAAGTAAAACAGAAATACATCGTCAGATCTGACAAGTGAATTCAGGAAAAGACAATGGCTTAGGTATTACGATCCAAAAGGTAAGCTTTTGAATGGTAAAAGGTAAGCTTTTGTGATGCAAAAGGTAAGCTTTTGAAAAGGGACTTGTTAGGAGCTGATATTCAATACTTTATAAATTTTCTTCATTTGTTCTTTTTTCGAGGTTTTCCCACGGCGCCTTTTTGAGGAATAATCATCATTCACGGTTTTGTTTTAGCAGCCTGATGAATATCAGTTTCTCAAGATTTTATCTGCCACACATTTGCTTGTAAGGACAATACTCGCAGGTCTTCAAATTTTTGGTAGGTTTGAATGGTATTTCCATGTTATAAATTTCCTCTAAGACTCCATTCAAGTGCTTATAAAAATCTTCTGCATAGTCTGCCACATTCTCAATTTCATTACTTCCAAGCGACAGTATGGGGCTATAGTCATTGGCATTGGTGTGTTGTATAAATAGCAAGGCAGGACTTACAGGTAAATGCCCCTTGTTATATTTATTGTCTTCGTCGGTTGTAAGAATGCTATAGAGCAACGCCTGTAATGTATAATCACTTTTTTTCTCGAGTACATTGTCCGGATTGAATATGTCGCTCACACTGTTAAGTTCGGCTGCCACTTTGTTACCGGTCTTATAATCTACTACCCTGAGTCTTGGCATTGACGTGTTGGAGTTTATTTCGTCCAACCTGTCTATTCTCCCCCCAATGGTGAGTTGTTTTTCTTCATCACCAATCTTTATCTTTAGGGTTTTATAAACATCATACTCATGTTTGATAACTTTTAGCGGAGCAATTCTCAAATCCAGAACAAGAAGCCGTCGGAGGTATTTTTTTATGACCTCTTGATTCAATACTTGTAATCCGTTAAGTTTTGGTTTCTTTTTTGATGTGGAGGGAAGCCGGAAAAGCTCTTTGTTGAATGCAGAAGTTATGACACTGTCTAATGTCCCATTGCTTTTTCTCTCGCTAAAAGATTTTGCCGATTTCTCCGTCTTTAGAACGTATTCGATATTTTCTTTTGTTATTCTATCTTTCGGTAAAAGCTCTTCATACATTAGTTGAGCCGCACAATGGAAAATATTGCCAAACATCCTGTTATCAATATCATCCTCATCGTTATCCATTGGCTCGGTCAATCCCGCTATGTATCTATAATAGAATGTTATGGGACAACGCAGATACGCATTGATGGCTGTTGGCGAGATATAAGAAATGTCATTGAGTTTCTTTGCGATGATTTCGTCTTTTTCTATGAGTGACACCTGCCATTGCATGGGTTCTTGTCCCGCTTTCAGCGCAATACGTTTGATGGGGTGATTTGTCTCTACAAGGAGTTGGAGCATAAACCTGCTCATTTCTCCAGTTTTGCTGCCCTGTGTGGAATTGTTGTAGAGGATGGTGATATCTGTGGCACGTTGAAGCAAACTATGAAAGTAATAACTGTAAATCGCTATTTTATTATCGATTGTGGTTAGTCCGTAGGCTTGTCTTATGAAATGGGGGATGAATGATACGTCATCCACTCCTTTGGGCATATTTCCTTCGTTACACGATAATAACAGTACGTGCTGAAAGTCTAAGTTGCGCGTTTCCAGCAATCCCATGATTTGTACGCCTTTCGCGGGCTCTCCGTGAAAAGGAATGTTGGTTGAGGCTGTTAGTTGTGAAAGTAACCGCCTGAAAACAGTAATATCCGCTACCAAATCACCTTGTCCCATCAATTCTGAAACGCGATTTAGGAGTGTGTACATTCTGAAAGCTGACTCTTGAAAAAGATGTGTGTCTTGTTTTGTACCATTCACGGCTATGTCTCGTGTTATCTTGGCAAGCCAAGCGACGAACTCAGGCATGTGAGAAACATCATGGGGTACAAATCTTATTTCTGAATTATCTATTCTGCTGATATAGAATGCTTTTTCTTTGTTGAACTTTTGAAGAGTGAATTCAGCATCCGGCAATATATATTTACCGTATGGATGTCTCAAAACCCTATTGATATAGTGCAATTTGAAAGCATTTTCCTTCAAGGAGAAGCCATCGGTTTGCAGAGAGATAAGTTGAGAAATCATCGATGTGATGGGAGCTTGTAGAAGGGGAAACCCGGTTGTTACATTGATGTCTTCCACATCGGGAGGCACACTGTGAACCACGGTAGGCAATAAATTCTCATCACACATCACGATGGCTGTCTTTTTGCCATCTTTGTATCTGTTGTTTTCTCGCAACCACTTTGTTATGTATCGTGCTTGCAGGTTTTCGGTAGGCGCAGAAATGAATTGAATGTCCTTTTTGCTTTCAAAGCAATTGTATATGGAATCATCGTTATTGTCTAAAGAGTTGGGGAAACGTGTAAGCCAGCGGTTGATATAAGTGCCTGCCTCATTTATCTCCTTTCGATAATATTTATCGTAATCCCAATAAAAAACTGCTTTTTCTTCTTTTTGTAGTGCGGAAAATAAACATTGTTCTACCTTTTGTAAAACGTTAAATCCAATGAATATGTACTTTTCAAATTGATTCGGGAAGTTATTTTTTTCAACTACCTCGCGGTAGAGCATACCTTCGTATGCCAAGTTCTGTTTTCTTAAACGCGTTTTGAAATCATCGTAGATATCATACAATTTGCTCCATAGTGTAATAAACCTTTCTTTTAATATACTTGTGTCGCCAATAAAGTTTGCAAAAAATCGTTTTAACTCTTCTTTCTGATGTTCGGTGAGATAATCCACGGAGTCTAACTCATGAATATCCTGAACGTTTTTGAAGACCTGTTTCGCGTCTGCCATGTTCTTGTCAATGTCATCGAAATCTGAAAGAAGTAATTGTCCCCATCCATAAAACTCGTCCAAGTCATCATTTCGACCAGTTATGGTAACATAGCTTTTGAAAAGGTCGCACAAACTTTTTATCGGATCGGCAACGGTTAGTTCGGATTGTTGCCTGAATAGTTCGGAAATGGTTATGTAGGCAGGACTCCATATCGGTCGTCCGGCTTGCTTTGCCAATTCTTGATTCAGAAACAACGCGGCTCTTTTGTTTGGAAAAACTATTGCGATGTGCGCAAGGTTTGTGCCGTATTTCGTTATTAAATCTTTAGCTATGTGTGATATTAATGTATTCATTATAAGTGCTGACTAAGGTAAAAAAGGTTATACTGCTACTTGGATTATATTTCCACTCATGACGTACCATAAATATCCTTTAACATTCATTGAACCCATCTTTGTTAATAATCGCATGTATCGTTGTACTTGTTCTTTGTACTCTTTCCTCTCTTTCCCAAACTTAAAATCCACCACAATGGTTTCTTCTCCGTTGGTCATGACTCGATCGGGGCGTTGCTCTATTAACTCCTCATTTTTATCATCGTATTGTAGGATGGTACATTCATTATATAATTCCCAACGTTTTGAAAACCAATCTTTCACTTGATTGCTTCTCAATGATTTTTCGATGGTTTCTCTGAGTTCATTGGTAGTTATTTCGTCATTGTAGATAATCCCTTCTTGTTCCAACTCGTTTAATTTTGCCGGAATGTCGTCAAGCGTATAAATTGTGGCGAAAAGTTCATGAAGAATATTTCCCACTTTAATATATCTGGATCTGTCAAGTTCAGTGGAGTTCTCTTCGTTCACGAACTCTTGACTTTTATTGCTCTGTCTGAAAGAAACGGTTTGTGGAAATGTTTCCACTTGGATGTATTGAGTGGCTACAGAAGTAAGAAATGGATTGTCGTCCTTTTCTTTGTTGATATCTTTGTTGTGTGAAGTCAATTCTCCATATTCAAAATGTATGACTTCATCTTGCGATGTTGGGATATCAAGAATACAGCCTTTTAACTCTTTTTCTATTATTTTGGCATCTTGCGAGTCATCCTTTCCCGCTCTCAGTACAAGTTCAATGCCTTGCGACCGGTTTTTGGTAGTTCCACCGGCTGCTTTCTCTTTATATGTTTTATCACTCATACGCTTACCTGTTATGAATAAATTCCTTCCTGCGCGCGTGAATGCCACATAAAGTAGATTTAAGTTGTCAATGGTGTTTTGAAAGTGTTCATGTTTGTAGTCTTCATCAAAGACAGTACCCATCATCGCATTTTTGGAATAATCAATGGGTATGAGTGGGAGTTTGTTATAAGGTGTGGCTTTGTCATCGGTTTCACACCATATAATATCGTTCAGTTCCAGTGTCCAATCGCAGAATGGGACTAAGACGTTGGGGAATTCCAATCCCTTACTTTTGTGAATGGTGATCAATCGAATTCCTTCTATTTCGTCACTTTGTATGGTTCTTGAGCAAATGGTTTCCTCCCATTCTTTGATGAAATCGTCTATGTCAGCCGGGTGTTCTCGTAAATAATCCGCGAGCGTATCATAAAAAGTGCAGACATACGCACTTTGTTCTTTGAGCGTATCAAGCCGGAAAAGCATGAAAAGTTTATCAACCAAGTCAAGCAAAGGCTTTTCCAAGAGTTGTTCTTGCTTTTCCACGTATTCTTCAGGAAGCGAGTCATTTAATTTTCTTTTCTGTCTTTCGATACTTTTCTGTTTTAGATCCTGTTTTGTTCCAACGGTTTCTCCTTTGACAGTGGGGCAAGTGGGACAAACTAAAAGCTCGCTGTCCTTAACTTTTTGTTTTAGCACTTTCTGTCGGTAAGCTTTCACAAGTCTTCCCCTTGTCAGCATATCGTCAGGATGCGTCAAGAGATGAAGCGCGTCTATCAAAATGTTTACCGATAGCGAAGCGTCCAGACGGAACGCCTCATCGGAGACTAAATTTATTTTTCCCTTAAATGTACGAATGAATGTATCTGCAATATCCTGAATAACATTCTTCGAGCGTACAAGTATGGCAATGTCGTTTTGTTTATATCCTTTCTCCAACAATTCCTTCACCGTATCGGTCAGCTGCTGTAAAACATTGTCCCGATAGGTCGCTTTTTTGTCGGGATAGAGGTCAATGGTTACATATCCATTGCTTCCTTTTTTATTCACCCTTTGTTCCACGTCTTCATAAGCTTTCTTCAATATTTCGGCTTCTTCTATACCATCGCTTCGCAGTTCGGTTTCTGTTACTTTTACCAGTTGCTCGAATAGGGCGTTATTGAAATTGACGATAACTTCTTCCGACCTGTAGTTCTCTCTTTTCGACTCTATTTGAATAATTTCCTGATGAAAACCTTTATCAATGTTATGAAGTAGTTGCCAGTCGCCTTGTCTCCAGCGATATATACTTTGTTTAATATCTCCCACGATGAGATTTTGGGATCCGACTTGCGCGATACAGTTCTCCAATAGATTCTTAAAGTTCGACCATTGAATGGTGCTTGTGTCCTGAAACTCATCTATCATGATATGTTTCAGCCTGGTTCCTATCTTCTCAAAAATGAAAGGAGTATCTGAATCGACGATTAACTCCTTGATTAACGACTGTGTATTGCTGAGCATGAACCTATTGGAATCTCTATTTATCTCGTTTACTTTGTTGGAGATTGCGTGAAGCAACCTTAGTTGAGACAAATGAGCCAACGTAAGGACGATGGATTGATATTCTTTCCAATTTTCAAGACGTTTCGATTCGAGTAACTGAAGTTTTTTACAGAGTTTCGACGATGCCAATTCCCTAATTGTCGTTTTCTCTAGCAATGGACATTTAGAGCTTGTCCACTTTTCCGGATTCTCTATACAAGTCGTAACATATTTTGGAGTGTTTTCATTTGTTATCTTTCCGTTTACTCGTTTGTTGATATAGGCATACAGCCAGCGCGTGAAATAAGAACTGTCATCAACGTGATTATGGCAAATGTCCTTTACGATGTCTTGCGCAATATCATTCATTTCTTTCTGAAGCTGATTTCTGCGCAGTCGCAGTTGTCTCATATAATTATTGAAAGCATCTTCGTCCTTGAATAAGATGTTGAACGATTTTTCGTGCTCCTTATAGAATTCCTTAAATATGTTTTTCCCAAATTCCTTTATTTTCCCGAGTACATTCCATCCCTTGTCATCCTCTATGTTTTCATCGATATAATCGCGAATCCATGACAGTATCGGCTGTCCCTGTTCCAGGTTTTCTACAAGTTCATCAACGGCTTTAGCTTCTATTTGCTCATCGTTAAGGTCAATCTTCAGGTTAGCCGTAAGATTTAACTCATGTGCTAGATTACGCAAAATATGTTGAAAAAAAGAATCAATTGTCTGAACCCTAAAATTATTGTATTTGTGAGTCAGCAGAGTTAATGCCATTTGCGCATTTTTTCTTATAACGACATCGCTGAGGCGAGTACGCTCCTTTACTTGACGAAAATAATCGTCCGAAGATTTCAGCCCTTTGGCTATGCCATAGAGTTGTGACATGATCCTCTCTTTCATTTCCATCGTAGCTTTATTAGTGAATGTAACAGCCAAGATTTTTCGATAATCTTCCGGATTTGCCACAAGGATGGAAATGTATTCCACGGTCAGGGTAAATGTTTTCCCTGAGCCCGCGGAAGCCTTATATACAGTTAATGGTTTGTTCATGGGAAGCAGTTGCTTAGATTTTCTGATTGTAAAGTTAATAAGAAAACATTATATGGCAAAGTATTATCTGAAAATACTGATAATAATCAATAGTTTCCTAAATAATTTTGTGCCCCACGCAAAGTTTCATCAAATCATGAGACTTGATGTATTTTGTTCCAATGTTGAATAACACATATCTCCTCATGACTCCAAATCGTATTCTGGTAATGATAAACAGGCTCTTGGCAGCGAACATTCGACCCGACCGGAACCGCGAAATTACATTACAAAAACCGCATCCGGGAAGCGTTTCATAATCCATTGATAATCAGGGTAATATGATTTGCAATTTAAAAGCTTGGCTTTTGCACTCCGATTCATGACCTTTTGCATTGCAAAAGCTTACCTTTTGGAACGCAAAAGGTAAGCTTTGGATAAACGAATGAAGAATATTCAGGACACTATTGGATGAAACTCGTCGATTTCAATCTGTGGGTTTTTAGTCCATCGTAAACTTATGGGTGAGGCATGGTTCACCCTCTCATTGGCTACAATTTGTCAAGCAGATATTTTCCGGTTATGCTGTTGCTGTTCTTCGCCACTTCCTCCGGTGTTCCTTTCGCCACCAACTTCCCCCCCTTGTCGCCTCCGTCCGGACCTATGTCCAAGATGTAATCCGCACACTTTATCACTTCCAAGTTATGTTCTATCACCAAGACGCTGTGCCCCCTCTCTATCAGGGCATCGAAAGCACCCAGCAGTCGTTTGATGTCGTGGAAATGTAGTCCGGTGGTAGGTTCGTCAAACATGAATAGGGTAGGCTCTTGGTTTCTTTGTCCGATGAAATAGGCAAGTTTCACTCTTTGGTTTTCGCCACCCGACAGGGTGGAGGAACTTTGTCCGAGTCTTATGTATCCCAGCCCCACGTCTTCCAAGGGCTTGAGTCTTTCCACAATGGTTTTTTTCTTGTATTTCCCGAAGAAGGCGATGGCTTCCGATACAGTCATGTCGAGCACGTCGTTGATGTTCTTTCCGTTGAAAGTTACATCGAGGATTTCTTTCTTGAAGCGTTTTCCATGGCACGCCTCACATTCGAGTTCTAAGTCTGCCATGAACTGCATTTCTATCGTTACCACGCCCGCACCCTTACATTCCTCGCATCTGCCGCCTTCGGTATTGAATGAGAAGTATTGCGGCGCAAACCCCATCTGTTTGGAAAGTGGTTGCTCGGCGAAGAGCTTCCTGATTTCATCGTAGGCTTTCACGTAGGTGGCAGGGTTGGAGCGTGTGCTTCTGCCTATTGGGTTTTGGTCCACGAACTCTACGTGTCGCACATTGCTCACGTCTCCGCCTAACGAGGCGTATTCGCCCGGCACATCTGCCACTTCGTCCAGCATACGCTTCAGTGCGGGGTAGAGCGTACCTTTTATCAGCGATGATTTTCCGCTTCCGCTGACCCCTGTTACCACCGTGAAGACGTTTAGTGGAATGGTGGCGTCAATCCCTTTCAGATTGTTCATTCTGCACCCTTTTATCTCGATGAACCGATTCCATTGCCTCCTGCTTTTCGGCACTTCAATCGTCTCTTCCCCCATGAGGTATTTCAGGGTGTGCGAACCCGGAAACTCTTTCAACAGCCTTTGCTTCTTCTGCTCATCATTTGTTTTCTCCGGGATGCGTCCTGCATAAACTATCTTTCCACCCAGTCTGCCCGCATCGGGCCCCACGTCTATCAGGTAGTCTGCCGCTCTGATGATTTCCTCGTCATGTTCCACCACTATCACGGTGTTCCCCATGGTCTGCAATTCTTTCAGCACGTGGATGAGACGGTCGGTGTCCCGGCTGTGCAGCCCGATGGAAGGCTCATCCAGTATGTAGAGCGACCCTATCAGCGATGAACCCAGCGATGTGGTAAGATTGATGCGTTGGCTCTCGCCACCGCTCAGTGTGTTCGATGCACGATTCAAGGTGAGATAGCCCAATCCCACATCAACGAGAAATTGCAGCCTGCTCTTGATTTCCGTCAGCAGGCGTTTGCCTATCTTCAGTTCGGTTTCGGTCAGTTCTAGATGGTCGAACCGGTCTTTCAGTGCCGCAATGGGCATTTCCACCAAATCCGTGATAGCCATCCCATCTATCTTCACCCATGTGGCTTCCTTCTTCAGTCGTTTGCCGTTACAATCCTTGCAGGTGGTCTTTCCCCTGTAGCGGTGCATCATCACCCGATACTGTATTTTGTACTGGTTGTCTCTCACCATTCGGAAGAACGAGTCGATGCAAACTCTTTCGTCGGGCTTCAGGCTTGCTTCATGGGGAAGTCCGTGCCACAAGGCATCTTTCTCCTGACGAGTCAGTTCGTAATAGGGCTTGAAGATGGGGAAATCGTCTTTGGCGGCAAGTCTGCAAAAGGCTTCTTTCCACGACTTCATCTTCTCTCCATGCCAACATTGCACGCAACCTTCGTAAACCGACAGCGAACTGTTCGGAATCACGAGTCGTTCGTCAATCCCCATCACTTTTCCGAAGCCTTCGCAGGTGGGGCAGGCACCGAGCGGAGAACTGTAGGAGAACAGGTTGTCGGTGGGTTCTTCAAATTGCATCCCGTCTGCTTCGAAGCGCGTGGAGAACTCGTAGGTGAGGCGCGACGGCAGAACCACGAGGCGCAGCTTTCCGTCTCCCTCGTGGAATGCGGTCTCGCACGAGTCGGTGAGGCGCGACACGGCGTCTTGGCTGTCATCTGCCGTCAGACGGTCGATGACAAGGCAGACGTCGGCAGTGCCGTGTTCTGCTTCCTCCCCGTCTTTGAGCCAATCGTCTATCCGGACCACTTCGCCGCCTGCAAAGAGCCGTGCATAGCCTTGCTGCATCGCCATTTCCAGCTGTTCCCTCACACTCCTCCCTTCGTGCACCTGAAGGGGAGCGAGGAGATAGAATTTCGTGCCTTTGGCAAACGAGAGAACTTTCTCCACAACGTCGCCGGCAGAGTGTTTCTTCACTTCGTTTCCACTAATGGGACTGAAGGTTCTGCCAATGCGCGAATAAAGCAACCGGAGGTATTCGTAAATCTCCGTGGAGGTGCCCACCGTGGAACGAGGATTGCGTGCAATCACTTTCTGCTCGATGGCGATGGCGGGCGGCAACCCTTCGATGAAGTCCACTTCGGGCTTCTGCATCCTGCCGAGAAACTGGCGGGCGTAGGCAGACAGACTTTCCACGTAGCGTCGCTGTCCTTCGGCATATAGGGTGTCGAACGCCAACGACGACTTCCCCGAACCGGAAACGCCGGCAATCACGATGAAACGGTCGCGGGGAATGTTCACGTCCACATTATCCAGATTGTTCACCCGGACTCCTCGCATCTCTATGTGGCTTTCAGATGGCTTCTTGTCTAACTTCATGGGCTTTTTGTCAAAGCATATTAAAAACAGGAATACAAAAGTACAAAAATAATTTGGTTTCTTCCGCAATTTCATGTATATTTGCACGTAAACAGTGGCAGAACGCAACCTTACGGCAAGCACACCCTTCTGCAATTTCTGTCCGGGTGTCTTGCATGAAACAATATCACGAAGGGAGGAAAAACCCATGAACGAACAAATGAATATCATCAATCAATATGCCGACCCGGTGGAGGAAAGGCAGATAAGACATTTCGCATGCAAGGAAATGAGCCGACAAATCCATCGCTACATCAAGGGCATGAGTGGTTCGAAAGAACAAATGATGAGGGTGGAGGAGAAGTTGGAAAAACTATCGCTCGAGGAAAAGGAGAAAGCCATAGCCTTGTATTTCGACTTGAACAGAAAAGCTCTCAAAGGATTAGACTTCAAGATGGTGCTGGTGAGAGCAGTGGCAAACTATGCCGACACATTCGACTACTTCCTCACCCTCGTGAACGACAGGCGACGCATGGTGGGCTATCTGAAAATGATACGCGAATGTTACATACAGCAACATCAGGTGGTGGAACGCAATGGGAAATTCGGCATCATCGACCACAGGGGAAAGGTCATCCTCAGTCCGAAGTATGAATTTCTGCGCACCTGCTATGTCTATGTGGACGACCTCCGAACCATGCCCATCATCGCACAACTCGAGGGCAAGATGGGATTGGTGCTACCCGATGGGAAGGACACCCCCGTTACTCCGTTCAAATACGACAGCATAGCCCTGCGCGAATCGCCCCCATACTTCGAGGCACGCTACGGCAACAAGGAAATACTGCTGACCACCGACGGAGAAGAAAAACCAAAGCCATGAAACCCCCATCCGTAAAAACAGAAAAGCGGGCTGTCCTCACGACAGTCCGCCTTTGGTTACAAAAAAAAATGAATAGTTACTTTTTGTAACTTAAATTATCATCTAACTAAAGGTAAGAACCGCTGTTCCACCCATTTCTTTTCCGAGGCAGTTGCCACGCATCTCAATCGGCGGAAACCCTCCGGTCGCTCTCCGTGGCAACGCTCCGTAAGTTTCGCCTTATGGATTGGGGTCGCCACCTGTTCCCGAACCACCCGCTCCCGGATTGCCTGTTCCCGGATCACTCGTTCCCGGCTTGCCCGTCAGACCCTTTGCCTTGTTGTAATCGGCCAGGGAAGCATAGTTCACTTTGTCCTCCAGCACACCGCCGTTTTCAAACCGCAAGCCGCGCAGCGCGCGATCCTTCAGTTCGGCAGCCGGCGTAAAGAGGATGCGGGGCGAATGAATCATCCGAATCGGGTCGAAATCGTTGATTTCCGATGCACCCTTGCTCCTGAAAGTCAGGCGGAAATTGCCCAATCCCGGAACGCTCACCGTGTGTCCCTGTTGCAACTGCTGCGGAATGAATGACGCCAACAGCTCCATCGCAGCCTCCAGTTCCGATGGAGCCAGCGTGGTGTTTGCCGTTGCAGAGCGTGTCATGGCCTTGGGTGGCAGCGGACGCGAGCTGTTCGGGGTGGCATACCATTTTGCGGGGTCTCCTTTCTTCTGTGGATTCTTTCTCTTGACGAGTTTGTAACTTACTGTCATACTGTTTCCCTCCTAATGTTTTTATGTTTTTACTTTACACCTGATGCCCTTGAGTGTTCACCTGATGCTTTTATGTCTTTATTTTACGGTAAATTATCCCCCCTCGTACGCCTCTATAGAGCTGTGCGTTACGTCTCTATAGAGCTGTGCGTTACGTCTCTATAGAGTTGTGTATTACGTCTCTATAGAGTTGTGTATTACGTCTCTATAGAGTTGTGTGTTACGTCTCTATAGAGACATACTTAACACCTCTATAGAGACGCTGTCAGCACCTCTATAGAGACGTTTGAGGATTGATTTTTGAATAAGTTGCATGTTCTCTGTTCTTCTTTCTTTATTCTTTCTCAGGGAGGACACCAAAACCATATGCTGCCTGTGTGCCATTTATGGGATTGCAGTATTTGTCTGCCACGCAAAGATAGCTTCCCAATTTACCTTTCGAAGATGGAAAAAAGCAGTTTTCCATCCAAAAGTGAGAGTGTTCCGGTGCGTTACCGCTAATTTCTATATATATGGGATCCCAGCTTATTTTACCTGATAAGTCGCGAATAAATAACGTTGGAATGAAGATGGTTCCTTCAGCCTTGTTACCCAGATTAACATAGAAACTCCAGCCACGGTTGTATGTGCCGGTGGTGTGAAACTCGGATGGGTTATATGTCTCTTTACCGGTCGTGGAGAATCCGGTAAAAGTTAGATGTCGCGGCAGGCTAAAGCCTATGGGACTGGGATCGTATATCGTTTTAACAACCGGAATATCAACCCACATTTTCAGCTCTACTGATGAATTTTTAACACCACTAAAATCTCTATTTACGTTCCAAAGATTCACGTATTGCTTATCCATAGATTCATTTGTACAATACACTCCGGGCTTTTTGATGCAGGAAGTGATACACGCGTTTCCAAGCGAGAATTCCTCTGTTGGAAGATTTTCGGAATGTTTTTTACCTTGTGCATCATACCAGTATTTGGTATCACCCACACCTAAAGCTCCCGGGAAAGGGTCTTTACGTCCCCATTGGTAGAGAGTGTTGTTGCCGATGTAAGTGATGGTGTTTCCCAACTGATTTAAAGTTATGGTCTGCTCCTTCGTGTAATTGTAGCCGGAAGGGGGCGATTGGCGGAAGCGAATCATGACTTTGCGTGCCGCATAGGAATCCTTTGTTCCGCTGCACCAACCGATAGGTTGCGACATTATGACACGCTTATTGCCCTGATAATTGGTAAGAGTCTTCAGTCCCGTTCCCAATTTATAATCCGTTACCCAAATCTGCCAACTCCACATCACGTTGTTCGCCGCATCGCGCACAGCCACCACTGCGTTGCCCTGCCGGATGGAAGCTCGCTCCACGCTGAATGTAATGAAGTGCTTGTCGGCGGAGAGTTTCACGTTGCTCACGAGATTCTTCGCATCTTGCCATACCAGTGTGGCATTTGCCGGAGTGCAGCCGGCATTGTTGTAAATGTAAGGGTTGGTAATGCCTTTTCCCAAATGATTGATAAACGTCTTCAGTACGATCGTACCGGTTTTAGAACTGGTGTAAGCTGAAGTGTTCGCAGTTCCGTTCTTCACGGCATTACCATAAACCAAGGGCAATCGGTAGGTACCCGATGCGTTGATGATATAACAATTCGCCGTATTCTGAACCGCATTAGCACCTGAAGCATTGGAAAGGTTCCAGTTGGTTTTAGCAGTTGCGTTGCGCAATGCCACAGTGTGCGTGTCCTTCGGATCGGGTATAAGAGTTTGTCGTGCTACGGTAGCGTTATACGAAGTTTCGGTTGTGCCTCCCTGTCCTCCTCCGGTGAACGCAGTGAGCCATGACGGTTTTGTTTTGCTCCATGTTGTTCCTCCATTGGTGGAATACTCTGTCGTCCATGCCACGGGGACAGTCTTTGTAACTCCGCCACCTGCTACTGTGGCATAGCTCGTTACCTTGTAGGGCTTTGTGCCTCCCTGATAAGTATAGTTGGCTGGGGGTGTAACTATCAGCGTGGGCGCGACGGCGATACTGCTCGTTGATATGCGATAGGTTACGGTTTTTCCCATACCCCATGTGGTATTGGCAATACTTGCCGTGAGTGTTCGTTCCGCTCCCGAGAGTTTATCAACGTATTTAACCTCTATGCTCGCTCCCACAGGCAATTTTTGTGGTATCATCATAAACGTGCCTTCTTTCGGCGTAATAGGCTGTCCTGCCACGTTAGGCACGGAGGTGGACACGTTCAGCGTCTGACTGAAGTTCCTTACGTTAGTGTAACCGCTCCATGTTGCTTCTCCTATCCGGTGAACGGCAGTGCCGTACACGCCCTTGAAAGTAATGCTCTTCACTGTGCCGGGTCTCATGGCATCGCCTGTTTCAAAGCGCACCGCGGTGAGCGCATGGCGAAACCGAAGCGGTGCCGCCATTTTGCTATTTCCGGCAAGATTGGTAACGGAAGCCGTAAGCAGGTCGGTCTGCTGCTTCGCATCATTGGGTACGGTGTAGCGGAATGTTGGCGCGCCCGGCGAATTGGTGTTTGTGGTCAGGCTCACGCCGGGGCAGTGATGGGGTGCGTAGGCGAAGAAGGCCATCTTCCATTGTGCTCCCGGCCAGGGCTGATTGGTGTTCCATCCGTTCGACTTCGAAATCTGCAAATCGAAGAAATAACCGGGATTGTCCGTCCCATCCCAACTCTTATCTTTGGGGTAGGCGGAGGCGAAAGCAGTAGCGTTCGAATACATTGTGGCACTGGTCACGGGAGTGGCGCGCGTGCCGGGAACCGTTGTGCTATCGTCGGACAGCTCGGTGACATTCTGCCCATCATCCGTGCCGAACCCATCCGTGATGATGGTGTGCAGGTAGAGTGGTCTTCCCTCGTCAGAGGTTGCACCTTTGACGTTTGAAACTGTCAGCCCCATGAGCTTGCCCGTCTGTCCGAAGCCCGAGCGAGTCTTGGAGTTATAACCATTGTCAGGCACACTGACTGAAAAGTCGATGGATGTGCCGTTGCCGTTTTCCTCTCTCAAATCATCGGAACAAGAAACTGCGACACCTACCATACCTGCCGTCAGCAAGCTCATCAAGACGGCGTTTAAGGCTTTATCAATTGAGATAAAAATCTTTCTTCTCATGTTGCTTCTGTTTTTTATTTTTATCGTTATGTTCTCTGTCTGTACAATTGTGTGGGTGTCGGGGGACAGAGGGCTTGCGCCCTCCCTGTCCGCTTTCGGGGCAGTCCAACCCCCGACACCCTATAGATATTCGTGATGTAACTTCCTGAGAAAGTTTAGAGATCCTTATTGATAGGAGTTTCGTTCACCCAGTCGTCAACCGTTACGGTGAACTTGATGGCACCACCCAAGACATCATCACCACCGGGACCCGGTGTCGGATCTACGGGATCGGGGTTGTCCGGGTTGGTTGGATCCGGGTCGATGTTGCCGGCACCGTTTTTCAGGAAGTTCAGCACGAAAGTGTACTTCTTACCCGGCAGCAACTGCGAGTCGAGGGGGATGGCGGTGTAAGCATACTTGCCTGCCGTCTTTGGATAAAGCTGTACCAAATCGCTGCCATTCTTCTTATAGATGCGTACGAGGACACTGAGGTAAGCTCCATCCTTGCTTGCGGTCTTGCTCCACGGTTTCAATTTCTGCGGTATCACCATGAAGTTGCTCTTTGTGATGTTCTGTGCCGTATTCGTCAGCGTTACAGCGGCGTCGAGGTCGGAGTAACAACTTTTTGCCATTGTTGGGTTTTTCCAGCTCTGACTGGGAAGCGTACCCGGTAAAACAGAAACGGGGAAAGTGAAATCTGCCTGAGAGTTGAAGTAGCCCAACTTCACGCCCAACACCTCAACCTGAAATTCGGAAGGTTTGGCGTTCTTTGCGTGAATTTCAATTTGCGTGAGGGCATGCTTGAAGTTCAAGGCGATACCCGTCTTCTCGTTGGCAGCCTTCGTACCGGCGTTGTAAGCCACTACAAGGTCTTTTTGGTTCGCAGCCTGAGTTTCCACCGTAAAGCCGTTGATGGTCTGTGCGGACGGTGTTATGCTGACGGTACCAACACCGCTTGTTGGTGCGTAAGCAAAGAATTTCAGTGCACCGGTAGCGGGCCAATATTGGTTGCCTACGGTTTCCCATACGCTTCCGTTCTTGTTTACTTGCCAGTTGGTGAAGTAGTTGGTTGATGCTCCTTCAACAAAGCCGGTCACATTGAAAGAGCTGAGATTGGCTACTGTTGTTGGCACGGCACGAGTTATGCCGTTGATGGACGGACGGAATTTAATGGCACTGCCATTATCTACCCCTTCCGTGGCATCCTGCGAACACGAAGCCAAAGCCAGCATTCCTGCTGCTGCGGCGAAAAATAATAGATTCTTTTTCATGTTTTGAAATGTTTTAAATTGATAAATAAATAGATTAACTCTGATTGAATTGATGATGAATTAATAATACAGCCACATCACATGCTTCTTATTTTCTGTAATTCGTAATTCGTTCTTTGTTCTTTCTCTGTTTGTTATTCTTTGTTTGTTATTCTTTGTTCTTCCGATGGCTTTTAAGTCCCTCGACATTCTGATTCGCATTGAAGTGGCATAACGCCTTTTTCTCGTTTAGAGGTCGATATCCACTTCTTCTCCAATCCAATCGCCCACGGTGGGGTTGAAAGCACCCCCGTTGTCGATGGGTTGAGGAAGGTTCAGTCCGCTGATGAGGATATGCACATTCCTCGGGTCGGGAGCCTCGTTCACCTGCTTGCTCACATCGAAAGAATAGAAGTGCTTGCTGCCATCGGTGAGGATGACGTAGAGCACAAGTGTGTGTATCTTGTTCGATGACAAGGAGGAACCGAAGCCATAGGTTTGTCCCATGATGGTTTGCGACTGCTCATAAGCCTGTGCCTCGAAGGGGATGGTGGTGCGCAGTGCGGAACGCTTGGCGGTGGCGGGGAAGTAGTTGCCTGACAGACCGGAGAGCGACAGACTCTGTGCGGAGACATACTTCACATTCGTGACGTTCCGAATCTCAACGGTGTAGGTGGTGGTTACCTCTTCGGGATAGAACACAAGGGTTTGCGGAGCTGCCACGCCATTATTGCCGGTGGTTGGAGGAAACACCTGTACGTGTATGTCTCGCCCCATCCACACGCGGTTGGCAGCCAATGCCACCGCTTCGTTGTTGGGATTTGCCTCCTTGGGGTTCACGTTAAAGCCCAGCGGTTCCAAGAGGAAAGAAGGGCGCGTGTAAGCCTCTAAAGTCTCGTAACCCTCTGCGTCGCGCAGCAGCACATCGGAAACATCGTTGTTCACGAAGAGTGCACGGTAGTTGCCATAGGGAATGTCAGCCGTGCCTCCGGTTGCGGTGCCGAAGTCGTAGCGAATCATCTCGCCACCATTCTCCGGGAAGAGATAGAGTGCCATGCCTTTTGCAGTGGCACCGGGAGCCTTGCTCCAGTCGAAGACTACGTTCACCTTGGCAAAACCGGCATCCGGCTCGTAGAGGTCTTTATGATTGCAGGAGGACAACAGTCCGGTGAGGAACACGAAGACAAAAGTGAGCTGGGCTGTCACGGCGATGCCGGAAGCCAGCGAGCCAAGAGAATTGACGAAAATTCGGGTGGATTTGCTTTTCATTGTTTGCCTCCTTTCTTACTGTTTGTATTGTCGTGTCCGAGCAACCATACCAAGGTTATCTCCGCTTTCGTCGGACCGAACCAATGGCGGTTTTTCGTTGCCTGCCAAATGTAGAAATTGTCTTTTGGGATGTATTCGTAGTACGTACCGCCGAGATAACCTACGCCGAGTGTCATGTCGAGATTCAGGCGATAGCCGATGGGGGCGGAGTAGCCATAGGCGATGCCACCGCCGTAGTGGGGCTTTTCCCAAAGTGAGCCTCCGGGCTTGCCACCCATATAACCCTTACCGCCCCACTCAAAGTCGTAGGTGAGGAGTTGCCCATAGAGACCGATGTGATGACCGGTGAGTGGCTTCTTGCCATAGCTCAACCAGCGACGCACCTCAAGGTCGCCCCCATAGATGCGGTGGTAGCGATGGCTTTTGTCACTCTTCCACCAAGCGTACATCCAGTTGCCGGCAACCGACCAACCACGACCGAGATAGAACTCAACGCCGATGTTGGGCACTGCCACGGCATAGTAGAGCAGGTTTGCCTTCAACCCCATGTAGAACGGCTTGGCGGTGCTCTTCACTTCTTCCACTTCCGGAACGACCGTCGGCACCTCTTTTATCTGCTCCTTTTCCTTTACCTCTATTTTTATCTCCGGTTTGCCTTGTGGCATGATATAGACCGTGTCCTTCTTGACCACCTCGGTGCGTTTCTCCACAACCTTCTTTTCATCTTTCTCGTACCAGATTTGCAGCGTAGAGGCACGCAGGTCGGGGAAGTAGCGGTTCTCGAGATAACGCCAAACGCGTCCGCCTTCCATGTCCATGAGGTGCTTCTTGCGACCATCGACAATTCGTCCCTTTCGGGTTACCCACTCGGGAGTGAATTGCAACTCGAAAAGCACCGCATCGCGATAGGGCATGTAAACATCAGCACGGACGAGGCGTTCCAACCCCTCCCAGTCGGCACCCTTGGGTACGGTGTACGACCATGCCACATCGCGGAGCATATAGTTGCGTACCAATCGGCGGATGGCTTCCGCCCTGCGTTCCGACAGCCGCATGTTCAGCATGTCGCCACCTTCGGGGGAGGCTCCTGCCGTAATGCGCAAGCCGAGAATGTGGCGCGTGGTGTCTTGAACCAAGGTTAAGAACCGTTCCGTGAAGGCGCGGATGCGTACCGCGTTCTCCCGGAAAAGCGGGTCGAGGCGAGCATCACCCTGACGGAAGTAAACGCGCACGGAATCTGTTCCGCCACGCGCTCCCGGAGCCTGACCATAGGCGAAGCCCATCACAGTCAGGAATAGGAATAGAGATAAAAGTCTTTTCATGACATACATATTTATCTGTGTTATGTTTTATGCCCGGGAGTAAGCTCTCAAGGCAGCATTTTATAAGCTTAAATTTGATTACCTCTTGGCAAGAGGTGTGCAAAGTGAGGTTTTCGACAAAGTTTTCCGATAGAAAAAGAATGGGAAATCAGCACAAAATACGCCATAGCAGACAGTTGTACCAAAGTGCAGTAAATAGCTCTTCGGAGCTTGCTGATTTGTTAAAAATGAACATAATTGTAATTTTCTATAAAAAACATTTGTATATGTTACAAAAAATGCTTAGTTTTGCACCAAATTCAATGATAATTACACCTCTTGCCAAGAGGCGTGCGAAAAATCCCTTTCAAAAGTTTCTTATTTTCTCTTGCAACTCTGTCATCGGTGAGTTCGTTTACGTACACGAGTGTGGTGCGAGGATTGCTGTGTCCGAGCGCTTTGGAAATGACCGATAGCGATACGTTTTGAGCGTAAGCGTAGCTTGCCCATGAGTGACGAGCAACATAAGAGGTAAGGTTCGTTTTGATGCCTGCCACCTTGGAGAGATGTTTCAAGTCTCGGTTGTAGCTGTTTAAGGCTGTGTTGTAATCAATGGGAAGGGTTTTTCCATTTTTCACCTTATATAATATGGGAAACACGTAATCCGTGCCGGCAACAGCATATCGCTTCATAATATGGAGCATACAAGGCTCTATCCGAACCGTAACGCGTTTTCCCGTCTTCCGCCGGGAATAGACGAGCAGTGAGTCGCAGATGTTGCACTTCCTCAGGTAAGCCATATCCGTGAATGGCATCCCCATGGCATAGAACGAGAACAAGAACAAGTCGCGCGTCAGCTGCAGGCGCGAACCCGCCGGAAGACACAGTGATTGCAACAGACGCACGTTCGTGATGTCCATGCCGCGTTTGACGGTGGGCACGTTCCCCGTGAAGGCTTTTTTGAACGGATTGACGTTTCCTACCAATCTTCGTTCCGCCGCCTTGTTGTAGATGGCTCGGAGCGAACGGAGATAGCAAGAGGACGTGTTGAAACTCACGCCATTGTCGTGAAGCCAGCGTTCGTATTCCAGCACCGTGGCGACACTGACGGACGACATACACCGGTCTTTTCCCTTGTTGAAACGACGGAACGAGCGCAATGCCGTTCTGTAGTTCTCGGCAGTGGAACAACTCAGTCCCTCAACGGCAGAGGGAAGAAAGGTGGAGAAAGTGGGGGCAACGCGCCGTTTTCCACCCTTACGTGCACGTTTCTTGTTACCAAACAACCCCAAAACCAAAGTTAAAATATCATACATAGGGATATATTATCAAAGAGCTCTTTGGCCGGCAGCGGAAAACTGCGCAACCCTTATCTCTATTTTAACGAACCATTGTATCAAAATATAGAAAAATTACATGACAAAAACAGCATTAAAAGTGATTTTTGTAACAGGCTAATAACCAGGATGATATAAATCGTGATTTAAAAGCTAAGCTTTTGCACTTCAAAACATGACCTATTGTATTGCAAAAGGTAAGCTTTCAGAAAGTGAAAGGTAAACTTTGTATGGGTAGATTGAAAATTATTTAAGACTCTATTGTGCAAGTTCCAAAACGAAGTGCAATAAAAGAGTAGCCCTCGCCGAGAGATGCAGACGTTCTCGAAGCGTAGCGAGAGGTTGTCTGCATCTCTCGGCGAGGAAAAAAAACAACCAGCAATACAAATAAAAAAGGGAGACCTCTGTCTCCCCAAGATTAATTAACTTTGTATTGTGAAATATCATCAATTAACCTCGGAGCAAAGGTCGCAAATTTTCGCCTTACTCCAAAAGAAAACAGGGAGAAAAGAGATTGCCACAATCGTCGGCATCAGTCAGTCAACACTATCACGTGAAATCAAACGCAACAGCACGCCATCAGAAAAGTATATCTGGACAAAGGCGCACGATATGGCTATGCAGCGCAGAAAGAGAACGGTAAAGAACGCCAGGCTCTCTAACGAATTAGTCTGGAGAATTAAGGAATATATCACCAATGACCAGTGGTCTCCACGACAAATATCAGGTTATCTGCGCAAGAATGAGGGAATAAAGGTGTCCCACCAATCCATTTATAATATCATTCATAATGATACAACAGGGG
>NZ_LR027820.1:613144-613804 GCF_900607215.1 Prevotella rectalis
GGATTAAGGAATATATCACCAATGACCAGTGGTCTCCACGACAAATATCAGGTTATCTGCGCAAGAATGAGGGAATAAAGGTGTCCCACCAATCCATTTATAATATCATTCATAATGATACAACAGGGGAACTTGCCAAACACACAAGGCATAAGATGAAATACAGACATCGTCCCAAGGGCAGACATCTTCCAATTAAAGACAGGTTGAGTATCCATGAAAGAAGTAAGGAAGTTGACGGGAAGAGATTCGGAGATTTTGAGATGGACTTGATCGTAGACCCTGACCAGCATACCATACTCACACTGGTAGAGAAATCCACCAATATGCTGCTTATGCAGAAACTGCCATTTGGAAAGCAGTCAAAGCCTCTGGCAAAGGTAGTTAGGAAACTGCTGCCACCATACAAGGACTGTCTGAAGACCATTACAACAGACAACGGACCTGAATTTGCAGCACATAAGGACATTACCAAGTTCTTAGGCGTGCCCGTATACTTCGCTGATCCATATTGTTCTTGGCAAAAGGGAGCGATTGAGAATACAAATAAACTAATCAGACAATATATACCGAAAAAGGATTCGTTTGAACATTACACAGACAAGAGAATTATGTCGATACAAAAGAAATTGAACGAAAGACCGAGAGAAAAATTAAACT
>NZ_LR027820.1:613812-625563 GCF_900607215.1 Prevotella rectalis
CTATTGAGAATACAAATAAACTAATCAGACAATATATACCGAAAAAGGATTCGTTTGAACATTACACAGACAAGAGAATTATGTCGATACAAAAGAAATTGAACGAAAGACCGAGAGAAAAATTAAACTTTTCTACTCCAAAGTGTGAATTCTTCAAATACGTTTTATAATTTTGCACTTGCTGGTTGACTCTGCGTTGCCATGTAGCATGCAAATTGGAGGAATAAGCCAAGCGAAAATTTTGTCATATTGAAATGTTTTAGTACTTTTGCGTAAAAATTTTTCAATGCTTAAGTTTTTATCAATAGGAAGTGGTAGTAGTGGGAATTGCTATCTTTTATATACCGAGACCGATTGTTTAATGATAGATTGTGGCGTAGGTGTCAGAACCATGAAAAAGCATTTCAATAGTTATGGGCTGCAGTTATCCATGGTGCGGCATATTATTCTTACGCATGATCATACCGACCATGTTAAATCTGTGGGCTCGCTGAGTCGAAAATTGATGGTTCCGGTTTTTTCTACTTCGCTTGTTCATCAAGGAATTAAACGTCAAGCATTGGAGCCATCCATGATAAAACTTATTGAAAAGGGGAAACCTAAGAAGATTGGCGAATTTGAAGTAACTCCCTTCAACGTACCTCATGACAGCAAAGATTGTGTTGGCTATTATGTAAAACATGAACAAGTTGCTTTTACTATTGTAACGGATTGTGGTCATGTTACGGAGGAAATAAAAAACTACATTGCTCGTGCGAATTATCTTGTCATTGAAGCAAATCATGAAACCGAAAAACTGTTAGCCGGACCCTATCCTCAATATCTTAAAGAACGAATCAGCAGCGAAAATGGTCATTTGAGTAATCGTGATTGTGCTTTTGCCATTGTCGAAAATGCCACTACCAATCTTCGAAATGTCTGGCTTTGTCATTTAAGCGATGAAAATAATCATCCGGAACTTGCGCGTAAGACTATAGAAACAATATTAAATGATAGCGGACTGCGCCCGGGTAAGGATTTTGGATTGGAAGTACTGAAACGAAAATCCCCAAGTGAGGTCTATAACCTTATTTGATTCTGCTTTATCGCTTTCTGCAAAATAAATTTATTGTGATTATTAAAGAAGAATTGCAAGCTTGTGGAAGAAAAGTGTTACATTTGCATTGAATTATTTATAATTATGAAACGAAATATTTTGCCCACTCTCTTTTTAGGGATTTTAGCCTTGATGTTTTTCTCGTGCAAGAAAGAAAAACAAACAGATGTAATCATAACCAAGATTGCGCCCAAACCCCAAGTTTCTTATAAACCCCAGCAATTATCCAATTTTGAATATAAGAAAGACATAGAATGGATGGGAAACACTTTTACGATAATAATTCATAGATATGCGGATAAGAGTCTGCCAATGATTTCAAATGAAGACGGAAGAAAATTTTATGATAACAAGATTGATTTGAAAATCATTAGAAAAAATGGAAGCACTTTCTTTAGTCGCACCTTTTCAAAGAGTGATTTTAAAACCTACACGAGCAGTAAATACGCAAAGCATTGGATTCTCGCCGGATTTATGTTTGACAAAGTGGAGGGTAACCATATTAAATTTGGAGCCAGTATCGGAGATCCTGACCCAAACAGCGATGAGTTTATTCCCATAGATGTCGCAATTAATAATCTTGGTACTGTGCATATAACAAATGCCGGGCAACTCGATACCGATGATTATCAACATAATTCCAAAACAGAACTTGAGGCTTCTGAGGAAGAGGGAATTTAGTTTTTTCTCTAAAGAAGTTTATTCACTGTCTGTTCAAGAATAACCTTTATCTCAAGTCTATAACTTCCGCGCCTTTTGTCTCTTTAGCATTATATCTGAAAAGATTATCTGATTGGTTGATGGCTTTGAAATTACTGATTTTTATGGTTATCCATTTACCACCTTGCAACATCTTAATCTGTTGCGGTTGATACCGTTTGGTAATCGTAATATAAAGTTCTTGTACACTACGGGCAGGGTGAATGGCTTTTAAATGTATCTGATAGTTTGCGCCTGTCTTCATAGATAGGTTATAACCATTTTTGTAAATTGAAAGAAAGGTATATGGATTCATCGACAATCGCTGTGCTTCGTTAGGTGTGGAAATATTTACTTCGTTGGTGCCTTTCATGTATGCCCATTGCGTTTTTCCATCATACCACACAGTAGATTGAGGTGTAACAGCCTTAAATTTATTGCCTTTAATCGCGATGGTTCCGGAGATATTGCCATAGTGCTGACTGTTAATGGCAAAGTTTGCCGCGGCTCCTCCTTTTCTGCCAACAATAGCAGCAGTTTTATCTAAAACGGATTTGGCATTTTGTGCAAATAAACTCGTACACAATAATAGCCCTAATGTGATAAATAGTATTTTTCTTGTTTTCATTATTTTGTACATTAAAAAATTTATCTACCATGAAGTCTGGACAACAGAGTTTCCAAACTTGTCTCGTCTCCTATCAGTACTTCTCTTGGTTTGGAACCTTGAGCTGACCCAACTATTCCGGCTTTTTCCATCTGATCCATTAGTCTGCCTGCTCTGTTATAACCAATTGAAAAACGACGTTGTATCATGCTGGTTGAACCTTGTTGGTTGAGCACTATAGCTCTTGCAGCTTCTTCAAACAGTGGATCCATATTTTGTGAATCAAAACCATCTCCACCCGTTATTCCATCTTCAGAAATTGGCTCCGGAATCTCCAATGGTTGTATTGGACCGGGCTGTGAAGCTATGAATTTGGATATATTTTCCACCTCGGGTGTATCCACAAACGCACACTGAACACGGGTGGGCTCTCCGCCATTTAAGTACAACATATCTCCTCGTCCAACCAATTGTTGCGCTCCCGGTCGGTCAAGTATAATTCTTGAGTCCATCATCGCACCAACGCGGAAAGCAATCCTTCCCGGGAAGTTGGCTTTGATATTACCGGTGATAATAGTAGTAGTAGGGCGTTGAGTTGCAATAATCATGTGAATGCCTACAGCACGTGCCAATTGAGCAATACGAGTAATGGGCATTTCAATCTCCTTTCCTGCTGTTAGGATTAAATCGCCGAACTCATCGATAATAACAGCTATATAAGGCATGAAGTGATGCCCCTCTTCCGGGTTGAGTCTGCGAGTGAGGAATTTCTTGTTATACTCTTTGATATTTCTTGCTCCCGCAGCTTTCAGCATGTCGTAGCGTTCGTCCATGAGCACACAAAGACCTTTAAGTGTCTTAACCACTTTTTGCACATCTGTGATGATAGGTTCTTCCTCATTTTCTTCAACCGCAGCCATGAACGGTTTGGCGATGGGAGCATAGATACTGAATTCCACTTTCTTGGGGTCAACAAGAACTATTTTTAATTCGTTGGGATGTTTCTTGTAGAGTAGGGAAGTGATGATAGCGTTCAGACCCACTGACTTTCCTTGTCCCGTGGCGCCGGCTACAAGAAGATGTGGTATTTTGGCAAGATCCACCATAAACACATCGTTGGTTATAGTTTTTCCTAACGCTATGGGCAGCTCCATGGTAGAATCTTGAAACTTCTTTGAGTTAAGAATGGAGTACATGGACACAATAGATGGTTTTGCGTTAGGAACTTCTATTCCAATTGTTCCTTTTCCGGGCATCGGTGCGATGATACGGATGCCGATAGCTGCCAAACTCAAGGCGATGTCGTCCTCAAGGTTTTTTATCTTGGATATTCTGATTCCTTGCGCCGGTGTTATTTCATAGAGTGTAATTGAAGGGCCAACGGTGGCTCTAATACTTCGGATTTGAACCCCGAAATCATCCAACACTTTAATAATTCTATTCTTATTCGCTTCAAGCTCTTCTTTGTCCACATAGCTGATTTGAGCATCGGAGTCATAGTTTTTCAACAAGTTCAACGTTGGGTACTTCCAATGCAAAAAAGGTTCGTGAGGATTGATGGGGGTTGATAAGTCCGCTTGCCCGGCAACCGTCTTTCCCACAGCTTCTTCTTCTTTTTTCGTGTCTTGAATCTGAAGCCCTACTTCTGTGTCTTTTTCCGTAACATCCGACTTCTTTTTAGAAGTTATTTCTCTTTTATCGTTTTGAGGGATGTCGTCATCTAAAAACTCCACCGTTTGCGGAAGCGGATCAATGAAGTTGGCTTTTGCTTTCTCCGGGTTAGAGTCATCTTCTTCGCGCTCTGTCTCCGTAGAATGATTAACAATGGTAAATTTTACTCTATCTCGTATGTAGCCAACGGGGTTCAACAACTTGCGAACGATAATTATGGTTTCTGATGTCAGATAAGTAAGAAAAGCCACCATAATGATGATAAGGAGGGCTATGAGTCCGGGAGAGCCGATTATATTTTCCAAGTATTGAACACAAAAAGCCCCATGATCTCCTCCCGGATTAAAAATCTGTTCGCCCATGACCGGCGTTAAGAATTTAGCAAATGTAACCGAACTCCAAATCATGATAATTGCCATAGCGAAAAACCATTTCCATAAGTTGGTTTTTTCATAAGCTTTTATCATTTTAACGCTGCAAATTATGATAAAAAGCGGAATGATAAAAGCCGGTATTCCGAAACATTTTGAGATGAGATAATAAGATAATATGGCACCGATGGAACCACAGGAGTTTTGGAATTCCTGTCCACTGTTTTCAATTTCTCCCGGGCGTAAGGCAGTAACCAAGCTCTGGTCAGCACTCCCTGTGGAGAAATAGCTTATAAAAGCGATGCAAATAAACGCCGCAAAGCATAGAAGGATAAGCCCGAATACGAAACTTGTTTTATCGTTGATGATATAATTGATGCCGATTGCTTCGCTAAATGTCTTAGGTTTGCGCTCAGTTTTCTTTCTTACCATTATTATGTATATTTTACTGCAAAAGTAGCAATTTTAAGCCATAAAAAGGTAAAATATCCGAAGTTTTTTCTACTTTTGCAATTGAAAACATAATTCATGCTGACAAAGATATACAGTAAGTTCAATAAAAAACTCATACCTGCGCTTCCAAGGGTTGTCTTCCCGGGGAGGATAATAGTCATATCTGCCGAGCCGGAAGCGAAGAAAGCCGTGGATTATCTAATGGCACAAAATATTTTGGGGATTGACACGGAGACACGTCCTGTATTTAAAAAAGGTAAGCATAATAAGGTCGCGCTCTTTCAAGTGAGTACTCACCAAGTTTGCTTCCTTTTCCGGTTAAACCGATTAGGCTTATCCCCTTGTCTCATCCGTTTGCTGGAGGATACTAAAGTGCTGAAGATAGGCCTGTCGCTTGATGATGATTTTTTAATGTTGAGACAACGAGGGGAATTTAAAAAAGGGAAGTTTGTAGATCTCCAAGATATAGTCCATGAGTTTGGAATAGAAGATTTAAGTTTGCAAAAACTTTACGCTAATTTGTTCCATCAACGCATTTCAAAAAGAGAGCAGCTGACCAATTGGGAAAATAAAACCTTAACAGAAAAGCAACAGTTGTATGCGGCAACAGATGCTTGGGCATGTATAAAAATATATGAGCGATTGAAGGAATTGGCATCCACGCAAGACTATGAAACGCTATCCGAGGGGGAAACGTTAAATTTTAATCTCGCAAACCAATAAAGAATATGTATAAAAAGATATATCTGAAGAAAGGAAAAGAAGAGAGTCTCCATCGTTATCATCCGTGGATTTTTTCAGGAGCGGTGGCACGAAAAGCCGAAGATATTGAAGAGGGTGAAATTGTGCGAGTGCTTACGAGTCATGATGAGTTTATCGCCATTGGTCATTATCAGATAGGTTCCATTGCTATACGAGTATTATCCTTTGAAGATATCACCATTGACGCTCGATTTTGGGAAGAACGAATCAGGACAGCCTTGGAAGTGCGTAAGGCTATTGGGGTTATCAAGTCCGCCAATGCTCCCGAATTGCAAAATACAACCTATCGTTTGGTACATGGCGAGGGGGACAATCTTCCCGGACTTATTGTGGATGTTTATGGCAAAACTTGTGTGGTTCAAGCTCATTCCGTTGGCATGCACATTAACCGAAAAGAGGTCGCTGATGCCATCATAAAAGTTTTTGGTATACAGATAGATAGCATTTATTATAAAAGTGAGACTACACTTCCATATAAAGCCAATTTGCAGCAAGAGGATGGATTCTTATATGGAAGAACAGACAACAATATTGCCATAGAAAACGGATTAAAATTCAAGATAGACTGGCTGAAAGGGCAGAAGACCGGTTTTTTTATAGATCAGCGGAATAACAGAAGGTTGCTTGAGTTCTATGCCAAGAATAGAACCGTATTGAATATGTTCTGTTACACAGGAGGTTTTTCGGTCTATGCCATGCGTGGAGGGGCAAAATTGGTTCATTCTGTGGATAGCTCGGCAAAAGCAATAGAACTTACAAATGAAAACATAAATCTAAATTTCCCCAACGATTTGCGGCATACGGCTTATTGTGCGGATGCTTTCAAATATCTGGACGAGAATAATGGAAAGTACGATTTACTGGTGCTTGATCCGCCGGCATTCGCGAAACATCGTTCCGCGCTGCGCAACGGATTACGTGGCTACATACGTTTAAATCTCAAAGGGCTTGAGAAGATCAAACATGGTGGCATTTTATTTACATTTAGTTGTTCGCAAGTTGTCACTAAGGAACAGTTTAGGCAAGCTGTCTTTACTGCTGCCACACAGGCAGGTAGGAGGGTTCGCATACTACATCAACTTCATCAGCCGGCAGACCATCCCATCAATATCTATCATCTTGAGGGGGAGTACCTCAAAGGCTTAGTATTGTATGTTGAGTAAAGTTCGTGAGTATATAACATCCTTTCAGCTATTAGATAAAGAGAAACTTTATCTTGTCGCTTTGTCTGGTGGAGCCGACAGCGTGGCACTTTTATATGTCTTGCATCAACTTGGCTACCGATTGGAAATAGTTCATTGTAATTTTCGGTTAAGAGGAGAGGAAAGTTATCGGGACGAAGCGTTTTGCAAAATTTTAGCTCAGAAACTCAATCTTCCGTTCCATGTAATTCATTTTGAAACAGCTTTATATGCCGAAACTCATAAAGTAAGTGTTGAGATGGCTGCGCGCGATTTGCGTTACAGATATTTTGCCAATTTACTTCAAGACATTGGGGCTTCCGGTGTTTGCGTTGCCCATCATCGGGAAGATTCAGTCGAAACGATATTGCTGAACATCATCCGCGGTACGGGGATAAAAGGACTGGTGGGAATAAGACCAAAGCAGGGAGTCATCATTCGCCCATTATTAAACTGCACAAGACATGAAATCGAAACTTTCCTAAGAAAAAATCACCAAGACTTTGTTACCGACAGCACCAATTTCAACGTTGATTTCAAACGCAACAAGGTAAGGAATGTTCTCATGCCCTTATTAGAAGAGATGAACCCATCAGTAACTTCAGCTTTGTTGAAATTGTCTTCTTTTTCCATTGATGCCAATCGAATCGTGGAAGAGTCTATAAGTAATTATTTAAGCAAAGTAATTAAAGGAGACGAAGACGACTTGCATTGCTTTCTGCAATCCTTGCGGTATCCCAACTTGCTATCGAAGCCTGTTCATCTTGCTATTAATTCGATTGAAGAGTTTTGTTCACCTGATTATTTGCTTTATTATATCTTTTCGCCTTTTGGCTTTACCCCTTCGCAGATAGAACAAATTTCCCAATCATTAGGCACGCAACCGGGTAAGCATTGGCAATCGGAAAGCCATGAGTTGTTGATAGACAGGCATGAAATAATCGTATCCCCTCTTATTTTGCCTTTTGAGAAAGAGATGAAAATTCCGGAGATGGGAACCTATATCTATTCCAAAGGTACTGTACTGAAAGTGAAAGCGGCGGAGCTTGAAGAAGGCTTTGAACTCCCCGATGGACTCTTGGAAATTGCAATTGACAGGGATAAGATAGAATTTCCGCTACTATTGCGTCCATGGAAGAAAGGAGATCGATTCGTGCCTTTTGGCATGAATGGTACCAAACTCGTCAGTGATTTTCTTACTGATATCAAGATGAATGTCTTTGAAAAACGCCGTCAGCTTGTGCTTTGCGACGCAAAAGCTCGTATCGTCTGGGTTGTTGGACAGAGATTGGATAATCGGTATCGATTGACAGTCCAAACACGTACCATACTCATTATTAGATGCAAGCATTAGTATGAGTTATTGCGTAGGGATTGTGAAGTAATTTCTTGCTTTTTTCGGTGATTATTTCCAATAGTCTCCTAAACACTTTTTCGAAAACTCACGAAACATCGCATAAATCATAAGGCGTGATGTGTTTTCTTTCAATCATATATGGCGTGTACCTCCAATTCATATTCAGGTGGTGGTAAACAGACGCTTGACAGCGAACATTCGACCTGCCCGGCATCATGAAATTATATTACAAAAAATGTATTGGGAAGATACTTCGTAATCTATTGATAATCAGGATGATATTAATTGCGATTTAAAAGCTTAGCTTTTACATTCCAATTCATGACCTTTTGCAGTGTAAAAGATAAGCTTTTGGAAAGTGAAAGCTAAGCTTTGGGTGGATGAATGAAGAAAATTTAGGACACTATTGGATTATTTCAATATTTTCTTCTTTTAGTGCCTTTTGTGTCGTACCTTTGCAGTGGACTTTCATTTTACATCCTCATGTATATGTCGAGAGCAAAAATTTTAGTGATTCTATTGTTAGGTTTGGCGAGTCAGTTTCTTCAGGCGAAGGAGTGGTCTGCCAATGATATTCCCATGGTTCATTTGAAAGATGCTCGAAAGTATGTTTGCGATCCTGAGGGGATTATGTCCCCGGATATGAAAGATTCCACCGACTTCTATATTCACCAATTGGAAAAGGAAACGGGAATACAGACTGTTTACGTCATTGTGTCGCGCGTCTTGAATGGAGATGTATTTCGTGTCGCGCAAGATATTGGCAATCGTCAAGGGGTTGGAGATAAGAAAACCAACAGAGGTTTGGTCGTGGTCGTGTCTGTTGATGATAAAAAATATTTCATTGCACCGGGTGAAGGCTTAGAAGCCGACTTAACCGACCTTGAATGTGATTTAATAGGTCGTGAATGTATTGTCAAAAATATGCGACAAGATAATGCTGACAGGGCGTTGCTCTCTACTGCCAAGACTATTTATTTTAAATTCAAGACAGGCAAGATACTCCTTCAAGACACGGATGATGCCGATGGCTCTGATGCTTATGCCATTGTGGTTATCATCATTGTTGCAGGTTGGCTGATTTGGGCTTTCTATGGAAAGAACAATGGAGGAAAGGGCGGACCACATGGAAGAGGAGGCGGTGGCTTTGGTCCGATGATATGGGGCAACCCCGGGCATCTTAACGACAGACATTTTGGAGGAGGCTTCTCCGGCGGAGGTAGCTCCGGCGGAGGTAGCTTCGGTGGTGGTAGCTTTGGCGGTGGTGGTGCCGGTGGTGGGTGGTAGGTTGTGTTTCCATTAGAGAATAACTTAATTTAAAATCAATATGAAAAATAAAACATTATTAATTGTTATTGGAGTTGTCTTGATTATAGGGCTTTGGCTCTTCTCTGGCTATAATGGCATGGTGGATAAGGAAGAATCTGCCACTACGGCTTTGAGCAACATTGAAGCTGCCTATCAAAGAAGAGCAGACATGATGCCTCAATTGGCAAAAATCGTCAAAGCCTATGCCAAACATGAAAAAGAAACATTCGAGGCTGTTACAAAGGCGCGCAACGCTGCCACTCAAATCCATTTGGATGCCAATAATCTTACACCGGAAAGCATACAAAAGTTTGAGACGGCACAGTCTCAACTTGCTCAAGCTTTCTCCCGACTAATCGCAGTGGCAGAGTCCTATCCTGAACTAAAGGCCAATGCGAATTTCCTCGCTTTACAAAAACAGGAGGAAGGAACGGAAAATCGTATCAATGAAGCTCGCAGGAAATATAATGAATCGGTGCAGGATTATAACCGTACCATCCGACATTTTCCGAACAGCCTGATCGCCCATTTGTTTGGATTTGATAAAATGGTAAAGTTTCAATCAGCGAAAGGCGCCGAGAAAGCCCCCGATTTGGATATCTAACAAGTCTTTTTGAATCATTGTTCGAATCCGGTTTCATAAACAGGATTTTTGAGATTTACAATCTTTTGAATATCAGTATCTTACATTTAGCAGAGTAGAACCTTAGCTTTTGCGTATCAAAAGCTAAGGTTTCAGATGCTAAGTGTTATGTATATCATGTTCGATTGAATAATTCTTTCGATTTCTCATTTCTTCCATTTATTTCAAACATTTGTTTCAGAAGGAGGAATCGTCAAGGTTATCGCGTTGGAAAAACTATGATTTCGAATTACTAATTCAATTATTTTTATGAGATTGATTTTGAGGTACGATGTGCAAAATTAAACTTATAGCTCATTTTGCAGGCTGAAAGTGTTATGCCATTCGATCCGAGAGAGGTATATCTATTAAAAACTAAAGTTTTAGATTTATTTTACTCTGAAATCTAATTTTAAAGAAAATTTTTATACTTTTGAGTCCAAAAGATATATACCACTATGATAGAAGAAATATTGAAATACAATATTCGGTTTGTGGAACAAAAAGAATATGAAAATTATGCCACATCAGGGCAACCAAACAGAAAATTAGCAGTGTTGAGTTGCATGGATACTCGTCTTACCGAGCTACTCCCCAAAGCCATGGGATTGAAAAACGGTGATGCAAAGTTTATTAAAGTGGTTGGCGGTACCATGCTCTCTCTCTACGACTCAGTTATGCGGTCATTATTAGTGGCTGTATATGAATTGGAGTGTAAGGAGATTATGGTGGTTCACCATTCCGATTGTGGACTCTGTCGGATGAAAGCCCAACACTTTATAGACCTTATGAAACAGGAAGGTATCAGCGATGAGTCTCTACAAAAGGCTGCCAAACACGTAAACCTTGAAAGGTTTTTCAGTGGGTTCGATGATGTAGAAGAAGATGTAAAACTCACGGTAAACACTATTAAATGCCATCCACTGATGCCACGAGGGTTTACGGTGAGAGGATTTATCATCGACTCGCACACAGGCAAACTGTCAGAAGTGCTGTAAAACAGGCATACGCAACTGTCTTTAGAAAAATCGACTGTAAGTTCCAAAACGAAGTGCAATTGCAAGTTCCAAAACGAAGTGCAATTGCAAGTTCCAAAACGAAGTGCAATAAAAGAGTAGCCCTCGCCGAGAGATGCAGACGTTCTCGAAGCGTAGCGAGAGGTTGTCTGCATCTCTCGGCGAGGAAAAAAAACAACCAGCAATACAAATAAAAAAGGGAGACCTCTGTCTCCCCAAGATTAATTAACTTTGTATTGTGAAATATCATCAATTAACCTCGGAGCAAAGGTCGCAAATTTTCGCCTTACTCCAAAAGAAAACAGGGAGAAAAGAGATTGCCACAATCGTCGGCATCAGTCAGTCAACACTATCACGTGAAATCAAACGCAACAGCACGCCATCAGAAAAGTATATCTGGACAAAGGCGCACGATATGGCTATGCAGCGCAGAAAGAGAACGGTAAAGAACGCCAGGCTCTCTAACGAATTAGTCTGGAGAATTAAGGAATATATCACCAATGACCAGTGGTCTCCACGACAAATATCAGGTTATCTGCGCAAGAATGAGGGAATAAAGGTGTCCCACCAATCCATTTATAATATCATTCATAATGATACAACAGGGG
>NZ_LR027820.1:625719-626377 GCF_900607215.1 Prevotella rectalis
ATTAAGGAATATATCACCAATGACCAGTGGTCTCCACGACAAATATCAGGTTATCTGCGCAAGAATGAGGGAATAAAGGTGTCCCACCAATCCATTTATAATATCATTCATAATGATACAACAGGGGAACTTGCCAAACACACAAGGCATAAGATGAAATACAGACATCGTCCCAAGGGCAGACATCTTCCAATTAAAGACAGGTTGAGTATCCATGAAAGAAGTAAGGAAGTTGACGGGAAGAGATTCGGAGATTTTGAGATGGACTTGATCGTAGACCCTGACCAGCATACCATACTCACACTGGTAGAGAAATCCACCAATATGCTGCTTATGCAGAAACTGCCATTTGGAAAGCAGTCAAAGCCTCTGGCAAAGGTAGTTAGGAAACTGCTGCCACCATACAAGGACTGTCTGAAGACCATTACAACAGACAACGGACCTGAATTTGCAGCACATAAGGACATTACCAAGTTCTTAGGCGTGCCCGTATACTTCGCTGATCCATATTGTTCTTGGCAAAAGGGAGCGATTGAGAATACAAATAAACTAATCAGACAATATATACCGAAAAAGGATTCGTTTGAACATTACACAGACAAGAGAATTATGTCGATACAAAAGAAATTGAACGAAAGACCGAGAGAAAAATTAAACT
>NZ_LR027820.1:626385-666537 GCF_900607215.1 Prevotella rectalis
CTATTGAGAATACAAATAAACTAATCAGACAATATATACCGAAAAAGGATTCGTTTGAACATTACACAGACAAGAGAATTATGTCGATACAAAAGAAATTGAACGAAAGACCGAGAGAAAAATTAAACTTTTCTACTCCAAAGTGTGAATTCTTCAAATACGTTTTATAATTTTGCACTTGCTGGTTGACTCTGCGAATAAAAGAGTACCCCCCCCCTCAGTTCATAAAAACCGACCATTGATTTGGGCATCCTGAGAATATTTCGTAACTTTGCACGTTGTTTTATGCAATCAAGCAATTCTGACAAAAATAATTTTTAAATATGAATATTTCTTATAGGTGGCTTAAACAATATGTGGATTTTTCACTCACACCGCAAGAGTTGGCAGAAGCATTGACTTCAACCGGCTTGGAGGTTGAGCGAGTTGAAGAAGTTGAAACGATTCGTGGCGGATTGAAAGGACTGTACGTAGGAAAAGTGCTTACGTGTGAGAAGCACCCCAATTCCGATCATCTGCACATTACGATGGTAGATCTTGGTAAGGAAAAACCACAGCAAATAGTTTGCGGAGCACCAAACGTTGCAGCCGGTCAGAAAGTTATTGTCGCTGATGTGGGTTGCACACTTTATGAAGGAGATAAAAGTTTCACCATAAAGAAAAGCCGGTTACGAGGGGTTGAAAGTTTCGGAATGATATGTGCTGAAGATGAAATAGGTGTTGGCACTAATCATGCCGGCATTATCGTTTTACCTGATGAAGCTAATATTGGAACTCCGGTAGCTGAGTACTATAACTTGGAAAGCGACTGGCTCATCGAAATAGATATTACTGCCAATAGAGCTGATGCGCTTAGTCATTATGGCGTTGCGCGCGATTTGTTCGCGTGGTTGAAACAGAATGGTTACAAGACATCTCTTCATAGACCCGATTGTAATGAGTTTAAGGTGGATAACCATAATCTTGAAATTGATGTAAAGATTGAAAACAATGAGGCTTGTAAGAGGTATGCTTGCTTGAGTGTTACAGACTGTAACGTAAAAGAAAGTCCACAATGGTTAAAGGATAAGTTGAATGTTATTGGTATTCGTCCTATTAATAATATTGTTGATATAACTAATTATGTCATGATGGCATACGGTCAGCCCATGCATTGCTTTGATGCTGATATGGTTACCGGAAATCAAATTATCGTAAAGGACAACAATGAGGGGAAACAATTTATCACTCTTGATGGTGAAGAGCATATCCTTGGCGCACATGACCTTGCCATCTGCAATGCAGAGGAACCAATGTGCATAGCGGGAGTGTTTGGAGGTAAAGGTAGTGGAACATACGACACTACTAAAAATGTTGTTCTTGAAAGTGCTTATTTTCATCCGACATGGATTCGCAAGAGTGCACGGCGACACGGTTTGTCTACTGATGCTAGTTTTCGTTTTGAAAGAGGTATCGACCCCGATGGCGTGATTTACGCGTTAAAACAGGCAGCCATTCTTTGTAAGGAATTGGCAGGAGGAAAAATAAGCATGGAGATACGCGATGAATATCCAACGAAAATACATGCATTCTCGGTACGTTTGGACTATGAGTATGCCGATCGACTGATAGGTAAGCAACTTGGTGCTGAAACTATCAAGAGCATCCTTGAAAGTTTGGAAATGAAAATAGAAAGCGAAGACGCTTTAGGACTTGATATCAAAGTGCCTCCCTACCGTGTGGATGTATGGCGAGCATGTGATGTCGTGGAAGATGTTTTACGTATTTACGGATATAATAATGTGGAAATTCCCTCAACGTTAAAGTCTTCGCTAACGATTGCCGAAGAGGCTGATAAGAATTATCATAAAGAAAATGCGATAAGTGAGCAGCTTGTCGGTTCCGGATTTAATGAAATATTGAATAATTCATTAACGGCAACGTCCTATTATGAAGCCAATGACTTGAAAGAATATCAATGGTCCAATACCGTTAAGGTGATGAATCCGTTATCCGGTGATTTGGGCGTGATGCGCCAAACACTTCTTTTCGGAGGCTTGGAAAGCATTCGGAGAAACGTAAACAGAAAATCAAATAATCTGCGATTCTTTGAATTTGGTAATGTCTATACCTACGATAAGGAAAAATGGAGTGCGGACAACCCTATAAAGGCTTATAATCAGAACTACCAGTTGGGGTTATGGATTACAGGAAAACATGTGGAAGGCTCATGGACGCATGCTAACGAGGATGCTTCTTTTTATGAACTAAAAGCATATGTAGAAAATATTTTTAGGAGATTGGGCGTAGCAAGGAATATGTTAGTTGTGAAAACATCTGCCAATAATATTTTTGCTAAAGGCTTGACTTTAGAAACACGTTCCGGAAAGAAACTTGTAGAGATGGGTGTCTTATGCAAGAAAGTTTTATGTAAGATAGAAATTGAACAACCGGTTTATTACGCGGAACTGAATTGGTCAGGATTGATGAAGACTATTCGTAAAAACAAGGTAGAATTTACCGAAATCTCCAAATATCCAAGTGTTAGTCGCGATTTGGCACTCTTGCTGGATAAGCATATAGAATTTGCTCAAATAGAAGAGATAGCTCGTCAGAGCGAGAAGAAACTTCTAAAAAAGGTTGAGCTTTTTGACGTTTATGAAGGTAAGAATTTACCGGAAGGGAAGAAGAGCTATGCTGTTAATTTTGTGCTTCAAGATGAGACTAAGACATTAAATGATAAGGCTATTGATGCTATCATGCAGAAATTAATTAAAAATCTAACAAATAAACTCGGAGCAGAGCTCCGTTAATACAACATTCCAATGGGAAGAGCATTTGAATATCGTAAAGCAACTAAGTTGAAAAGATGGGGTCACATGGCCCGCACATTTACAAAATTAGGTAAGGAAATACAAATTGCCGTAAAGGCAGGCGGTCCCGAACCTGAAATGAACCCACGCTTGCGCGCAATCATTGCTACTTGCAAACGTGAAAATATGCCGAAGGATAATATACAGCGCGCTATTAAGAACGCAATGGGAAAGGATACCAGCGATTACAAAGCAGTACCCTATGAAGGATATGGACCGCATGGTATTGCCATATTTGTAGATACGCTGACCGATAATACTACCAGAACGGTTGGAGATGTTCGTTCGGTCTTCAACAAGTTCAACGGCACCCTCGGCACCCAAGGGTCTTTAGCCTTCTTATTTGACCATAAAGCAGTCTTCAGCTTCAAAATGAAGGAGGAGCTTGATATGGATGAGCTTATACTTGACTTGATAGATTATGGCGTTGATGACGAATATGACATTGACGATGAAGAGGGCGAAATTACAATTTACGGTGAGCCAACGAGTTTTGGAGAAATTCAGAAGCATTTGGAAGACTCAGGGTTTGAAATCACGTCAGCAGAATTCACTCGCATTCCCAACGACTTGAAAGAGGTAACGACCGAAGAACGAGAAACCATCGATAAAATGGTTGAAAGACTTGAAGATTTTGATGACGTTCAGAACGTTTATACCAATATGAAGCCGGAAGAATGAAAAAATCCTAACTGATAAGATTTAAGTTCTTTGATAAATATGTGATAGTGGGTATGGTATCCTAAAACGTGCCATACCCCAATGGGTTCTGAATGATTTTGCAAGCCCCCATGCAAAGTTGCATCAAATCATGAGACTTTACGTAGTCGTCCCTTGAAAAGTAAATTATTGCTGTCCGCTAAAACCAAAAGAGCATAAATATTCCGCCCGAAGTCCTTTTAATTGGTACTTCGGGCTTGTTTTTCAAAAAGTAAGCCCCCTCTAATCAAACAGACTTGGTTCGGGAGGTGTTTCTTTCGCCTCCTGAACCATTTTTGCCCAATCTTTTTCAGGTTCTTCAAGAAAAGTATGGCAGTTTACGTAATACATAAGCATGATTCTTACCATTGCAGCCAATCCCGAGAAGCTCCATGAACGTTTGATACGCTTCTGTATGACCATCAGAAGGAGATTGGCTGTCAGGGTTACCCGGATTTGTGTCTTGATGGCGTTGGCACTCTCTCCATAGAAGTATCTTAAATGATGAAAGAGAAAAACTGACAGGAACGATACTACTTTTTTCAATATAAGTTATAGCCTTTTTCATACAATGATATTAGCTTCTTTTAAAAACGATAGTACTTTTTGGGCAAAACGAGACCTCTGCAAAACCTTCTCTTCCTCTCATAAATTCACTTATAACCACATTAAATCTAAAAATAAAGCCTATCTAGTCGTTCCTTGAAAAGTAAATAACCTATTGATTATCAATAAAATAACCTTTCTATTATTTGCATATATCTACAAGTTTTTGTATCTTTGCATGGTAAAATCTTGCAAATCAACAATGTATAAATCTCCATCCAACACCCATCAGGTATCAATGTTTTGGGACTTGGCATCCATGCTCAATCCCACCCATCCAATGTACAAACTTGCCAATCTGATAAATTGGGAAACCTTTGAGCGTTCCTTTGCCCCCTTGTACTGTAAGGACAACGGACGCAGGGCCAAGCCTATCCGCCTGATGGTCGGTCTTATAGTGCTGAAGCATATTCGCAACGTCTCGGACGAGAGCGTCGTGGAACAGTTCTCGGAGAACGCCTACTACCAGTATTTTTGCGGAATGGAATCCTTCACCATCGCCAAACCTTGCGTACCGACGGAACTCGTGGAGTTCCGCCATCGCATTGGCGAAGCGGGTATGGAGTTGATTCTCAAGGAGAGCATCCGGGTAAATCTGATGCTTGACGACAAGCGGAAAGAGAATGAAAACAGAAATGACGGCAAGGACGGTCGTGGACGCAAGTCCGACACCGAGCAGACAGCCTTTATCGACTCTACCGTGCAGGAGAAGAACGTCACGTTCCCCACGGATTCGAAACTCCTGAATAAAATCATCGGTTTCTGCCGCGACGTGGCTCATGCAGAGCATCTCAAAGTGCGCCAAAGCTATGCCAGGGAAATCAAGAGACTTAAGCTTGTGCAGTGTTTCCGTGGCAGGAAGAACAGTTCAGCCAAGGTAAGGAAGGCCGACCGTCGGATGCGTACCATCGCCGGAAGACTGTTGCGCGAACTGGTTCGGAATTTGCCCCCTGAGAACTCTTACCAAGAACGTATTGAGGTCTGCATGAAGTTCGTTAACGGCGAGAGAATGGACGGTCACAAGATCTACTCCCTTCATGAGCCGGACGTGTTGTGCATCAGCAAGGGGAAGGATCACAAGAAATACGAGTTCGGCAATAAAGTCTCCCTTGTCAGACTGTGGAATGGTCTCATTGTTGGTGCATTATCTTTCCGCAATGAATACGACGGTCACACGATAGACAAGGCAATGGAGCAGGTCGGCAGGGTCTATGGCAGGAAAATCAAAAGACTCGCGGGGGATAGAGGGTATCGCGGGCAGGAAACGTGCGGAGAGACGAACATCATGATACCCGGCGTTCCCAAGGCAAGCGACTCGCCACACACGAAAAAGAAAAAACAAAGGTTCTTCCGCAAGAGAGCAGGAATAGAGCCTGTTATAGGGCACTGCAAGGCAGATCATCGATTGGGGAGGAACTTCTACAAGGGTCTCTTGGGTGATGCCATCAACGTGATGCTCGCTGCGGCTGCATTCAACTTCAAAAGAGCCATGCGGTTTCTTTTGTGCCTTATTCGAAGCATGATAAAATGGAGTATTCAAGGAGTGGATTCCAACTTTAACGAAACAAAGGTGTTATCCAATACCTTTTGCTGGTTGTAAGTCGAGTTCTTGAGGAACGACTATCTAAGGAGCAAAAGGGCTTATATACCCCCTATTTAATATTATTGCTGTCCGCTAAAACTTTTTTTGAGCATAAAAAATTAGGACCGGATTCCTCGCATGGAATTCAGCCCTTTTAGTTACCTTTGTTTCTTGTTAATATAACGTGAGTTCGACGAATTATAAGTGTATATAAATTTGGTGATTAGCGAAATTTGTTGTAACTTTAAGGTGTTGATATACATAGAATTACAAACAAAAATCGCTATGATCACCGAAGACAAAGTTACTGAAATATTTTGTATGGCAGATGATTTCTGCAAGTTTTTTGATGCAATGACAGCAAAATATGTGCTAAGACCTACCGGAAAAAGAAAATATCATCGAAATTCCACAATGTCAAAGGCAGAAGTCATGCTGATAATGATTCTTTTTCACGACTCTGGTTATCGTTACTTTAAACATTTTACCAAATTGAAAAGTAACATGAAAGGAGTTTTGATGAGTGTTTCAGACAGACTTTTACTCAGAAAAAGAGCCATTATAGAAACGGTAAATGATGAACTTAAGAACATTGCACAAGTGGAACACTCCGGACATAGATGCTTTGACAATTTCATCGTCAATTTATTAGGTGCTATTGCTGCCTATTGTTTGTTTCCCAAGAAGCCGTGTATCAATGTACAAAGGACCATTGACACACAGCTTGCTCTGTTCTGAATTCGTCGAACTCACGTTAACTTATTGCGCTTTACTCTTCCAAATTTGCTTGTGCAGCTGCCAATCTTGCTATTGGAACACGGAAAGGCGAGCAACTGACATAGTTGAGCCCTACTTTATGACAGAATTTAACGGAGCTCGGTTCGCCACCATGTTCCCCACAGATACCACACTTGAGATCTTTGCGTGTGGCTCTGCCTTTGGCAACGGCTAATTCGATCAATTGTCCCACTCCATCTTGGTCGAGCACGCGGAAGGGATCTACATCAAGGATTTTTTTCTCAAGATAGCTCGGTAGGAAGCTCGCTATGTCATCACGACTATAACCAAAGGTCATCTGCGTGAGATCATTTGTTCCAAAGCTGAAGTACTCTGCTTTATTGGCAATCAAGTCGGCGGTGAGGGCTGCTCGCGGGACTTCTATCATAGTTCCCACCTTAAAAGGTATTTCAACGCCCTCGTCCTTGAAGAGCTTATGGGCAGTCTTGCGAATAATACGTTCCTGAACATCTAACTCATTAACGATGCCAACAAGAGGCACCATAATTTCAGGCATTGGATGATAGCCCTCTTTTTTCAACTGTATCGCCGCACCCAAGATGGCACGAGTTTGCATGGCGGTTATCTCCGGGAATGTGTTACCCAATCGGCAGCCGCGAAGACCCAACATTGGATTGGTTTCTGACAAAGCATTGACGCGAGCTTGAATGAATTGTACGCTAACACCCATCTCCTTCGCCATTGCTTCCTGACCTTCAAGGTCGCCGGGAATAAATTCATGCAAAGGTGGGTCAAGCAGACGAATGTTTACAGGTTTACCGTCCATACATTTCAATATGCCATAGAAGTCTTGTTTCTGATAAGGAAGAAGTTTTTCCAATGCTTTTTCCCTCCCTTTGAGAGTATCTGAAAGAATCATCTCTCGCATTGCCTTTATCTTCTCGTTCTCAAAGAACATATGTTCTGTGCGACAAAGACCGATACCCACAGCACCGAAAGTGCTTGCTACTTCAGCATCGTGAGGAGTATCAGCATTCGTTCGAACCACTAATTTTGTGTATTTGTCGCAGAGTTTCATGAGATTGGCAAAGTCGCCGGTTACCTCTGCGGGCTTGGTGGTTATTTCACCTAAATACACTTCTCCTGTGGATCCGTTGATAGAGATATAATCTCCCTCATGAAGCACCACGCCGTCTATCTCCAAGGTTCTCTTTTTGTAGTCCACCATGATAGCTCCCGCGCCACTGATGCAGCACTTCCCCATACCGCGCGCCACCACAGCGGCATGCGAGGTCATTCCTCCGCGAGCAGTAAGGATGCCTTCAGCAGCCGACATGCCTGCCAAGTCCTCGGGAGAGGTCTCAATGCGAACCATAATAACATCGTGCCCATCCTCATGCCACTTAGAGGCATCGTCTGCGAAGAAGACAATCTGACCGCAAGCCGCACCGGGCGAAGCAGGCAAACCACGAGTGAGCACTCGAGCCCGAGCAAGAGCTTCTTTGTCAAACACGGGGTGGAGCAGCTCATCCAATTTATTAGGCTCACAACGTAACAAGGCAGTTTTTTCATCAATCTCTCCCTCTGCGAGAAGATCCATGGCTATTTTCACCATCGCCGTTCCGGTGCGCTTACCGTTACGAGTCTGAAGAAACCATAGTTTACCTTCCTGTACGGTAAACTCCATATCCTGCATGTCATGATAGTGTTTCTCCAACTTATCCTGTATACTGTTCAGCTCGGCGTAAATTTCCGGCATCGACTCTTCCATGGAAGGGAACTTGCTCTTTCGCGTTTCCTCATCGATGCCCTGCTGCTTAGCCCAGCGTAGCGAACCGGATTTGGTGATTTGTTGCGGAGTGCGAATACCGGCAACCACATCCTCTCCTTGTGCGTTGATGAGGTATTCGCCGTTGAAGATATTCTCACCATTTGCGGCATCACGCGAGAAGCATACACCTGTGGCTGACGTGTTGCCCATGTTCCCGAAGACCATGGCCATAACGGAAACGGCAGTGCCCCATTCCTGTGGGATGCCTTCCATCTTACGATAAAGAATGGCGCGTTCATTCATCCATGAGTCAAACACGGCGCAGATAGCTCCCCAAAGTTGCTCCATTGGATCGGTGGGGAACTCCTTTCCGGTTTGTTCCCTGATGGCTTTTTTGAACAAGATGACCAGTTGTTTCAACTCATCCACCGTAAGATCGTTGTCCAACTTGATACCACGACGTGATTTCACATCTTGAATGATGGCTTCAAACGGATCAATGTCTTCCTTATTTATGGGTTTCATACCCAAAACTACATCGCCATACATCTGCACAAATCGGCGATAGCTGTCGTAAGCGAACCGCTCATTGCCGGTCTTGACAGCAAGTCCCTCTACAACAACATCATTCAAGCCAAGGTTCAGGATAGTATCCATCATACCGGGCATCGAAGCACGCGCGCCGGAACGAACACTGACCAACAAAGGATTGGATGGATCGCCAAACTTAGCATTCATCAACGTTTCAATATGTCGCACGCTATCGGTTACCTCGCGGGTAAGTAACTCCACAACCTTTTCTTTACCTTTCTCAAAAAACTCGTTACAAACATCGGTTGTAATGGTAAAACCGGGAGGTACGGGAACACCTATTAAATTCATCTCGGCTAAGTTGGCACCCTTGCCCCCAAGGAGATTTCTCATACCTGACCTACCTTCAGCCTTTCCATTGCCGAAGGTATAAACCCTCTTTTCACTCATAATTATCTTATTTATATATTGTATATGTTAAATCGAATTGCAAAGATAAACAAATATTGATAATATTACAAATTAATGATAAGGAAATAATTAAGTTGTATGACAATTTAACTAATTATATACGCACACGGAAATTAAATTGAATAACAAGTAAATATGCGGGGGAAAATCAGTAACTTTGCACAAAACATTATGACATCATGAGCAGAAAAAGAAAACCATTACCAATATATGAGAATGTAGAAATAGAGTCTATAGCGGCAGAGGGCAAATGTGTGGCACATATAAACGACATGGTGATATTTGTGCCCTTTGTCGTTCCGGGCGACAGAGTAGATTTACGAATCGTGAAGAAGCGACATAAATATTGTGAAGCTTTGGTAGAGCGATTTATTGAATACAGCGACAAGCGAGTAGTTCCCAAATGCGATCATTTTGGCGTGTGTGGCGGATGCAAATGGCAAAACCTTCCTTACGAGGAACAGTTAAAGGCAAAGCAACAACAAGTGCACGACCAGTTGACGAGAATAGGCAAAATAGATTTGCCTGAATTCTCGCCTATATTGGGCTCAACAAAGACGGAGGAGTACAGAAACAAGTTAGAGTTTGGATGCTCTGACAAGCGTTGGTACACGAAAGAGGAGTTAGCAGTGTTGCCGGAGGATGCCGGATTAAGGCAGGGGGCGATAGGATTTCATATTACCGGAGCATACGACAAGATTTATCCCATAGAGAAATGTTGGCTGATGGATGACTATTGCAATAAGATAAGGAACGCGATACGAGACTACGCTACAAAGTACAAGCTGACCTTATATGACATTCGTGCCCAACACGGATTGTTAAGAGACGTCATGATAAGAAACTCAAACACAGGGGAATGGATGGTATTGGTACAGTTCCATTACGATGAACAAGGGGATGAGCAAAAGGCTAAAGCACTCATGCAATTTATAGCCGATAATTTTCCAAAGATAACGTCGCTGCTCTATGTGGATAATCAAAAGGGAAACGACACATTTAACGATTTGGAAATCTTGGTGTATAAGGGAAATGACCACATCATCGAGCAGATGGACGAACTTAGGTTTAAGGTAGGACCCAAGAGCTTCTACCAGACCAACACGGAGCAGGCTTATCACCTCTATTCCGTAGCAGCCAAATACGCGCGACTAACCGGAAAAGAATTGGTTTATGACCTTTATACCGGTACAGGAACGATAGCGAACTTTGTCGCGAGGAAAGCGCGCAAGGTGATAGGAATAGAATATGTTCCGGAAGCCATTGAGGACGCAAGAGTAAATTCAAGGATGAACAACATTCAAAACACCGTGTTCTATGCCGGGGACATGAAAGAAATCCTGATTGATGACTTCGTGAAAGAACAGGGTCGCCCGGATGTAATTATTACCGATCCGCCAAGAGCGGGGATGCATACGGATGTAATCAACGTAATACTGAAAGCTCATCCGAAACGCATCGTATATGTCAGCTGTAACCCTGCCACACAAGCAAGAGACTTGGCATTATTGGATGAGGACTATCAAGTTACGGCGGTTCAACCGGTTGATATGTTCCCCCATACGCCCCACGTGGAGAATGTCGTATTGCTGGAAGAGCGAAAACAGATGGACGCATGAATGAGCTATGTGCATTTCACATTAAGTTTAAAACCCATTATTAATGAGAAACTTTTCAAGAAAACCGTGTCGTGGACTTTTAAGTTTCACTCATACTTCATCACTCTAAATGCCGAATGATCCTTTTTTAACTTGTTGCAAAAGATGTACCAACAGGGTAAGAGTTGGCTTCGTGTCTAAACTGTTCGACTACCGCCTCCAGACGTGATATAATCCTTGTTTCAGCCTCGTTCTCCCACATACGAAATTCTATATCTTCCTCATATTCCCGACAGAATTGAATCAATTGATCAAGATTGAATTCGCTGGCAACTATTCCCGCACCTTGCATCATTGCTTCGTGCGCATTACATTCCTGCTCGACATGAGCCGGTACCATCATCGCCGGTTTTCCCATATATATGGCTTCGCAAACCGACTCAAAACCTCCCGTTGTTGCGTAAGCCTTGCAATTTGCAAGATAATGAAGGAATTTTTTATCATCTATACGATGAAAAGTCAAAGTATCGTCATACCGGGTTGTCTCATCGGCATCTTTCTTGTCCCAAAAGAAATGAAGCTCTATGCCGGGATGTTTCTTGTGCCATTCTATTACCGAGTCGCTAAAGCCCGCGTTCAACATATATCCTAACACGTAATCGCCATGATGACGGGGAGTGTCAAGAGCTTCTCTGCGGAGAATGGGTGGTACAATGGCAATATCATGTGCGTCATCATCGATAATATTCCGAAACGACAATGCCAATTTCTTCTTTGCTCCAAGACAAGTTATTTTTGTAAAGGCAATCATGAGTTGGCGACTGATATTGTGTACAGTCGGAAATTTGTATTCGGGATGTAAGAACATATATTGATGACCGATACAGACTTCAGGGACTTGCGGGTGGTAAAGATAATATGTAATTCCTGTTAGAATTTCATAGAAATTAATTACCAAGTCGGCATCGGAATTGACAATGTGTTCTTTTATAAAATGAATACTTGCCATATAATGGGGCGACTTCACGATATTATATATTATGGAACGAGTTAGCCCAATGCGCTTGTTTGCTTTTGAAGGCAGAAAGTTCGGACTAAGAAAGCTGCTGAATGGTGCTTCCGCGCGGTTGATGAAAAATCGGGGTAGTTCGCGAACGTCACTTCTCCCGACAAGAATTTCTGTAACCGTGTGTCCGTTCTCTTTCAACATCTTTTCTAATGCCAAGGCTTGCGTCAAATGACCACGTCCCTCGCCTTGAACAACAAATAATACTTTCATCTTGAATCTTCTCTGATTATTTGTTGCAAAATTAGTATCCATTTATTTCAAATGAGTTTACAGGATAATAACAAAAAGCAATTATATTGTTACATTTTGGTTTCAATTAATGCCAACTCGTAAAGATATCCTTTCTGATGGGTTACAAGCAAAGGTGTATTAAGGAGAGGGGGGATGTAAAACTTTTTCATGTTTTATGCTCTTATCGTTTTCATTTTTAAGAATTATATATTTCTGTATCGTAAATATTAAGTTCACACATATTTGTGATAAGTTTCTAAGAATCAGAATATTAACAAAAAACATACTAAACAGTATTTTAAAAGCTAAGCTTTTGGAGTGTAATAGCTTACCTTTCACCTTCCAAAACCTTAGCAAATGCGAGTTGATATTTTTCTTTTTGCGGACATAAGTCTATGTTTTTAACCATTTCTCAGCACCATTTTGGTTAAAGAACATTAAAAACTGCTTTTCAGAAGGAGTATTTTCACCTTTTATTCTTCTATTTCATGATATCTAAATGTAAAGAATAATGCAAATTTAAGAGGCTGTTTGGTATTTATCTTTGACTCAAATGTATGAAGCGATCGAAAGGAAAAATTTTTGTAGATTATACTCATAAATATTCTATTCAATAGAAACCAAATGTTTATGTGTATAAGTTTATTTTCACCGATAAATGATATGAGGACGGACCTAAGTTTTTTTATTTCTGTTAAGAATGGCTCTGAGTTCTATTTTTTTTGTAAATTTGCAACATCAAATATATCATAATAATGAAAAAAATCGTAAGTTTACTTTTTATTCTTTGCTTTGCATTGAATTTATCGGCACAGAAAAAAATTGATGGGGTTGAGTTCTTAATTGATAAAGATGCTGCTATTTCTGTTTTGAAGGAAAAATTTGGAGATCCTCAGTCAATTATGTCGGATAGGATTATATTTAGGAACATTGCTTTTGATGGTGAACAATTTAATGAAGCCATTTTTTTCTTCGATAATAAAGGACGGATGTATCAAGTAAGGTTAAAGTCAGATTACGTCAATCATGCGAAAGCAGAAGACCGGATGTCTAAACTTGGAAACAAATATAGTTGCATTTATAAAATCACCGAGTCAGAAAATCCGGATGATGGGAAATTTGTTGTTGGTTATGATATAAATGGTGGAAGGCTTTTCACAATTTCCACATTCAGGAATACTTGTGATTTAACCTTCGGGCCTTTCTAAATCTCTAATCTCCACATCATAATTTCATTTTAAGGAATAATTAATGTCCATGACTTCTATGAAAAAGGTTATACCTATACTCTGCATTTTAATTACAATAAGCTGTCAGTTGTCTGCACAATCCATTAAGGATATATGGATTTCCATGCCGGACTCCATTGTTCCATATTTAACAATTGATTTGAAAAAAGAATTAGTGAATAATGCAAAATTGAGCATAAAAGCCCAAGTGATAAACTTACTCGGCGACACTACAAAAGTTGATACGGCTTCTGATAAGTACATGAAAGTGGTTTTGAGTAAACGTAGCACGTTAGAACTTATTGAGTTGGATAAAAACACGATTGCCCTTCTTATGACTTTTCATGGCCCTTTGAAAGATAGCAATTTATCTCTTTATAGTAAAGATTGGACACTGATAAAAAACAAAGTCAAGTTATCTGTCACTGCTATAAAACCAAGCCCAATGTCTGATGAAGAATATGATGAATGTGTAAAACTGATGTGCCCATCGCTCAGACAAATAGCATACTTACCGGATGAAAATGTTTTTCTTCCAAAATATTCTTTCCCCCTATTATCTGGTGATAATAAAGAGAAAGCGAACAGCATTTTAACGCAAACAAAATATAAATGGGACGGAAGTGAGCTAAAGAAGGTTAAATAATGCCGAAAACGCGTTTGTAAACTTTGCAATTACGAATATTTTTCATACATTTGCAACGTGTTTTTCATGGTATTAGATTATTAAGGTTAATAAAGATTGATTGTCGTGAGACAATCAATTTTTTTATGTTTTCTTTAGCTACATACAGATTTATTTTCAACGCATTTGGTGATATATAAGAAAATCATTACTTTTGCCAAAAATAAAAAACGATAACATGAATTTGAAAGTACGTCTGGCACTCATGAACTTTCTTGAGTTTGCGGTTTGGGGTGCATATCTTACATCGATGGGCAGATACCTTGGAAATATTGGAATCGGTCAGAACATCGGTTTGTTTTACTCTATGCAGGGCATTGTGTCTATATTTATGCCGGCATTAATGGGAATTGTTGCCGACAGATGGATACCTGCGCAACGATTGTTAGGTATGTGCCATCTGTTAGCCGGTCTTTTTATGTTCTCAACAGCATGGTATGGCTTGACAGCCGGAGCCTCCGTTCAGTTTCCAATCATCTTTGCCCTTTATTCTTTTTCTGTAGCCTTCTATATGCCAACCTTGGCACTGACGAACTCTGTCGCTTACTTTTCATTAACACAGGCAGGTTTGGATACTGTAAAAGACTTTCCTCCCATCCGTGTCTTTGGAACCATCGGATTTATTTTGACGATGTGGCTGGTCGATATTTTAGGTTTTCAAAGCAACCATAATCAATTTATTACGTCAGGAGTGGTGAGTATAATTTTGTTTTTTTACACCTTTTCGCTGCCACATTGCCCCGTATCTAACAGCACTGAGAAAAAAAGTCTTGTTGAAGCGTTTGGCTTGAAAGCTTTCACACTTTTCAAACAGAAGAAAATGGCAATCTTCTTTATCTTTTCAATGCTTTTAGGCGTAAGTCTTCAAATCACCAATAGTTTTGCCAACCCCTTTTTATACAGTTTCAAAGCTCAGCAGGAGTTTGCTCAAGCATTCGGCGTACAACACGCTAACATATTGATAAGCCTCTCACAAATCAGCGAAACCTGTTGTATTTTGCTTATTCCATTTTTTATGCGACGTTATGGAATTAAGAACGTGATGTTGATTGCGATGTTTGCTTGGGTTTTACGCTTCGGATTTTTCGGTTTGGGTAATCCGGGATTCCCCGGGGTAATACTCTTCATTCTCTCCATGATTGTATATGGTGTCGCTTTCGACTTTTTCAATATTTCCGGCTCGTTGTTCGTTGATAAAAACACTGACATGACAATTCGTTCATCAGCGCAAGGTCTGTTTATGTTAATGACAAATGGAGTGGGGGCAACCATAGGAACCTTGGCTGCTCAAGAAGTTATCAATCATTTTACATATCCAAAATTGATTGGTGAGGATATACTCACTGTGGGAGATTGGCAGTCGTGTTGGTTTATATTTGCTGCATACGCTTTAGTAGTTGGCATTAGTTTTTCTATTGTCTTTCGCCCCAAAAAACATTTAAATGAATAAGACACGTCTGCTTTTTCGTGGCATATCCGAAATTGTGGGAACCACAGAGATGGGCTTATTAATTTTGGCGGATCAAAGTAACAAACGCCAAATAGCCATTATTTGCGACAAAAGCATGGAACATGCATTTAGCATGAGAATGGGAAACACAGCCATATGCAGTAAAATGCTTCCTGAAATCTTATGCAGATTAAATCCAGAGATGAATGGCGAGCACTATGAAGTAATCTTCTTATCCATCGTGGAGGGAGAATATCAATCCGTACTTCTCAACAAAGAAACACTGGAAATGACTAAAGTACGAGCATCTGACGGAGTATTATTGTCTCATATCGCACATTTAGACATATATATGGAAGAACGACTCTTCCTGAAGCAGAGTGTGCCACTTGAAAAAGGACAAAGCAAAATGGCATTGCCGATAAACGCTTTAAGCAAACAGATGTTGGAACAAGCATTGGAAAAGGCAATCGCAAATGAAGACTATGAACTAGCATCAAGTCTAAGAGATGAACTTCAAAAGCGACAGGACGCGGAAAAATAACTCCTTTAGCTTAACATTGAATTTATGAAAGAAACGCATTTCTTTTACGTTCCCAAAACAACCGAGACTGACGAGTTGCCTCGTGAAGAAGCAATTCATGCAGCTAAGGTCTTGCGATTAAAACCGGGAGATGACATCTACCTGATGGATGGGGTAGGTAACTTTTACCATGCGCAAATGAATTTAGCAACTGCCAAACATTGTTTGTACGAGATAAAAGAAATTCTACCACAACAACCAACATGGAAAGGACATATACATCTTGCAATTGCACCTACGAAAGATATGGGACGGATGGAATGGTTAGTTGAAAAAGCAACCGAGATTGGTTTTGATGAAATTTCATTCTTGAATTGTCAATTTTCAGAACGTCACATTTTAAAGACAGAGAGAGTTGAACGAATAGTAATTTCTGCCATGAAACAAAGCAGAAAGGCATGGAAACCGAAAATCAATAGCATGATAAACCTTACCGACTTCATAAAGACCAACACTTCGAGAAATAAATTTATTTGTCATTGCTACCCTGAAATAAAACGCCGAGATCTGTTTGAGCAGTTATCGCCATTAACGGATGATGTTCTTGTCATGATCGGACCGGAAGGCGACTTTTCTGTTGCTGAAGTGGAAGCTGCAATGGCTATGGGATTTAATAGCGCTTCTTTGGGGAACAGCAGGTTACGAACGGAGACAGCTGGTATTAGTGCGATTATGCAAGCTAATCTGAAATTAAGAAAATAACCATCTGCAGCTAAACATCTTATTTTGTGTTTTAATTGCTATTGTTTACATTTCTTGATGATGTATTAAACTTTTCACACAACTGCAATCTATTTTTTGATTAATTTTAGCTATATTTGCAGCAAAGAAAATAAAATATTCAGTTTCTATTAAATTTTAACGATTATGCAGAAAAAAATTCTATTTCTGGTTGTTGTTTTTATTACAATGGCAGCTTCTGTCATGGCTCAAGTTACGACATCAGGAATAAGCGGTAAAGTTACTTCCATGGGAGAGGACGTAATAGGGGCTACAATTACGGCAACGCATCAACCATCCGGGACGGTATATCGCGCAGTAACAAACACAGATGGAAGATTTACCATACAAGGTATGCGTGTTGGAGGTCCGTACAAAGTCGAAGTGTCCTATATTGGGCAACAAACAAAAGTGTTTGAGGGCATCAACCTTCGTTTGGGAGAAGTTGAAAACATATCTTGCACATTGAAACAAGATTCAAAAGAACTTCAAGAAGTTGTCGTAACCGGAAGCGCAGGGATTAATGCTACTAAAACCGGGGCTGCTCAGAGCTTGACTGCAAAGCAGATAGCCGACATGCCAAGTATTACTCACGGAATTGCAGATGTGGCGCGACTGAATCCGCAACTGACTACAACAAATTCAGGCGCAATGTCTTTCGCTGGTACGAGCAATCGTTATAACTCATTTATGATCGATGGCGCAATGAACAATGATGTCTTTGGTCTGACAGCTGATGGTTCTAATGGTGGTCAAGCCGGTACACAACCCGTATCTATGGAAACAATAGAGCAAATCCATATCAATGTCGCTCCGTTTGATGTTCGGCAAAGTGGATTTACCGGTGGTGCCATCAACGCGATAACCAAATCTGGTACGAACAAATTTCACGGTAGTCTGTACGGTTTTGGAAATAATAAGAGTTTGATAGGCAATCACTATCCTTATTCAGATGGTACCGGCTACGCTCCAAAGTTTCAAGATCAAAAAGAATATCAGTGGGGCGTAACTTTAGGAGGTCCAATCATTAAAGATAAATTATTCTTCTTCCTCAATTTTGAAGACGCGAACAAACAATATCCAAATATTAACGGATATCGCCAAGAAGGTTCACGCGTGATAGCCGATGAAGCTGATGATATTCTCGCGAAAATTAAAGAAATGGCAGCGAAACAGGGTATAGATTATAATGGCACTTTCGGCAATCCTGATATTTATACCAAAAGCAAAAAATACGGTGCAAAGATAGATTGGAATATCAACGACTTTAACAAGTTTTCTTTCCGCTGGAGTCTTGTAGATGCGAAACAACTCAACAGTATTACGACTGCTTCTTCCCTAAACGATGATCATTATTATTATCCGTTTGAGAGCAAGACACATTCGTTTACAGCTGAATTGCAAAGCCGAATATCCCCGGTGATCAGTAATGAAGCTCGTGCAAGTTATGTACGTGTAAGGGATAAGCGTGCTGTTTCTTCCGCTTTTCCTATGATTTCATTGCAGGTTACAGGTGGTTCACTCAACATCGGTAATGAGCGTTCCTCTATGGCAAATCAACTTGATCAAGATATTTATACTTTTGAAGACAATTTAACATGGTATAAAGGTAATCATACTTATACGTTTGGAACCCACAATGAGTTTTATAAGTTTGCTAATCTTTTCATTCAAGACGCAAATGGTTCTTATAACTTTGCGAACTTAGATGCTTTCAACAAGTACTACAACGACTACATGAGTAACAGCCTTGATCCAAACTTTGCTTATTTCCAGCAATATCGTTTTGGCATGGCAAACACTGACGTAACGGGAGACCCTCGTTGGAAGACACCTTTCTCTGCTGGTCAGTTGGGCTTCTATGTGCAAGATAAATGGGATGTTACTCCATCATTCCAATTCACATATGGCTTGAGGATGGAAATTCCACTCTTTTTCGATAAGCCAACTGCCAATATCGGTTTCAATGAGTATGCGGCTGACAAAGGATGGGATGTAAGAACCGACCACAAACTCTCCAGTAACCCACTGTGGAGTCCTCGTGTAGGATTCCGTTGGGATATTAGCAATAATCGCAATGTTATTCTTCGAGGTGGAGTAGGAGTGTTTACCGGTCGCATTCCATACGTATGGATTAGTAACAACTTCGCGAATACCGGCATCCAAATGTCAAAATATTCTGTGTTTAATCCAAAAGGATTGGAAATGATACTTGATCCTGACAAACAGCTACCCAACGCACAAAAATTAAATGCTACCGGAAATCAGGAAGTTAATGTATTCGACAAGAACTTTAAGTTTGCACAAACCTTTAAAGCAAATCTCGGATTAGATTTCAAGGTGCTGGGAATAGACTGGACTGCTGAAGCCATTTATTCTAAGACACTGAACGATATCTATTACAAAAATCTCGCTGTTGAAGAAACCGGAACGACTTTCGGTCAAGAAACAGGTTACACATGGGATAACAGACCTATGTATACGAGAATTACCAATGGCACACCATACACTTATGTATATGGTCTTTATAATACAAGCAAAGGATATACAGTAAATTTATCCTTGAAAGCAGAAAAGCATTTTAACTTCGGATTAGACTTAATGGCAAGTTACACTTGGACTCGTTCGATGAGCGTGAATAGCGGTACGTCCTCCGTAGCGAGCAGTAACTGGATGTATAACGCAACATACAGAAATCCCAACGACCCGGAACTATCTCTAAGTGCTTACAACGTTCCTCATCGTGTACAAGCAAGTGCCTACTATCATGTGAATTATGGTTCAAAGAAAGAATGGAAGACTACCATAGGATTGATTTATCAGGCTAAGAGTGGCTCTCCTTATGTGATAGAAATGTTCGGAGATATGAATGGCGATGGTGCTCGTGGAAACGATTTAATGTGGATACCAACAGATGAACAGATTGACCAAATGAAATTTGCTCCAACCACTGTAAACAATGCCCACAATACATATCCATTGTTAACGAAAGTTCTGGGTTCGGGTTATCAGGGAGATTTGTCAGAAGAACAGCAGCGTGCTCTCTTGAAGCAATGGATAGCTGATGATTCTTATATGAGCAAACATCGCGGTGAGTATTTTAAACGCTATGCAGACAACCTTGCTTTCGAACATCATTTTGATGTACACCTCGCACAGAAATATAGTTTTAAAGTTGCAGGACAAATCAATTCAATAGAACTTAGTTTCGATATTATCAACCTTGGAAACTTGCTCAACAAAGATTGGGGACATACTTATGGCGATAGATTCGGAGCTTACTTTAGTCCTTTCAATTACGAAGGTGGTGGCGTTTTCAAATTTGACGGAACGCATATTGCCCGCAACTACAATTCATATTACAGTCGTTGGAGAGGACAAATAGGATTGAGATACACTTTCTAATCTCGAAAACATCAATAATAAAAAATGGATACTCTTCATGGGTATCCATTTTTTATTATTATCTTTGTATCGGATATCATCTTCGTCATGCAAATTATGATTTTTTTTATTTTGGTACAACTATATATATTATGAAGATCGACTTTGAAAAAATACCCGAAGAACATATCGTAGGATTTAAGGGTGGTGAAGGAAAATTGGATACAAGAAGTTATGTGGATGAGAATGCACGCATAATGTATTCAACTTTGCGTCCTGGCGCAAGTAGTGGCAAACATAAACACATTGATTCTTTTGAGGTAATGTATGTCATTAGTGGAGAATTAACTGTTCACTATGATGAGGTAGAGGAAACTATTCAAGTGGGACAAGTACATTATTGTCCGAAAGAACATTCTCATTGGTTTGAAAACAAAACTGATCATGATGTAATTTATCTCGCAATAGTTCCTTCCTTGCAATAAACAACCCATACCGCCCCTTCTGTTTCCAAAACAGAATGATTCTATATGCTTAAATTCGCACGTTTCTTATTATTAATAATTCTTTATCCGGAGGCGACAACAGCTCAGATAAACCTTTCTCCCAATATTGCTTATCAACAGTACAAGGTTACCGATGACTCGTCAAAAATCAGCTGTTTGAGTATTGGACTCCTAAGCAACGTAGATTCATTGCGTGGTTTTCAATTGGGATTGGTGGAATCTACCACAAGGAAAGATATGAGAGGTGTGAACATCGGAGGCTTGTGGTGCTCCGGACGTAGCAATGTACACGGACTGCAATTAGGTGGTCTTATTAACGGAGTGGGAGAGAAGATGTCTGGCGTGCAAATAGCTACAGTGGCTAACCTTGCGGCATCGACAAATGGCATACAGCTTGCGGCATTGGGCAATACTTCTGCCACTCGTTTTCGAGGATTACAAATTAGCGGAGTGAGTAATGTCGCGGTGGGAGTAGAAAAAGGAATTCAGTTGTCAGCATTGGTTAACGTTTCCTCAGGAGTGGTTAGAGGAGCACAAATAGGAAGCTACAATTATGCAGATACATTAAACGGTTCACAGATCGGACTCATCAATGTGGCACTCACACATCCACGAGGTGTTCAGGTGGGTATTTTTAATTATACACGTGATACAATAGCCAACAAAATTGGTCTTGTGAATATCAATCCACGCACCCGTATCGACTTGTTGCTTTCGTATGGTAGTGCTTCAAGATTGAATACCACCTTGCGGTTTCGCAATAGAAGCACATATAGTATGGTTGGGTTTGGACTGCACTATGTGGGATTTGACGATGCTTTTTCAGGTACCGTTTTCTATCGCTTGGGACAGTATTTCCCTATAAGCAAACGGTGGACGTTAAGTGGGGACTTAGGATTTTGGCATATAGAAAATTTTGAAAAAAATACACGCGACAAGCCCCAACGTTTGTATTCCCTGCAAGCCCATGCCAATGCTGACTATCAATTATCGCCTATGGTGGGAGCTTTCGTGTCAGTGGGCTATGGAAAGACGCGATATTATGGTAGCAACAATAAATATAAACAAGGATTTCTCGGTTCTATTGGTTTTACTTTCAAATACGATTGGAAGTCGAATAAACAACCATTGATTGAAAAAGCTTTGCGACGAAGAACTCCTGTTGATAGTCTCAAAGCCTTTGCTTATGATGCACCATGGTGGCAAGAAAAGAAAAAATATTGGCTTGGAATAGCTGAGGCTGCCGGAATCAATGTTCTTGTGCACAGCTTTGATAGGTTCATATTGAACGAAGATTTTGCAAAAGTCAATTTCAAAACAATTGGTGCAAACTTCAAAAACGCTTTTGTATGGGACAACGACCAGTTTTCTACTAATCTTTTTGCCCATCCGTACCATGGAAATCTATACTTTAATGCGGCACGAAGCAACGGACTTAATTTTTGGGAATCTGTCCCTTATACTTTTGGTGGAAGCTTAATGTGGGAACTTATAGGAGAAGTAGAGCCACCTGCCATCAACGATCTGATTGCCACTTCATTCGGTGGAGTTTGCATTGGAGAAATAACCCACCGCATTTCTGCTCTAATCCTTAACGACCGTACACGTGGTTTTCGCAGATTTCTGCGAGAGTTTGCTGCTACGATTATTAATCCGATGCACGGTTTTAACCGACTTGTTTCAGGTGAAGCTACTCGCATTCATAGCGACTATTATCTTTATCATGATTATGCGCGTTTTCCCGTAGAGTTCAATATCACCATAGGTTCGCGTTATCTCGCAGATGATGGAGGGCTGTTTAGAGGTGAACATAACCCTTATATCAATATGTTTTTGAACTATGGTGACCCGTTTAACGAAGATGAAAATAAGCCATACGACTACTTCTCCGCAAACATCACAATAGGGTTATCTGCCAATCAACCCATCATAAATGGCATGCACCTTTTAGGCAAGCTTTGGAGCGTACCGGTATATGCGGGAAAACATTTTGATACCGAATTTGGTATCTTTCATCACTTCAACTATTACGACTCAAAACCGGTTAAGGATGGAACATCGCTCACGCCATATCGAATCTCAGAAGCAGCAGCATTTGGTCCGGGATTAATCTATCGTTTTCAGAATGTTGGCAATCTGAAGCATTTGGAGCAACGTTTGTTCATGGATGCTATCCTTCTCGGAGGAACCAAAAGCGATTACTACAATGTAATAGATCGCGACTATAACATGGGATCAGGGTATAGTTTTAAAAGCAATACAATTATGGAGTTTGCCAGATTGGGGAAATTCCTGCTAAACCTTGATTATTATCGAATTTTCACATGGAAGGGGTATGAAAATAAAGATTTGGAAAAGATTGATCCTCTTTTCGTAAATGCACAGGGGGATCGAGGGAATGCTCAGCTACTTGTTATCAATCCCCGAATGATATTTCGCTTGCGTGGAAATCTTGGTATTGAACTTTCCGGTTCCTATTTTGTGAGAGATACACAATATAAATTTTACGATAATGTGCATACACGAACTTTTGAATTGAATGGAGGATTAATTTATAGATTTTAATTCACACTGGGGTCATTAACTCAAAATTGGTCATTAGGGAGTGAGAAATCTTTTATCTTTTTTCATTGGTACCTAAATAGTTTTGTACCCCCCTCACGCAAGCAAGGTTGCATCAATTCATGCTTCAGGTGATGGTAAACAGACGCTTGATAGCAACATTCAACCCGATCATCACCACGAAATTATATTACAAAAACTTCGTCAGAGGTACGATTCGTAATCTGTTGATAATCAATACGATATTAATTGCGATTTAAAAGCTTAGCTTTTACACTCCAATTCATGACCTTTTGCAGTGCAAAAGCTTACCTTTTGAAAAGCAAAAGCTAAGCTTTGGATAGATGAATGAAGAAAATTTAGGACACTATTGAATTCTCCCCACATCATCTCCGGGAAAAATTTTCGCGTTTTCAATGCCTCGGCAAAATAGGATATTCCGTAAATAACGTGAGTTCGATGAATTCAAAACAATGCAAGCTGTGTATCAATGGTTCTTTGTACATTGATGCACGGCTTCTTGGGAAATAAACAATAGGCAGCAATAGCACCTAATAAGTTGACGATGAAATTGTCAAAGCATCTATGTCTAGAGTGCTCCACCTGTGCAATATTCTTAAGCTCATCATTCACAGTTTCTATAAAGGCTCTTTTTCTGAGTAAGAGTCTGTCAGAAACGCTCATCAAAGCTCCTTTCATGTTGCTTTTCAGCTTGGTAATAAGTTGTATTCCATCCACGAACAGCCTTTGGAAGAGATTCTTGCCGATGTACCCCTTGTCGCCGACCAGCTTGTCATATATGAAATCTACAAAAGATATGTATTCCAATGGCTTACGATCATCAACATCTCCCGGTGTTATCATAAAATTGAGAAGTTCTCCTTTCTCATTGCAAATCAAATGTAATTTGAAACCGAAGAACCAACCCATGGAGCATTTTCCTCTTGGGCTATACCTTTGAATACCTTATGAATATGTATTCTTTGGCTCTTGCAGACACGCAGTGGTGTGCTTTCAACAAAACTTATGCCCGTGCATTTTCCTAACAAGACTTTCTTGATAAACAAAGCGAGTGGTATGACAACTTCCCTTTCCAATTCTACTCATACGGTTGTATGAGACAACTTTAGGAAACAAATGACGCAGATGCTTACATACTTTTTCAAGATAGAAATGTTTAAAGCAGCGATAACCAGAGCCGTGAAAAAGAATCATTATTAGCATGACTTCTGCCTTTGACATTGTGGAATCTCGATGATACTTTCTTTTTCCAGTAGGTTTTAGCGTATATTTTGCTGTCATTGCATCAAAAAATTTGCAGAAATCATCTGCCATACAAAATATTTCAGTAACTTTGTCTTCGGTGATCATAGCGACTTTTGTTTGTAACTGTTTGTATATTAACTCCTTAAAGTTACAACAATTTTCGCTAATCACCAAATTTACAGACACTTATAATTCGTCGAACTCACGTTAACTTTTACAAGGCCATTATTCAAAGACTTGACGTAAAGAAGTTCGGACTCAATGCAACAGGTCGCATAAAAGCGTTTGTCTTCAGGTTTATCTCTGTACCAGCCAAGTGGATCAGGACATCAAGGCGGTATGTGCTGAATATCTATACCTGTAATAATGCTTACGCAGATGTTTTCCAGACTGATTTTGGATAATGCCTACAACTTATGGGAATGATATTGTGTATTGCCTCAAGTCTCATTGTGGGGTAAGGGGATATTGTAGGCAGAAGTGGGTGCTTCAAGTTCAAATTATCTGCAAATTCAGTAATGAGAGGTCGTGTAAACGCAATAAGGACGTTCAAGGGCTTAGTTGCGGATTTGAGGGTAATAAAGTGTATTTTCTTAAAACCTCTGCTTCGTTATGGCATACCCACATTCATACCTTTGCACTGTCAATAGTGACAAACAACAATTAAATCTCTACATCATGCCAATTATGATCAATCGTGGGAAAGAGATGCTACGTATCTCGCCCAAAGACAGTAAGAAAATCGAGTATTCAACCAATCAAGGTCGCACTTGGATAGTTCGCTATAGCGGTTCGTCGAACACTGGCGCCTTCAGCGACTTGATGGATGCCGGCAAGGAAATCCTTGGAACTACAGACAAGGGGTTGTACTATTCAACCAATGATGGTAGAACTTGGATTTGTCGTAAACGTGGATAATATGAACTTAAAACAGAAAAGCGTATGAAAAAGTTATCGAATGAATTCATGGAGAAGATTCTCAATGATTCAGCTTGGAAAGAGCTCTCTGAAAGCTTTGAATGGACCGAGCAGATGCTTGACAAGCACAAGAACCAAGTAGATTGGAAATTGATTTCCCAAAACAGTAACATCGTATGGACACCTGCCATGCTGGAAAAGTTCAAAAAACTCATTGACTGGAAGGAGCTTTCAAGCACAGGGTGCGAAACCATTCTCACTGGAGATACTCTTGAACAGTATAAAGACTACTGGGATTGGTCAGAGTTGTCTGAAAATACAGACCTCGAAATGAACTATCAGTTGATTGATAGATTCATTGACCAATGGGATTGGCCTGAACTCATTAACCGTTGGCATGAGGATAATCTCTACAACATTGACTTCTTGGAGCGTTATGCAGATAAGATTCCGTCAAGCAAGTTACAGGACTCTCGCCTCTGGACAGCCCTTGTTGAACAGAGAGAAAAAGAATTGAAGTTAGAAGTGATTGCGTAAGATGAAGAATCATTTCTATCACCACGCGCCAACAGAAGAGGACATCAAGGAGGTCGCAGATGAACTTGGTCTCTTCCGAAATGGTCATCATTTGTTGGCGTGTTATATAAATAACGTAAAAGTCATGATGAGTAGTGCGGCCAACTTCATTTTGGTTGAAGGCATTGGCAATGGTTCCGGTAATGCCATAGAAGATGCTGTAATTCGCTGCTGTGGAACGGCCAAGCCGTATACACAATTCATTGCCGATAAACTACTGCTTCATATTGAATATAATAGCGAGAAACCGTTATTAGTCGAGGAATTAGCGGAGGTGAATACTTTTGTGGACATGTTTGAGAAGGAGGTACTCATTATTACAGACATGGCTATTGATAATGAGAACGTGAAAGGTGACACTATTATAGTGCGCATCTTGGCAACAAACTTAGCAATAAAATAAGCCTTATGGATCATGTAGTCAGAATGTGTGATTTGAGTTTCGACCCGAAACTCTTCGAATCGTTCAGCTGCGGAACAGCCTTGGATGAGTTGCTTAGTTCTCATTGTGGGTTGCCTCGTGGCGTGAACTACATGATTATAGGCGACCCCGGTGTGGGTAAGACTACCATCATACTGGATATGTTGGCAAATATGCAAAACCATTATCCCAAGGCACGTATACTTTTTATTAGTGCCGAGATGAATGAAATAGATCTCACCGTTTATGTGGAGCGCTATCCTAAATTCCAAACATTGCCTATTCTATTCGTGGAAACGGATTTCGACAATGAGATTCACAATTGGGAGGTGGTAAAAGAGGTTGTGGAACAGGGTTGGGACATTGTAGCCATCGACTCTTTTTACGAACTACAGGGCATAATCAAAGATGAAGAAAACATCCGAATGAAAGATGCCGAGAGTTGGCTTCTACAACTCATCAAGAAGCAGAACAAGGCACAAAACGACCGTCACCTTAATTGTACGTTTCTCACTATCCAGCAAGTGACCAAGTCGGGCAATTTTGTAGGTTCCAATCGTTTGAAACACTCTATAACGGCCATGATGGAACTGCGTTTGGAGAATCCAAAGAACATTTATTCCGACCGCTACATCACCTTTTCCAAGCATCGTAGAGGAGATGTTGGCGTAAAACTCTTCTATAGCTTGAGTAGTACGGGGGATGTTTCTTTTGATGAGCAGCGCTTTCGTCAGGACCAACGTATTAAGCACATGCAAAGCGAAGTTGCCGGACAAATTCGTGACTTCGCTGACCAATTTGATAAACTATTCACTCCAGAATGATATGAACAACTCAAATATTCAACAAGAAAAGCAACGCTTTATGAATGGGCTATGGCCACAGAAGACCATTGAGCTCAGCGAACTCCAGCATGTGGGCGAAAATGTATTTGCTCTCAATGGCATTGAACTACCCGCAGACGATAAATTCACTTCCTCGTATGACCAGACACTAGGGATAAACAGCAGCCAACGTGTCATGGTGAAGGAAGCATCTGGCGAGACTGGATTGACGAATTATCGCAACTATATCAATGTAGCTTCCAACCTGCAGAAACCTAAATCGGTGGTAATTATAGCCTCGCCAGAGAACCATCAACTTGCCGAAATCGTACCCATTGTTGATGAATATATTTCGCCTACCGTTTTCTTTGATTTTGCTGAAATGATGGCCGATGAAACAGGTTATCAAATTTCAGACGTAAGGTTCAACAATGCTGGAAAGCCACGTATTACGGTGGTCTATACCAATCCTAATGGAAGAACACATAGATTTGGACCAGGAGAAGACTTCATGATGGATGGATTCTATCTCACATGGACTCCATCCAATGTGGAACTGGGACATTATTACGAAAGGTTAGTCTGCTCAAATGGACAAACAGTGAAGGAAGAGCGAAAGGATAACACTGTCTATAAACTTTCAGCCAACGAAATACATTCTATCATCGGGAGGGTGAAAAACAAGTCATTTTTCGCCATCTGCGTTGAGCAGTTTGGAAAGTTACTGAAAAGAGCTTCCTCTTCCAGAATATCATTAGCAGAAATGAAAAGAGCACAGAAAATCCTTATTGCCGAAAATGTTAATGCTGAAAAAGCTGAACATCTTATACCGTATGCAGAAGTGTGCTCCTCATATCAAAATGCTGGTCTTTACGATGCTAAAAAGGAACATCTGATGAAAGGAGAAGGTACTATATGGGATACGTACAATGTACTAACCCAGTTCGCCAGTCACACCACTATATGGAAACCTAATGATCATCGGCGTATAGCCATTATGAATGGTGCTGTAGGGTTGCTGAAACGAGAACCTGACATTGTAAACTACCTCGACATCTACTGATATGGATACGCCTTTTATCAAATACATCACTGGTACCCAACACTATGATGATGTATTGGCAAGAGTTGCGTCGGTCAAACATACATTATGGATAGGAACAGCTGACATCAAGGATGTATATGTAAAGGCTGGTGCAAAAGCAATGCCTTTACTTGCTGTACTTGACTTATTGGTTAAACGTAGGATTGCAATCCGTATTCTCCATGCCAAAGAGCCTGGAACTGCCTTTCGAGATGACTTTGATAAATTCCCAGCATTGTGGCCGGCCTTGGAAATGACCCTATGTCCACGTATTCATTTCAAACTAATGATATTCGATATGGATACAGCCTACATCGGCTCAGCTAACTTGACAGGAGCTGGAATAGGTATGAAAAGCACTCAAAGAAGAAACTTTGAAGCAGGTATTCTCACGAACGAGCCTTCCTTGGTAAACGCTGCTATTGGACAGTTTGATGAAGTTTGGCGTGGAGATTACTGTGCAAAATGTTGACGGAAGCAGTTTTGCAAAGAGCGAATACGTTAAAAATCAACGTCTAAAGCAAAACTTTTATCCTATGCCACAATATTTCATAGGATATTATATACCTTTGTAAGCAAACAATAACAAATAGCGTATGGCAGCAAATATCTTTGGCCGTTACGTATGGCTGATAGAACAATTCAGACGATATGGCCGACTGACCTATGAGGAGGTAAATGACCTCTGGCATAGAAGCGGGTTGAGCTATGGGGACGATGATGATCTCGCCCTCCGCACTTTTCATAACCATCGCAAAGCCATCTTCGACATTTTTGAGGTGGAAATCGCTTGTGACATCAAGGGTGGTTATAAGTATTATATCGACCATTCCGAAGACTTGGAGAAAGATAATCTTCGCATTTGGTTCATTGATTCCTATACGGCTATGAATCAGATTCAGGCAGATCGAAAACTGAAAGGACGTATCATCTTCGAGAATGTTCCTTCTGGTCACAAATGGCTCAATGTCATCACCGATGCGATGCGCAATAATCAGGTGCTCAATGTCACGCATCAAGGTTTTGGAAAACCTGAGCCTTGGTATTTCGACATCGAGCCTTACTACCTCAAAGTAGTGAAGCGCCGTTGGTATGTATTGGCTCGAAGTCCGTATTACTCCAATCGCAATCGCCAAAAGAACAAAGAAGATGGTGGCGACCGTCCAGAAGATGTATATATGGTCTATGCACTCGACCGCATTCTCGACTGCCATCCTACAGGCTCATCTTTCCAGATGAAGGAAGACTTCGACATCGATGAATACTTCCGTGGATGCTGTGGTATCATCCATTCTAAAGAAGAGCCCATAAGAGTTATGTTGAAGGCCTACAATGGTGGTCCTGATTATCTTCGTACCCTGCCAATACACGAGTCGCAACGTGAGCTTGTAGAACTGAAGGATGATGAAGCTTCCTATTTTGAACTGACCGTACGCCCAAACTATGACCTATATCAGGCCCTATTGGCTCAGGCCGATCAAATTGAAGTACTTGAGCCGGCATCGGTGCGTAATGAGATGCGCAACTTTGCCAAGAACCTGATGTCGTACTATAAAGAAAAAGAGCAATGAAAGACAGATTAAATTTTATCGCCATCGACTTTGAAACAGCTACACCTAAACGTGCCTCCATCTGCGAGGTGGGCATCTGCGTGGTACGGGGTGGCGAAGTGGTAGAAACTCGCTCTTGGTTGGTACAGCCAGAAGAAAATCTATATAGCTACTGGAACATGCAATGCCACGGCATTCGACCTGAAGATACAGAGAACTCACCTTCCTTCCCAGAAGTTTGGGAAGAGATTGAGCACCTATACCTCGATGAGTTTAACACCTTCGTAGCGCACAACGCTCCCTTCGACCGCAGCAGCCATGAACACTCTGCAAAACTTTATCGTCTGCATTTACCCGAAATCAACTGGCAGTGCTCGTTAAAGACAGCCCGACAGGTGTACGACTTCGGCTGCAACACCCTCGGCTACCTGTGTGAGCAGCTCGGCATCCCTGAAGGTACCCACCACCGTGCCGGCGATGATGCGGAGATGTGCGCACGGCTGTATCTCAAAGAATTAGAACTAATAAATCAGTGAATATTATGGATAATCAAACAACAATTGGTCGCCTATTTGGCGAAGATATGATAACTTTCGTTATACCGAGTTATCAACGAGCCTATTCTTGGCGAGTAGGTAAAGACGGACGAGCAGGACAAGTCGATATGTATCTGAATGATATTATCGACCAACCCGATGAGTCTGCTTATTTTCTTGGACACTATTTATTTGAAAAAGCTCAAGGAAACAGATACGAGCTCATTGACGGACAACAGCGGCTTACCACTACTGTCATTTTTATGAGTTGTTTAGTGAAAGAGTTGCGCAAAAGAGGAATTATTACTTTTGAGTTCAACAATACTACCTATGCAACCGAACAGATATATGAACGCTATCTTCAGCCACGATATGGTAGTCAGAAATTTGAAACTGTATCAGAGGATGCTTCTTTCTTTAATCGTTATGTAGTGGAATGCTCCAATGATGATAGTATCGAAACGGGACGGCGGTCAGAACGTCGCATACGGGAAGCTGTTTTGTTCTTCAGCGAGAAGATGTCGGCACAAACAGAGGTTGAGGTATTGTATAGATGGTTCTCGGTGATTGATAATGCCGTAATCACAACCTTCCTTCTTAAAGGTGAAACAGCCAAACTAACCGCCACACAGATTTTTGCCTTTCAAAATGACCGAGGGTTAGGACTTACTACATTGGAAAAGCTAAAAGCCTTCTTGATGCATCAAATCTATCGATGTAATGCGGGAAATGCGATAAGCAACATACATTCATTGGAAGCTAAGTTTGCATCTATATACAACTATATTGAGAAGCTCGAAACGAAAGAAGATACAGTATTAGGTTATCATTGCTCGGCCTTTCTCTCCAGTTACGATGCCCCATTAGATGCCATCAAAGAGCGGCTGCAACGTGTAGTTGACAAGGCTGGATGGATTAGCAAATTTTCCAGTGAACTGTGTCGTACCTTCTCCTTGATGTGCGAAATTGAAAATAGTTGGCATCTCTTCAACAGTCCCATCTCTGATGTTTGCATCCTCGACAAGGCTAATGCAATGCCTTTGGTGCTCAAACTCTGTCATTATAACAGTAAGGGCACGGAAGTCAGAAACATTCCGGCTATTGATGATGCCCTTAGATGGGTTGAAAAGATTTTATTCAAAATGACCTATACACTCGGGGGTTATCGCACCAATAACTTGATTGCCATTGCCAAAAACTATAAGCATGACGATTATGGTAGCCTCATAGCCGATTTAAACTACAAAAGTCAACATGGCTTCAAGGGATATTGGAATTTTGATGGTGATTGCTTACGTTATTTCACAGCCAATAAATATCATTATCGTAGAGAACTGCGCTACGTGCTATATAAATATGAGAATTATCTCCGTGCAAAAGCCCGTCAGCCACTTTTATCTCCTGACGAATGCACCAACGTATTCCGTGATGTATCAGTATCCAATACATTAGATCATATCACACCTCAGAACCCTGATTTTACTACCTACACAGAAGATTTCTGCAACGAATATCTCAATAATATCGGTAATCTTTCCCTCCTGACATGGGGCAATAATTCATCCAAAAAAAATCATAATCCGGCTGAAGGTGAAGTTATGGAAATATACAATAGTATTTTCTACTCTCAGAAGCAAATCTTCGAGACTCTTAAGGAAGACAGACAATGGGGTGAAGCCCAAATTATTGAACGGAGAGATAAAATAATTGCATTCATCAAGGAAAACTGGTTAAGCTAATCTCAGAAGAATCTGTTATGAACTATAAGAATCAACAATACGCCCGCCAAGAAGTGCTCATTGAAGAGGGGAAGGTATTCAACTTGGTAGCTGGTGGTGGCAGATTTATGGGTAAGCCACGACCCTTTGTTCTGCAAGAACCTGAAGCGAACCTTTATGCTCCCATCCGCGAAAAGGTTAAGGCCTATTTTACCGACAACCATATTGATTGGTGGCGAGGAAATGGACCATCCGGTCATACTCTGTCCTCGCAGATTGCTTGTCTCAATCATCTTATACCAATTATGGATGACCCACAGGCTGTGCTTGCCTTAATCAATGGCATTCGTAATGAGTTTACGGAAGTCCTTCCTATTAGTTGCGACACCCCCCCTGCCTATATATCCATTGAAGTAGTAAGCAGCAGTGACCACCTAAATGAACGTGAGTTCGACGAATTCAGAAAAGAGCAAGCTGTGTGTCAATAGTCCTTTGTACAATGATACACGGCTTTTTTGGGAACAGGCAATAGGCTGCAATAGCACCTAATAAATTGACGATAAAATTGTCAAAGCATCTATGTCTGGAGTGCTCCACCTGTGCAATATTCTTAAGCTCATCATTCACAGTTTCTATAATGGCTCTTTTTCTGAGTAAGAGTCTGTCAGAAACGCTCATTAAAGCTCCTTTCATGTTGCTTTTCAGCTTGGTAATAAGTTGTATTCCATCCACAAACAGCCTTTGGAAGAGATTCTTACCAATGTACCCCTTGTCTCCGACCAGCTTGCCATATATGAAATCTACAAACGCTTTGTATTCCAATGGCTTACGATCATCAACATCTCCCGGTGTTACCATAAAGTTGAGAAGTTCTCCTTTCTCATTACAAATCAAATGCAATTTGAAACCGAAGAACCAACCCATGGAGCATTTTCCTCTTTGGGCTATACCTTTTAAAACCTTATGAATATGTATTCTTTGGTTCTTGCAGACACGCAGTGGTGTGTTGTAAACAAAACTTATGCCCGTGCATTTTCCTAACAAGACTTTCTTGATAAACAAAGCGAGTGGAATGAGAACCTCCCTTTCTAATTCTACTATACGGTTGTATGAGACAACTTTAGGAAACAAATGACGCAAATGCTTACATACTTTTTCAAGATAGAAATGTTTAAAGCAGCGATAACCAGAGTCGTGAAAAAGGATCATTATCAGCATGACTTCTGCCTTTGACATCGTGGAATATCGATGATACTTTCGTTTTCCGGTAGGCTTTAGCGTATATTTTGCCACCATTGGATCAAAAAACTTGCAGAAATCATCTGCCATACAAAATATTTCAGTAACTTTGTCTTCGGTGATCATAGCGATTTTTGTTTGTAATTGTTTGTATATCAATACCTTAAAGTTACAACAATTTTCGCTAATCACCAAATTTATAGACACTTATAATTCATCGAACTCACGTTATAATAAGGTCAATAAGACTTCAATAATTTGGCGTATAGCTCATTTTGCAGGCTGTTTTTTTGTATTAGGTGTTCAATAGCTCAAATTGCAGGCTGGCTTTATTCAGAATATTCAAAGAGTTTATATACCTTTGCTATGCAGTCTGAAGCATAATGGGGCTCTGCTGGGGAGCAAGTCAGGATTTGCTGTCAATAAGACTTCTATAATTTCCACTACATAGAGAATTTCAGCTAATTCTTTAAATGAAGATATACTTGTATTTTGTCTTGCTCGCATTGCATGATAATACCTAAGTTCTTGAATGGAGATTTTTAAACTTTTCAGAAAAAATTCGGAGATACCCTCCTAAAATCTGGCGGTTATCTCCAAATTAGATGTTAAAAATACACTATTTTTTTGCTTCCATCACTCCCTCAATATAGAGGCGAGTCATTTCAGTTGCGGCATTGGTTCGTACAGTAATGCTCTTCTTAAAATGTCCCGGAAATTTACCGGTACCATTATAAGTTATATCTATTGAACCTTTCTGTCCGGGAGCTATAGGACGTTTATCATACCGAGGAACTGTGCATCCACAACTTGCTACAACTTGATTAATGATCAAGGGAGCCTTTCCGATATTCGTGAATGTAAACGTTACTTTTTGCACCGGGTTAGATTCTGAGAATGTTCCAAAATTGTGAACTACCTTGTCAAATTTAATATTGGCTTGGTTCTGTGCCATCGAGTATGACAAACCAAACATAATTAACAAAGTGAATAATAAAACCTTTTTCATAATTGTGAATATTTAATTTATTGTCATTATGATGCAAAAGTAGTTAGAAAGTTTAGAGAACATTTGTTTTTTTACACTTATTAAGTTGATATTTTCCGGTTTTAACATATCAAAAACTTTGATTTGAGAAATCTTTGTTTCTTTTTTCGTAGGAAAGTTGTACCTTTGCAATAGAAAAATCAAAAAGAATATAGAATGTATCGTACAAAAACATGTGGTGAGCTAAGATTGGCTGATAGTGGCAAAGAAGTCGTGCTTGCAGGGTGGGTACAACGTACCCGAAAAATGGGAGGTATGACCTTTGTAGATTTGCGCGACCGCTACGGCATTACCCAATTGGTTTTCAATGAAGCTGAAAATAAGGAGCTTTGCGACGAATCTAATAAGCTCGGTAGAGAGTATTGTATTCAAATCAAAGGCGTTGTGAATGAACGTCAAAGCAAGAATACTAAAATACCTACCGGGGACATTGAAATAATCGTAAAAGAACTAAACGTATTAAGTCCGTCTTTGACCCCTCCTTTTACCATCGAGGATAACACCGATGGGGGAGATGACCTCAGAATGAAGTTTCGTTATTTGGATTTACGCCGCCCATCTGTACGAAAGAATTTAGAACTTCGTCATAGAATGACCATACTCATCCGCAACTTTTTGGATAACAGAAATTTTATTGAAGTTGAAACGCCAATATTGATTGGCTCAACGCCAGAGGGGGCACGCGATTTTGTCGTTCCGTCTCGCATGAATCCCGGACAATTCTATGCCTTGCCTCAAAGCCCTCAAACACTTAAACAACTGCTTATGGTTGCCGGTTTCGACCGCTATTTTCAAATTGCCAAATGCTTCAGAGATGAAGATTTAAGGGCTGACAGACAACCTGAATTTACACAAATAGACTGCGAGATGTCATTTGCCAATCAAGAGGATGTTATTGAAATATTCGAAGATATGGCAAGACACCTGTTTAAGGAAATACGAGGCGTAGAGTTACCGGAAAAATTAGAGCAAATAACATGGAAAGAAGCCATGAGACGTTTTGGTTCTGACAAACCTGACCTACGTTTTGGTATGGAGTTCATTGAATTAATGGACTCTCTCAAAGGAATAAGCGATTTTTCGGTGTTTAATGATGCGGAATATATTGGTGGAATTGTGGTTCCGGGATGTGCAAATTACAGCCGAAAACAATTAAACGAGCTTACCGATTTCGTCAAACGACCACAAGTTGGTGCTAAAGGGTTGGTTTATATTAAATTTAACTCGGATGGTACTGTGAAGAGTTCTATCGACAAATTTTTCTCACCCGAACAGCTTAATAAAATAAAACAGGTATCCCATGCTAATGACGGAGATCTATTGCTCATATTGTCAGGAAATAACCCCAACAAGACTCGCATGCAATTATGTACGTTACGATTAGAGATGGGAAACCGTCTCGGGCTGAGAGATAATAACGTATTTAAATGTTTGTGGGTTGTAGATTTCCCACTATTCGAGTGGAGTGATGAAGAACAACGTTTAATGGCAACACATCATCCTTTCACGATGCCCAACCCGGAAGATTTACCACTCTTGAAAGAACATCCGGAAAAAGTAAGAGCCATGGCGTATGATTTCGTTTGCAATGGGATTGAAGTCGGTGGAGGCTCCATTCGTATTCATGACACGGAACTTCAAGAAAAAATGTTCGAGGTACTTGGATTTACTCCACTGCAAGCAAGAGAACAGTTTGGCTTTTTAATGAATGCATTTAAATATGGTGCGCCACCTCATGCCGGGTTGGCATTCGGATTGGACAGATATGTCAGTATCATGGCCGGTCTCGACTCAATCAGAGATGTAATAGCATTTCCCAAGAATAATAGTGGCAGAGATGTAATGCTTGATGCTCCTTCACAATTAGCCGATAAACAATTAGAAGAATTGCATATAAAATTGGACATTAAAGAATAAAAGATCATTGATATAAATCAATAAAATTAATGTTCAGTGGCAAACAAGAAGCATTTTCTCTTTTTTTTCAGCAGGAAATTAGATTTATCAAGAAAATAAAAGTACATTTGCAATAGATTTTTTTCGATTAAAGTTGAATTTAATTAATTGATGTTGAATATGGTAGAAAAGAAAACAACAACAGTAGCACCAAAGAAGGTAACAAATAGAAAAACTGTTGCCAAGAAACCTGTTAGAGTAATCGATTTGGGTTCTGAGAATATAGGGTTCAAGGCAGGAGATGTGTACAATGCGTTAGCTGCAGCGGATAAACCGCTTTTAGTAACAGAGATTGCTAAAGCTGCTAACATTTCGACCGAAGAAGTTTATCTCGGGATTGGATGGCTTTCAAAAGAAGGAAAGGTTAAAGGTGAAGCAAATAAAATTGCTTTAGCATAACAAATGATGCTAAAAAATAGGAGTCTGCAATTATTTTAATTGTATTGACTCCTATAACTCTGATATGGAGAGGTATAAAGAAGAAGTTATACGAGTTTTAATTGAAGCCGGCGCAAATGGTCTGCCTGTGCGTAAGATTTCTTGTCACGTCTTTAATGCTTGCAATTCATTCTTTTTTCCAATCAGCCCCGATGACGTACATCTATATGTAAGATCTTACTTGTATAGAACAAGCCTAATACCAAATTCAGAAGTTATAAGGATAAAAAGGGGACGCTATAAAATAAATCCCCAAAATATTATGATTAAATTAGCAAAGCAATCACTGCTGAACAAATTAGAAGTTGCAGAGCAAAAAGCTATGGTGCGAGAAAGTTCAGATAACAGCTTATGTCTGTTTTAACAAGTGCAGCTATTCAAAATTAATAGCCACAATATTTTCGTTTGCTTCCCATGCAGTATTTTGACTTGAAAAGTGAGTGTAGCGAGGCGCACTCGGTCGATGAAAGACGAAATAATGTTCACTTTTTGCCATCACTTGTAATTAAAAATACCATGAACAACTGAAAATTAGAATATTATTCGTATATTTGCGAAATAAGAATCATAAAATCATGAAACATTCAAATAATCACTTGGTAATAATGGCCGGAGGTGTTGGTAGCAGATTTTGGCCAATGAGTACTATCGAACGTCCTAAACAATTTATTGATGTTCTTGGGGTAGGGAAATCATTATTAAGATTAACTTATGAACGATTTGACGGTATCATCAACAATGAAAACGTTTGGATAGTAACTAATGAAAAGTATTCTGAGATTGTTCATGAGCAATTACCGGAAATTCCAATTAAAAATATTCTAACAGAACCTTGTCGGCGTAATACTGCTCCTTGCATCGCTTACGTGAGTTGGAGAATTAAGAAAGAAGACTCGAAAGCTAATATTGTAGTCACGCCAAGCGATCATATAGTTACAAACACTGTAGAATTCAAAAGAGTTATTTCAAATTGTCTTGGCTTTACATCTGAAACCGACGCTATTGTAACGTTAGGAATGAAACCAAACAGACCAGAAACAGGATATGGCTATATACAGGCTGACCTTACAATACCATCGGCAAGAAACAATGAAATATTTAGAGTAGATCAGTTCCGCGAGAAGCCCGATTTAGAAACGGCAGAGAAATATATCCAACAAAAATCATTTTTTTGGAATGCAGGAATATTTATTTGGAGTTTATCAACTATTATTAACGCGTTTAGAATTTATCAACCGGGAATTGCAAGGATTTTCGAACAGATTTATGATAATCTCGGAACGCAAAATGAACAAATAGCTATCAATAAAATATACCCTGAATGTGAGAGTATCTCAGTTGATTACGCTATTATGGAAAAAGCAGAGGAAATATTTGTATGTCCGGCTGATTTTGGATGGAGCGATCTTGGAACCTGGGGCTCTTTGCTGATGCAAACAAAACGCGATTTATATGGAAATGCAATTATAGGCGACAACATAAATGTTTTTGATAGCAAAAATTGTATCATTCATTCAACCAACAATAAGAAAGTTGTCATTCAAGGTCTTGATAGTTATATCATTGCTACAACGAGCGATTCTATTCTCGTGTGCAAGCTATCGGAAGAACAAAGAATAAAGCAGTTCTCAGGTGAAGTCTAAATATATGTCATATAAATTGATAATGAGACTTATGATAAATTGATTATATTATATATCATGAATAGCTAAATCTGAGAGTTGAGTAATTTAGAGGATGTGTTAGAATGCAAGAATAAATAATTGTTAAACTTGAATGAAAAATTTATTTTTTTTACTTTTTTATTTGTACCTTTGTATCAACATATTTTATATATTAAATATTATGAAAATGAATAAAACGCTCTTACTACCTTTATCCGATAATAAAATGAAAAAGATTTATTTGTTGGCTACTATGATAATCTGTTTTATCGGGTTGTCATCCTGCGAAAAGGCGATTTTGAATGATTTTGATAAATCTGACGTTAAGTCTCACGACACGTGTATGGTTTCATTCAATGTGAATGAGGAATTTATAAATGTGTCAGATATGCCTATGACGCGTGTAGATGCTGCGGAAGGAAAGTTTTATGCTATTAATATATATGAGAAAAAAACAGGTGTAAAGTCATATGCCAAATATGCGTATGGATTGTTTACCGATCCATCTCAGATGAAGATAGTACTCACAAAGGGAAATGTATATCGCTTTGAGTGTCTTGTTGTAACAAATGCTGAAGATGCTGTATATAATGAAGATGGAGAGTTTTTCGCTCCATTCCTCCATGGGAGCAAAGATAATTTGCCCACAAAAGCTGAAAATAAATTTATTAAATCAACGAGTATAAATCTCTCAAATATTCAAGAGGGACGGACAAGAATATCTACGACTAAAACGGTTTTATATCCTCGTATGTACAAATCATATGGTGTGTTGGAGAATTTTGACCCATCGAGTTCTCAAAAAGTTGCTTTACAGACTAAGCGAGCAGTCTTTGGTTTGCATCTCATAATAACACCACCCTCAGAGGGTAAACTAAATATCACTTATCTTTACAACACCTTAACATTGAATCCAACTGATCCTATATATGATCATTCATCCATTTATTCGTTCAATAGAATTGACTTAGCAAGTATTGATGGTTACCATGGGGAATTTAAGTTTCTTTTGACATGGGAGAAAGAGGATGGAACCAATCTACAAGCAGAGAAGGTAGTTGATCTTAAACGTAATGTGAACACAAAAGTGAAGGTGAACGTAAAAGAGCCGGAGTCTTCTGTTGTGGAAATAGCGGAAGAAAATGAAGATATGGGTGAAGATACTGTAACGTGGACAGTAGAAGACTAAGCTTTTTGCTGATAAATCATACTAGACTTGGTGTCGTAAAATAACAGTTCCTTCCGGTTTTCCGGATTTAAGAATTATGGCATCCCCCCTCCTCCCTCCCCCACTAAATTTCGACTGAACCGAGGTATATACTATATATGGTTAGAGAAAACACATCAGGTCCGTATAGTTTATTTGATATTTCGTGAGTTCTCTAAAAAATAATTTAGGATACTACTGGCTTTCTCCATGTGTTCCTCGCCTCCGGATAATGATTTTTGGAACACATTTATTTTAGTTTTTGAGAACTTCATAGGCATGAGAGTAATTACAACAATTGGGAACAATGCTGTGCTAATTCCAAATAGAAGTGCAAAATCTCTGTGGGTGCAATAACTATGAAAAACACCGCGGAGGTTTGCCTTGCGGCTGGGGGCGCGAAGCCCCCAAAGAGCATTGACGGATAACTTAAGCAATAC
>NZ_LR027820.1:666545-682332 GCF_900607215.1 Prevotella rectalis
ACTGCTAATTCCAAATAGAAGTGCAAAATCTCTGTGGGTGCAATAACTATGAAAAACACCGCGGAGGTTTGCCTTGCGGCTGGGGGCGCGAAGCCCCCAAAGAGCATTGACGGATAACTTAAGCAATACAAAAAAAGAGAAAGACTTTCGTCCCTCTCCCTGAGATTAACTAATTTTGTATTGCAATGTATAAACAATTAACCTCGGAGCAAAGATACACAATAAGTGTGTTACTCCAAAAGAAATTCTCACTTAGTTTTATAGCCGAGACAATTGGCGTGTCTGTAAGTACCGTCTCTCGCGAAATTAATCGTAATTCAAATGAGAAGGGTATCTACAGCTGTCATTTGGCAATACTCAGAGCTCGCCGTCGCAAGTCGAACAACCCTGGCAACCGTTCTGTCAAGCCTTATGTCCGCAGCCGTGTGTTTGAACTTATCCGCCATGAGCAATGGTCCCCCGAGGAAGTTTCCGGCTGGCTTAGGAGAGAGGAAGGCATGAAGGTCTCCAAGTCTACTATCTATAATTGGATAGCAGCCAGTTCCCCGCACCATAAGGATAATATCCGGAAACACCTTCGCCATGGCGGGCACAAGGGCAGGACATCTAATATGTCGGGCAGCGCACTGATATCTAACAGAGTTTCGATTGACGAACGACCCGTCGAGGCAGACGGTCGTTCCATAGGCGATTGGGAAATGGACACCATCGTGGGAAAGAATGGAAAAGGTGCCATCGTAACGCTGGTGGACAGGAAGAGCTGTTATATGCTCATGGAGAAACTTGAAACGGGAAAACAGGCCGTACCTTTGGCGCATGCCGTGGTGCGGCTGCTTAGAGAGTCCCAATTGCCAGTCAGGACTATTACCACGGACAACGGAAGTGAGTTTGCAGCACATGAGATTATAGCAAGAAAACTGGGTACAACTGTTTATTTTGCGCATCCATACTCCTCATGGGAAAAGGGGGCAATTGAAAACATGAATGGACTCATCAGGCAATATATACCTAAGAAGACCAATTTCAAAGGTATATCCAAGGGAATGATAAAACATATAATAGAGAAATTAAACAACAGACCAAGAAAAAAGAATCAATTTCAAAAGCCAAAAGATATGATTAAACAAAGAATTGTGTAATTTTGCACTTGCTTATGGAATCCGCCCTGACATTTCTCATTTATAACAATCCTTAAAATCATTTATATTTTCATTTTAAGCTGCATCAGTATCATTTTATTTTTGTACTTTTACACCGTGTTCAAGCCGTTCGTACGGCTTAAATCGAAAATAAACGCCATTATAGGCGATTTCTACCTATTTTTAGGTAACTCAAGCTAATCAAAAACGATACAACAATTACTATAAATTAATAATGGACGAAAATCAGACAATAGATCACGACAGAATCTTAAAAATCAACATTGAGGAAGAGATGAAAAGCTCGTATATCGACTATTCCATGTCGGTAATTGTAGCGCGTGCACTTCCGGATGTTCGTGATGGCTTTAAGCCCGTACACCGCCGTATCCTATACGGTATGCGTGGGATTGGCAATTTCAGTAATCAGCCATACAAAAAATGCGCCCGCGTTGTAGGTGAAGTCTTAGGTAAATATCACCCACACGGAGATTCTTCCGTTTACGGTGCCTTAGTGCGTATGGGGCAGGAATGGAACATGCGTTACAAGCTCGTTGATGGTCAAGGAAATTTCGGTTCGGTGGATGGTGATTCGCCTGCTGCAATGAGATATACAGAGTGTCGTTTGGCAAAGATGGGAGAACATGTCATGGACGATATCGAAAAAGACACCGTTGATATGGTAAATAATTTCGATGATACCTTACAAGAGCCTGCAGTGATGCCTACAAAAATTCCTAATTTGTTGGTAAACGGAGGCAATGGAATTGCGGTAGGAATGGCAACCAATATGCCAACCCACAACCTCAACGAGGTAATAGATGGCTGTTGTGCTTGCATAGATAACCCCGATATTTCCATCGATGAATTAATGAAGTACATTCCGGCACCCGATTTTCCAACAGGAGCTTTTATCTATGGACTTGAGGGGGTGAAGGATGCTTACGAAACCGGTAAAGGACGTATCGTGTTGCGCGCGAAAGCTGAAATAGAAAGCAATGATCAACATGATAAAATTGTTATAACGGAAATACCTTATGGGGTAAACAAACAACAGCTCATAGAATATATTGCCGATTTGGTGAAAGATGGACGTTTAGAAGGCATTTCCAACGTAAATGATGAAACTGGACGTCAAGGAATGCGTATTGTTGTAGATGTCAAACGCGATTCCAATGCGAATGTGATCTTAAACAAACTGTTCAAAATGACGGCTTTACAGAGTTCATTCTCAGTAAACTGCATTGCATTAGTGAAAGGTCGCCCTAGACTATTGAGTCTGAAAGAATGTATCAAGTATTTTGTTGAACACCGACATGATGTTACAATTCGTCGTACAAATTTCGATTTGAAAAAAGCACAAGAACGTGCCCATATCTTAGAAGGGTTGATTATAGCTTGCGACAATATCGACGAAGTAGTACACATTATTCGTGCAAGCAAAACTCCCTCAGAAGCCCAAGCCAACTTGGAGAAACGATTTGCGTTGGACGAATTACAATCCAAAGCTATTGTAGATATGCGCCTCTCCCAGCTAACGGGCCTGAGAATGGAACAACTACATGAAGAGTTCGAGCAATTGATGAAGACCATTGAAGAGTTGCAAGAAATTCTTAACAATCCGGAACGTTGCAAGGAGGTAATGAAAGAGGAATTGTTGGAAGTAAAAGAGAAGTATGGAGATGAACGACGTACCGAGATTATTCCAGATGAGCACGAATTCAATGCTGAAGATTTCTATCCTAATGATCCTGTGGTCATCACTATTAGCCATTTAGGATACATCAAGCGTACACCGCTTGCCGATTTCAAAGAACAAGCACGTGGCGGAGTCGGATCCAAGGGAGCCAAGACTCGCGACAAAGACTTCACTGAGTTTATTTATCCCGCAACCATGCATCAGACCATGCTTTTCTTTACTAGAAAAGGACGTTGCTTCTGGATGAAATGTTACGACATCCCAGAGGGAGACAGAAACTCAAAAGGTCGCGCTATACAAAACATGTTGGCACTTGCCCCGGATGACAGCGTAAACGCGTTTTTAAGAATAAGCGATTTGGAAGATGAGACTTTCTTGGATAATCATTTTATAGTGTTTGCCACAAAACAAGGTCTGGTAAAAAAGACATCAATACGCGCTTATTCTCGCCCAAGAGCAAATGGTGTTATTGCCATTAATATCAATGAGGGAGACGAGGTCGTTGATGTGCGCATTACTAACGGCGAAAACGAACTTATCATTGCAAATCGTAATGGTCGGGCTTGTCGCTTCAATGAAGAGACAGTACGCTCTATGGGACGTGTATCCACCGGCGTACGAGGCATGCGATTGGACGAAGATGGTCAAGATGAAGTCATTGGAATGATTGTTGTCAATGATCCGGATAAAGACACGGTTATGGTTGTTTCAGAAGAAGGGTACGGAAAGCGTTCCATGGTAGAAGACTATCGACTGACCAATAGAGGTGGTAAAGGCGTAAAAACTTTAAATATTACAGAAAAAACAGGAAGGCTGGTAGCTATTAAGAATGTTACAGACGATAATGACTTGATGATCATTAACAAGAGCGGAATAGTAATTCGCTTAGCTGTAGCCGAGTGCAGGGTAATGGGTAGAGCAACCCAAGGTGTTCGCTTAATTAACCTCACGAAGAAAAATGATGTAATCGCTTCCGTTTGTAAAGTAATGAGTGCCGAATTGGAAGAGCAAATAGAAGAAGAGAGTCGAGCGCAATGGAGTAAGTCCGATGAAGAAATCAAAAGCGATTTTGAAGGGGCGTCGGACAACCTGAATAACTCTACATCAATTTCTGATGAAGATAACTCACCAAACGTTGATTTTGAATAAAATAAAAATAGTAAATTGACGTTTCATCCATGACAGAACAAAAATAAAAACAATTTAAATATATCAGATTATGAAAAAATTTATGATCGCGGCTTTGATGTTATTAGGAACATCTGCTGCATTTGCCGGTGACAGCGAACCACTAAAAGCCATTTTGAAAGCTGATAATTATGCTACGGCTTCATCATTATTACAGTCAAGTTTATCGCAACTTGTTGATAATGCAGAAAAAGCAAAAGCATACAATAAGCTTTTTGAATTGGCGATGAAGAAAGTTAATGCTGAACAAGCCATTGAACTTGAAAATGAAACCCAAAAACAAATGGGAAAAGAAGGAAACAAGCCTGTGGATGAAGCAGGACTCTACGAGTCTGTTGGCTATGCTTTTGATGCGGGAAGTGAAGCAATCAAGTATGACAATATGCCCAATGCGAAAGGTAAAATTAAACCTAAGTTTGGAACTATTGTCGACCAGCTCTACGCACTTCGCGCACAGCTTATCAACGGCGGTATCTTTTATCAGAATGCTAAGGATAATGCCAAAGCCTATAAGTATCTGGCTCGATATGTAGAAACAGCAGATTGTCCTATGTTTGCTAAATTCGACAAATCAAAAGATCAGAACTTAACTGAAATCGCATATTTCGCAACTTACTACGCATATCAGAACAAAGATTACGCTAAAGCAGAAAAGTATGTAGAGTATGCGTTGAAAAATCCAGAACGTGCAAAAGAAGCACAACAATTGAAGTTAGCAGTGTTGGGAGCACAGTTGAAAACTCGCCAAGACTCTTTAGCTTATGCTGCAAAACTCGAAACCATTTATGCGGAAGATCCTTCCAATGATGCAATATTGACTACACTGACCTCTACTTATAGTTCTCTGGGAATGCAAGATAAAGCTGATAAGATTGTGAATGAGCAGTTGGCAAAGAATCCCAACAGTTTCGGAGCACTTGTTATGCGAGGTCAGTTCGATAGCCAGAAAAAAGAATATGAGGCTGCGGCAAATTCTTTCAAGAAAGCATTAGCATTAGCAAAAGATGACGACACCCGGATAGCTCTTAATGCTTCCATTGGTCAATGCCTCTTCTATAAAGCACAAGATCGCGTAGCTCAAGTAAAGGGCGTTTTAACACCTGCTGCTCGTCAGCAGTTTAATGTTGTCTATAACGAAGCTATTTCATATTTGGAAGCGGCCAAGAAATTGGATGTCATGAAAGAAAAGAAAAGTTCATGGGCATATCCTCTTTATGGCTGCTATTACTTCGTGAAAGGAGCGCAAGCACCTGAAACTCAAGCGGCAGCAAACGATGCCGGAGTTACTAATTAAAGGCTGTCTCCCCTTCTTTGATACAACAATATCAAAGAAGGGATTTTTACTATTTTAAATCATTGCTTATGATAAAACGACTCTTTTGTTTTATATGTTTGTCAGCAAGTATCTGCTTTCTATATGCTCAAGATTATAGAAAGTTAGCTGCAGAAATGAATCAGAGAGCAATAAAGGCCTATAACATCGTTAATAATAAATCGATTAGGGACTCTGTTACAATCTATCGCGCTGTGATAGAAGCATATAATTATACACTTGAAAGTGATAAATACGACAGAATGCCTAACCGAAAAGGAAAGGTAAAGCCTGTTTTCTCCGAAGACAACTCAGTAAGAGCTGCTCATTTACATTCGAAACTAATTGATGCGGGTATATTTCTTACCAAGAATACATATACACGACAGGAAGGCTTAAATGTTTTCAAATTATATTTGACTACCGCAACCAACCCATTAATATGTCAGCTTTTAGACGAAAGTGGAGTTGCTGCTTATTATTTGTCGTTCTACAACCTGAAATCACATAATCTCGAAGAGGCTGACGAATATGCCGATCTCTCTATGAAACATGATGAAACAGCTTTGGAAGCAGCCGAGATAAAAGCACAATGCATGCAGCAACAAATGGTTACGAAAGAAGACTCCTTAAAATATCTCACAGTTCTGACCAAACTTTATGAAACCGACCCTACCAACGAGACTTATTTCTCATGGATAATAAAGTTTTATCAAAACTCAACCCCATATTTTAATATTGAAAAATTTATCGACAAACAATTGGAAGAAAAATACAACTCTACCATTCCTTGGATACTAAAGGGGGAAATAGCTATGCATGCAAAACGGTGGGATGAGGCAATAGACGCTTACAAGACTGCAGACAAACTCGACCAAAATAGTATTCCCATAGCTTACAACATAGGGGTCTGTTTAAATATGAAGGGAATTGCAGCGAGAAATGATGTATTAGAGAGAAAGAAGAGAGGTGAAATGGCTTCAGATAATGAATTTAAGGATATCTTTACTGAGGCAAAAGTATATTTAGAAAGAGTTAAAGCTAAGGATCCACGACGTAATAAGGTAGATTGGGTTAGTCCGCTATATATGGTTTATACCGTGCTGGATGATAAAATCAAAACAGAAGAATTGGAACCATTGGTTAATAAATTCAGGAAATAATTTGAAACGGAGCATTGTCATATTTACCGTTATTTTGTTCCCACTGATTATATTTGCACAAAAAAAGCAAATCATGTTGGCACAAGAACAAGTAAAGACCGGAAAAGGTTTAGAAAAGGCAGAGAAATCTATGCGACTTTTGCTGGAAGATTCCGCTAATCGCACGAATACGAAAGTGTGGGCTGTTTTGTGTGAATCGCTAATTAAACAATATGAATTAGGCAATGAAAAGTTGTATTTGAAGCAAAAGTATGATACCACGACCTTGTTTTCCATCACGAAACGACTGTTCCGCTCAATGGCAAGTTTTGATTCAATAGATGCTAAACCAGATTCAAAGGGACGTATCAGACCGAAATACCGAGAAAATCATGCAGCGTTCTTAAACTCGATACGACCTAATTTATTTAATGGCGGAGTATATTTAATTCACAAGAAAGAATATCAAAAAGCATATGACTATTTCGCTGACTATATAAATAGTGCCACGCAACCACTTTTGGCAAAATATAAATATCTACAGAAAGATGCTCTCATTCCTCATGCAGCTTATTGGTCAATGTTTTGTGGTTACAAATTAAAAGATGCAAAAAAAATAATGACCCACATGAAATTGGCGGAACGCGATTCCTCCATGTTGAATTTTGTACGTCAATATGAAGCTGAAGCCTTCTTGATAAATGCAGATACAACTAACTATCTCCGCGCACTTCAAGACGGATTTTCCGCATTTCCCAATTTCTCTTTTTTCTTTCCAAGACTCTTTGAATACTATTCTGAAAAAGGTGACTTTAAGTCTGCATTAATCATTGCTGATCGAGCGTTAAAAGCCGATTCATCAAGTGTGCTTTTCCGTTACACCAAGAGTACAGCGCTATTAAATTTGGGAAGATACAATGAATGTATTCAAATTTGCGAACAACTTATTGCAGAAAATGATAAGTTTGCAGACGCTTATTATAACTTAGGATTGTCATATTTCAATCAAGCCATAGAAATGGATAAAGTCCGCCAACATAAATCGAAACGAGCTAAGATTGATAAATTGTATGAGAAAGCACTGCCATACATAACGAGATACAAAGAATTGGCACCAGAAATGAAAGACAAGTGGCTGGCACCACTATATACAATTTATCTTAATTTGAATATGGGTAAAGAATTTGATGCGATAGACGAGTTGAGAAATGGAAAAAGATAAGCTTTTAGAAAAATTAGGTATAGCATTCACTCCTATGCAGGAAAAATCTTGGGATGCTATTTTGCATACTAAGAACGATATTGTCTTGTTGTCGTCAACCGGCACGGGGAAAACATACGCATATCTCCTTCCTATCTCCCGGCTTATTGATGAAAACTCAGATGCGCCACAGGTAGTTGTTTTGGTTCCAAATAGAGAGCTTGCAAAACAATCAATGAATGTGGTGAATGATATGAAATTAGGAATCAGATCTATGGCATTGTATGGTGGGAGAAGCACTATGGAAGAACATAGATTACTTCGTAATGTTAATCCACATATTATCATTTCAACTCCCGGTAGGCTGAATGATCATCTTGAAAAGAAAAATTTCGATGTATCGTGTATCCAATTGGTCGTAATCGATGAATTCGACAAATGTCTTGAAATGGGATTTCAGGATGAAATGCACCAACTCCTTGAAAAACTTCCCTTTATACAAAGAAGAATTCTACTATCAGCCACTGACTCGAAGGAGATTCCAAGTTTCGTAAATCTCACTAAAGTTTCAAAGTTAGATTATAGGATTGATAAAAAAGATGTTGCCACAAGGATAAAACTTTATCAAGTGCTATCTCCCTCAAAGGACAAACTCGACATCTTAGCACATTTGCTTTTATGCTTGGAGCAACAAAGCAGTATTGTTTTTCTAAATTACAGAGAGTCTGTGCAAAGGGTATCCGATTTTTTAAAGAAAATGAGCTTTGGCATTGCCCCATTCCATGGAGGGTTAGAACAAAAGGAACGGGAAAGTGCTCTGTATAAATTTTCCAATGGGTCTGCCAATATATTAATAAGTACGAATTTGGGATCACGCGGTCTCGATATTCCGAACGTGGATAATATTATTCACTATCATTTGCCAGATAATGAAGAAGATTACACACACAGGATAGGAAGAACAGCTCGATGGGACAAAAAAGGAACTTCTTTTTTCATCTTAAGCCCAGAAGAAGAACTTCCCGAGTATATTGGTACCAATGTAGAGACCTTCCCAATCCCTCCACAACTCCCCAAAGCAGCCTTACCTTTGATGTGCACAATATATATAGGCAAAGGGAAAAACGATAAAATCTCCAAAGGCGACATTGTGGGCTTTCTCTGTAAGGTAGGAGGATTAGCAATGACTGACATTGGAAAAATTGACATCATGCCAAGATTTTCTTATGTGGCAGTGCGGAGAAGTAAAAAAAACATAGTTCTTAAACTTACTAAAGGGGTAAAAATAAAGGGCTTAAATACCGTCGTGGAAGAAGTAATATGAAAAAACTTCCAAGATGTTGTTGCCTTTACTCAATTGTATAAGTTTTGTCAAAATATAACAATGTAGGATTTTATGAAAAATATCTAAAAACATTTGCTTATTTCAAATTTTAGCTGTAATTTCGCAGACAACATAGGACGATAAATTACCTTTTGAAAAAATAGTATCAAAAAACATATAAAACTTAAATTTTTAATGTCATTATGAAGAAGTATAATTTTAATGCAGGTCCTTGCATCCTTCCACGTGAAGTAATTGAAAACACTGCAAAGCAGATTTTAGATTTCAATGGTAGCGGTCTTTCTTTGGCAGAAATTAGCCACAGAGCAAAAGACTTTCAGCCGGTAGTTGATGAAGCTGTTGCCTTAATCAAGGAACTTTTGAATGTACCAGAGGGGTATTCTGTTCTTTTCTTGGGCGGTGGTGCTTCTCTTGAATTCTGTATGATCCCTTACAACTTCTTGAACAAGAAGGCTGCCTATCTAAGAACGGGTGTTTGGGCAACCAAAGCCATCAAGGAAGCTAAATTATTTGGTGAAGTTGTTGAAGTAGCTTCTTCCGCAGACAAGAATTTCACCTATTTTCCAAAGAATTTTGAAGTTCCAACCGATGTTGATTATCTACACGTAACAAGCAACAATACAATCTATGGTACTGAACTTCACAAAGATTTGGACGTACCCGTTCGCATGATTTGTGATATGTCTTCAGATTTTATGAGTCGTCCTGTTGACGTTTCTAAATACGATTGTATTTATGGTGGTGCACAGAAAAACCTCTCTATGGCCGGTGTTACTTTCGTAATCATTAAGGATGACGCTTTAGGCAAGGTTTCTCGTGATATTCCTACAATGCTTGACTACCGTACTCACATTAAGAAGGGTTCCATGTTCAACACTCCTCCTGTTGTTCCTATTTACACCGCATTGGAGAACCTCCGTTGGGTTAAGACTCATGGTGGCGTAGAAGCAATGGCTAAGTTAGCTAAGCAGCGTGCAGATTTGTTGTATGGCGAAATCGACCGCAACAAGTTGTTCCGTGGCACTGTACAGGTAGAAGAGGATCGCTCTTACATGAACATCTGCTTTGTTCTTAATGACGAGTATGCTGAACTTCAGCAAGAGTTCCTTGACTTTGCTACTTCTAAGGGCATGGTTGGAATTAAGGGTCACCGTGATGTTGGTGGCTTCCGAGCAAGCTGCTACAATGCTCAAACGGTTGAAGGTGTTCAAGCACTTGTTGATTGCATGAAAGAATTTGAAGCAAAGCACTAATTAAATAATTTAAGCGAATGCACGGACACGACATAATAGTCATTGTCCGTGTGCTTGCGTTAAAAATATAACAAAATTTATGAAAGTTTTAATCGCAACAGAAAAACCATTTGCAGCTGCAGCTGTTGATGGTATCAGAAAAGAAGTTGAAGCTGCAGGTCATACACTTGCACTATTAGAAAAATATACAGAAAAAACACAGTTACTTGATGCCGTAAAAGACGCTGACGCTCTTATCATCCGTTCAGATAAGGCAGATGCCGATGTATTCAATGCTGCCAAGAATCTGAAAATCGTAGTTAGAGCAGGCGCCGGATACGACAACATTGACCTCGCTGCAGCCACAGCACATAATGTCGTTGCAGAAAACACACCCGGTCAGAACTCCAATGCCGTGGCAGAGCTTGTATTGGGTCTTCTCGTATATGCTGTTCGCAATTTCTACAACGGCAAGAGTGGCTCAGAGTTGAAAGGCAAAAAACTCGGTATCTTGGCATTTGGTAACGTAGGTCGCAACGTGGCTCGCATCGCAAAAGGTTTCGGTATGGAAGTTTACGCTTACGATGCTTTCTGCCCGAAGAACGTTATCGAAGAAGCCGGAGTTAAGGCAGTTGATAGCCAAGAGGCTTTGTTTGAAAACTGCGATATTGTTTCTTTGCATATTCCCGCAACACCTGAAACTAAACAGAGCATCAACTATGCATTGGTAAACAAGTTGCACAAGGGAGGTATTCTCATCAATACAGCTCGTAAGGAAGTTATTAATGAGCCGGAACTTATTAAGCTCCTTGGTGAACGTGAAGACCTCAAGTTTATCACAGATATTAAGCCGGAGGCTGATGCAGACTTCGCGAAGTTCGAAGGTCGTTACTTCACAACTCCTAAGAAGATGGGTGCCCAGACAGCAGAGGCTAACATCAACGCTGGTATTGCCGCAGCAAAGCAAATCAAAGCTTTCTTTGCAAACGGTGACACAAAATTCCAAGTAAACAAATAATTTTTTAATCAACCACAAGCTATTTATTCTAATGGCATTTATGACAGAAGCTTAAATAGTTTGTGGTCTTTTTTTAATTTATGGCAAAAGTAAAACCATTTAGAGGTGTCCGCCCTCCAAAAGAATTCGTTGAGCAAGTGGAGAGCCGCCCATACGATGTACTAAACTCAGAAGAAGCTCGCGAAGAAGCAAAAGGCAACGAAAAGAGTCTTTATCATATCATCAAACCGGAAATCGACTTCCCGGAAGGGACAAGTGAATACGATCCTCGTGTTTACGAGAAAGCTGCTGAGAATTTCAAGAAGTTCCAAGACAAGGGATGGCTAGTTCAAGATGAAAAAGAACAGTACTATATCTACGCTCAAACCATGAACGGAAATACCCAATATGGAATTGTCGTGGGTGCTGCATGTCAAGACTATGTAGATGGTGTAATAAAAAAACACGAACTCACACGTCGCGACAAAGAAGAAGACCGCATGAAGCATGTTCGTGTAAATGATGCCAACATCGAACCGGTGTTCTTCGCTTATCCAGATAATCCTATTCTTAAAGAGCTCACCACTCGTTATTCCAAGACAACTCCGGAATACGATTTCATAGCTCCTATTGACGGCTTCCGTCATCAACTTTGGGTCGTATCTGATGATAAAGATATCAAGATCATTACAGAAGAGTTCGCTAAAATGCCATCTCTTTATATTGCAGATGGACACCATCGCTCAGCAGCTGCAGGTCTCGTAGGTGGTGAAAAAGCAAAAGCTAACCCCAATCATACAGGAAATGAAGAGTACAACTACTTCATGGCAGTTTGCTTCCAAGCATCAGAACTGACTATCCTCGATTACAACAGAGTTGTTAAAGACTTAAACGGAATGACTTCTGAAGAATTCTTGAAGGCATTGACTAAGAACTTTATCGTTGAAAAGAAAGGTGCGGCAGTTTATAAACCAACAAAACTTCATGAGTTCTCGCTCTATCTTGATGGAGAGTGGTACTGTCTTGTAGCTAAAGAAGGTACATACGATAACAATGATCCCATCGGCGTACTTGATGTAGATATTTCAAGCCGCTTAATTCTTGATGAACTTCTTAACATCAAAGATCTCCGTTCGAGCGATCGCATCGATTTTGTTGGTGGACTTCGTGGTTTGGAAGAACTCAAGAAGCGAGTTGATAGCGGTGAGATGAGAGCTGCACTTGCTCTTTATCCCGTAAGCATGCAACAAATTATGGACATTGCGGACAGTGGCAAGATCATGCCGCCGAAGGCAACATGGTTTGAACCGAAACTTCGTTCAGGCTTAATCATTCACAAGCTTTCTTGATAGAATCTTTAATTGAAATCCGATAAATACAAAACAATTAAAGAAAATAATATTGGCGAGGGATTTTATTCCGAAAAGCGGAGTAAGTTCCTCGCTTTTGCACATCATATAAATTCTACCGAGGAAGCGTTGGATATTGTCAAGGAATATAAAAAGAAATACTATGATGCCCGACATTGCTGCTATGCTTATCGTTTAGGGACTCAAGGAGAAGAATATAGAATGAACGATGATGGAGAACCGTCATCTACAGCAGGAAAGCCAATTTATGGTCAATTGTTACGATACGACCTGACAAATATCCTTATTTGCGTGATACGCTATTATGGAGGTGTAAATTTAGGTACCGGAGGTTTAATTACGGCATACAAAACCGCAGCTGCAAACGCTATATTCAATTCCTCGCTTGAAGAACGTTATATTGAGGAAGTAATTGATTTCTCATTTACATATCCCATGATGAACGATGTTATGAAAATAATAAAAGACATGAACCCAAGGATTCTTCATCAGCATTTTGACAACACATGCACAATGAGGTTATCCATTCGTAAATCGCAAGCTAAGGGTCTTAAAAGTCGATTGGAAAAATTATCTTTCAAATAAGTTTGGTAATACAAAATTATTTTTATACTTTTGCTTTCACTTTTGGAAGTATGGCAGAGTGATCGAATGCGCCGGACTCGAAATCCGGTATACGCTCTTTTGCGTATCGGGGGTTTGAATCCCTCTACTTCCGCAAGTTAGTTGTCAAATTTACATTGGATTCTGCAAATATCTATTTATCACTCCATATTTCGGAAGGATCATTTATTTTTCCATTTGTCGACTTTTTGGGTTGTCGAAAGAATTACACTCCAAAACACGCCATCCAAATAACCTTACGCGAGTTCGGGATAAGAAAATCTTTAGAAAAGTTCCAATTGCGTAAGCATCCAATATTAGGGGTCAGTCGTAAAACGGGGCAGTCGTAAAACCCAGTTGCATCCCCTCTCCCCTCATGCACATAATTTCATAAGCCTGTAAAGGAAGAAAGGGCTCAGTAGAAAATCAGTGGGGGAATAATTTGTTATTTATCTTAATAATTCCGACCTTCGCATCATGGAAGAAAATATGTTACGCACCTTGGCAGCTCTTGTGTTGCCCACTCAAATATTAGAGTTTTTTACTATCGTTTCTGTCCGTGAGGTCGGATCAGAGTTTCATATTAGTCTTGACGAACGTATGGACAAGACTTTGGCGGATGATGCCAACTTCGAGTCCAAAGGGTTCATGGAAGCTGTTAATATAACTGACTTTCCGATCCGAGACCATAAGGTTATATTGAAAATTCGTCGCAGACGATGGACGGACTTGCGCACAGGCAAGAGCTTTACGCTTCCCATCGCTTTAGACATGGTAGCTCAGGGCACTCGTTACTCCAAGGAATTTGGAGCTTTTTTAAAAGAAACGTATGGAGACATCCCCCGTGAGCTGCCTTACGCTTGAGGATTTCTATCATATTGACGGACACACATTTGAGAAACAATACAAGGAAGTTCTGAGCGGCTTTCGTCAATGGGACCAGGCAGAACATGCCGACGAGTGGCTTCTCTTTCCTGACAACATCGGATCCTCTTTGGCTATTGATGAAACTTCACTGTCTAACGGCGAACTGTACACTTTCGTGACCAACCGTGCAGCAAGGACACGGGAAAGAAGTCTCGTGGCAGTAGTTGCAGGTACAAAGTCAGAAGATGTCATAGCAGTACTGGATAGGATTGGTGAGGAGAAACGCTCCTCTGTTGAGGAAGTCACTCTGGACCTGTCCGACTCTATGCGCAAAATAGTCAGAAGCTCGTTTCCCAATGCCAAGCGTGTAATCGATAGGTTCCATGTACAAAAGTTAGCATGCGACGCCGTACAGGAATTGCGTATCAAGCACCGCTGGGATGCAATACAGCAGGCAAACGACGAGATGGAGGAGGCAAAACTCTGCGATGAACCATACAGCCCATACCGATACGCTAATGGAGATTATTACTGTCCGCTAAACATAGAAATCCTCATTCCAACTCATTGAGACACAATAGTTCGGATGACAGCATGTTAGTGACAAGCCCCCTTATTCATTTTCTGTTACCTCGGGTGGCGATTCAGCCGCTGCTTCAAGCATGAGTTTCATGTCGGCATCCGGCATGTTGAAGAAATTATTCATGTTGAGGTATTCCATAAGTACAATGCGCACCATAGTAGCCAGCCCTGAGAAACTCCACCGCCTCTGCAATGAGCTTTGCAGCAGTGACAGTAATAGATTGGCAATGAGTGTAACCCAAATCTGTATCTTGATGGCGTTGGCACTCTCCCCATAGAAGTATCTAAGCGGGAAGTTCTGTTTTATCTGCTTGAAAAGAGTCTCTATCTGCCACCTCCTGCGGTAGATGGCTACGATAGTCTCCATGGACATGTCAAAGTCGTTGGTAAGCAAGGACACCAACTTTGGCATCTTTCCTTTCTTGATATCCACATAGGTGATGATACGCGCTATATGGTTGATACCGCCCTTCCTGAACACCACCACCTGCTCACGATATTCCATCAGCCCATCCTCGTTCATATCCATGCAGTCTACCAACACCTCGTATTTGAGATTTTTCTTCATCTTGGTGACATAGACAACGTTCCTCTCGGTCAGTTCCTCAAACTTTTCATAGTTAATATATGCACGATCCAGGGCAACGATTTCATCATGCTTGAAATGGCTGGGGGCGAGCATGAAGGAATCGTTGGTAGCGGCAGAGGTGAACTTCACGTCACAGTGAACTCCCTCGTTTGCATGAATGACGGAATGCACTTTTATGCCACCCTTCTTCTTTCCCGTCTTAGGATGACGGCCCACGCCCTTGAAGATGACGTTAGAGAACAGGGTTATCGTGGTGGAATCGATGATTCTCAGACGTTTTACCCATTCCTCCGTACCATTGCGTCGGCTGTCCGAAGAAAGTCTGTCCTTATTGGACTCGTAAAGGTCGTGATACACGTCCTCAAAGAATTTCTCCGAGCGTCTGGCGTTCGCATCTGACAGGGTACTGCGCTTAGGAACCCTGTCAATGCCTATGTGATGAAGCTTGCGCACCTCAGCCGTCATTGCCGCCTCTATCTCGCGCAGGGAGTCGAAGCGCATGATGACTGCATACAGCATCG
>NZ_LR027820.1:682381-683269 GCF_900607215.1 Prevotella rectalis
TGCGTTCGGCCTTGTATTTTCTTAGTGCAGGATATTTCCTTTCCCATTTCTCGACAAAGGTAATGAATTGTTCGTATCCCTGCAAGGAATTCATCTCGTTGTTCTCCAATTGGAACACCTCACTGAGCTGCTGCGCCATTACCAGTTTGTCTTTATGTGATGCGCCGCTGAGTATCTGTCGCTTAACGTGTGCCACGCAGAACTGGTGTGCGGCACCGGGAAAGGCTGCACAGACGGCATTCTCTATTCCTTGCAATGCATCGGAAACAACTAAGTCTATCTGTTCGACGCCTCTTTGCTTCAAGGCCTCAAGCTCGTCTTTCCAGCAAAGAGCCCCTTCTGTGGGATGATTGACAACCGTGAGCACCTCCCTGCTGCCGTCTTCTAATACCCCCAGAATGGTATAGTAGGCTTCCTTGGACACCTGTCTGTCCCTACGGGTGGAAATAAAGGTGGCGTCGATATAGACGGCTAAGTAGTGGGAGGAAAGGCTACGGCAAAGCCACCGTTCGACGTCCTCACGGCAGCTGCCGGCAAGATGCGATACCTGCTGCTTGCTGTAGGAACGACCATAGACGCAATTTGAAATCTCGCCTATCTGCTCCGTGGTAAGACCTTTGGTGTAGAGGAGATTGAACAATTTGGCACGTTCCTCGCTTTCGCTGCGTATCAACCCTAAGAGAATGGGATAGAAGTTTCCGCTACGACTGCGCGGAATACGGAGCGAGAACTCAAAGCCGTGACTGTACCAACGACGAGAACGGAAACCATTGCATTGCTCATGGGCATTTTCGCTGACGAACAACTCTCGTTCATGATACATCAGGGAGTTCATGATTAATGACTGAAGGGTAACAAAACCCTCGCTGCTGCTTGTGTAATTCGAAA
>NZ_LR027820.1:683452-694983 GCF_900607215.1 Prevotella rectalis
GTACAGGAATTGCGTATCAAGCACCGCTGGGATGCAATACAGCAGGCAAACGACGAGATGGAGGAGGCAAAACTCTGCGATGAACCATACAGCCCATACCGATACGCTAATGGAGATACAAGAAAAGAGCTTCTCGCCAGGTCAAGATATCTGCTCTTCAAGTCCGCTGACAAATGGACCGAGCGTCAGAAACTGCGAGCTAAAATTCTTTTTGAACAATATCCGGACATCCAAAAGGCATACGGATTGTGCCATTCTCTGCGCATGATCTTTGCAAAGAACACCATCAAGGATGCAGCCAGACTTTCCATGGCACGGTGGTACAATAAAGTTGAAGAGGCAGGCTTTCATTCATTCAATGTCATTGCTGCCACATTCTACGAGCATTATGATGAGATATTGAACTTCTATAACAACAGGGCTTCGAATGCCATGGCAGAATCGTTCAATGCCAAAATTAAACTTTTCCGAGCTAATCTAAGAGGAGTGGCAGACAAGAAGTTCTTCCTATTCAGAATTGCAAATCTATACGCATATCCCCACTGATTTTCTACTGAGCCGAAGAAAGGAATATCCGTTACTCCCCTGAACTGACCCGGTTTTACGATTGACCCAAAATATGATTTGAGTGTACCCTGTATGAAAAACATATAATAATGTTTGAAATTACGGAATGACCCGAACTGGGGGGCATTTGTGGTAAATTTCTAAAATGCAAAATCCTCAAAGATTTCCTAAAGACCTTTGAGGATTTTTTGTACACCCTTAGGGATTCGAACCCTAGACCCACTGATTAAGAGTCAGTTGCTCTGCCAACTGAGCTAAGGGTGCGCATGAATGAAATTACCATTAATACCCATTGGAAAGTACACCCTTAGGGATTCGAACCCTAGACCCACTGATTAAGAGTCAGTTGCTCTGCCAACTGAGCTAAGGGTGCTCATTTCATTTTAGCGAATGCAAAGGTAATGCTTTTTTAATAGAATTCCAAAGGTTTCATCTATTTTTTGTGATTTATTTTCAATCTGCATCAATAAAAATGGGGACTTCACTACGAAATCCCCATTACGAATAACATTATCGGATTTTTATAAATCAAATTTGTAACCAAGCGTTATTTGGAACACGCTGTTCTTAGAATCGCCCTTATCAAAAGCCTTTGTCAAACCAAAGTTATATCTTGCATCAAGCTGGAAATTTGCATACTCGTAAGAAATGCCCACAGGAAGAGAAAAATCGAACGACTTTGCTTCAATTTCAGTAGATTTTGCACCATTGCCAATAGGTGTTTTTACATCTTTCTTTATTTCGCTATTCACCTTGAAACCAGGCTGAATACCCAACTTAACAGCAAGTCCTTTAACTACGTAAACGTTTGCCATAATTGGAATATTAATATAGTCCAATTTAGTAGTTGCGGTTACTTGGCTATTAAGAGTGGAAGACTTAAAATCCGATTTAGCTCCTTGCATAGAGTAAAGAACTCCTGCACTGATAGAGAACAGATCAGTAGCTTGATACTCACCTTCGATACCGGCTGCGAGACCTACTCTTGGATCAGAATCATTGAAGTCAGTTAAATTGGATACATTCATTCCAATTTTAGGCTGGAGATTAAAAGACCCTACTGCGTGTTGTGCATAAGCACCTGCTGAGGCAAGCATAACAGCTGCCATAAGAATTAATTTTTTCATTGTTTTAATTATTAAAAATGAATTATAATATTATTATCGTTATTAAAACAATGCAAATGTAAAAAAACTTGTAGGTATATCAAATTTTTTTGTATAAAAAAAACAAGAAATTTGTTAATTAAAAAATATCACTGAACATAGTCTGTTTATCCTAATGCTTATCAAATCATCTATTACAGCCATGCATAAGTAATAATATAATCTTTATAATATTTAGTTACAAAAGGATACAACCGATTGGTACGCATATTCATAGCTGTTTCTCGCAATGGATCTACTTTTATTTCTTGATACGTTAGACGTTCTTCCGACAATAATTTATAGATTGTTTCTTTTGCGCACCATATTGTGAGAAGTTGTTCCGTATTCGTGTAAAATTCGTCTGTACGAAGAAATCTCTTGGCGATGCGTTTCACTCTTTCCGAACGATATTCGATATCGATGCCCACACGAAATATTTTGGAAAGAATTATTACTAAGAAGCCTTTAGTGTGAGAAATACTAAGATTCCAGTCTTTTATCAGTGGTTTGCCATTTTCATTGTGAGAAAGTTCTACATCATATCCGCACATCTCACGAAGCAAATCTCGTTCTCCAATCTTTTCATTCTCCCTACCCTTCCCAATTTCCATGCCGGATATGGAGATACCTTGAGGTAGATTATCATGACTTATCAACATTATTTATTGTAACCTTTATTTTGCTGATTCGCCTATTCTCTATTCCCACTACTTCAAAATTCAAATTCATAAACGATATTTTCTCATGAATGACAGGGAAATCACCTTTTATTTCCAAAAGCAGACCTGCTAATGAATCGGCATCGCCTTGAACATCTGAAAAATCAATATTCAAATTGAGAACTTTAGTAAAATCACTTATTGTCGTTTTTCCTTCAAAAAGATAAGTGTTTTTGCTCACTTTTACATACACTTTCTCATCCTCATCGAACTCATCGTTTATTTCCCCAACTATCTCTTCCAAAATATCCTCAAGCGTTACCAAACCACTCGTCCCACCAAATTCATCAACAACTATGGCTATATGCACCTTATTGTTTTGAAACTCTCGCAACAAATCATCTATTTTCTTAGTTTCAGGTACGAAATAAGGAGGACGTATTAAACTTTGCCATCTAAACGTATCTGGTTTTGATAAGTAAGGTAACAAATCCTTGATATACAAAATCCCTCGTATATTATCGATATTATCTTGATAAATAGGGATTCGAGAATAATTGTTATCCGTAATACATTGCAGAACTTGAGTATAAGAGGAATGAATGTCAAGATCAATAATGTCCTGACGTGATGTCATCACTTCTTTCGCGGTCTCATCAACAAAACGTATGATGCCTTGCAACATCTCTTTTTCATCAACTATATCACTTTTATTGGTTAGCTCCAGAGCCTGTTCCAATTCATCAACCGACAATTGGTGATTTTCCTTCTGCATAACCCTTTCCGCGAAAGCACTGCTACTCAGTAGAATATTCTCAATAGGCCAAAACAGCTTTCGGAAGAACATAATGGTTTTAGCCGCATTCCGACAGAATCGAAGTGGGTTTTGGCGACTATAGACCTTAGGCATTATTTCTCCAAAAAGCAAAAGCAGGAACGTAAGAAGAATTGTTACACAAAGTAGCTCCAACCAAGCGACCTTGAACACGAACATTCTTACAAGTACAAAATTCGAAAGCATCACAATTGTCACATTGACAAGGTTATTGAGAATCAGAATCGTAGCCAAAGTTCGTTCATTGTCATCTCGCAACAATTGTATTTTAGAGTCGTTTTCATTCTTCTCTGCATCAAGGCTATCAAGGTCATTGGGCGAAAGACTAAAAAAAGCTATCTCCGATCCACTGGCAAACCCTGATAATAATAATAGCAAGAGAACTAAAGTTGCAGCTATTACTACACCTAAAGTGGGGAGCTGAAACTCTACGTATGTTGAAAGGTTGCTGAAGAAGTCGTCCATCAAAATGGTAATTTAGAATCGTCTTCAGAAGAAGTTTCTTCCTGTTCTTTTGAGGTGTTCACCGCATTTGCTTTTTTAGGAGCAGAAAGCCATTCCAATGAATCTGCGTATACTTCCGTTACAGAATGTCGAATTCCTTTCTTATCATCATAATCGCGATACCGTATCCTGCCTTCTATATAAAGCTTATCTCCTTTATGAATGTAACGTTCCGCATATTTTGCCAAACTTTTGAATAATACAATTGTATGCCAATCGGTTCTGTCCGGAACTTTAGTTCCATTGGGAAGTGAATAGCCTCTTTCGGTGGTCGCCATTGAAAAAGTAGCCACACATTGGTCTGCTTCAAAATAACGAACTTCCGGATCGCGACCTACATTTCCTATCAACATCACTTTATTCATAAAGCCATCCTATCAAAAGTTTGTTATTTCCACATTCCAAGATAACGGAACGAGAAGTTTTTACCTTTAGCTGAAGGGAACTGACTACGATTATCTACACGCCCCCTCAGGTAATCGATAATCCGATTATAGCAGTCGATTCCTGAAATAGACTTGCACTGTGCCACGAAATGTGTGTCGCGGTATTCATATTTACCGGTCGTTGGAATATAGACCACTCGCTTAAAGTCTAAAGATCCTTCATACCATCCATCCTTCTCTTCATTAAGATGCATGATTATAGGGTTATCCTTGGGCTGAGCCATATCAGTAGAACGAAGGGCTTTCTTCTGCTTAAAATCTAACATTGAAGCGGCTTCTGTCTTTATAATGATAAAGTAAATTCTGGGACGAACTTTGTATCGTTTCGGATAAAACAAGTCGCTATCCACATAAGCACGGATATCCTCTACTAAGTCCGGTGTTAATTGTATATCCGGGATAGACGCTAAAAAATCCAACGCTTGATCGACATTATAGACCAATGTTTCATTGTCGAAATATCTTAAATATAAATTCATTTAGATGGTGATAGAATGTTTCTCCAATATAAAATAAAAAAGAGCGGAAAACGAGACTCGAACTCGCGACCCCAACCTTGGCAAGGTTGTGCTCTACCAACTGAGCTATTTCCGCAAACAGTAAGAAAAGAACTTACCATGTGAAGAGGAGGAGACTCGAACTCCCACGAAGCAATTTTCACTACCCCCTCAAAGTAGCGCGTCTACCAATTCCGCCACCTCTCCATTATATAAATTTTCAAATGAATAAGTAAAGTGCCCAGAACAGGACTCGAACCTGCACGTCGTGAAACACACGCACCTGAAACGTGCGCGTCTACCAATTCCGCCACCTGGGCATTCAGAGAGCACGTCTCTTGGCTTACTTATCGCAGTATTTCAAAGAGCGGAAAACGAGACTCGAACTCGCGACCCCAACCTTGGCAAGGTTGTGCTCTACCAACTGAGCTATTTCCGCAATTACATTTCACTAAATGCTTCTTTGTCGGGGCGACAGGATTCGAACCTGCGGCCGCCTGGTCCCAAACCAGGAGCGCTACCGGGCTGCGCTACACCCCGTTGCATTCGTCATAAGAGACCTCATTTCTGAATTGCGAGTGCAAAGATAATGCTTTTTTTTTATCCTGCAAAACATTTTGATATTTTTTTCTTCCCGGCATCTATTTCCTCAAATCCGCTACTAAGCCCTTGAACGTCCTTATTGCGTTTACACGTCCTCTCATTACTGAATTTGCAGATAATTTGAACTTGAAGCATCCACTTCTGCCTACAATATCCCCTTACCCCACAATGTGACTTGAGGCAATACACAATATCATTCCCATAAGTTGTAGGCATTATCCAAAATCAGTATGGAAAACATCTGCGTAAGCATTATTACAGGTATAGATATTCAGCACATACCGCCTTGATGTCGTGATCCACTTGGCTGGTACAGAGATAAACCTGAAGACAAACGCTTTTATGCGACTTGTTGCATTGAGTCCGTACTTCTTTACGTCAAGTCTTTGAATAATGGCCTTGTAAAAGTTACGGATTATACCGACTATCAAATCGCCAATAACCGCCACGCCAGGCGATAACCAAGGAACTTCGTGTATGTAGGCTTTGCATCATACTTCTCTGTCTCTATGAACTGATGGTCGAAATCAACATCATACATCTCACCCTCTTTCAGTTGGCCAGATGCAAATATACAATTGAGCAATAAAGTATTGAGAGTGTCAGCCGTATTGAAATCGTAGGTCTTGCCCATATCTGATGTGTATGAAATGTTTTCTTGCGTCAGCTCCTTTATCGCTCTGAGGATAGTATCAGAGCTACAAGTGCGAAGTGTCGGATGAAGCGAGAGGTGGTTCATCAAATGAGTAGTGACATCTGGGGTACATGAACCGCCACAGAAGTAGATACTCATGAGAGAACGGATGATTTCGCTGTACTGATAACCGAACGATCCACACCTTAGACCGAGGGTTGAGTCGATTACAGATGATAATGTGTGGAGTCAAATTGCTCCATGATTGAAAATAATCCCCCAAAAGGAGTGAGTCTCTCAGATTTAATTTGTATCTTCGCCATGTCTATCGTCGGATTCTCTTGTTTTTTTTGCAACACTAAGATAAGTGAAAATTCTGACATGGCAAAATCCTGAGCAACTTTTTGTTGCTCAGGTACTTAAAAAGTTTAATTTATAATAGTGTTGCGGAATTAAGGGAGAACAGAAAAAAGATGAAACATATTATAACTTTGGCTATACTTATTACCTTTCCCTTTCAAATAGGGAAGGGTAATAAGTCAGTATTACAAACATATGATATAAAATCTTCCATTGTTATACGAATACAAGAAAAAGTATGTTTTGTTGTTCAATTACTTAATGGATTTACAGAAAAAGGTATTTATTCTGAAACACTCTCTATCAAAAAAAACAAACAAGAAATTACAAGAATAAATTTACCTTCTTCTGAAGAAATAAAAAACATTAACGTTAATATAAGGAAATATAGAACCGGCTTTATACTTGAAGCCTTTTACGGTGGAGGAAATAATCTCTATAATCGTCGCTTCTATTTCAAGTGTGCTAAAAGCAGTTTATATTTATATAAAATTGTAGGAAAACACATAGCACCAAACTCTAATAAAAAAATAGTTGAGATAAAGAATATACAGCCAAGAATTGATATTAAAGATTTTAAGATCTTATCTTATTTAGAAAATACTTGACTCCAAAAGTAATTAAAATGATGCTATTGTTAGAGAATGTTGAGCAGCGCACCTACCTCAAGTACTGCAACGGAGCCGAGACCTTCTATAGCTATGACCCGCAGCACCGCAGGTTGCAGAACCTCGTGGTGAACGCCAAGGCAGGCACCATCATGGACAATGCCTATACCTACGATGCGGTGAGCAACGTGCTGGGCATTCAGAACAACGCCCCGCTCCCGCAGAGCGGCAAGGCCGGTGGACGGATGAGCCACAGCTACACCTACGATGCGCTGTACCGTCTGGCAAGCGCGACGGGAACGTATGCAGGTGCGGACAATAAATCGGCATCTTATACGTTATCCATGGGCTACGACAACATGCACCGCATCACGGGCAAGAGGCAGCATCTCTCACAGACAGGTGTGCAGTTCGATGGCACGCTCAACGCAGGCTACGAACTCGTCTATACCTATGGTAGCGCAGAGGGTAAGAAGTTCCAACTCGACAATGTTCGTGATATCAACTACCGGACGGAAGAAACTCCTACGGACAGCACGAACATCAACAACGGACACAAGTACATCTACGATGCCAACGGAAACCTTGTCTACATCAATACCTCTCGTGTAAAGCGTGACGGCAAGGAGGATGAAAAGGCAACCGAGCAGAAGTACCGTTGGGACGAGGAGAACAGACTCTTGGCAGCTGATGAAAACGGTTTTGTAAGCAACTATTGGTATGATGCCGATGGTGAGCGCACGGTGAAGACCTCAGGCGAGAATGAAGCCATTTATGTGAACTCTGAGTTCTCGGGTGGCAACACCGGTACGGCTCGCTTCTCACTCTATGTCAGCCCGTACTTGGTAGCCGGACAGGGTGGCAAGTACACCAAGCATANGTGAAGACCTCAGGCGAGAATGAAGCCATTTATGTGAACTCTGAGTTCTCGGGTGGCAACACCGGTACGGCTCGCTTCTCACTCTATGTCAGCCCGTACTTGGTAGCCGGACAGGGTGGCAAGTACACCAAGCATATCTACATCGGTTCACAGCGTATTGTTAGCAAATTAGGTGACCTTGCCAGCTACGGTGCAGACCCAAGACGCATCCCGTATGCAGGAAATGAAGCGGATGGATTGTCTATCAATTACAAGGACAAGTATGCACAGCAACTCCAATCCATCAAGGATAATTACAAAAGCTTTGATATTCCATACAACGGTAAGGACAATGATGACTACGTGAACGGTCAGGGTTTCTGTTGCAACGATGGCACGCCGGAGGCGGCACAAGCCCGTGCGATGGCACGCACAAGAGCTGCAAACGATAATTTCCACGATAAGGATAATTATGAGAAGATGCAGTTCTACTACCATCCCGACCATTTGGGTAGCAGTAGTTACATCACCAATCTTGACGGAGAAGTATCGCAGCATATCGAATATGTACCGTTTGGCGAAGTATTCATAGAAGAACGCAACAACACCTGGAATACCCCTTATCTCTTTAATGCGAAGGAATTTGACGAGGAAACAGGTATGTACTACTATGGTGCGAGGTACTATGAGCCGAGGTTGAGCTTGTGGATGAGTACGGATCCAAAGGAGGAGAAATTTGCTAATATAAATACCTATTGCTATACAAACAACAATCCTATAAGATATGAAGATTTTGATGGAAGAGAGTGGGGAATAAAATATAATGAAACTGGAGGTGTAGTGTATGCAAATGTTGAATTACAAGTAAATCCTAATATTGACCAAAAGATAATAGAGCAATATAAACAAGATATTAATGCAGAATTTAATCGTATGATAAAAGAGGTTTCTTCGGGGAAATTCTCAGGAGAGATAAATTTCAATGTACCCCAAAAGGAAGATCAACTTTATTTGATAGTATCATTTTCTGATTATTCGCCAACAACTTTTGCTGGAATAAATTGTAAAATAGGAATGGCAGATGCAACGATATATAATAATCGAAATCAAGTGAAAGAGGGTTATGTTTTTGCTGCAGACATTATCCATGAATTGCTCCATACTTTGGGAATGCCAGAATTAGTCGAACCGAGTTTTTCTGATACAGAAGTAAAAAATATATCATCAAAAGGACATAAATTTACTTATAGTTCTACATCGAATACAGTCAAAGATGTATATAAAAATGTAATGAATAATTATGCCAATACAATTGATGGAATACAACTAAGAAATGTCAAAGAATTGCCACATTCAAATATCACTCCCCAGCAATTTGAATTTATCAAAAAACAAATAATTCGTCAAGAACATGGGGAAGGACGCTCGCAGTTTGATAACTTTTGGTTTATTGATAATTATTAGTTTTGGCATATATCTAAAAAATGAGAATATTAATATCGCTATTTTTATTTTTGATGCTTCTTACATCATGTAGTACGACTAAAGTTATTTATGATGTAGAACTATCTCCGTCTTTTGCTACAGGAGATAGTGAGCTTTTTTACTATATTACTAAAAATTTCAACATTCCAAAAGATTATGGTGAAAATGGGGCTCCTGGGCATATAATTGTTCAATTTGTTGTAAAGGAAGACGGAACTCTTAGTAATTTCATTGTATTAAAATCTGTGTCTAAGAGTTTTGATAATAATTTTATACGAATGCTTAAAAAAATGCCAAAATGGAAACCTGGGAAAAAGAATAATATAAACGTAAAAACTATATATATATTAAATTATTTTGTAGGAAAGTAAAGAATGAGCATTAAAGTTCAAAATATGATGTCATACACTCTAAAATATGACGTCTCAATCTGACGGATATGACGTCTAATCCTGGTAAATATGACGTCATAAATAAAAGAGTAAAAAACGTGGTACGAAAACGCAAGCTACAATAGCGATAGAGAACAGAATGTATAATATTAAAACTACAAGTCTATGGTAAACCACATATAGATTGTTTGAACTTACCCATACAAGGGTATTAAAAGCCGTAAGCAATAAACTGGAAAGAACGACGTTAAATATTGATAACCATAATTAATTAGATATTATGATTGAATTTGAAGTAAAATCAAAAAAGCAGCATATATTGGTGAACATAAGAGACAGACCCAAGACGAATACCATACGCAGGTAATGAGGCTGATGGCTTGACTATCAATTACAAGGATAAGTACAACCAGCAGTTACAATCCATTAAAGACAATTACAAGGCGTTTGACCAACCTTATAACGGTTAGGACAATGACGACTACGTGAACGGTCAGGGCTTCTGCTGCAACGATGGCACGCCGGAGGCGGCACTGGCAAGGGCGATGGCACGCACAAGGGCTGCAAACGGTAATTTCCACGATAAGGACAATTACGAGAAGATGCAGTTCTACTACCACCCCGACCACTTGGGCAGCAGTAGTTACATCACCAATCTTGACGGCGAGGTGACACAGCACATCGAGTATGTACCGTTTGGAGAAGTGTTCATAGAAGAACGCAACAATACGTGGAACACGCCGTACCTCTTCAACGCTAAAGAGTTTGACGAGGAAACGGGTATGTACTACTATGGTGCGAGGTATTACGAGCCGAGACTGGGCTTGTGGATGAGTTGTGATCCCAAACAAGAGAAATATCCAAATGTAAATTCTTATTGCTATGCAAATAATAATCCCATTATCTTTATTGATACAAATGGAAAAGAAGGAATTGTTGTCTCAGGACAGCATGGTGGTACAATGCAAAATAGAGAGCATTTTCTTATTAATGGATTGGATAGAGCAAAAAGGGCATTGAGCCATAGACATAGTAAGAAAGAAGCAGTTACTTGGATCGTATTTAGTGAGTCTGATACAGACTATGGCTATACTAAAAAAGAGTTGGAGAAATATAAACAACAAGCTCAAAGAAATGGTATAAATATGATCGTTGTTGATGATGCTGATGATATTGTTAATTATATAAATAATAAAAATGGTGGAAAATCCAGGGAAAATGATAAAATTTCAAGTTTTTACTATGTCGGACATGCCACACCTGGAGATTTAAATGTTGGCTATAATGGAGGATGGCTTTTTGATGGAGATGAGTTTGATGCAGATCAGCTAAATAGTGATGCTTTTTCAAAAGGGACTTGGGTAAATGTAACAGCAGCCTGTAGGACAGCCGTGTCTGGCAATATTGAAAAAAGTATAGTAGAACAATTCTCTAAAAAGCTAGATTCTACATCTAAAGTTTTTGGATCGGATGTCAGAACATTCTTTGGTGGTGGCGTTCGGTCAGATAGTCAACTTTTAGAAAAAAATAAAGGACATCAAGTAAAGCAAAATGGAAAGAAATAAAATAATAAAATTAGTCGCCATTGTCGGGATTTTGTTTTTAATTAGTCGTCCCTTGAAAAGTAAATAACCTATTGATTATCAATAAAATAGCCTTTCTATTATTTGTATATATCTACAAGTTTTTGTATCTTTGCATGGTAAAATCTTGCAAATCAACAATGTATAAATCTCCATCCAACACCCATCAGGTATCAATGTTTTGGGACTTGGCATCCATGCTCAATCCCACCCATCCAATGTACAAACTTGCCAATCTGATAAATTGGGAAACCTTTGAGCGTTCCTTTGCCCCCTTGTACTGTAAGGACAACGGACGCATGGCCAAGCCTATCCGCCTGATGGTCGGTCTTATAGTGCTGAAGCATATTC
>NZ_LR027820.1:694994-695846 GCF_900607215.1 Prevotella rectalis
AAACTTGCCAATCTGATAAATTGGGAAACCTTTGAGCGTTCCTTTGCCCGCTTGTACTAGAGGGACAACGGACGCATGGCCAAGCCTATCCGCCTGATGGTCGGTCTTATAGTGCTGAAGCATATTCGCAACGTCTCGGACGAGAGCGTCGTGGAACAGTTCTCGGAGAACGCCTACTACCAGTATTTTTGCGGAATGGAATCCTTCACCATCGCCAAGCCTTGCGTACCGACGGAACTCGTGGAGTACCGCCATCGCATTGGCGAGGCGGGCATGGAGTTGATTCTCAAGGAGAGCATCCGGGTCAACCTGCTGCTTGACGACAAGCGGAAAGAGAATGAAAACAGAAATGACGGCAAGGACGGTCGTGGACGCAAGTCCGACACCGAGCAGACAGCCTTTATCGACTCAACCGTGCAGGAGAAGAACGTCACGTTCCCCACGGATTCGAAACTCCTGAATAAAATCATCGGTTTCTGCCGCGACGTGGCTCATGCAGAGCATCTCAAGGTGCGCCAAAGCTATGCCGGGGAAATCAAGAGACTTAAGCTTGTGCAGCGTTTCCGTGGCAGGAAGAACAGTTCAGCCAAGGTAAGGAAAGCCGACCGTCGGATGCGCACCATCGCCGGAAGGCTGTTGCGCGAGCTGGTTCGGAATTTGCCCCCTGAGAACTCTTACCAAGAACGTATTGAGGTCTGCATGAAGTTTGTTAACGGCGAGAGAATGGACGGTCACAAGATCTACTCCCTTCATGAGCCGGACGTGTTGTGCATCAGCAAGGGGAAGGACCACAAGAAATACGCGTTCGGCAATAAAGTCTCCCTTGTCAGACTGTTGAATGGTCTCATTGTC
>NZ_LR027820.1:695857-718728 GCF_900607215.1 Prevotella rectalis
GGACGGTCACAAGATCTACTCCCTTCATGAGCCGGACGTGTTGTGCATCAGCAAGGGGAAGGACCACAAGAAATACGAGTTCGGCAATAAAGTCTCCCTTGTCAGACTGTGGAATGGTCTCATTGTCGGTGCATTATCTTTCCGCAATGAATACGACGGTCATACGATAGACAAGGCAATGGAGCAGGTCGGCAGGGTCTATGGCAGGAAAATCAAAAGACTCGCTGGGGACAGAGGGTATCGCGGGCAGGAAACGTGCGGAGAGACGAACATCATGATACCCGGCGTTCCCAAGGCAAGCGACTCGCCACACACGAAAAAGAAAAAACAAATGTTCTTCCGCAAGAGAGCAGGAATAGAGCCTGTCATAGGGCACTGCAAGGCAGATCATCGATTGGGGAGGAACTTCTACAAGGGTCTCTTGGGTGATGCCATCAACGTGATGCTCGCTGCGGCTGCATTCAACTTCAAAAGAGCCATGCGGCTTCTTTTGTGCCTTATTCGAACTATGATAAAATGGAGTATTCAAGGAGTGGATTCCAACTTTAACGAAACAAAGGTGTTATCCAATACCTTTTGCTGGTTGTAAGTCGAGTTCTTGAGGGACGACTAATTATTTGTTTTTATAATCCCATTTTTATAGATTTGTCCAGAGAGAAATATAATATGACAATCAAAGGCAAATTGAATACAAAGCGTATAGTATTGTCTTCTCTATTCAATATAAAGGCAAACTCGAAACTTTCTGTGTATATTATTTGGGACTCGTACGAGTTAAAGAATTTACCGAAGGAGATACCACATCACAAAATTCTTTATACAGAAAATGATAATGCTATAAAAGAAATTTTGCAGTTGCCTTTTTTATATACAGGAGGGGATATGTCTACACTTAGTAGCAAACTTGTTATAATTCAAGATGGGTATAAATTATATGAAAGTCAAATTACATTAAGCAATAATGATATTGGCTTACAAAATAATATTACAGGATGGATTGTACCTATAAATAAAAAAGATTTAATTTCAGTGATTTCAAAATTTAATAAATACAAATACCCGATTCTTATTGTTAAATAATTTTAGCAACCATTAAAACTAAGGTAACTAGTCGTTCCTCAAGAACTCGACTTACAACCAGCAAAAGGTATTGGATAACACCTTTGTTTCGTTAAAGTTGGAATCCACTCCTTGAATACTCCATTTTATCATGCTTCGAATAAGGCACAAAAGAAACCGCATGGCTCTTTTGAAGTTGAATGCAGCCGCAGCGAGCATCACGTTGATGGCGTCACCCAAGAGACCCTTGTAGAAGTTCCTCCCCAATCGATGATCTGCCTTGCAGTGCCCTATGACAGGCTCTATTCCTGCTCTCTTGCGGAAGAACATTTGTTTTTTCTTTTTCTTGTGTGGCGAGTCGCTTGCCTTGGGAACGCCGGGTATCATGATGTTCGTCTCTCCGCACGTTTCCTGCCCGCGATACCCTCTGTCCCCCGCGAGTCTTTTGATTTTCCTGCCACGGAAACGCTGCACAAGCTTAAGTCTCTTGATTTCCCCGGCATAGCTTTGGCGCACCTTGAGATGCTCTGCATGAGCCACGTCGCGGCAGAAACCGATGATTTTATTGAGGAGTTTCGAATCCGTGGGGAACGTGACGTTCTTCTCCTGCACGGTAGAGTCGATAAAGGCTGTCTGCTCGGTGTCGGACTTGCGTCCACGACCGTCCTTGCCGTCATTTCTGTTTTCATTCTCTTTCCGCTTGTCGTCAAGCAGCAGATTTGCCCGGATGCTCTCCTTGAGAATCAACTCCATACCCGCTTCGCCAATGCGATGGCGGAACTCCACGAGTTCCGTCGGTACGCAAGGTTTGGCGATGGTGAAGGATTCCATTCCGCAAAAATACTGGTAGTAGGCGTTCTCCGAGAACTGTTCCACGACGCTCTCGTCCGAGACGTTGCGAATATGCTTCAGCACTATAAGACCGACCATCAGGCGGATAGGCTTGGCCATGCGTCCGTTGTCCTTACAGTACAAGGGGGCAAAGGAACGCTCAAAGGTTTCCCAATTTATCAGATTGGCAAGTTTATACATTGGATGGGTGGGATTGAGCATGGATGCCAAGTCCCAAAACATTGATACCTGATGGGTGTTGGATGGAGATTTATACATTGTTGATTTGCAAGATTTTACTATGCAAAGATACAAAAACTTGTAGATATATACAAATAATAGAAAGGTTATTTTATTGATAATCAATAGGTTATTTACTTTTCAAGGGACGACTAACTATTCAGCAATAGTCACAACTCAATGCTATCAGCACCATCCTATCATTGTAGGATGGGAGGTGGCGTATGGCTATTGCTGAATAGTTACGCCCTTATCCCTGAAAACAAAAAAAGCAAAAAAAACTAAAACAAAAGAGTAAAATACCCATAACAAAACAAAATAACCTCAAATCCGCAACTAAGCCCTTGAACGTCCTTATTGCGTTTACACGTCCTCTCATTACTGAATTTGCAGATAATTTGAACTTGAAGCAACCACTTCTGCCTACAATATCCCCTTACCCCACAATGTGACTTGAGGCAATACACAATATCATTCCCATAAGTTGTAGGCATTATCCAAAATCAGTTTGGAAAACATCTGCGTAAGCATTATTACAGGTATAGATATTCAGCACATACCGCCTTGATGTCCTGATCCACTTGGCTGGTACAGAGATAAACCTGAAAACAAACGCTTTTATGCGACTTGTTGTATTGAGTCCGTACTTCTTTACGTCAAGTCTTTGAATAATGGCCTTGTAAAAGTTACGGATTATACCGACTATCAAATCGCCAATAACCGCCACGCCAGGGCGATAACCAAGGAACTTCTTGTATGTAGGCTTTGCATCATACTTCTCTGTCTCTATGAACTGGTGGTCGAAATCAACATCATACATCTCACCCTCTTTCAGTTGGTCAGATGCAAATTCGCCTTTAAGCACTCTTCTTTTTATCTGTTATAACTGTGTCAGACATAGCACTAAGCCAACATCCACAACTACCTATGTATCAACACAGTATCATCATCATTTCAAAAGCTTAGCTTTTACACGCTAATAGGTTAGCTTTTGCAATGCAATTGGTTAGCTTTTACAATGCAAAAGCTAAGCTTTTTAAGTGCAGATAATAAAATATTAGTTTTGTAGATTCAAAGCTCTTTACTAACATACAGAAAACTCATAAAAAAAGAGTTGATGCCAAAGCACCAACTCTCATCATATCTTTCAATATTTGTATCTATCTGCAATTCTTTAAATGATGCCTTCTTCCTTGAAAATGCGTTTTAGTATTTCCACTCCTCGTTCCACTTGCTCTTTCGTATGAGTTGCCATCAGAGCAAAACGTACCAAAGTGTCTTGTGGTGCACAAGCAGGAGGGATAACCGGATTAATGAATACGCCGGCTTCATACGCCAATTTTGTTACAATGAAAGTCTTATGAATATCTCGGACATATAAAGGGATAATCGGGCTTTCGGTGTCGCCTATTTCAAAGCCTTCTTCTCGAAAACGCTTCAGCGCGTAATTGGTTACAGCCCAAAGATGTTCCTGACGCTCAGGCTCATTTTGCATGATATGCAAAGCTTCTAACGCTGCGGCTGTCGCTGCCGGTGTGTTGCTGGCAGAGAAAATATATGTCCGACACGTATGGCGCAAAAAGTTGATTGTGTCTTTATCGGAAGCGATAAACCCACCTATTGAAGCCAAGCTCTTGGAAAATGTACCCATGATAAGATCAACATCATCAGTTACTCCAAAATAATCACAAACGCCCCTACCCTGTTTTCCGAAAACTCCCAATCCGTGAGCCTCATCAACCATGACCGAACAATTGTATTTATGCTTCAACTCTATTATATCAGGCAATTTTGCCAAATCGCCTTCCATGGAGAAAACACCATCTACAACTATGAGTTTAATCGCCTCCCGAGGGAGTTTCTGAAGCACTCGCTCCAAGTCTTGCATATCGTTGTGCTTATAATGCAATTGGGTGGCAAAACTTAAACGGCGACCATCAACTATACTTGCGTGGTCTCGATCATCACATATGATGTAATCGCCTCTTCCAACTACGACGGGAAGAACACCGGCATTGACGGAAAAACCTGTTGAAAAGCACAACGCTTCGTCCTTATTTTCAAACTCAGCAAGTTCTTTCTCTAACTGAACATGCAAATCCAATGTTCCATTTAAGAATCTGCTTCCGGCACAGCCAGACCCATATTTATCCATCGCTCGCTTTCCTGCTTCTATAACACGAGGATCATTGGGCAAGCCCGTATAGGCATTTGATCCAAACATCAATATGGAATGACCATTAATATCGATTACTTCTGTACCTTGTTTGCTGGTGATTTCGCGAAAATATGGATACACACCGGCATTTATGAATTTTTGCGGCTCACAGTATTTCTTGTACTTTTCTTGTAACTGTCCCATTATATTAATAAGGTGTAGCAGTGTAGCTACTTTAATATTAGGCTGCAAAGATACAAATTTTGAGCGATAAATGATACTTTTTATAAAGAAAACTGCCTTATAAAGGTTTTTTTGCTATTAAAAATTGACTAAACGATTATAAATGAGTAATTTTGTAATTTGGTTCTATATCATAATGTACTCTACCGCATGAAAAAGAAAATAATATTTATCATGAATCCTATTTCCGGCTCGGGAGATAAAGATTCCGTTCCAGAAATGATTGAAAAATACATAGACAAAGAGCAATTTGATTTCCATATTGAAACGACCAAATCAGCAGGACATGCAACAGAAATCGCCAAAAAAGCTGTCAACGAGAATATAGATATCGTTGTTGCCGTAGGGGGAGACGGAACCGTGAACGAAGTGGGCAGAGCTTTGGTGCAAACCCATACCGCACTCGGGATTATACCTTTAGGCTCCGGCAACGGACTTGCCAGGCATCTTGCCATACCGCTCAATATTAAAAAAGGTCTTGACATTCTTAACCAATGCAAAATAAAAGAATTGGACTATGGAATTATTAATGGGACGCCATTCTTCTGTACTTGCGGAATGGGCTTCGACGCGTTTATATCCATGAAGTTCGCGGAAGCAGGAAGACGAGGAATGATTACATACGTTCAAAAAGTATTGGAAGAGGGGCTGAGATACAAACCACAAATCTACGAGATAGAAGATGATGAAGGCGTCCATCGTTACAAAGCTTTCCTTATTTCTGTAGCCAATGCTTCACAATATGGTAATAATGCTTACATTGCGCCACAAGCGTCCATGAGCGATGGAAAATTAGATGTGATTATCATCCAACCATTCGATGTGCTGGAAGCATCGCAAGTGGCGATAGAGCTGTTTAACAAAACATTAGACAAGAATCTTAAAATAAAGACATTCAGGGCAAAACATATTCGCATCCATAGAAATAAGGAAGGCGTTATCCATTATGATGGCGACCCAATAATGGCAGCAGCAGATATTGATATTTCCATGGTTCATAAGGGAATCAGAATTGTAGTAAATCCGGAGGACGACAAAAGTCAGCGACAGCCCAACATCATCCAGAACGCGTTCTCGGAACTATTTTCAAACATTGATTTAATCCGCAGCAACATTACCAAACAAGGGAGAAAAGTTCAAGCTCTCAATAAAACTCTCCTTAGAAAATTAAATAGGTAAATGGGATTTACATTTAAACAATTCCACATTGAACAAGATCATTGTGGAATGAAAGTTGGAACTGATGGCGTGTTGCTCGGTGCTTGGGCAAAAGGAGGAAAAAAAATACTCGACATTGGAACCGGTACGGGGCTTATTGCGCTCATGATGGCACAAAGACACCCAAAAGCTCTAATAGAAGCGGTTGAGATAAACTCTACCGCAGCAGAACAAGCGGAAAAGAATTTTGAACACTCGCCATTCAAGAAAAGGATAATACTACATAAGGAATCACTACAACAGTTTTACGAAAAAATGACTTCGCAAAACCTTTTGGAGCACTATGATGCTATCGTCAGCAACCCACCGTTTTTCATTAATTCAATGAAAAATTCAGAACAAAACAAGTCAATGGCAAGACATGCCGATACACTGCCTTACCAAGACTTAATGAAGTGTGGTGAGCGACTACTCCATCCGAATGGAACCTTTTCCTTAATTGTTCCAATTGACTGCAAAGATAAACTTGAATCAGAAGCTGTATTTAATGGTTTTACAATTAGTAAAATTGTTTACTTAAAGACGAAGATGAATAAAGTGACAAGGCGAATATTGGTTGAGTTCAAGAAGAAAAGTGAAGGGTTTGACATAGAATGGCAATGCTTGATGGATGAACAAAATAACAAGTCGGATTGGTACAAGAATTTAACGAAAGAATTTTACATTAAGTAGGATGCACAATATTTTCCGTTATGTATTATTAAGATTTAACTAACAATAATCACTATCCTCTTTCATTTTTATTTATTACTTTTGCAAGTCAAATTATTAAAGAAAATCTGATGAATCCAAATAATTCCATACAAATGTTCGCAGACTATGAAGGCGAACTACCAGAATTGGACGTGAAGATAGAAGGCGATATTCCCGTTTTCGTTACTCGCAATCTCGTAATGTTTCCGGGTGTTTTAATGCCTGTGCTCGTAGGAAGAAAAGCAACCCTCAAGTTAGTGAAATATCTTGAGAGTAATCCCAAAGCCATTTTTGCGGTAATGAGCCAAAAAGACGGCAATATAGAAGAGCCACAGGAACAAGACTTATACCACACAGGAGTATATGCCCGATTGGTGAGGGCTTTTGATATGCCCGGAAGTAACGATAGTGAGAGCAGAACAGCCATACTACAAGGTCTTGGACGCTGTAAGCTGGAATCCATAATAACAGACACACCGTTCATGAAAGGAATCGTGAAATCCATCCCTGATGAGCTTGTCAGCAGAAAAGACAAAGAGTTTATCACGGCTGTAAATGACATGAAAATAACAGCCAAGGAATACATTCACGGTAGCGAAGAGATTCCAGACGACACACAATTTGCATTGGATAACATTGCCAATCCTGTTGTTTCCGTAAACTATATTTGCGCAAATATGCCTTTCAGCGTATCGGACAAAATTCATTTATTGGAAGAAGAATCCATCAAGGATCGTTTGTTCAGACTCATGAAGATATTGAACAGAGAGATACAATTCCAACATTTGAGACAGACCATTCGCTCAAAAACGAGAGAAGATCTCGATGAGCAACAACGCGAATACTTTCTGCATCAGCAAATAAAGAATATTCAAGAAGAATTGGGCGATGGAGAGTCGGCACCTGAGAAAAAGGAACTTTTGGAGAAGGCAGCCACAAAAAAATGGAATGAAGAAATAGAACAAACATTCAAGAAAGAGTTTGACAAGCTAAATACACTAAACCCACAAAGCCCGGATTATAGTGTTCAGGTGAATTATTTGCAAACCATGGTAAATCTTCCATGGAATGAGTACACCAAGGATGATTTGGATCTGCGGAGAGCCAGAAGAGTACTTGACAGAGATCATTACGGAATGGAAAAAGTAAAAGATCGCATTCTTGAATATATGGCAGTACTCAAACTGAAAGGAAACATGAAGTCCCCGATTATTTGTCTCTATGGACCACCGGGTGTTGGAAAGACAAGTCTCGGAAAGAGCATAGCAGAATCAATGAAGAGAAAATATGTCAGAATGTCATTGGGAGGTTTGCATGATGAGGCAGAAATCAGGGGACATAGGCGTACATACATTGGTGCTATGCCGGGGAGAATAGTAAAGAATATACAGAAAGCGGGATCATCGAACCCAGTTTTCATTCTTGACGAGATTGATAAGGTTACTCAAAATACGATTAATGGAGATCCATCATCGGCTTTATTGGAGGTATTAGACCCGGAACAAAACAATGCCTTTCATGATAACTATCTGGATTTGGACTACGATTTATCGAAAGTTCTTTTCATTGCTACGGCAAACGATCTTAACACTATTCCCAAGCCATTGCTTGACCGTATGGAAATCATCGAAGTCTCGGGCTATATCACTGAGGAAAAAATCGAAATTGCGAAAAGGCATTTGTTCCCTAAGGAACTGACAAATACCGGACTTGACATTTCAAACCCAAAATTGAAATTCACAAAAGCTGCTTTGGAAAAAATCATCGAGAGCTATACAAGAGAAAGCGGTGTAAGACAGCTTGAGAAACAAATAAATAAAGCGTTGCGCAAACTGGCTTACAAACAAGCCATGGATCAAATGTTGCCTTATGAAAGAATTACCCCTATTGAATTGGAAGACTTGTTGGGCAAACCACCTTTCTATCGCGACATTTACCAAGGAAATGATTATGCTGGAGTTGCAACAGGTTTGGCATGGACAAGCGTAGGTGGAGAGATACTTTTTATAGAAACTTCTCTCTCAAAAGGTAAAGCAGGAAAACTAACATTGACAGGAAACCTTGGGGATGTGATGAAAGAATCTGCCATCATTGCTCTTGAGTATGTAAAAGCTCATATCGATACCCTAAAAGTGGATTATCGCATTTTCGAGCAATGGAATATTCATATTCATGTGCCGGAAGGTGCAACACCTAAAGATGGACCTTCCGCAGGCATTACCATAGCAACAAGTATAGCATCGGCTCTGACACAAAGAAAAATCAGAAAGAACATTGCGATGACCGGAGAAATCACCCTTCGCGGTAAAATACTACCGGTTGGAGGTATAAAAGAAAAGATCCTTGCGGCGAAACGTGCCGGTATCACGGACATCATCATGTGCAAAGAGAATAAAAAGGATATTGAGGAAATACCGGAAAAATATCGTCAAGGGGTGATATTCCATTATGTGGAAAATGTAAATCAAGTATGGGAATTAGCCTTAACAGATGAGATGGTGCAAAACCCTTTGGACTTAACAGTAAAAGAAGAAGTGAAAACAAACAAGAGCGTGAATGAAATTTGAACTTCTGAAAACAGATAACTGTAGTGATGCCAGAACAGGCATCATTACAACTGACCATGGAAAAATAAAGACCCCTATTTTCATGCCCGTTGGAACTGTGGGAACAGTAAAAGGGGTTCATTTTTCAGAACTTATTGAGCAGATAAAAGCCCAGATTATTCTTGGAAACACCTACCATTTATATCTCCGTCCCGGATTAGAAATCTTAAAAGAAGCTGGAGGACTGCATCAATTCAATGGATGGAAAAAGCCCATACTGACTGATTCGGGCGGATTTCAAGTGTTTTCACTCACAGGGATAAGGAAATTATCTGAAGAAGGATGCGAATTTCGTAGTCACATAGATGGCTCAAAGCATTTCTTCACACCGGAAAGTGTCATTGATACGGAACGAATAATTGGCGCAGATATCATGATGGCTTTCGATGAATGTCCACCCGGAAAGAGCGATTACAGCTATGCAAGGCAAAGTTTGGAGCTTACACAACGTTGGCTCGATCGCTGTTTGACACGTTTCCACATGACCAAGCCTTTATACGGCTATAATCAGAGCTTGTTTCCCATTGTGCAAGGATGCACTTACAAAGACTTGAGAAGCGAGGCAGCCAAATTCATTGCTGACAAAAACGCAGACGGCAATGCTATTGGCGGTTTAGCAGTCGGTGAGCCTGTAGATGTGATGTACGAAATGATAGAAGTTGTAAACGCTATACTTCCTAAGGATAAGCCCAGATACCTAATGGGAGTGGGAACCCCACAAAACATTTTAGAAGGTATTGAGCGTGGTGTGGATATGTTCGATTGCGTAATGCCAAGCCGAAATGGTAGGAATGCCATGCTGTTTACTTATGAGGGTACTTTGAACCTGCGCAACAAGAAATGGGAAGCGGATTTTAGTCCGCTTGATTCCAATGGATGCGAAATTGATAAAATCACCAGTAAAGCCTATCTGCATCATCTTTTTAAGGCCGGTGAACTGCTCGCCATGCAAATAGCAAGCATTCATAATTTGGCATTCTATCTCCGTTTAGTAACAGACGCACAAAATCATATTGAGAAAGGAGACTTCACGAAATGGAAATCTTCCGTAATTGATCAGTTAGGTAGAAGAATTTAAGAACGCTTCAGATGAATAAGCAATTCCGAAATATCAAACATATTGCAAAGAATAAAAAGATATTGTCTTGTGCAAGCTCATTTTGGAGTTGGCTGAAACGAGTCTTTCCCATAATAAGAAAAAGATCTGGATGGCTAAATCCCAAACGATATTTAAGTATTCTCGACTGGTATATCATAAAGAAATTCATAGGAACTTATATTTTCTCCATCGTTCTGATCATCTCCATTGCCATTGTATTTGATTTTAATGAAAACCTCTCCAAGTTCACACAATATCATGCCCCCATGCATGCAATTATTTTCGATTTTTATGCGAACTTCATTCCTTATTATTCCAACCTCTTTTCACCTCTGTTTGTCTTTATATCCGTAATATTCTTTACTTCAAAACTCGCCGGGAATTCAGAGATTATTGCCATGATGGCAGCCGGGGTTTCCTTTAAGCGACTCATGCGCCCTTACATGATTACTTGTATTCTCATTGCAAGCCTCACGTATTATCTGAACAGTTCTGTTATTCCCCATGGCACGATTATTCGACAGAATTTTGAAAATCTTTATAGAAATAGTAAAAGAAGTTCTTCTGCCGAGAATGTACAATTACAAGTAGCCAAGAATACGGTGGCATATATCCAACATTACGATAACGATTACAAGAGGGGGTATGGATTCTCATTAGACCGATTTGAGAATAAGAAGTTAGTTAATCACATGACAGCAACCGAAATTCAATATGATACCGTTTCCGACTCAAAGTTTCATTGGAAAGCAACCAACTGGAAGATAAGAAAGCTAAAAGGACTTAAAGAACACATAACAAGCGGTAGCGAGATAGATACGGTTATATTGATGGAACCGACCGATTTGGTTTATTCAAAAGGGCAACAAGAGACCTTTACATCACCGGAGTTATTAGAATATATCTCTAAACAAACCAGTCGCGGCTCAGGTAATGTTGTCCAATATGAAGTAGAATATCATAAACGCATCGCCATGTCATTTTCATCCTTTATACTTACAATAATTGGACTTTCATTATCTTCAAGAAAGAGGAAAGGTGGTATGGGAATGTATTTGGGAATAGGCTTGGCACTTAGTGTTGGATATATATTGTTACAAACAATTTCATCAACATTTGCCATCAACGCTAATACGCCACCGATATTAGCGGCATGGATACCAAACATTATTTTCGCTGTCATAGCATACTTTTGCTACCGACATGCACCAAACTAAAATATTTATATTATAACAACCCTTTGCGACGAAGGGAAACAAAAAAGAAACTATGGAATTTGAAAGTTTAGATTTAAATGATAACGTGTTAGACGCACTTTATGACATGCACTTCGAAGAATGTACACCTGTTCAAGAAAATTGTATTCCGGAAATATTGAGAGGAAAGGATGTTCTCGGTGTGGCGCAAACCGGCACCGGTAAGACAGCAGCTTATTTGTTACCCATTCTCTCGAAGCTGGCGGATGGACATTATCCTTCTGACGCAATTAACTGCGTAATCATGTCGCCAACAAGAGAGTTAGCACAACAAATTGACCAAGCCATTCAAGGCTTTTCCTACTATCTTGATGATGTATCATGTGTACCAGTTTATGGTGGTAATGATGGAAATCGATATGACCAAGAACTTAAAAGTCTGACATTGGGAGCCGACATTGTTATCGCTACCCCCGGAAGATTTATCTCACATATATCATTAGGAAATGTCGATCTCTCAAAAGTTAGTTTTTTTATTCTTGATGAGGCAGACCGGATGCTTGACATGGGTTTCTCCGATGATATCATGACAATTGCAAAAAAACTACCAAAAGAATGTCAAACCATCATGTTTTCGGCAACTATGCCTAATAAGATAGAAGATTTGGCAAAAAGTCTCTTAAAAAACCCTTCCATCATCAAATTGGCGGTAAGCAAACCGGCAGAGAAGATACAGCAAGCGGCATACATCTGCCATGAAAGCCAGAAAATTGGCATTATAAAGGATATATTCAAATCAGGCAATCTGAAAAGAGTCATCATTTTTTCTGGTTCCAAGCAAAAAGTTAAACAAATTGCGATGTCGCTCAACCAGAAGCACATTAATTGCGGTCAGATGCACTCAGACCTTGAACAGGCGGAACGAGACGAAATGATGTTTAAATTTAAGAGTGGGCAAATTGATGTTCTCGTAGCAACCGATATTCTTGCGCGAGGCATTGACATAGATGATATAACGATGGTCATCAACTATGATGTTCCACATGACGCAGAAGACTATGTACACCGTATCGGACGAACAGCAAGAGCCGACAAGGATGGCGTAGCGATTACTTTCGTTAATGATGCCGATATTTTTTTCTTTCAGCAAATAGAAAAATTTCTTGGCAAAGAAGTTGAAAAGGTCTCCCTACCTGAAGGATTGGGAACCGGCCCGGAATATGTCAGCAAGGGGAAAGCCAAAACCACAGCAAAAAATCGTCGGAGAAAAGACAGAGACCATCAAAGCCATAAAGACAAAAAAGTTCGGAATGGAAAAGAAAGAAATTCCCGGAATAATAATAAACCGGATATGGCGGAAGCCGTTTCTCCCAATCAACAAGAAAATGAAAAAAGACGGAAAAACAATGAGCAAGGTAAAGCAGAAAGCCGAAAGAGCAACGAGAACGTAACAAGCCCCAAGCACTCAACAAAAGCAAAGAATCAAAATAAGTACAGCTCGCAACAAGAAAAGGACACAGGGCGAAAAAGAAAGAATGTTGCGAATGGCAAACAAACGAGCAATAACAACCAAACAAGCAAAAAACACAGCCGGAAAAAGAACACTCATACTGCCGCTTCGCAACCACGCAAGAGCTCTAAATATCAAATAAGAGAAGAACTTAACGCACTCGACAAACCTAAAACAGGTATAAAATCGCTTATCAAAAAGCCATTGAAGTGGCTTGGAATATTAAAGAAAAAATAAATATAAACGCTATATTCCTATTGTGAAAACATGATTAACGCGCAGGATAATCAAAAGAGTATCCTGCGCGTTTTCGTTATTACCGTTCGCATGAAATCAAGTGAATCGGTAAACCAACTATGCTTCAAAAGAGAAAAATCCATAATCAATAAGATTTTATACTTCGCTGCTTGTGCATATCAGCTTTTTTTAGTATTTTTGCAGTTGATTTATAGCGTTTTATATAAAAACCAGAACAACAAAACATAAAATATATTTATGAGTAAACAAACTGAAAAGATAAAAGAACTCGTAGCAAAAAGAGAGCAAGCTCGACTCGGCGGCGGTGAGAAAGCCATAGATAAACAGCATGCTCGAGGTAAATATACCGCACGTGAGCGCATAGAGATGCTGGTGGACAAAGGAAGCTTTGAGGAATATGATATGTTCAAACTTCATCGCTGTCATAACTTCGGCATGGAAAAGAAGCAATACTTCGGCGATGGAGTGGTTGCCGGATCAGCAACTGTCGATGGACGTTTGGTATATGTTTATGCACAAGACTTTACAGTAAACGGAGGCTCGCTTTCAGAAACAATGGCTCAAAAGATATGCAAGATTATGGACATGGCCATGACCAATGGAGCCCCTGTCATCTGCATGAACGACTCCGGTGGAGCAAGAATACAAGAGGGCATTTCCTCATTGGCAGGATATGCCGAAATCTTTGAACGGAACATTCTCGCTTCGGGTGTTATCCCACAGATTTCAAGTATATTAGGACCGTGTGCCGGCGGAGCGGTCTATTCTCCTGCCCTCACCGATTTTATCATCATGAAGGAGCAAACCAGCTACATGTTCCTAACAGGTCCAAAAGTGGTGAAGACCGTAACAGGTGAAGATATCGACGCGGAACATTTGGGAGGTGCTTCCGTACACTCAACGAAAAGCGGTGTAACCGGATTCACGGCAAAAACCGAAGAAGAGGCGATGGAAATCATCAAAACTTTGCTTTCGTATATTCCATCCAACAACCAAGAAGAAGCACCACGAGCTGAATGTAACGACCCGATTAATCGCAAAGAAGACTTGCTGAATGAAATTATCCCCGATGATCCGAATCAGGCATACGATATGTACAAGGTAGTCAAGGCTATCACTGATAACGGTGAGTTCTTTGAAGTACAGCCCAAGTTTGCCAAGAACATCATCACAGGCTTCGCACGCTTCAATGGACAGAGTGTTGGCATCGTTGCGAATCAACCGGCTGCATACGCCGGTGTGCTTGATACCAACGCAAGTAGAAAAGGAGCACGCTTCGTACGCTTTTGCGATGCTTTCAACATTCCTATCGTTTCACTCGTTGATGTTCCGGGATTCCTTCCCGGTACAGGTCAGGAATATAACGCTGTCATCCTACATGGTGCTCAATTGCTTTATGCTTACGGAGAAGCGACAGTTCCCAAAATCACTATTACGCTCCGCAAAAGCTATGGTGGATCGCACATTGTCATGGGATGCAAGCAGTTGCGTTCAGACTTGAATTTTGCATGGCCGAGTGCCGAGATAGCCGTAATGGGCGCATCAGGTGCAGTTGCCGTTCTTTGTGGAAAAGAAGCCAAAAAGATAAAGGAAGAAGGTGGCGATGTGAAAGCTTTCCTTGCGGAAAAAGAAGAAGAATACACAGAAAAATTCGCGAATCCGTACCAAGCAGCACAATTTGGATACATTGATGACATAATTGAGCCACGCAACACACGTTTTCGCATTTGCCGGGGATTGGCACAACTCGCTAACAAGAAAATGAGCCTACCCGCAAAAAAACACGGCTGTATGCCGATGTAAACCAAAAATAAACACGGAAGTAATGGATAAAAACAAATTTGCGGCTATTGCCATGGCACTCTATGAATATGCCGGAAACAACGTTCACGATAATGAGTCGGGGATTATTACCATAAAGCCCAAGCAGACATTGTGGAGCGCAAAGTTTGAGATTATGACTAAGAAACCATAAGACAAATGAAAGAATTTAAATATACAATAGACAATAAAGATTATAAGGTCGAAATAGACAATATCAGCGATGATTTTATTGCTGATATCAAAGTGAATGGTGAGGAGTTCAAAGTCCAAATGGAAAAACCTTCGGAACCTGAGTCAAAGAAAGTGGAGTTGGGCAAGCCTGTTGCGGACGATAATGAAAAATCTGAAGCGACAGCAGTGAACATCAACGCGGTGAATGCCGTGAAAGCTCCGCTTCCGGGTACGATCACCTCTGTGGAAGTCTCGATAGGGCAAGACGTGAAAGCGGGGGACACATTGGTCGTTTTGGAAGCAATGAAGATGCAGAATAACATCGAAGCTGAAAAAGACGGTAAAGTTACCGCAATTGCAGTAAAGGTAGGACAAGCTGTTTTAGAGGATGAACCACTGGTCGTAATAGAGTAAATCTGAAATCCATGGAACAAGATAAATCCGGTAAAACGAATTTACAATAAGTACCTATTTCTTTCAATTCATATATCCCTGAATTACAACAAGATATAAGGATGAAACCAAAAGCTTACCTTTTACCATCCAAAAGATAAGCTTTTGGATGGTAAAAGGTAAGCTAACGCGAAACAAAACCATAGCTTTTACAAAACCGATGTCAAATAGGTTTACATTTCGATGAAGTCTCTGTGAGAAAATCGATGGGAAAATACGATTTAACACTATTTCCACAAACCAACATAAAACAATAAAGTCTTGCCAAATTCTTATTTAGCAAGACTTTATTTGATTTTTACAGCCGTCGTTTTACACAATGCGATTTTGATCATCAGGGAAAACTATGGCGGGGCGAAACATCTTGGCAGCCTCAAAATCCATTAACGCATAGCTTATGATTATGACAATATCGCCCACTTGCGCCTTTCTCGCAGCAGCACCATTCAAGCAAACACAACCGGAGCCTCGCTCTCCTTTGATGATATAGGTCTCGAAACGTTCGCCATTATTATTATTCACTACCTGTACCTTTTCTCCGGCTATCAGGTTGGCAGCATCCAACAAATCCTCATCTATCGTAATACTACCTATATAATTAAGGTTAGCCTCCGTAACCTTAACGCGGTGTAACTTACTTTTCAGAACCTCTATCTGCATTTTAACCTCTATATTTGATATGATCTATTAAACGTATGGGAGTATGTCCGCAATAAACCGTAATACACCCCACTATATAATTACTTTGACTCCACGACGTTACAGGCAAGAGAGAGCCCCCATCCACAATTTCAAAATATTCCACTTCCAAGCCATCAATGGAATTGATGTCCGCAACCACTCTATCGTGTAACTCGTTCACGGATAACTTTTCGATTAATTCAGTACTATCCTTTAGAATCCTATAAATATTGGGAGCGATTGTCCGCTCCTCCGATGTTAAAAGGGTATTTCTGGAGCTTTTTGCCAAACCATCTTCATCGCGAATTATCGGACATTCCACAATTCTAATCTCCATGTTGATATAGTCCACCAAACGCTTTATCACGGCAATCTGCTGCCAATCTTTTTCTCCAAAATAAGCTCGCTGCGGACGAACGACATAGAATAATCTGCTAACAACTTGACAAACGCCATTGAAATGACCCGGACGCTTTGCTCCCTCCATCACCGTGGTTTGTGGCGGAAAATTAAAAATTCGCTCATCGGGCATGGGATACATTTCTTCAACTGTTGGAGCAAACACTATATCAGCACCGCAATCTTCAAGTAGTTTACAATCAGCCTTCAAAGTTTGCGGATAGCGTGCCAAATCATCTTTATCGTTAAACTGTGTCGGATTAAGAAAAATGGAAACAACCGTTACAGCATTTTCCTTCACGCTGCGCCTCACAAGCGAAGCATGCCCCTCATGCAAAGCACCCATGGTTGGAACCAGACCAATTTCTTTCTTTTCCTTACGAATGAGAAAAAGCTCATTCTGCAAATCAACTACTTTTTCGAAAACTTTCATGACTATTGAATATTATTCGTGTGCAAAGTAACAACAAATTTATCTAAATATCTAATGATAATCTAAAAATATGCGAATTATATTGGGTTTTAACATGTTTTCGGAAAGAAGAGAACCAAAAGCCAACTTTTTTTATTACCTTTGCATGAAGTAAATTTATTTGAGCATGGGAAAGAAAGTATTATTCATAAATCAAGAAATCACACCATACGTTCCTGAAACGGAAATGTCGCTTTTTGGATGTGAGATGCCGAACAAGATGCAGGAAGCAGGCTTTGAGATACGTACATTCATGCCTAAATGGGGTACCATCAACGAACGACGCGGACAACTGCACGAAGTAATACGCTTGTCGGGCATGAACTTAATAATCGACGATACGGATCACCCATTAATTATCAAAGTCGCAAGCATTCCACAAACGCGAATACAAGTTTATTTCATTGACAATGAAGACTATTTCCAAAAGCGTTCGGCAATGACAAAAGATGAGTTAGGGAACGACTACCCAGATAATGGTGAAAGAGCCATATTCTTCGCGAGAGGAGTTTTGGAAACTGTAAAAAAACTTCGGTGGACACCGGATATCATCCACTGTCAAGGATGGATGTCGGCTGTAATCCCATTCTATGTAAAAACAGCATACCACGATGAGCCACAATTCACGAATTCCAAAGTAATAACTTCGCTCTTTTCCGAACAACCCCATGATGACTTCGGAACGAATTTTAAAAGATGTTTGGAATTTAGAAACTCCAAGGCAAGCATGCTAAAAAAATACGGAGATAAGTTTGATTTTATGGAACTGGGGAAACTTGCCATAGATTATTCTGACGGCATTATCGAAACCAGCGACAACGTGAATTCTGACCTAATGGAATATGCGAAGAAGGCTGATAAAAACATCCTTTCCCAACCCATTCCTGACCAAGAGATAAAAGATAAATACACAGAGTTCTACAACAACTTACTTGGATGAAAGTAAAATTATTATTAGTTAGTGCTATCCTGATGGGAATGACACTGACATCTTGCGATGAAACCACAGAAATGATTGGCGGTTCGCTGATAGACAATGTTGACAAACTTGTAGTGGACGCAGACACTTTCAACGTTTCATCGAAAAGCATATTGGCAAAAGACATTATCGCGCGTTCAGCTCAAGGTTATTTGGGAAGTATGAGGGACAAAGAGTCGGATTTGACAGTCACAGCGAATTTTATGACTCAATTTCACGTCCTATCCAATTACGAAATTCCGGAAGAGGACAAAATTACAAGTCGTGATGCAAACAATCAAATCATTGCCGACTCATGTGAAATCAAATTATATTATTCTAAGTTCTATGGAGACTCCTTGTCGCAGATGAAACTGACGACATACGAACTTTCAAAGCCCATTGAGGAAGGGAATATTTATTATGCCGACTTCGACCCAAAAACCAAAGGTTATGTACGCTCAGATGGTATTAAGGTTAAACAAACCTATACGCTATCCGATCAAACGACACCGGACAGTATCCGTTTGTCAAAGAATTTCTCGCCTGCCATTACTATTAATTTAAATAGAAGTTATACAGATAAAGAGGGAAAAAGCTACAATAATTATGGAACGTACCTGATGAGAAAGTATTTTGAGAATACTAAATCTTTTCGAAATCCATATTTGTTCTTGCACGATATTTGCCCGGGCTTTTATTTTGAAATAACGAATGGCATAGGGGCAATCGCTAAAATCAACGCAGCGCAGATAAATATATTCTTCAAATACAAAAATGGGGAAACAAGTAAATCGGTAAATACGAATTTAATCAGTACGGAAGAAGTTCTACAGATGACAAATTTTGATGTCAGTACGACAAGACTTCAACAATTAGCGTCCGAATCTGATCATACCTATCTTAAAACGCCGGTAGGTTTGTTCACCGAATTGACCCTTCCTATTGACAATATAAAAGCAAAACATGAAAATCAGGATGTCAATTCAGCTAAGATTGAACTAAAGTGTATGAACAGGTTAGAGAACTCTAACTACAAATTGGATGTTCCACAAAATGTAATTATGCTTCCGGCGGATAGTCTGACAGCCTTTTTCTCAAATAAGCACATTGCTGATAATAAAACATCGTTTTTGGCAACATATAACTCAAAGACGAATAGTTACACTTTCAACAACATTGCCGGAATTGTAAACCTATTCATCCAACAAAAAGCTTCACAGGCAATGAGCGAAAAGTGGGGAAAAGTAGTTGTCGTTCCCGTAGAATTAGAAACAGCTAAAATCAAAGATGACAAGGTTGTGATAACAAAAATATCTCATTACATGGGATTGACCGGAGTGAAACTTCTTGGAAACGATAATATCAATAGCATCAAGATATCAGTAATCTACAACAAGTTTAACAATGGCAGATAATTTTTTAGAGAAACACTACGAAGAATATCAAGTCAAAAAAGCAGAGTGGTTACGAAAAAAGAAACATATCGGCAATAAGATTCCAAAAGTAAAAATAAACAAACCGGAAGATGAAGCACTATAAGAATAGCGGGAATGCAGATGTATTCCCGCTATTTTGGCATACCATTTGCACTCATGTCATTGCACTGACAAGAATTGTAAAGTAAATAAGAAAAGAAAAAAGGACTATGATAAATCAATTTTCCCCAAAAGTATCAGAAGTACTCTCCTTTAGCAGAGAGGAAGCAGAGCGACTCGCGAGTACGTCGGTAGGTCCCGAGCACATACTTCTTGCTATATTAAGAGAGAAGGCAGGTCCTATCTCCGACTTGTTTTCAAGACTACATCTTAATCTTGAAAACATTAAAAATCAATTAGAGGAAAAGGTGATAAACCAAAACGAGGGCAAAATGCTCATATCAACGGATATGCTTTTAAATGAAAAGGCAAACAACATATTGAAATTGGCAGTGTTGGAAGCCAGAAGCCAGCATATCCAGACGGTTGATGTACCACACTTATTGCTTGCCATCCTGCATGATAATGTAAATAATGGAGCAAAGGAAATTTTAGAAAACAACGACCTTGATTATAACACTGCTCTTATTTATCTCGGAACAAAAGCCGGACAGATACAAGATGGAATAGAAATGGCAGGTGAAGAAGAGGATGAGGCACCAGTACTGAACACGGGCAATCATTCCAATTCGCAGAGAACCACTCAAACCACCAGATCCAAATCGCAAACACCGGTATTGGACAATTTCGGAACCGACCTTACACAAGCTGCAGCCGAAGGTAAATTAGACCCTGTAGTAGGACGAGAGAAAGAAATCCTCAGAGTATGCGAGATTTTAGGCAGAAGAAAAAAAAATAATCCGATACTCATTGGAGAACCCGGCGTTGGGAAAAGTGCCATCGTGGAAGGACTCGCACAACTTATAGAAAAGCACCTCACGTCGCCCGTATTGTTCGGCAAACGTATGATTACGCTTGATATGACTGCCGTAGTAGCAGGGACCAAATATCGTGGACAATTTGAAGAACGCATCCGTGCACTCATCAAAGAAATAGAACAAAACCCTGACATCATCGTCTTCATTGACGAAATACACACACTTATAGGAGCCGGTTCTACACCGGGCTCCATGGACGCGGCAAATATATTAAAGCCGGCTCTTGCAAGAGGAACAATACAATGTATCGGTGCTACGACATTGGACGAATATCGCAATTCCATTGAAAAGGATGGAGCCTTGGAGCGTCGTTTCCAAAAGGTACTGATAGAACCAACCACAGACGATGAGACTCTGCAAATCCTTCAAAATATAAAAGGTCGCTACGAAGACCATCATTGTGTGAAATATTCAGATGAGGCACTAACGGCTTGCGTAAAACTCACCAACCGATATGTTACAGACAGAGCTTTTCCCGACAAGGCTATTGATGCAATGGACGAAGTAGGCTCTCGTGTACATCTGCAACATGCGGAAGTACCAAAGGAAATCCTTAATATTCAGAAAGAGATAGATTTGACACAGCAAAAGAAACAAGCCGCTGTGAGGAATCAAAACTTTGAGCTTGCTGCCAGTTACAGAGACCGACAAGCGGGGCTTGAAGCAAAGCTAAAAACGGCTAAAACGCAATGGGAAAATGGAGAGAACAATGAACGCGTGGAGGTAACGGAAAACCATGTGGCAGACATTGTGTCAATGATGTCAGGCGTACCGGTTCAGCGAATGCAAGAAAGTGAAGGCATCAGACTAAAAAACATGGCATCAGATTTGAAAAAAGAGGTGATAGCCCAAGATAAAGCCATTGAAAAGATGGTAAAAGCCATACAGCGAAACCGCATTGGTTTGAAAGATCCTAATCATCCCATTGGTGCGTTCATGTTTCTTGGTCCCACCGGTGTGGGAAAAACTTACTTGGCAAAGAAATTGGCTGAGATTATGTTTGGCTCATCAGACGCGCTCATCAGGATTGACATGAGCGAATATTCAGAAAGCTTCAATACATCAAGATTGATTGGCGCGCCTCCCGGATATGTGGGTTTTGAGGAAGGAGGACAATTGACAGAACAAGTCAGGCGACACCCCTACTCCATCGTGCTTTTGGACGAGATAGAAAAAGCACACGGAAATTTATTCAATATTTTGCTTCAGGTGCTTGACGAGGGAAGACTGACAGATGGCAACGGACGTCTCATAGATTTTCGCAATACCATCATCATCATGACCTCGAATGCCGGAACACGTCAATTAAAAGAATTTGGACAGGGTGTGGGTTTCAATGCCACGAACCTAAATGCGCTATCCCACAATGAGCAAGATAAAGAGCGCGCTCGTTCCATTATTCAAAAGAGCCTCAGCAGGCAATTTGCTCCGGAGTTCCTCAACCGCCTCGATGAAATCATTACATTCGACCAGCTTGATTTGACTGCCATCAAAAAGATTGTGGATATCGAATTAAGAGGTTTGTTCAAACGCGTAAAAGAATTGGGCTATGGCATGCAAATCACCGACAAGGCAAAAGAGTTTGTCGCTACAAAAGGCTATGATGTACAATATGGTGCTCGTCCATTAAAACGAGCCATACAAAACTACATCGAAGATGGAATCAGCGAGAAAATCCTTTCGGGAGATCTCAAACAAGGTGATGCCATAAACATTGAAAAAAATCCCAATGCGGAATCGCTTATCTTCAATCGCTTGCAACGCGAAAATGATAATGCCAACTCTTCGACAAAATAGGCATAGAGCATAAAAAGACATTAAATCCGGAAACCATTCCAACCTGACCGTCAAAGTTCAATAGAACTCGCGTCTCCCTTGAACGCATGACAAAACCCAAAAAGACGGCTGAGTTGAAATGGTTTCGTCATAGACGGATTCGTCATGTCATTATATTTCCAAATGTAAACTTTCAGTACCTACGCCATATCATTATCCAATGGTGTCCTAAATATGTCTTATACGGATTTAGCTTGTCACAATTCTGACTATAAAAAAAGTAAGAAATTATGACAAAACGTAAAACCCCACGCGAATTTTCGAATTCGTTCAAGCTGCAAGTGTTAATTGATTATTATTCTAGCGGTTCTTCTCAAGCGTCCATATTGCGTAAGTGGAATGTGTCTAGTGGTTCACTGTTCCAATGGCTGAAACGTTGGCCCATTGATTCAAAATCGTTATCTTTGCCCTCGGAAGTAATCCAGAGGTATCGTATGGCTCATAAAGAAACGAATTTGACAGACAATGAGATATTGCGCCAGAAGATAGTGAACCTCCAACACGCATTGTCTTTGGAGAAGATGCGCAGCCGTGCCTATGAGAAACTCAT
>NZ_LR027820.1:718739-749239 GCF_900607215.1 Prevotella rectalis
AGAGGTATCGTATGGCTCATAAAGAAACGAATTTGACAGACAATGAGATATTGCGCCAGAAGATAGTGAACCTCCAACACGCATTGTCTTTGGAGAAGATGCGCAGCCGTGCCTATGAGAAACTCATAGAGATAGCCGAATCCGAGGAGGGTATCAGCATCTTAAAAAAAGATGGTGCCAAACAGTAACGGCGCTGCGTGAGGAGTTTCCCGGTGTATCCGTGGAATTCCTCTGTGGGCTGTTTGGCAAGAAACGCCAGTGGTATTACGCAAGCAGCAAGCTTGTGATTTCTGAGCGGCAAAGGCGTAAACTGATAGTTGACAATGTACTCTACTATCGTGCCTGCTGTCCCGGGATAGGCGGTGTGAAACTGCACGTCCTCCTCAAGTCGGAGCTAGGTGAAGATGTTACTCATGGTCGCGACTCCTTCTTAAAACTACTTGCTTCAGAAGGACTTATGCTTCCCAAGAACAAGCGAAGACGTACAACGGACTCCAATCATCCTTATAGGAAGTATCCTAATCTTGTACAAGGTGTTACGGCAATGTATGCTAACCACATTTGGGCAGCCGACATAACCTACGTTTGGATTTACGGCAACGTCCTGTACCTCCATCTCATTACAGATGTTTACTCACATGCTGTCATAGGCTGGTGCTTATCCGAAACCATGGAGGCTATAAATACGAAGGAGGCATTGCTAATGGCAGTTAAGGCAGCCGGAGAAGGCAACCTCTGCGGAACGATACACCACTCTGACAGGGGTTCGCAATATGCCTGCCACCTATATGTTGAAACTCTTATGTGCCACCATATCAGGGTTAGTATGACAGAACGGTACAATCCTACGGACAATCCTGTGGCGGAAAGGACGAATGGAACCTTTAAGGTTGAGTGGATTTACCAGCAGGAGATGTACCGAGATTATGACCAGGCCAATATGGAAATCTCCAAGGCAATAGCCTTCTACAACAACAGACGACCGCATATGAGCATAGGAATGAAATGTCCGATGGATGTCTATAGAGGCGAACAGCCCGGGAGAAATCTTTGGAAAAAGAGATAAATGCTTGCAAAAAAGAAAAATATAACGTATCTTTGGAACGCCGAAAATATGGCGAACGACGGTCTTATGCCATCTTCACCAAAGGTCCCAGGGGGCATCGAGCCCCCTAAGACCTTGCCGAAAATATGACGGAACTTAGGTGTTGTCCATCTTCTTTTATACAAGTGCACTGACTTCAAATTTAAACTATATAATGTTAATGTCAAGTCATTCAGTAAATAAGAAAATATTTGACAAGTAAAACAGAAAAACATCGTCAGATCTGACAAGTGAATTCAGGAAAAGACATATCATTATCCAATGGTGTCCTAAATATTCTTCATTCGTTTATCCAAAGCTTAGCTTTCGCGTTCCAAAAGGTAAGCTTTTGCAATGCAAAAGGTCATGAATTGAAGTGCAACTAATCAGCGAAAATGAAGAAATATCGAAGTTGGTGTAAACAGACTGATAATGAGCAGGAAACGGAATAATTTGCATAGAAGTGCTCTTTTCAAAAAGGGTCATAATGTGCAGATTTAGGCAGAAGTTCAGTTACCAAACCGTTACCCGATTTAGTCATAGGTAACGATGGAGCAATGTTCGGTAACTGAATTATTTTCGCTCGTGTGGCTGTTGCTGCGGTCGGCAGTTTTCTGCATAAGTGAGGAACGCTTTGAATTTGCTGATTTTGCCACAAAACATCAAAGCGTATGAAAACAAAAAAATGAAGGTGTTGCTCTACCTTAAAAAGAGCGGTCTTGATAAGTCGGGCAAGGCTCCGATTATGGGGCGTATCACACTTGGAAGGAGTATTGCACAGTTTAGTTGCAAGTTGTCCTGCAATCCCGATTTGTGGAATCCTCGTGAAAGCAGAATGGACGGCAAGAGCCGTGAAGCAATGGAAGTGAATGGCAGGTTGGAGAACTTGCTGCTGTCCATCCAGTCAGCCTATCAGTCTACATCGATTCTTTATTCGCAACGTATTTCAGAAACTGTACTTCATCTTTACCCATGCTTCGGAGTTCTTACTGTACATTTGAAACTTGCCTTTGTCGGCATGGAAATAGTCGTAGCCAGCGGTGAGTTCGATTTGGTCGTTAAGAGAATAGGAAGCCGAGAAACGATTGAAGATGCCGCCGTTTGTTACATCAATGTAGGCAAAGGTGGAGAGTTTCAGCGTGTTGCGCAGCAGTTCTTTGGCGAGCCGTGCGGTGGCAAGTCCAGCATTGCGGTAGGCAGAAAGTCCGTCAAGATTGCCCGAAGTGTATTTGTGGCAGTATTGAAGACTTACATTCCAATCGTTGCCCGGATACCAATCAAGTCCTGCAAGGGCGTTGAGGGAGTTGCGCTGCACGGTATTCTGTCCCAAGCCTACACTCTGCGCCTCGCCTATATAGTCGGCTATTTCGGCACGGACAACGAACTTACCTATGGGCAGTGAGCAATCGGCACCGAGCATAGTCATGCGATGGTACTTCCCGACTATGCAAAGCGATTTCCCATTAGCCGACAGTTCAGGACAAAAGGCAGGCTGTTTGTTCCACGTCCGCAAGGCACTCACAGAGAAATCCACTCCGCTTTGGTTTACGGTTATGCGTCCACCAAACTCCATATTCTTCAGTCGTTTCTCTGGCTTTCCACTTTCCAAGTCTATCGTATAGGGCAATGGTGAGGACGAAAGGCGTATTGCCCATGGATTGCGCTCATCTGTGGGCAGTATGAAGAAATCGGCTACAGGATTGCACACCGCCTCGAGCGTAACCGCTCCCATTGTGTACTTAGCACGCAGGGCATTGACAGGCATACGAATATCGTCATAGTCTTGTGCAAGAAATTCTGTGTAGTCGAACGGCGACACGCAGTCGGTAAGTCGCAGCGCATCTGCCACCCCCCATACCACAATCTGTCGTCCCACACGCAGGTCAAGATTACCCTTTGCATAGGCGAGATAAGCCTCGCGCAGCTCCAGTCCCGTGCGCTCTTTGAGTATTCCGTTGTAGATAGCGTTCAGCGACACAAAGAGCGAAGCCGCCCCTTTTTCAAGTTTCAGTTCTCCTCGCGCCCGAGTCCTCGATGCCATCCAGTCGGCTTTTTCCTCTGTCCTTACAGCGTGATAGGTATCAAGGAAACCTTTCACCTGCACCTGCAAAGCGTTGTCGTCGGTAGTTTCGAATGTTTCTTCCAAAACTTCTTCCGAACCAGCAACAGTGTTTTCCAAACTGATAATGGTATCTTCACAAACAATGGTGTCGCTCTCTGTTTGCAGCGTGTCGATTTGGGCTGATGCCTGTGCCGAGAGCATCGGCACAAGCAGGAGCATACATAATCGGAGTAGGTTCATATCAGAGTCCTTTCTCCAATTTGGAAACGGTGAAGAGATTGGGCGACACTCGCACATTGAACCGCTGGTTGTTCATACGAATGATGGTCTTGTGTCCTGTCTGCACGTTTTCCATCTGCATAAGGTGCATAGTCCAAAAGCCTTGCACTTTATCAATGTTGGAAATGGTAAGACGGCGGTGTAGCTTGTTCAGTTTATCGTAGTATTCAGCCTTGACAGCCATCAAACAGTCTTGTCTTATCCACGTTACTCGACGTGTATAGATTTCGTCCTTGTCATTGGGAATCGACTGTACCACCCAGCATCTATGTCCGCCTAAGTTTTCTTCTCGCAGGAGCTGGTGTTTTTCCTCGTCCACATTGCGCATACTCATGTCGTTGTAGGTAAAGTCGCTACCCATGAAGTAGTCGGTCTTCGACGACTTACCACTAATGCGTCTTGTCTTTTTCATGGCAGGCAGATAGAGCCACTTGTCGTCCACCTTGCGTGGATTGTCGTAGTCCCATGTGAGGAATCCTGTTCCCTTCACATCTCCGGGATAAGTGAAGAACATAATTTTCTTTGTGTCCTTGCCTACGTCCATAGCCCATGACTTGAGTTTTCTGATGCGTTTGTGTCCACTTCGCTGAATGAGCGTCATCTCTACGGTAGCGTAGCGTGTGTCGCCATCAGGTCGGTTCTTTACTTTTTGCATAATGTCCCTACCAGACAGCCCTGCTGCCTGTGCGCTGCCAATTGCCAACAGAGCGATGAGCAGTAATGTAAAATTTCTTGTTTTCATACTTTAGGGTTTAATTGTTATTTTGAATGTTGTTGTTAATGTTTGCTTTCTCTTGCTTGAATATGTGGAGATAGTCTATGAGGATAGGCGTGAGGAAGAGGTCAGCCAACAAAGCCGATACCATGCCAGCTACTGCCAGTATGCCCCAGTTGCTCATCTGTGTGGCATCGGAGAAGACGAAGCCCATGAATGTAGCCGAGATGACGACCGTGGACATCACAATGGCAAGTCCTTCGGTGCGGAAGGTGCGGTTGATGGCTGTTTCGTAGTTGCCGCATCTTTCGTATGCCACATGGCTGTGGTTGATGAAGTGAATGGTATCATCGACGGCTATACCCAGCACCATTGGTATGAGCGAGGCGGTCATCATGTCAAGTGGGTAGCCAAGCCAGCCCATCATTCCACCCACGATGATGGCAGGGGCAATGTTGGGTATCATACCTACGAGTCCCACTTTCCAGTTTCCAAAAATCAGAACGAGGATTATGCCGATCACCAATACCGACAGCATCATCGACCACATCTGTCCTCGCTCCACATACTGCTGCATGACGGTGAATTGCGGAATATTCCCCACCACCGAGACGTGTGCATCGGGGAAGAGACGGCGTGCCTCCGCCTGAAGGTTGTTCATTTCTTTTTCCGCCTCGTTGGAGTTGTAGTCTTTCAGTTCTATTTGTAGCCTTAGCCGTTTGTAGTTGTAGTCCATCCAGTATTCCGACTCCGTTCCTCCAGCATTTTCGTATAGTAAAAGCAACTGTGCTACCATATCGGCATTGTTGGGAATAGTGTAAAATTGCTGCTTGTTTCCGTTTAGAGTGCAATTCATGTCTTTCACAATGTCAGTGATGGAGTTGTGACGTTTAGTTAGCTTGTAGCCATCAGCAATTTTTGATAATAGGTCGAGCTTCTGCAGATTTCTTGGTTTCTTGGCATCGTTGTCGTGCGGTAGCGTAATCATCAAATCGTAGGCATACATGGAGCCGAGTTCCGTTTCACAAAGGTTGAGGAATTTGTTGACGTAAGGCACTTTTCTCCCCATCGTCTTCTCAATGTCGAATGCTGGCTCGATGAAGAAGAGCCCGATGCCACAGAAAATTGTCAGCACCACCGACAAAGCGACAATGCCCCGATGATGGCATATCACAAAACTTCCGAATTGCTCAAACCGATTGCCAATATAGCCCTCGAAGCTCTTCGACATGTTGGCGGCTGGTTTTCTATCTTTGCCAAACGACAACAGAAGGGGAGTGATGAAAAGGCAGGTTAGCAATACGGCGAGCAGACTGATTGATGTATTGAGACCAATTGCTTGCATGGGTACGATGTTCATGGAAAGGAATGTCATCATGGCAGCCACGGTGGTGAGTGCCGAGAGCGATACGCCCCAACCAGTCTCGCCCATCGCATCGATGATGGATTGCCTGCGCCTACCTGTCTCTACGAAGCGCGTCTTGAAGAAGTTGTACAGGTGGATGTTGTAGGCAATGGAGCAAGCAAAGGTGAGAATGACGGCTATCATCATGGTTGTCATGTCGATATAGATGCCTGTCCAGCCGATGATGCCAAAGCTGATGAGCAGTCCTAAGACAGAGGTGAGCAACGGTGCTATTACTCCACGTAGCGAACGAGTTACAATGAGCATTACTACAATAGAGATGATAAATGCGAAGAGGAACAATCGTCCCATTTCGCCCTTAAGATAGACCACCTTCTCATAGCTCAGATAAGGCATTCCCGCAGCAGCGGGCGACAGTTCTGCATATTTCTCCTTGCCTATGATATGTCCAGCTTCCCTGCCAGTAATCATGTCGGGAGCCATGTCGCTCGTCTTCTTCCACACACTGTCGGCAGGGAAGGGACGCAGCTTTACCATGATCCATGTCATCTTTCCATCGGTCGATACCATTTTCTTTGCCAGATAGGGTTTGCTGTAAGCCTTGCGCTTGATTTCTTTCAGTCCCGCGGCATCCGATGGAATTTGCTCGGGTACAATCTGCTCTATGGTCATACCTTCTTCCGTACCAGAGGCAAACTCAAGGTCGGTGAGCGATGTTACCTTGTCGGCATACGACAAACTATCTTTCAGTTCGTTGCTCAGCTCACGAATGAGTGTGAGACTGCGGTTGGAGAAGATGTCCTTATTCTTTACCAATACTGCCACATAGTAGTCGTTTCCAAAGATAGACTTGAACTCGTTGGTCTTGAGCAGTATAGGGTCGTCGCTTAGGAAATAGTCATCGAATGAAGTTCTTACCACGATGCGCTTGGCTCCAACGAGCGAAAAGGCGATGACCACCGCAAACAGCACACCCACAACAAGCCGATGGCGCAAAATCCAGTTCGCCAGCTGCCTGAAAAGGTTGTTGATTTTTTCGATTTTCATGATTGTTTCCTTTTATTTTGTTTCTGTTTCTTTTTCTGATGAGATGTTTTTTGAAGTAGTTTCTTGTTGCAGTCTTACCATTTGTGCAAAAGTCCCATTGTGTGCCATTAGTTCATCGGGTGTACCCTGTTCCACGACTGTTCCGCCAGAGAGTACTATGATGTGGTCGGCACCCAATACGGTGCGCATGCGGTGCGCAATGATGATGACAGTCTTGTTGCGCACCAGTTCTGAGATACCAGCCTGAATCTTTGTCTCGTTCTCGGCATCAAGGCTGGCGGTTGCTTCGTCCAAGAGGATGACAGGAGCATCTTTTAAGAGTGCACGGGCTATGGAGATACGCTGCCGCTCCCCACCCGAAAGGGTTTCTCCATTTTCGCCTATCACCGTGTCGTAGCCTTGTGGCATACGACGGACGAATTCATCGCACTGTGCCAATCGCGCCACATGCCTTACTTCCTCATCGGTGGCGTCGCGCTTTCCTATGCGTATGTTGTCGGCAACAGAGGCATTGAAGAGCATCACGTCTTGGAACACTACGGCGTAATTTTTGAGCAACGTCTCTGGTTCTATGCCCGAGATGTCGTGTCCGCCCAGCGTTATCTTCCCACTATTGATATCCCAAAAACGTGCAGCGAGCTTGGCAGTGGTACTCTTACCACCACCAGATGGACCAACGAGTGCGGTTATCTCGCCTTGTCGGGCAGTGAATGAAACATTGTGAAGCACCTGCTTGTCTGTTTCGTAGGAAAAGCTGACGTTGTGGAACTCAATGTCATAGTTTGAAACTTCCACCTTGGTGTCGCCCGTCTGTATGGGCATTGCCTCCATCTCTTTCATTCGCTTGATACGCACATCGAGAAAAGTAAGAATAGCAAGGTGATTGCATACTTCAAGAATAGGATTATAAACCATTGCCGAAACAAGGAGGAACGCCAAATAGACGAACATCGACACGTCGCCACGCTGAAGCATCCATGCGCCTACAACGATGACGGTAGACATGCCCAGTTTAAGCAGTACAGCGGAGATGTTGACAAACACACTTATCAAGAGTTCACCGGCAACAAGTCCTTTTTCCAATGTTTTTAATCGCTGGTCGAACCACTGGTTATATTCGTCCTCGCCATTGTACGACTTGATTTCCTGCACACACTCCAGTCCTTCTTGTATCTGTTCGCTCACGCCACGCTTGATGTGGTAGATACGTGTAAAAGCCTTGTCCATTCGATTTCGTGAAACCAACAGCACCACCAAGGCAAATGGCACGACCCAAAACACAGCGATGGCTAATCGCCAGTCGTAACAGAACATTCCCGCTGCGATAATGACAATGCTTACCACAGAAGCAAACAGTTGGGGAATGGCGTGCGAGAACGTTGTTTCCAATTGTGTGCAGTCTTCCATCATAGTGGCAGTGAGGTCGGAGAGATTGCGCTCACCAAAGAAGGCGAGAGGTAAACGGCGCAGTTTCTCGGCTAAGGAGATACGGCGTTGCGCACTCTCATTATATACGGTGGTATAGGTGCTGTCGTATTGCCGACGAATCACGACGAGCATCACGACCATAAGCCCTGCTGCCATGAGGAGATAAAACCACAACGTATGAGGGGCATTCATTGTCATATTATCGAGATACTCCATCAGGAAGAAAAACAAATAAGTGGGTGGCAGCATTAGCACAAGGTTGAGCAGTGTCGAAAAGATGATGCCTTGGCGCAAGTCTTTTGCCCCTTTTTCCGTAAGAGCGAAACGGTTTTGAAAATATTTAATCATGACTTTATGACTTTATGACTTTTAATAGATGATATTTTCCACGAAACGGATTGTTGATATTCATTCCACATACGGTGGTAATACTTTTCCTCACTCAATAGTTCCTTGTGCGTTCCCTGTTCGACAATCTTGCCGTTGTCCACAACTACGATACTATCGGCATCCTGCACAGTGGTAAGTCTATGAGCTATCATCAGCACGGTCTTTCCTTGTGTGAGATGTGCCAGCGCCTTACGGATAAGCTGTTCGTTTTCGGGGTCGGCAAAGGCAGTCGCCTCATCGAGCACGACGATAGGGGCATCTTTCAGAATGGCACGGGCAAGAACAATACGCTGCTGCTCACCTCCCGAAAGATAAGTACCTTCAGCACCGATAACGGTATCCAATCCCTGTGGTAGCCGGTCGATAATCTCACGACTTTGTGAGAGGTCGATGGCACGGTTGATCTGTTCAGTCGTTGCATCAGGATTGCCGTAACGTAGGTTTTCGATGAGCGAAGTTTTGAACAGACGGGTGTTTTGGAAGACGAACGACACGTTGCGCATCAGCTCGTCCTTGCGCATATCCCTCACGTCTATGCCTCCTATGGTAACGCTGCCATGACGCACGTCCCAAAAACGGGGTATCAATCTTGCTATGGTGGTCTTTCCGCTGCCTGACGCTCCTACGAATGCAACCGTCTTTCCTTCGGGAATGGTAAGGTTGATATGACTCACTGCATCTTTCTCCGCTCCCTCATATCGAAACGAAACGTTGTTGAAACGAATGTCATACGCTTCTGCACGTTTTGGCTCGTCGTGCTGCGAGAGCGGTGCAATATCAGTGAGCTGCTCTAATCGTTCCACAGCCTCGTTTGCCATGAATAGATCCTGACTGAGATACATGGCTTTCATCACGTTGGAAGCGATGAGCGGTGCAATCACCACATAAAGTATCACGTTGGCGATAATTGTGCTTGTATCTCCACCGAGTCCTATCAGGATAATAGCAGTAGGAACGAGGATGAAGGCAAAGGCATTGATAGCAAGTATATAAAATGACATTGGCGTGCGCCACACAAGCGTACACTTGATGACAAGGTCGCGGTAGCTGATAATGCTATCGTAGAAACGTTTGAATGAGAAGACTGTCTGCTGGAATACCTTGACCACGGGAATACCTCTGACATATTCCACTGCCTCTGCCCCCATCTTCTCCTGCGCATCAAGGTAGAGCCTTTGAAATTGGTTGTTCTTCGGGTTCATCATATATCCCATAATGCCTATCGCACCAATGAGAGGTATCATTGCAGCCGTACCCAACTGCCAATCCACAGCGAATAACAGTACGATAACACCTATCGGAGCAACGATGCAGCTCGCCACATCGGGTAGCAGGTGTGCCACGAAAGTATGTGTCTGTCCCGAATCCTCATCAATGATTTTGCGCATACGTCCCGTGTTTTGTTCATCGAGATAACCCAATGGTGCACGCATCAGTCGTTGCATCGCTTTGCGCCTCATGTTGGTTTCGATACGGAATGCTGCAAGATGAGAGAGCATCAGTGCCAAAAAGTAGAGCAACACGTTTGCCACCGATATGACAAAAGCCCATAGGGCATAGTCTATAAGGGGTGTGTTTGAGAGGTTGCCCTTGGCGATTAGTAGTGTGCGCACCACGAGCCACAAAAGTATGAACGGGACAAGCGACAGCAGTCCGTTGACTGCCGACAGTGCTACGGAGCATGGCAGCAAGTATTTGCGCCCTCCCATGTAAGCTCCTAAACGTTTGAGAGTCTTCATCATATATTATTGTCTTTTAAAATTTAGTCCTTATGGTTTCAGTAATGCTTTCCAACCTGCCATGCTAAAGTCCATGTACTGTTCCAAGGCAACTTTGATATCCTCGTCGCTGTAATCTTCGTGTTCTACAATCTCGCAGAAAACGGTTATCCATGTAGAGCAATTGATGTGAACCAAGAATGGCGAAATGTTGGCGTTGAGATGTGGATAGCGTTCTTTCATCAGTCGCAGGTATTCCATACCCACTTTCATCTGTCTGTCCACCATCTTGTCTTTATATCCTTGTAGCGACGTACCCTCCGAGTTGAATAGGAGTAGTCGAAGCTCTGGACGAAAGTCTTTGATGATGGCAAGCATGGCAAAGATGTAATCTATTTGGTGTTGCCGCATGTTGAACACGTCTATCGACAGGAACTTTTCGTCATTGTGCGACAGGATGTGTTTGTTCAATGCCTTGGTGAGAGGCCGCAGCACCTCGCAAAACAGTTCGTCCTTGCTCTTAAAGTAATTGTATAGGTTTCCTACAGCGACACCTGACTTGCGAGCCACTGTGCGGATGGAGGTGCAGCGTACACCATGTGCGATAAATTCTGCACGGGCGGTAGCGATGATGCGCTGCCGAATATCATCTTTCAGAGTTTGCATAATTAGGGTAAAGGGTTAATAGTGAACGTTGTTCAATTTTGTTCATAAAAAAAACGCACTGTTCTTTTCTTGAACAGTGCGCTTCGATAGTGGAGGGGTGTATATCCATATATATAATATGGTACTTTCGTTTGATCATACTCTTGTATTTTCTTTGCTGCAAAGGTACGAGGTGTGAACAAGTTTCGCAATACTTAAAAGTGGGTATTTTATAATGGGCATAAATTATAATAGTACCCTCTCACAGAAAGTAATCTCTAATTAGACAGTCGTGTCGTAGTGTGCAACTCTGAAAGCGGATACAATATTATCCGAGGCCTCTGCAAAACTCCATTTTGCCAGAAACACAATATCTGCCTACCAATAAGTTATATCCCCCCAGTCAGGGGACTTATGCAGAGATCTCATCTAAATAGCTTTTGGCAGTGGTCGCTAACGTGAAGGGCGGAGTATATGGCACAGGGCTGCTCGGTGAGACTCGGCGGCATAGGCTCATTCTACTTCACGGCTGCGACGAACAATAACGGCGTGGCAACAGAAAAGGAAGTAACCGCCGCACTCATCAACAGCGTGCGTGTGCGCTTCATTCCCGAAACCCGCTTCCGTGGAGGCGGCACGAGGGGGGGCACAGGTGGCGGCTGCCGTGCCGTGCGTAGACTGGCGGTTGTGGACATCGAGTGAGAGGAAAGGAAAGGCGAAGTCGCCTCGGATGATTCTTCTTCGGGCGGTGGAGCAATCATCAACCCGTAACCGAAAGTTTTTTATAACTCTCTAATTTGTATGGTGCAAGGTCTGTTTCGAAATAGAGCTTGCGCCTGTTTTGTTTTCAAACAGAAAATGTCAAATCTTATACAGGAAGGTGTTTGATATGTCCTTACGGTAGTTATGACACTGCAAAAAATGGCAGATTCGATAATAAAGATATTGTTGGTACGCACTTTGCATTGATTTCAAACAACGACAATCAATATCTATATGGCAGGAAATTCAAAATGGATAGAAGGGGAAGCTGTAGATTTCATAAAAACAGAAATTCGCAAGTCGAAACGGATGTTTCCATATATTGATGATAATGATAGGACACCATCATGGGATGGTAATATTTTCTTATATTCCAATTCAAGTGGAGAAAAGAACAATTTACTGGGGAAAATCCCTGTACAAGTAAAAGGACATAATATAAAGTCTTTCCCTAAAGGGAATATGAAATACCGTGCGGAAATGGCAGATTTGCGAAATTTCTATAACGACAAGGGTGTCCTATTTTTTGTTGTGTGTCTTCGGGAACATGAAGCAGGGGGATTTGAAAAGAAAGGGTATTATACTTGTTTGCCTATTGTTAAATTGAAAGAATTGCTTGAGAAAGGAAAGGGGCAGACAAAAACAACCATAGAATTATCCCCAATGCCTAACAAGATAAAAGAGTTAGAGAAGTCTCTTTTTACTTTTTATGACGATTTAGGTAAACAAGTTAGTGTCAGATATGCCAAAGAACTTCCATCCATACAGGACTTAACCGATGAACAATTAGGACGGCAATTTGAATTTACCGTTATTGTAGAGAACAACAAAAATCCATGGAATCAAATTACTTCATCTTATAGGTATCTTTATGCCAAAACAGCAAACGGAATATTGCCATTCAAGGAAGGACCATGCAAACTGTCTTTTATGACAGAGCGTGAAGCTACCATAAGAATTGGAGAGCGAATTTATTATAAGATGGTAAAAGCAAAATACCAGTCAGGCAAAACTTCTATTATTGTTGGAGATAGTATAGAAATCTTTCTTGATGAAGAGGGATGTATCGGAAAAATACAAATCAACCTGACACAGAGTTTTATACATCGCCTTGTTGATTTAGATTTTCTCTTAGAAGCATATCGTGCCAAACATTTTTTATTTAATAACATCAAGATAGATTTTGTACTAAGTAATGATATAATAAAAGAAAGAGAAAAGGAAGAACACTTAGAGGTGTTGAAAAAACTAAAGAATCTCTTTGACACTCTTCATATAACAAAGGATTTGCAGCTCAATAAACTGAAAGCAAGAGACTGGAATTTATTAGAATTGTTACACAGCTGCCTTCTGTATCATAAGCCATACATAACCAAAAAGAAAATGGAAGTTCTGTGTCAAATAAAGATTCAAGATATTTGTATTTTATTGCTTACAACAGAAATACGGGCAGAAAAAGGAAGATACCATTATAGATTGAAGGATTTTTTTGAAGAAACAGTGGTCTTTGCTTGTAAAACGGATAGTGGAGAAACTTATCCAGCATCAGTATTTGTTGCAATGACATTGGAACGTTATTGTACTTGTTCCAATATAAATTGGGGACAACAGATACCATCATTTAAGGAAATAATTAAAGAAAATCCCGAAACTTTCAATTTGGCTAATATGAGTGTACTCCAGATGTTAGCAGCCTACGATAGAACAAAGAATAAAGAATAAAGAATTGATAAGTCAAGCAGAAAAATTGCAAGATTGGCTCATGAAAGAAACGCATAGTGATCTCCCATGTGATTTAATGACGATAAATAAGTGTCAAATTATTAAGCGAAATAGAGAATTTACGGAAAAAGAACAACTTGAAATTAGAAATGTAATAAATCAAACAAAAGATGAATCTTTTAAATTTGCTTGTTATTTGCTATTAGGAGAAAAAACTGCTGCAAAATACCATTATGCAAAGGTTGATGAGCAGACAAAAGTAGATATGAAAAATTGGCCGATAATGAAGTTTGCTAAAGATTTGAATTTGGAAATATAATTATTACAGATGATGGCATAGCACTTGTGCAGGATGATATAATAATCTCTTATACAGGTGTCTTTTTTATATTACTAATTTGCTGTTTTTATAGTTTTTCTCCAAGATTCTTTCTAAGTCGGAAGCCTTGTAGAGTATCTTCCCTACGAATTGCGTGTAGGGGATAATCCTCCTGTCCCGATAGTCCTGCAGGGTACGGAGGCTGATATACAGCCGCTCGCACACCTCCTTACCTGTTAGGAAATGCTCACCACCAAACAGTGGTTTGTGTGTTTCTGCCACTTCCTTAATCCGTTTGCTCACTCCGCTGATAGCGGACAGCACCACCTGCATATCATCCGCCTCCATGTTCAAATCTCTTACCTGTTCCATAATCTTCGAATTTATTTGTTAATTTCAGGTCTTTCCATTTTTGTTTTCTCTGATTTGGTCTCCAATAATCGTTCCACGTCCTCACACTTGTAGTAGCACTTATGCCCGATTTGGGAGAAAGGCAACACACCTGTATCCCGATAGTGCTGCAATGTACGCTTGCTGATATTAAGCAACCTGCATACATCGCCGTTGTGCAGCCAATCGGTGTGCCTGCTCTGTTCTCCGAATGCCTTGTGGCAGGTCTCGGCAAGACTGAGTATCTCGTTCCTCAGTTTTGCCCAGTTTGAATCCGTAATGATAAAATATCCCATAATTCTATTGTTGTTTTGTTTGTACTTTTGTCTTATTGGTATTGACAACACCTTTGTCTGTTCTGCGTTTCATCGCACGTTTATGCCTGCAAAAGTATGATGAGTTTGTCATACTTCAAAGCAGTAGGGAACAGCAGGGAAATATCGGGAACTTCAAGGAAAAACTAATGCATTTTATCGGCAGCCGTTTGCGCATTCTTTCTCTGTTTTCTTCTTTCACCGTCTGTTTGGCGCAAAGATAGGGCGGTGCATGTCCTATTCTATCATACTTCTTTTAAGTGGCACCTTGTAGCACTCTTGGTGTGGACAAAAGCTACCCTATTCCTGTGCTGATTCTATTGTTTGCAATATCGGTGCAGAATACAGCAAACGTGTGCAAAGGGGTACACTTCGACCTCTATCTTTCCTTGCTATTTTATCCCCTGTTTTGATTTAATTCGGGCTTAAATCAGTTATTTCTTTTCCTGTCTCTTCAAAAATCCGTGCGAACTTTATTGCGAATGAACGCAACATTATGCAAGCACTCTCCGAATGCTTGGAACTTTCCAGTTCTCGTAATAACTTCACTCTCTGAAACCAAACCAAGCATATAATGAAGAAGAATGCAGATAAAAGTAAATCGAAGGGAGGAAACAATATGCCTAAGCAAAGGAAGACTTCCTCCAAAAATGGTGAGATAGAAACCTATCTCTCCTCTTATTATGAGTTTAGGTACAACACGGTGTTGGGAAGAACTGAATACAGGGGCAAGGACGATACTCACTTCTCAAAAGTGGGTCGCTATGAAATCAACACGCTCCGCAGGGAACTTGATAACTATGTGGGCATCGTTACTTCTTCCGACAATCTCTATTCCATCATAGAAAGCAGCTTCTCTCCACGTATCAACCCCATACAGGAGTATTTCAAGGGATTGCCCTCGGTGAATATTGGTAATAGCAGTGGCAACAGTAATGATTATGGCAGTAAAAGTAATGGAAAAAATGAAAACAATAGCTGTTGTGATATTTCTTCCCTTTCACTGAAAGCTATTCCAGACTTGGCAAGTTGCGTTGTGGTGCGCAACTCCGACAAATGGCTGCCATACCTTACCAAATGGCTCGTGGCAGTGGTCGCCAACGCCATGGACAACCGTGAATGCCGTAACCATACCTGTCTTGTACTGACAGGTGAGCAAGGCAAGTTCAAGACAACATACCTTGACTTGCTCTGTCCTCCTGCCTTGCATGGTTACAGCTACACGGGCAAGATATATCCGCAGGAGAAGGACACGCTTACCTATATAGGGCAAAATCTCATCGTAAACATTGACGACCAGCTCAAAGCCCTCAACAAGCGTGACGAAAACGAACTGAAGAACCTCATTACCTGTCCGATGGTCAAGTACCGCATGCCCTACGACAAGTACGTGGAAGAGCATCCCCACTTGGCAAGCTTTGTTGCATCGGTAAATGGTAACGATTTCCTTACCGACCCCACAGGCAGCAGACGGTTTCTGCCCTTTGAAGTGCTTTCCATAGATATTGAGAGAGCAAAGGCTGTTTCTATGGATAATGTCTATGCGGAAGCGAAAGCCTTGCTGAGCATAGGTTTCCGCTATTGGTTTGACGATGAAGAGATAACGGAACTATACAGGGAGAGTGAGGACTTTCAAGTGCAGACCGCAGAAATGGAACTACTGTTGCGCTGCTTCGAGAAGCCAACGGAGGATAATCCCCAATGCACCTATATGACCACCACTGAGGTAATCACCTACTTGGGACTTTACACGCATCATCCCTTGTCCTTAAAGCACATGGGCGAAGCCCTTAGGAGGGCAGGCTTTGAGAAAGGAAGCCGAAGGCGTGACGGTGGCAGTCCCATCTATGTATATAAGGTAAGGAAGATTCTCCCTTGTCCCTTGCCAAGTTATTGCAGCAACCAAATGTAGTAGCCGTATGTCGTAAGTTCGTAGTATGACTTGGTACTACAAAAAATACATTGAAAATCAATTACTTAACTTAAAATAGTATGTAGTAAGAAGAAAGATGAAAAAGTTTGGAGGGGAAAAACTTCTGAAAAGAGATTTTCTTTCAATAATCATTCACCTACCATTCAAATATCATTCAAATACACCATCGTCATTCAAACACAAATTATTCAATCAATTCAATTAAAACATATCACAATGAAAGAAGAAGATTTATCACGCATCAAGCAATACCCCATCGTGGAGTATCTTGAAAGGAAAGGCATCAAGCCTGTACGCAGAACACCAGTCTATGCGTTGTACCGCTCACCGCTGCGTGCAGAAACACATCCGAGTTTCAAGGTGGACACAGAGAAGAACCTTTGGATAGACTATGCCGAAGGCAGGGGCGGAAGCATTATCGACCTCTGTATGCGTTTGGAGGGCTGCACGCTATCGGAAGCCATTTGTCGTTTGGGACAGACCGCTTCCGATAATATACCATGTAGTTCTCGTAAAAACTTCGTGCCTAATAATTTACAACCTACAATGGCTGCAAACGAGGCAAGGAGACTGATAAGCATATCAGACACCCTGCCGCCATATTTGCAGGAGTATCTTACAAAGGTACGCTGCATTAATTTGGAGAAGGCAAAGGCTTTCCTTAAATGTATCAGCTATGAGGTAAGAGGCAGGCGCTATCAAGCCATCGGCTTTGCCAACCTGTCGGGAGGATATGAGCTTCGAGACAATCACTCGTTCAAGGGAACGATAGCCCCGAAGGACATTACTTCCATATTTACGGACAAGATAATAAACCCAATACAGCCAATTTGCGTGTTTGAGGGATTTATGGACTTCCTCTCCTTTCTTTCAATGAAAGAGGAGATAGCCAGCCACTGCCTTGTGATGAACTCCGTCAGCAATGTGGCAAGGACAGTTCGCTATCTGAACAACCACAACCTATCCCATATCCGTGCCTTCCTTGATAATGATGAAGCAGGGCGAAGGACTACCAATGATTTCGTCAAGGCAGGTTTCAAGGTGGAGGATATGTCCCGATATTACAAGGACTTCAAAGACCTCAACGAGTTTCATGTCAGCCGTATGCGTAAGCAGGAGCAGCAGAAAGCGCAGGAACGGACACGGATGTCGGTTACGGAGCAAAATCAAAACAAGTCAAACATAAAATGAGATAAAAACATGGAAAAGCAAAAAGTCAGTAACGAGGGAATGGATAATACCATCCATTCCACCAAGCAGTATTTTGGACTAAATCAGATAGAAAATTCGTCTGAACATATCATTGCCGAACTTCGGGCAAGGAAAGCAAGGCTTATTCAAGAGTCTAACGAACAGGACACAGAGAACACTACGCACTCTGAACCTGCGCAGCATACAGAGAATGCAACCGTTCAAAGGCGCGTCAGTGCCAAGATGAGACGGGAAACGCTCGAAGCTTACAAACAAACCTACCTTGTCCCAACAAGACTGAGTAACCGGAAGGCGGTCTATCTGAGCCGAGAAACGCAGGAGCATGCCTACTTCATCGTGCGCAGGTTAGGCAACAGGGGCAGCAACCTTTCAAGTTTCGTGGAGAACATCGTGCGCATTCATTTGGAGGAGTATGGTGAGGACATAGAGAAGTGGAGAAAGCTGTGAGGCACAGGAAAAGGGGGCGAAGACTTTTGGGAAAAGGGGCTATTATTCCACTCAAAACCCTCAACCCTTTTTTAGAGAACATATCAACAGACATTTGTCAAACATACTGAATGATGAGAACACCACGAACACAGTTAAACATAGAATGCACAGCATTCACTTTCAAGCAGCAAAACGCCTTGTGCGTAAACGTTTCGTTAGCTGACATTGCAAGACGTCAGTTTGTACCCACAAACTGCTCTTGCTCCCCTCGTCAGACTATCGGGGAGATAAGACCGTAATCACTCCGTTCTCATCGGTCAGTGTTCGGGAATTAAGTAACAACGAATCATCTGCAATGATTAACTTTCAAAGAAACTTATATGAAAAGATACAAAGGAAAAGCTGCCCAATGGCAGCAACTGGATAAAGAAGAACAGCGGATGAACAAAACGGAGTTCATCAAGACAAGATGCACCTTAGAGGAGAAGCATCGTATCAAGTCAAAAGCGGAAAGTACAGGGCGGAAGTTCTCAGAGTACTGCCGTGAGATACTCCTTAACAGAGAAGTAACAGCCGTTCCCAAGATGACAGACAATGAGAGGGAAGCCATTGCCATTCTCCAGCATACAGGAAGGTTTTATGGGCAGATTTCCAATCTCATCAAGGTTAAGGACGAGGATTGGCTACATATCACCAAGAACCTTTCGCTATGTGCCAAAGAGGCATTTAAGCGGTTTTACGACCCGCATTTTCGTGTGGACGATGAAATATATAAGGTCTTAAATCTAACAAGAGATGATAGGTAAATGTAAGGCGATATCGCATGGCAGCACAGCTTTAGACTATATTTTCAGAGAGGGCAAACTCGGTAGTCGGCTTGCCTTCCATAATCTTTGCAGCAGGGAGCCAAAGACTATCTATGAGGAAATGAAAGTGGTCAGTGACTACAACAGCCGTTGCAGGAACAAGTTCCTGCGTATTGAAATCGGTATCGCACCACAAGACGAGAAAAGACTGCCTGTATCCGAGCTTATGGGAATAGCCCATCTGTTTGCCAAGCGAATGGGACTTGACAACCACCAATGGGTGGCAGTAACGCACAAGGACACCGACAACAGGCATATCCATATTATTGCCAATCGTATCAGCCTTTATGGAGAGGTCTATGATACCACCTTTGTAAGCAACAGGGCAGCAAAGGTAGCAGAGGAAATAAGCAGGGAGAGAGGCTTGACCATCGCAAAGGAGGTCAAGGCGGAAAGGAAACATCAAAAGGAAAAAGCCAGCCCTACAAGAGAGCAAACAAAGCAGCAGATGCAGAAGATTTGCTACACCTTGCTTGACAAGTACAAAGGTACAGGCATCACCGGGTATTCCATGTTCCTTTATGAATTGAACAAGAACGGCATTTCCATTGACCGCTTGAAGAACAAGCAGGGCAAGGTCTATGGCTTGAAGTTCTCATATGCAGAACAAACCTTCAAGGCTTCCGAAATCGGCAGGGAGTTCGGCTACCGTTCCTTGCAGAAGAACTTTGAAGCAACCAACAAGGAAGAACAGAAGAAACCACGCCGAACGATACAAGAGCCAATAGAAAAGGAAGAACAACCTGATAAAGGCTACCAACTTGTACCTAAAAGCCGTTCATACATACCACAAGCATCAAAAGAAACTCCGCAGATTGCACAGGCTATCGGTACAATGGCAGATGCAGCCATTAGCGCAGCCGATGAAGCAGTGGAAGGATTGGGCGATTTGATTACACCATCCGCACATGGTGATGACTATGCCGAAGCAGCATGGCAGCGTAAACTCAGATACCAAGCCAATAGAAAGAAAAGATGAGGAAGAGGAATATAACCCACAACCAGACAATCAATCAAAAATGCAGAAAGAAGAATATTTCATCAAAAACGCTTGTTATTCGGTAACAAAGTCTTATCTTTGCAAACAGAATAACAAGCGTTCTTTGTTAGGCAGAAAACAGCGAAGCCAAGTAGCTCGCTCGTTTCCAAATCGTTACCTGTTTAGTTGTGTCAATAAGGTAACTTCTTTATTTTCAGATAGATATATTTTTATAATTATCTTGCAGTGCAAAAGCCAAGCTTTTAAATCACAATTCATATTATTCTGATTATCAATGGATTATGAAACGCGTCCCGGATGCGGTTTTTGTAATGTAATTTCGCGGTGCCGGTCGGGTCGAATGTTCGCTGCCAAGAGCCTGTTTACCATTACCTGAATACGATTTTGAGTCATGAGGAGGTATGTGTTATTCAAAATTGGAACAAAAAACAGCAAGTCTCATGATTTGATGAAACCTTGTGTGGGGCACAAAATTATTTGGGACACTATTGAGTTTTATCCCGTTTGTCTTGGAATTTACACGAAAATTGCTTATTTTTGCAAACATGATAAGAATCGACCGTCATATAGAAGTGTTGCTCTTGGAAAATGACTGCGTCATCGTGCCCGGACTTGGAGGCTTTGTAGCCCATGAAGTAGAAGCTCGCTACGATGCCGATGATGCGCTTTTTCTCCCTCCCGGAAGAACCATCGGGTTCAATCCGGCATTGAAACTGAATGATTCTTTGCTGGCGCAATCAATTGCCGACACTTACGACATGGGTTATCCTGAAGCCGTAAGAGTGATGGACAAAGAAGTAGAGAACATTCTCACAACTATAGAAGAAAAAGGAACATACGAATTGTTCGATTTGGGAGAATTGAGCAAGAACGGTGATGGAAAACTTGTTTTTGAGCCTATCGATGGCGGAATACTTGCACCGGAATATTACGGCTTTGGAAGCTACGAGATGAACCGTAACTTGCGAGAGATGGGAAATCACAATCAAGCCCATCCCGAAGAGTGTGTGGCAAAGCCGAAATTCATTTATGTGGAAACAGTTGAGGGAACAAACGACAGGCGGCTGAGCATCAGCATGAAAGCGTTGAGAGATGCTTCTTTGGCTGTAGTCGTCCTGACTTTTGTATTCATAGCCGGTTTTACCAGTCAGCAAAAACGAGCGGGGAACGTTCAAGAGCCATTGAAAAGCGGGGTCTTATATAATGTCATTGATGAAAGCAAGCCCCAAATCTCCCCCACCCCAATGATCAAAGCGAAAACGAGGAAAACCGAACAGGCAAAAACCGATCAGGCAAAGCATCATTGGGCTATTGTTTTGGCAAGTCATGTAACAGAGAAAAATGCCTTGTCATTCGTTGAGAAACTCCATAAGGACGGTTACACCCATTCCTATGTTCATCATGGGAGACAAAGCATCAAAGTTTTATATGGGTCGTTCCATTCGGCTCAAGCAGCCAGAGAGGAGTTGAACTCATTGCGCTCGAAGGCAGCATTCAGCCAGTCGTGGATTCTCGAAGTGAAAGAATAGCCAGATATGAAACGTGTAAAATGTCCGAAATGTGATGATTTCATCATCTTTGACGAGACAAAATATAAATCCGGGCAACGTTTGGTCTTTGAGTGCCCTCAATGTCATAAACAATTCGGGATAAGAATAGGTGTTTCAAAATTGAGAAGAACACAGGCGGAAGAGAATATTGCAGCCAAGGACAATGTATCAGAAACTCAATATGGATGGTTGCAAGTCATAGAAAACGTGTTCCATTACAACCAAGCCATTCCTCTGCATCTCGGAGCGAATGTCATAGGGCGATACATGAAGGGCAATCCCATTAACTGTCCGATAGAAACGGTTGATCCGAGTGTGGATATGACGCATTGTGTCGTTTATGTCGAAAAAGACAAGAATGGAAAATTAAAATATTCGTTGCAAGACGGACCTTCCTATACCGGAACCTTTGTCGATAATGAATTATTGGCAAACAACGAACGTAGGATAATCTTCAACGGAACGTTGTTCACCATAGGGGCGACAAGCATTATTCTGCATACGCCGGAAACGACGGATTAGCTTGTGTGCGCGACGCCAACACCTACACTTAATTTGTCTGCTCTCATGTTAAAGCAGATACGAACCAAGAAGCGGGATTGCTCGCACATCAAAACATTAAATATATATATTGACTTTAAAACCATAACATAAAAATGTTAATCAATTACAGCAACGTAAATATTTACCAAGACGATCGTTTGATCTTGAAAGATGTTAATTTTCAAGTGAACGAAGGTGAATTTATATATATAATCGGCAAAGTCGGCTCCGGGAAAAGCTCGCTTTTGAAAACCATTTATTGCGAATTGGATGTGGATAAAGGCGATGCCGAAATGGCAGAAGTTCTTGGAGTTTCAGTTCTATCCATGAAACGTCGAGCCGTACCCGCATTGAGAAAACAGATGGGAATTATCTTTCAGGATTTCCAACTACTTCATGACAGAAGCGTTTATAAAAACCTTTATTTCGTATTGAAAGCTACCGGATGGAAGAATAAAGACGAAATAAACGAGAGAATAGAAACAGTTCTGAAAGAGGTGGGAATGTTGGATAAAAAAAACAAGATGCCCAGTGAGCTCTCCGGTGGAGAACAGCAACGCATTGCGATAGCCAGAGCATTACTAAACAACCCGGTCATCATCATCGCGGATGAACCCACCGGCAATCTTGACCCGGAGACAGCAACAAACATTGTCGGTATTCTTAAGCGAGCCAGCGAAGAGGGCACAACGGTCATCATGTCCACACACAACATCAACTTGCTAAATCAATTCCCCGGCAAGGTTTATCAGTGCAAAAACGAAGAGTTTCGTATCGTTAATGACACCAAGGACACCAATGACCCAAATGACGAGAAAATAGAAATCATTGCCGATCCGCTCGACTTTCAAGACGAGGAAGATGCCACCCGGCAATCATAGGTTTGAACACTTTAATCCCCCCAAGAATATGAAAGTGATGAAATTTGGAGGAACTTCCGTAGGAACTCCTTCACGCATGAAAGAAGTTGCGTTATTAGCCATAAAATCCGATGCGCCGACGTTTCTTGTGCTATCAGCCATGAGTGGGACCACCAACACACTCATAGAAATCTCAGAATATCTCTACAAAAGAAACACGGAGGGAGCAAATGAACTTATAAATAAGTTAGAACAAAACTATTTACTCCACATAGAAGATCTTTTTTCTACCCGGCGATACAAAGATATAACAAGAGATTTCCTTAAAGAGGAATTTAACTTTCTGCGCTCTTTTACCAAAGAAATGTTTACCTCGTTTGAGGAAAAGAGCATAGTTGCCCAAGGTGAAATCATATCGACAAATATGGTAACCAATTACTTGTTGGAACAAGGCGTAAAAGCTAAACTGTTACCGGCTTTGGACTTCATGCGAACCGATAAGAACGCGGAACCTGACGCACTATATATAAAAGAAAAACTTACAGATATACTTGCGAAGAACGCGGATTATCAAATCTATATCACGCAAGGGTTTATATGCAGGAATGCTTACGGAGAAATTGACAATCTTCAGAGAGGAGGCTCAGACTATACGGCTTCACTGATAGGAGCTGCCATCACAGCAGATGAAATACAGATATGGACCGATATTGATGGCATTCATAATAATGATCCTCGCATAGTGGAAAAAACGGAAACCGTAAGGCAACTTAACTTCGAAGAGGCATCCGAATTGGCATACTTTGGCGCAAAAATTCTTCATCCCACATGTGTACAACCGGCTAAATATGCGGGAATACCCGTCAGATTGAAGTTCACCATGGATCCGGAAGCTGAAGGCACCATCATAAATAACAATTTGACACGCGGAAAAATCAAAGCCATTTCTGCAAAAGACAACATCACGGCTATCAAGATAAAGTCAAGCAGAATGTTGGGTTCAACCGGATTCCTACGCAAGGTGTTTGAAATTTTTGAAAGTTATCAGACCTCTATTGACATGGTTGCAACAAGTGAGGTGGGAATGTCGATGACCATAGAAAACGACACACATCTGTCAGATATTACCGATGAACTTAAAAAACTTGGCACTGTAACAATTGATAAGGAGATGTGCATTGTCTGCGTGGTAGGAGATTTGGACTGGAACAATGTTGGTTTTGAAACACTGACAATGGAAGCGATGAAGGACATTCCCATTCGTATGATAAGTTATGGAGGCAGCAATTACAACATATCTTTCCTAATTCAGGATAAGGACAAGAAGCATACTCTGCAATCTCTTTCTGACCATCTTTTTGGATGATTGTCGGGAGAGATGACACAATTACAAAAAACATAATGCGGCGCATCAGACTGCAAATAAAAAATGATAGTTATAGACAATATCTCGATAATAGTATCATTGGGGGTGATTTTGTTAGCGATTGTTTCACCTCTTATCAACCCCTTTTTCCGAAGACCGAAATTCAATAACCCCATGCATGAAAATTCTGTCTCTGACGATGAGGAGACAAAATTACCTGCTATCTCTGTCATTCTCACTCCCAACGAGAATGCAGACGCACTTTCAGAAAACCTTCAAATCTATTTGGATCAAGATTATCAAAACTTTCAAGTTATCGTTGTAGCGTCCAAGGGAGATACGGAAACTGAAGACGTGCTGAAAAGCTATCATGACAGTCCTAAATTATATACAACCTTCATACCCACAACCTCAAGATATATGAGCAGGAAAAAACTTGCGATTACATTGGGGGTGAAAGCAGCAAAGCATGAATGGATATTGATGGCTGATATTTCTTGTAAACCAATAACGAACAAGTGGCTGGAAGCTTTGGCGAAGAATTGTACTGAACAGAGGAACTTAATTGTCGGATATACAAAATATGATGATGATACACCCGACTTTTGGAAGTTTGAAAGACTGCAAACCACCTGTTACCTTGCAAGGGAATATCAAAAAGGAATGGGATATAGAAGCATTACTAATGCCTTATTGTTTAGAAAGAGTGAATTTATTGCACAAGATGGATTTCGAGGCAATTTAAAATTCATTAGAGGGGAATATGATTTCATGATAAACAAGTATATGCATAAAGGCTCTATTGCTTTCGAGTCATCAATAGATGGTACTCAAATTGAGCAGTCTCCCTCACAGAAGCATTGGATAAATCAACACCTATTTTATATGGCGAATAGGAAACATCTTGAACGTAGCTTCCGACACAGATTTCTCTTTCTGATAGATCAAGCATTTATGCATATCGCATATATAGGAATTATTCTCGTTTTGGCTTTTTCTATTTATAAGCATTTATGGTTAATAACCATTTGCGCTTCAATAGCACTTGTTGTATATTTAACTCTTCGCATGATGATTGGCAAAAAAGCCATCAGCCTATTCAATGGGGATATTCCCACATGGAAAATCATCCCCTACGAACTGAGAATAATATGGCAAAATTTAAGCTATAAAGTGAGATATTGGAGAGCAAACAAAAATGATTTCATTACGCACAAGATATAAATGAAAATTCTTCACTATATAGAAAATTTCTCACAGAATGATTTGCTTTCGGATCATCTCAGTTTGCTGGTATCTGAAGAGAGTAACTATGTAGATGCGAGCCTCATAAAAAATAAGAATGAGCTTTTAAAACAATTAAGAAATGAGGCTCCTGATATTGTGCATTTCCATAACTGCTGGTCTCGAAAGACTTATCGCTGCATAAGAATTGCAAAATCTGAAGGATGCTTTACCATCCTATCCCCACATTGGGAACTGAACAGAATCAATCGTTGTGAGAGGAAACTTACCAAATCAATCATGGCAATCGCATTTCAAAAGAACGCAGTTAAAATGGTTGATGCACTATTGGTGACTGGCAATGACGAACTCGAAGAAATAATAAAACTGGGATGGAAAACAAGAATAGACAGCGTACCATCGCATCTGCTAAAACATGAAATAAGCCCGGAAGCAATGGCACAAGAAACCATAACTTTCTATCGTAAGGTAATGGATACCGGATATAGAAGAAGGATGAACAAGGCAGAGTTTAATTGTCTGAACAGCTTGTTGCATATAGGATTATTAGAGAATGGCATGTTAAGAAATATGCCGAATGAACATCTCATAGAGCTTCGTAAACTGAATCCACAGCAATGGCAACGCATTTTACTATTTTCAGATGATGAGGATATACGTGAGATGATAAATAAAGGAATAGAAAAGCTTCAACTTTCTGTCCCCGATATTGACACGAACAATATATTGAGATATTTACCGTTAATAACAAAGCAGGCAGGAAGTCTTGATAAAGAAAATCTCTTCGCTACTGATGTTTTTACTCGAAACAAAACTGAAAATGTGATAGAAGATGCAGATTCAGAACTAAAGACCGGAACCATCATGTTCCTAAATGCCAAATACTTGTTAAACAAAAATAAGTTTACCCTACATCATTTGGCAGATATCTACAAGTTCTTGAAAACATGCGACTACGATGAAGTAAAATTATCAAGTTTACTAAAGAAAATGCACATTTATAAATTTGCGAGACGCATACTTCAAATTCTTTCCAACTATTTGTTTTTGGAAGAAGGTTTTATGCCATTCAAACCTCTTGACGATAAAAAGACAACAAAACTTGAACAGACGATTATAAACATAGAAAAATACTAACAAAATAATACAATCGTGCTATGATAAAACAGTATGACTTAAAGAAGGATGAACGATATCTTCAGTTGCTTTCGCAATCATTCCCCACAATCGCGGATGCCAGCACAGAAATCATCAACTTGCAGGCTATCCTTAACTTACCAAAAGGAACTGAACATTTTCTTGCCGATATACATGGAGAGCATGAAGCTTTCCAACATGTTCTGAAAAACGCATCAGGCAATATAAAAAGAAAGGTAAACGAAATCTTTGGTGATACACTGAGAGAATCCGAGAAACGCAACTTATGCACACTAATCTATTACCCGGAACAAAAACTGGAATTAGTAAAACAGGAAGAGGAGGATATTGATGACTGGTATCACATTGTTATCCACCAACTTGTAAGGGTTTGCAGAAACGTATCCAGCAAATATACACGCTCGAAAGTTCGAAAATCTCTTCCTATCGACTTTTCGTACATCATTCAAGAACTCCTACATGAGCATTCAGATGATAAGGACAAAACAGATTATGTGAGCACGATTATCTCAACCATCATTTCTACAGGTAGAGCAGACGACTTCATCATAGCCATGAGCAAAGTGATACAACGACTGGCTATCGATCAGCTCCATATCATGGGCGATATTTACGATCGTGGACCAGGGGCTCACATCGTGATGGATATTCTGAAAAATTATCATACTTGGGACATAACTTGGGGAAATCATGATGTTCTGTGGATGGGGGCAAGTGCCGGTAACGACGCTTGTATTTGTAACGTCATCCGAATAGCTCTGAGGTATGATAATATGGACACTATAGAGGATGGATATGGCATTAATCTCATCCAATTGGCAACATTTGCAATGGAAGCTTATGGAAATGATCCTTGCACTGAGTTTATGCCTAAAATATCACAATCCGATTCGATTGATGAGAAAAGCACATTGCTAATAGCACGTATGCACAAGGCTATCAGCATCATTCAATTTAAGATAGAAAGTCAGATTATCAAACGCTATCCGTTCTGGAAAATGAACAATCGCCTTCTATTGGACAGAATAGATTACGAAAAAGGAACTATCCTGATAGATGGAAAAAATTACAATTTAAGTTCATGCCATTTCCCCACTGTTGATCCAAAGAATCCGCATAAACTCACCGTGGCAGAAAAAGCATTGATAGACAAACTGCACCATTCGTTTACGTCCAGTGAAAAACTACGCGAACACATTCAGCTTCAATTGCGCCATGGATGTATGTACAAAGTTGTAAACAATAATCTTCTCTATCATGCTTCCATACCATTGAATGAGGACGGCACTTTGAAAGAGGTTGAGATATGTCCGAAGAATATGGCCAAAGGGAAAGATTTACTTGATAATATAGGAGTTATTATCCACAGAGCTTTCCAGCCAAAGAACGAAACAGAAGACTTAAAAGAACTCAATTATGCCATAGATTATTTCTTGTACTTATGGTGTGGTCCCAACAGTCCTCTTTTCGATAAAGCAAAAATGACTACTTTTGAACGATACTTCATCAAGGAGAAAGAAACGCACAATGAGGAAAAGGGTTTTTACTATAAATTTCGCGATAAAGAGGAAACTGCTGACTATATCATGAAAGAATTTGGAGTTACCGGACCGAATAGGCATATCATAAATGGGCATGTGCCGGTTCATGTCGTGAAAGGCGAAAGCCCTATTAAAGCCAACGGAAAATTAATGGTTATCGATGGAGGATTTTCACAGGCATATCATAAAGAAACAGGTATTGCCGGATATACACTCGTATATCATTCAAGAGGCTTCCAACTTGTACAACATGAACCATTCGCCTCTCAGGAAGATGCCATAAAACGAGGAATCGACATTGTCAGTACCACACAGATTGTGGAGATGAAACAAAGTAGATTAAAAGTTGCTGATATGGATAAAGGAACTGAGTTGAAACTCCAAATTGAAGCACTCGAAGAATTATTATATGCTTATCGTCACGGATTTATTATCGAACAAGAACGAAAAAATCCACCAAAGATTTAACAAAAAGGTCTCTAACAGGCAGTTTGCAACATTATCGACATGCACTACCATAGCATCGGCTGACTACTCCCGACAAGCTTGACACTGCTTCTTTCAGATTTCATCTCACGATGAATTTGTGCCTTTCCACAAAACCCTTGCTGCAGTTTGTGTAATTCGAAAGAATTTCAGAAATTTGCAAATGTGTAAGTTCCATTTTTCTTTTTTATACCTTGTCAAATACAAAGATAAGGAAAAAGGAACTTACACACTTTTATAGGATAATACCTTTATTTCACGTTGAATGTCGTAACTTTCATGTTATTTTTTTCATTCAGTTTATCCGGGTCGCCTAAGTTGATTCCGTATTCTCCTGGTTGTAAGTTGTCTATTACAATGTAGTAAGAACTCTCTCCATACTTTTTTGCCTTAAAGTCAATTTGTCCCAACGAGTTAGATTTCGAAGCAGAGAAAGTACCTGCTTCGGCGAGTTGTGCTCTGCGCTCTTTCCCTTTAATTTCAAAAGGAAAAATGTTGATAAATGAAGAGGGATCAGTATCGTTGTTGGCAGCCTTTATAATGAAACGCACTTGCCCCGAAGGTATGGAAATTTTAGACGATTTTCCCGGAAGCGTAAGACGCGTTTTCACTTTACCAATACCTGTCAGATACAACGAAGCGCCAGCTTTCGTTTTTATGACACCTGTCTCTCGTGGCAATAACTTGTAAGTGTTGTCGGAAGTTAATAAATAAGTTTGATCTGCAAATTCTGGTTCAGGAACAGTAACCCTTTGCGCAAAAATAGTAGTCAAGCTGAAAAGCAATGATACTGCAAGTAATAAACTCTTTTTCATATTCGTGTAATTTTAAAATAAAAAACCTTATTATGCGGCAAAAGTAAATAAAAAATTACAAAAATCAAAACATTTTAGTAAAAAAACAATATGCCTTTCCATCTCGCAGAGTCAACCAGCAAGTGCAAAATTATAAAACGTATTTGAAGAATTCACACTTTGGAGTAGAAAAGTTTAATTTTTCTCTCGGTCTTTCGTTCAATTTCTTTTGTATCGACATAATTCTCTTGTCTGTGTNGTACGCAGAGTCAACCAGCAAGTGCAAAATTATAAAACGTATTTGAAGAATTCACACTTTGGAGTAGAAAAGTTTAATTTTTCTCTCGGTCTTTCGTTCAATTTCTTTTGTATCGACATAATTCTCTTGTCTGTGTAATGTTCAAACGAATCCTTTTTCGGTATATATTGTCTGATTAGTTTATTTGTATTCTCAATAGCTCCCTTTTGCCAAGAACAATATGGATCAGCGAAGTATACGGGCACGCCCAAGAACTTGGTAATGTCCTTATGTGCTGCAAATTCAGGTCCGTTGTCTGTTGTAATGGTCTTCAGACAGTCCTTGTATGGTGGCAGCAGTTTCCTAACTACCTTTGCCAGAGGCTTTGACTGCTTTCCAAATGGCAGTTTCTGCATAAGCAGCATATTGGTGGATTTCTCTACCAGTGTGAGTATGGTATGCTGGTCAGGGTCTACGATCAAGTCCATCTCAAAATCTCCGAATCTCTTCCCGTCAACTTCCTTACTTCTTTCATGGATACTCAACCTGTCTTTAATTGGAAGATGTCTGCCCTTGGGACGATGTCTGTATTTCATCTTATGCCTTGTGTGTTTGGCAAGTTCCCCTGTTGTATCATTATGAATGATATTATAAATGGATTGGTGGGACACCTTTATTCCCTCATTCTTGCGCAGATAACCTGATATTTGTCGTGGAGACCACTGGTCATTGGTGATATATTCCTTAATTCTCCAGACTAATTCGTTAGAGAGCCTGGCGTTCTTTACCGTTCTCTTTCTGCGCTGCATAGCCATATCGTGCGCCTTTGTCCAGATATACTTTTCTGATGGCGTGCTGTTGCGTTTGATTTCACGTGATAGTGTTGACTGACTGATGCCGACGATTGTGGCAATCTCTTTTCTCCCTGTTTTCTTTTGGAGTAAGGCGAAAATTTGCGACCTTTGCTCCGAGGTTAATTGATGATATTTCACAATACAAAGTTAATTAATCTTGGGGAGACAGAGGTCTCCCTTTTTT
>NZ_LR027820.1:749250-749870 GCF_900607215.1 Prevotella rectalis
TCTGATGGCATGGATGTTCTCATTTGGATGGTTCTCCTGTACTTCCTGTTGAGCCTTTCAATCCAGTTGGTCGTATATATGCACCTCTGCACTTGGGCCGGGAAGTCCATATACGTGAAGTAGGCACAGTTGCGTTCGGTCTTGTACTTTCTTAGTGCAGGATATTTCCTTTCCCATTTCTCGACAAAGGTAATGAATTGTTCGTATCCCTGCAAGGAATTCATCTCGTTGTTCTCCAATTGGAACACCTCACTGAGCTGCTGCGCCATTACTGGTTTGTCTTTATGTGATGCGCCGCTGAGTATCTGTCGCTTGACGTGTGCCACGCAGAACTGGTGTGCGGCACCTGGAAAGGCTGCACAGACGGCATTCTCTATTCCTTGCAATGCATCGGAAACGACTAAGTCTATCTGTTCGACGCCTCTTTGCTTCAAGGCCTCAAGCTCGTCTTTCCAGCACAGAGCCCCTTCTGTGGGATGATTGACAACCGTGAGCACCTCCCTGCTGCCGTCTTCCAATACCCCCAGAATGGTATAGTAGGCCTCCTTGGACACCTGTCTGTCCCTACGGGTGGAAATAAAGGTGGCGTCGATATAGACGGCTAAATAGTGGGAGGAAAG
>NZ_LR027820.1:749881-761687 GCF_900607215.1 Prevotella rectalis
CTACGGCAAAGCCACCGTTCGACGTCCTCACGGCAGCTACCGGCAAGATGCGATACCTGCTGCTTGCTGTAGGAACGACCATAGACGCAATTGGAAATCTCGCCTATCTGCTCCGTGGTAAGACCTTTGGTGTAGAGGAGGTTGAACAATTTGGCACGTTCCTCGCTTTCGCTGCGTATCAACCCTAAGAGAATGGGATAGAAGCTCCCGCTACGACTGCGCGGAATACGGAGCGAGAACTCAAAGCCGTGACTGTACCAACGGCGGGAACGGAAGCCATTGCATTGCTCATGGGCATTTTCGCTGACGAACAACTCTCGTTCATGATACATCAGGGAGTTCATGATTAATGACTGAAGGGTAACAAAACCCTCGCTGCTGCTTGTGTAATTCGAAATAATTTCCGAAATTTGCGAATGTGTAAGTTTCATTTTTTTCTTTTTTATGGTTTACAAATACAAAGATAAGAAAAAAGGAGCTTACACACTTTTATAGGACAGTACCTCAAGGTGATATTAGTTGCTATTTAAAAGGTAAGCTTTTGTACTCCGATCCATGACCTTTTGCATTGCAAAAACTTAGCTTTTGGAAAGCAAAAGGTAAGCTTTGAATGGATGAATGAAGAAAATTTAGGACATTATTGGTTAAATTTAATTTTCCCCTTGGTCTCCTGTTTGTTTTTTCAGAATGCTTTTAATTCTTTTATCGGTGATGGCGCTGATGTCAGTACCGTAAGCATCCAATATCAGTCGCTTTTGTGTGGCATCTCCACTTACTACCTTTATTCTAAGAACTTTATGTTTGTACTCAACGAAACAAATGTTTTTCGAGTTTGTCGCACTCCTGTGGATATGTGTCTGAGGACTCTTCATCTGTCCCAATTAGTACGCAGCAATGATTTCAACCCTTCTGGTGGTATTGCCTATGTTATCTACAATCGATCCCATAGCCGAATCAAGTTACTGTACTGGAAATGTTTTGGATTTGTCGCCTATCACAAGCGGATGGTATTATCAGCAAGAGTTCTAAAATCATACGGCAGGATGCCGGATTTTATGAACTCTGCTGGAACGAATTGGTACTCTATGTTGAAGGAATTAGGGTCTATGTTGATTTGTACTTATCTCCCGCCCTATCCCTTAATTTGATTATATTGCCGCTGCAATCCATTCGTAAACGAGGCTACAGAGACCAAAAAGAGCGATACCTGAAGTGCATATTGCAAGCGCGAATTTAGTATTTCCATCACTCTTAAAAGTTGGCAAGGGATTATCACAATGTGTGATGTACATCGCCTTTACAATCTTCAAATAATAATAAAGAGAAACAACCGTATTGAGTAACGCAATCAGGAGAATCCCATAAATCCATGCTCCGTACGTAGAAGTAATATCAGCTCCTTTCACACCTGCCATGAATACAAAGAACTTGGAGAACATACCGGCGAAAGGCGGAATACCACCCAGCGAAAACATTGCGAGTGTCATCAAGAAACTCAGGCGTGGATTCGTTTTATAGAAACCATTATAATCAGAAATATTTGTTTTCCCACCATTGTTCTGTTCCACTACGGATATAATGGTAAATACGGCCATATTGGCAACAATATAAATCAAGACATAATAGCTTAAAGATGCAACCGATGTATTCCAATCCGTACCTAAAGCCGCAAGCATAATATAGCCCGCTTGTGAAATAGAACTGAATGCCATAAATCGTTTCAGCTCATTTTGACGAATGGCAAATAGGTTGGCTATAGTTATCGTCAAGGCTATCACTATCATCATCATGACATGCCAATACTCCATCATCCCTCCAAAGACATGGAACAAAATGCTCAGCAAGGTGAAAGCTGCGGCACCTTTTGAGATTACGCTCAAATAACCAGTAATGGTGGTTGGCGCGCCTTGATAAGTGTCTGCGGTCCAAAAGTGGAATGGAACGAGGGAAATCTTGAAGCCAAGACCACTGAAGAAAAATACTAACCCCATCACCGTGAGTGGGTTGGGCTGCATCTTAGTTGCGACATCATCAAAATAGAATGTTCCGTAAGCTGCATAAAGAAAACTAATTCCATAAAGCATCACCCCACTTGAAAAAGTAGCGGTAATGATGAACTTCGCAGCAGCTTCGGCAGAATTCTTGCGATACTTGTCGAAAGCTATAGCGCATGCCAATGGCACGGAAGCCATCTCGAGCCCAAGGAAAAACATCAGGAAGTTACCTGCGCTCATCATCATATTCATTCCCAAAAGGGTGGAAACGATAAGCATATAGAACTCGCCTTCTTTCTTGCTTTTCACAGCCCAAACCCGACTTTGCAGCAGAACGATAAAAGTCCCTAATGAAAGAATGGCTTTCATTACATCAACTGCGGGGGATGTTACATACATTCCCCCAAAAGCATTTTGAGAATCCATTGGTGCAAGACAAACAATGGTATTCACAATCATCAACATACAAGCCAGCGGATTGAACCACTTGCGGTCTTCTTTGTTTGCAGAGATAAAATCAGCAACAAAAAGAATTATTAGGATGGCAACAAGACTTGCCTCCGGTATCATTTTAAAGAAATCACTATAATTCATTTCGCCAGTTATTAAAGATTACCTAATGTAGGTACGTAAGCAACGATGTGATCGAAAATTGGTCCTACTGCATTAATTATCATATTCTCAAAGAATAGTGGAAAAAGACCTAAGCCGGCAACACAAAAGATTAGAACGCCAATAGAAAAACGTTCATCCCATGTCGCATCATGCAACTCAAGGAACTTTTTGTTTGGAATTGCCTGATATAAAATCTTACCCACAACTCTTAATATATATACTGCGGTTACGACTATGGATGTGCAGGCAATAATGGTACATACGCGATGGAACATACCGGCATTTTCAAAGGAACCAACGAAAATTGTCATTTCAGCCACGAAGCCGGAGAAACCGGGTAATCCAAGGTTTGCCAAACCAGCAACCACATACGAAACTGCAAGGAAAGGAATTACTTTCATAAGACCACCGAGATAGCGAACATCACGAGTCCCTGCTCTATGATATATCATACCAATACAAGCAAAGAAAAGTGCTGTCATCAAACCATGTGAGAGCATCTGAAGGATAGCACCGGTGATCGCCGTTTGTGTTAACATTAGCAATGCGAAGAGTACCATACCGCAATGCGAAACAGAGGAGTAAGCATTGATATATTTCAAGTCCGTCTGAACACAAGCAGATAATGCTCCATAAACAACAGAAATGGTAGTCAGCACGAGGAATATAGGTGCCCACAACTCAAGTGCATCAGGCATCATAAACATTGCGATGCGGAGACAACCATACCCTCCCAGCTTCATTAACACACCTGCATGCAGCATAGATACGGCCGTCGGGGCAGACGCATGACCATCAGGAGACCATGTGTGGAATGGGAAAAGAGCACCAAGAATACCAAAACCTATAAACACAAATGGAAAAAGAATGTTTTGAATATTTTTAGGTATTGCATGCATTGCAGCCAATTGAACTACATCCATTGTTGTACCACCGCTAAAATAATAGATGCCGAGGATGCCGAAGATAAGTAGTCCGGAACCTCCCATAAGCATTAGAGTTAGCTTCATTGCAGAATATTCCTTGGCACCTGTTCCCCACACCCCAATCAAAAGATACATAGGGATTAGCGCAACCTCATAGAACATAAACATCGTGAACATATCCGTGGATATGAAGAAACCAAAGACTCCTGACGAAAGTAATACGAACCAAAGAAAATATTCTTTTTTCATAGGCTCGAGTTGCCAGCTTGCAAAAGTTCCAGTGAAAACGATGATAGCGGAAAGTAAAATCATCACAACGGAAATGCCATCCACTCCCACTGCAAAGGCTATGTTCAAAGGTTCAAACCACATCACCGAATTTGCCAATAACATTGTATCGGTATTTCCGGCGTTTCGTTGTTGAACAAAATAAACAGTCAGCCAAATTGCTCCAATCAATAATAGTGAGGCACCGGTTGCCATCACACCACGTACTTGATTATCATTCTTTGCGACCCACAGCCCAAAGAGCATCAGTACCGGGATTACTACAAATATTGTTAATATCCAACTCATTTCCTTATATCAAGCAAAGTATTACTAATGTTAAAGCTATTGTTCCAGTTATAAACCATACGGCATAATGGCGCACATCACCACTCTGCCAAGGACGGATACTCTCACCGGCTTCTTGTGTACCCCATGCCATGAAATTGAACATGCCATCTACAACGCTTCTATCAAACCAAGCGATTGGAATTGAGAAACACTTAAAGACGATTTGATGAGTAAAGAATTGCCAAGCACTATCAATATAGAACCTGTTGAGAGCTGCCTTGTGAAGCCTTGGCATCTTCTTGGCGAGTGTATCTGCAACCGTGTTATTCTTAGGCATATACATCCATGTAGCCAGCGCAATACCAATCGCAGCGGCCAAAAGGCTGAACCAAGCGACACTGGAGAACTGGAAATGTTGCAAATGAATTTCAGCTGTCTGTCCGGTTGCCGTAACGAAATGACCAAATGGTATCCAACCGGCGAATATCGATATAATAGAGAGAAATACCAAAGGTCCCCACATTACAAATGGAACCTCTTGTGGTTTTCTACGATTTTCAGGATCTTCCTCATAATAAGATTTACCCCAGAAAATAACATAATAAAGTCGGAACATATAGAAGGCTGTCATTCCTGAAACTAATGTCATGAACCAACCCAAAGCCGGTGAGAATTGGAAACAAGCCGAAACTATCTCGTCCTTAGAGAAAAAGCCTGCAAAAGGCCAAACACCGGAAATTGCGATACAACCAATGAGGAAGCAAATATTGGTTATGGGCATATATTTGTGTAACCCTCCCATATACTCCTTGAAGTTGCTCCCAATTATTACGATGATTGCTCCTGAGCAGAGGAAGAGCAGAGCTTTGAACATGGCATGGGTAAACAAGTGGAACATTGAAGCCATATAACCAAGCCCACCTATTTCATTGTCCATCGAATAACAAACCCCAAGTGCTACAAGCATGTAGGCTATCTGAGAAATGGTGGAAAATGCCAAGCCTCGTTTAATATCTCGCTGTGCACAAGCGACAGCTGCTGCATAAAATGCAGTAAACGCAGCAATGTAGGCGATCCAATGTAACTGTTCTACTCCACCGAATTTGATATAGATAGGAAACATACTAGCAACTTGGAACACACCGGCAACAACCATCGTCGCAGCGTGTATCAATGCCGAAACAGGAGTAGGACCTTCCATGGCATCCGGCAACCAAATATGAAGTGGAAACATGGCTGATTTACCTGCGCCACCAATAAACATCAAGAAAAGAGCAGTGGGAACAACCCAAGCTGTTTGTGGATCAGAAGCAACTGCCGCCAATTTATCTGTAAGACTGCCATCAACAGAGAGATCGAAATTGAATGTCCCCACATAGAAACTGAAGAACAATATACCAATTAGGAAGAACAGATCGGCAAAGCGAGTAACAATAAACGCTTTCTTGCTAGCATGAACAGCCGTATGCTTTGGATAATAAAAGCCAATAAGCAAATAAGAGCAAACCCCCACCAACTCCCAAAAGAGATACATTTGGAAAATGTTCGTAGATACAACAAGTCCCAACATAGACATGGAGAACAACGACAGAAATGCATAGAAACGCTGAAATCCGTGTTCATATCCCTCAAATTTATAGTTCTTATCGCGTTCCGCCATATAGCCAAACGAATAGATATGAACCATAAAGCTCACAGTAGTGATAACAATTAGCATCATCACACTGATGGGGTTCAAGCGAAGCCCTATGTTAAATGTTAATAACTCACTAAACTTCAACCATGTAAGATTGAAGACAGTTACTGTGGGGTAAACGCCGGATGCCAATCGACCTTCCACAACTTTGTAGGTCTCCCCCATAGCGGTATATTCACCAGTATAGAAGAAATAGTTGTAAGCAGTATAAAGGCTCATGACAAAGAGCACACCCAACACACATGTTCCAATGATACCTGCTACCGGTTTCGGCATCTTCATCCCGAACAATCCCAAAACAATTGCGCTCAGGAAAGGAAGAAGAAGTATCAAAAATGCGTAATCAAACATAATCTTTTCTTATAATTTCATATTTTCAATACTGTTCACCTGATCGCTGTGTAGATGACGGTAAACATTAATAATTATAGCTAATGCGACAGCGGATTCAGCAGCACTCACACCAATGGAGAATAGAGTAAAGAAGAAACCCTCATATCCATCCGGATAAAGAAACCGATTAAATGCTGCAAAATTTAAATCAACGCTATTTAATACTAATTCTACGGAGATAAGCATCGCAATAAGATTACGACGAGTTACGAAACCAAAAACTCCGATGAAAAATAATAATCCGCTAAGGATGAAAAAATATTCTACCGGTATCATTCCTCTACCTCCTCATTTTTACGTATATTCAAGATTACCAAACCACCGATGATACAAGCCAACAAGAATACCGAGATAAACTCAAATGGAAGCACATAACCATACTTATCTGCGCTCATAAGATTCTTTCCGATAATATCCATCAAGAGTTCTCCATTCATGCAACCCGGCTTAGAAACAAGCCCTGTAAGAGCTTGGTTTTTTAAAAACACACACAAGATAGTTCCAATTCCAAGTATGGAGATAGCTGCAGCCAATATGGTTTTCTTGCCTAACCATCGTTCAGATAAGCCTTGCAAAGTTCGCTTGCTGACCAATTGAATGGCAAACACATACATAACAGTTATACCACCGGCATAGATACTGATTTGGGCTGCGCCAAGGAAAGTATAATCAAGCAGGAAGTAAAGTCCCGCTACCCCAAAAAGAACAAACAACAATGCGGTTGCCGCTCTCATAATACGTTTCGTTGACACGCAGAATACCGCAGAAGCGAGTATCACCACAGCCAAAATCGCAAATATAATTAATTTAGCCATAACTTTATTTCCTTTATTTGGTTTTAGTGTTAAACGTTCCTACCTTCCAATCCGCACCACCATCAATGATATTTGGTAGTGAACCGCCTTTATAAACCTCTTCGTTCAGATGAAGTTCGAGTTTTGTTCGATCAAATACTGCATTTTCAAAGTCGTTGGTAAATTCAATGGCATCAAAATTGCAAGCATTGACACAAAGTTGACAGAACATGCAATCACCCAAATCGTATTGATAATCCAGCAAATGACGTTTCTTTTTCCCTGTTTCAGGATCGGTTCGCATCTCACTCTTTATTCGTATAGTTCCATTTGGACAAGCCCTCTCACACATCAAGCAGGCAACGCACTTGTAATTATCGGATTCATCACGTTTAAAGATTAGTCGCCCACGATGACGCTTGGCAACGTGCAGTGTTGTTAAACGGTTTTCCGGATATTGCTCAGTTGATTTAGGTGTAAAATACTCCTTCATGGAAGTCTTCAGACCTGTAATCAATGTATTCAGAGCAGCTCCTACTTCACCGAAATATGATTGTTTATTTTTCATTAGAAATATAAGTTCTTAAGATTCAACTTTATAACACCGAATCGAAACGGAAAGGATTAATCCAACCGTATGCAACGCAAACTGTCATTATTATAAGAATAATAAGACTCAAAGGCATCAGATACTTCCATTCGAGTTTCAAGATTTGGTCAACACGCAAACGAGGATAAGTCCAACGCACCCACATGAGCAGGAAAACCACGAAAAACGCTTTCCCCAAGAACCAAACTATACCCGGAATTAAGTTCATGATGTTATCAAAGCTCTCTACTCCGATATTAATCGGCGCCCATCCACCAAGGAACATTGTGGCAGCCAATCCCGAAATTACAAAGAGATTAAGGTATTCGGCAAGATAATAAAACCCGAATCCCATACCACTATATTCCGTGTGATAACCTGCGGTCAATTCGCTCTCAGCTTCCGCCAAGTCAAAAGGTCCACGATTAGCTTCTGCATTACCGGCAACTAAGAAGACGAGGAATGCCATAATAGCAGGGATATGTCCTTGGAACAAAAGGCATCTCCAAGGACCGGTTTGAAACTCCACTATTCCGGAAATCTGCATTGTTCCTGTCAGGATAACTACAGAAATCAAACAAATACTCAATGATAATTCATAGGAAATCATTTGAACAGCAGCTCGCATGGCCGAAAGTACGGAATACTTATTGTTGCTCGCCCATCCTGCCATAAATATTCCGAGCACTCCAATTGAACTAATAGCGGTAACAAGGAAAACTCCAACATTGAAGTCCAATATTCCCGCTCCTCTATTCCAAGGAAGGAAAGAGAAAGTTCCCACCGAAGCGACTATAACAAGGAATGGTGCCAAATAATAGAGCAACTTGTCAGCCTTGTCCACCGTGAAGATTTCCTTGATAAGCATTTTCAGCACATCTGCCAAAACTTGTAAGGTTCCCCACCACCCCACGCGCATCGGACCGATGCGACATTGGAAATAAGCACAGACCTTACGTTCCATAAATATGAGGATGATAGCGAGAAGTGCATAACCTATGATAATTGCCAATCCCACTACCACACACTCAATAAGAATGGTCCAAAAATCGCCCAACCCCAAAGTAATTCTGAGTAGATGGTCGAACCAATTCGTTATAATACTAAAATCGAACATGTATATGATTTTTCTTAATTCATTACTATGATCTTAACTCACTTCTAACGGTCGATATCGGGAATTACGAAGTCGAGTGCAGCTCCCACTGTCACCAAATCGGCAACTTTCAGTCCTCGCAACATCTTGTCCATCGCACCAACCAATGTCAATCCCATTGGGCGGAATTTCAAACGATAAGCACTCTTCTCGCCACGTGAATCAAGATAAGCTCCAAATTCACCACTGGCTCCTTCTACGGAGAAATACCATTGTCCTTCCGGAACTTTGATAACCGGCTTTTGCTTAATATAATAGTCTCCTTCCGGAATATTATCAATAAGCTGTTCAATAATATTCAAACTCTGGTACATCTCTTCTATATGGCAATAGTAGCGATCCATGGAATCACCATTGCCCATTACGACTTCCTCAAAATCAACTTTGTCATAGACCGCATAAGGATGATATTTGCGAACATCATTTTTCCAACCGCTGGCACGACCTGCCGGTCCGGTAACGGCATAGTTTATGCAGTCAGTCTGATTCATGATTCCGATATTTCTAAATCGCTGATGCGTAATTACGTTATCTCCAAAGATATCAAGATATTCTTGAATCATCGGACGAAGATATTTGCAAAGTTCCTTTGTGTTTTGCACAAAATTTGAATCTATATCCGCTTGTAGGCCTCCGATTCGATAATAATTCTGGATAAGACGCCCACCCGTTGTTTCCTCCATCACATTCAAAACATGTTCGCGATCGCGCATGCCATAAAGCATGGCGGTAAGAGCGCCGAGGTCTTGTGCACAGCAAGATGTGTACAGCAAGTGATTGTCAATACGCTGTAGCTCGTCCATGATAGTACGAATGTATAATATGCGTTCCGACAACTCTATTCCCATTGCCTCTTCAATGACACCCACCAAGGCATGACGATGCATCATTGCCGATAAATAGTTCATACGGTCGGTAAGAGCTAATGTCTGTGGATAAGTGTATGATTCGCACATCTTTTCTATACCTCGGTGAATGTATCCCAAGTGTGGGTAAATTCTCTTCACTTTCTCACCATCTAGTACAGTCTGCAATCGAAGCACGCCATGAGTGGAAGGGTGTTGAGGTCCGATATTGATTACGAAATCGTCTTCTGTGAACAGTTTGTGCTTTGTTTCCACCAGCTTGCCGTCCCTACTCAAATTCCATTCTGAGGTGGTATCCAACTCAATGTCATCTTCTGTGGTATACATATTGTTGGTGGGACTCATATCGTAGTCTTTACGAAGTGGATAGCCTACGAAATCGTTTCTTAAAAAAAGACGGCGCATATCCGGATGTCCCAAAAACTTTATACCGAAGAAGTCGTAAACCTCACGCTCAAGGAGATCGGCATCAATCCATAGTTTGCTTACAGTAGGAATTACGTAATTATCTCCTATCTGTTTCGCAAGTTGCTTTACTGAGCATCGATGATGGGTTTGCGTATTCTCTAAAATATAGATGCAGCCAAGTCCTTCGTCTTTGCCGAAGTCCTCTCCCACTACGGTAACAAGGTAGTCGAAATGCTGTTCATCTCTGAGTCGTGCCATCTCTTTGGCAAAACTATCAAAACCGAATTCTTTATTCTCTAATTTCATTTTCTCGCACCTTATTATTTAGCTGCTGTCGCATTGTTATCACCAGATTTGGCTGTCGTTTTAGCATTGAGTTGATCCAATTCCTTGCTCAACTTTTCTACATCATTTTTTGTTATGGGTTGATTTACAACAATGACGTCATTCTTTTTACCGGCGTTTGCTTCACTTTTACTTGAAGTGGGAGTTGGGCGTGTCGGCTTTGGTGTGGGTTTCAACGCTTCTGCCCATTCTGCCTCACGCTTTTCTTTTATCGCTTCCGGTGAGATGCCCAACTTTTCATCAAAGATGATAGCAGAATTACTTTTACCAAGTAATCGTTCTTCGGAATTTTGTTTTTTATTCACACCTCCAAAGAATTTTTCAATCTTCACTTTTCTTTGTAGCTGCATCATGCCATAGATGATTGCTTCGGGACGAGGAGGACATCCTGGGATATATACATCAACAGGGATTATTTCATCGATTCCTCGCATCACATGATAACTATCCTTAAACGGACCACCTGAGATTGCGCAACCACCTACGGCTATTACGTATTTTGGTTCAGCCATCTGATCATAAAGGCGTTTCAAAGCCGGCGCCATCTTATGCGTAATGGTTCCTGCGCACATAATTAAATCCGCTTGCCGAGGAGAGTTACGAGTAACTTCAAAGCCAAAGCGAGAAAAGTCGTAACGCGCGCAACCCACTGCCATGAATTCTATACCACAACACGATGTTGCGAAAGTCAGCGACCAAAGTGAATTACTGCGTCCCCAATTAATCAACTGATCCAAATTTCCCAAAATGAGATTTGTTCCTCCCTCATTCAGGTCTTTTGCCATTTGCTCGAGTGTCTCATTATCTTTCCACTCGTCATAAGGCATAGCCTTTATCTTTGGTTTTCTTATTTCCATTCAAGTGCTCCTTTCCGCCAAGCATAAGCCAAGCCAAATACCAGCACCAGCATAAAGAAACCGATGGTTGCCAGTGCCAAAGTACCGTACGTTTTCACAACCACTGCCCAAGGATAAACGAAGACGGTCTCTACATCGAACATCAAAAAAAGGATAGCAAACAAGTAATAGCCCACATGCACAGGAAGCCATGACTGTCCATACGTTGGAATACCGCACTCGTATGGTTCGCCCTTTGATGGATTATACGAACGAGGACCTATCAACTTTGCAGTAACGTATGCCGCTACAACCAAGAAGACTGCCGTCAGGAAAACGGTGATAAATAGTGTATAATACATAAATTTTATATAGCTATTATTTTATTGCGCAGTTCGTTTTATCTAAATCATTTCAAAACGGCTGCAAAGATACAAAATTATTTTATAAAGATGCAAAGAAACTTAAAAAATATATCCGATGCATAAACCTGAACCGATCACGCAGAGTCAACCAGCAAGTGCAAAATTATAAAACGTATTTGAAGAATTCACACTTTGGAGTAGAAAAGTTTAATTTTTCTCTCGGTCTTTCGTTCAATTTCTTTTGTATCGACATAATTCTCTTGTC
>NZ_LR027820.1:761696-762384 GCF_900607215.1 Prevotella rectalis
CGCAGAGTCAACCAGCAAGTGCAAAATTATAAAACGTATTTGAAGAATTCACACTTTGGAGTAGAAAAGTTTAATTTTTCTCTCGGTCTTTCGTTCAATTTCTTTTGTATCGACATAATTCTCTTGTCTGTGTAATGTTCAAACGAATCCTTTTTCGGTATATATTGTCTGATTAGTTTATTTGTATTCTCAATAGCTCCCTTTTGCCAAGAACAATATGGATCAGCGAAGTATACGGGCACGCCTAAGAACTTGGTAATGTCCTTATGTGCTGCAAATTCAGGTCCGTTGTCTGTTGTAATGGTCTTCAGACAGTCCTTGTATGGTGGCAGCAGTTTCCTAACTACCTTTGCCAGAGGCTTTGACTGCTTTCCAAATGGCAGTTTCTGCATAAGCAGCATATTGGTGGATTTCTCTACCAGTGTGAGTATGGTATGCTGGTCAGGGTCTACGATCAAGTCCATCTCAAAATCTCCGAATCTCTTCCCGTCAACTTCCTTACTTCTTTCATGGATACTCAACCTGTCTTTAATTGGAAGATGTCTGCCCTTGGGACGATGTCTGTATTTCATCTTATGCCTTGTGTGTTTGGCAAGTTCCCCTGTTGTATCATTATGAATGATATTATAAATGGATTGGTGGGACACCTTTATTCCCTCATTCTTGCGCAGATAACCTGATATTTGTC
>NZ_LR027820.1:762392-762970 GCF_900607215.1 Prevotella rectalis
GACTGTATTTCATCTTATGCCTTGTGTGTTTGGCAAGTTCCCCTGTTGTATCATTATGAATGATATTATAAATGGATTGGTGGGACACCTTTATCCCCTCATTCTTGCGCAGATAACCTGATATTTGCCGTGGAGACCACTGAGCATTGGTGATATATTCCTTAATCCTCCAGACTAATTCGTCGGAGAGCCTGGCGTTCTTTACCGTTCTCTTTCTGCGCTGCATAGCCATATCGTGCGCCTTTGTCCAAATATACTTTCCCGATGGCGTGCTGTTGCGTTTGATTTCACGTGAAAGTGTTGACTGACTGATGCCAACGATTGCGGCAATCTCTTTTCTCCCTGTTTTCTTTTGGAGTAAGGCGAAAATTTGCGACCTTTGCTCCGAGATTAATTGATGATACATTTGCAATACAAAGTTAGTTAATCTTTGGGAGACAGCGGTCTCCCTTTTTTTATTTGTATTGCTGGTTGTTTTTTTCCTCGCCGAGAGATGCAGACAACCTCTCGCTACGCTTCGAGAACGTCTGCATCTCTCGGCGAGGGCTACTCTTTTATTGCACTTCGTTTTGGAACTT
>NZ_LR027820.1:765142-765588 GCF_900607215.1 Prevotella rectalis
TTTTTTATTTGTATTGCTGGTTGTTTTTTTCCTCGCCGAGAGATGCAGACAACCTCTCGCTACGCTTCGAGAACGTCTGCATCTCTCGGCGAGGGCTACTCTTTTATTGCACTTCGTTTTGGAACTTGCATCATTTAGGATTGTACGGTGTTGTATGGAAGTGAGAAAACCTTTATCTTTTCCTAATAGTGTCCTGAATGATGTTTTGAGCCTCTCGCGCAAAGTTACATCAAATCATGAGACGTGACATATTTTGTTCCAATGCTAAATAACACATATTTCCTTATGTTTTCAATTCGTATTCAGGCGATGGCAAGCAGACGCTCGATAGCGCACATTCGACCCGACCATCAATGAAATTATATTACAAAAACCACGTTTGTAACACGCCTCATAACCGATTGATAATCAAGATAATATTAATTGCGATTTAAGAGCTTAGCTTT
>NZ_LR027820.1:765599-767098 GCF_900607215.1 Prevotella rectalis
GACGCTCGATAGCGCACATTCGACCCGACCATCAATGAAATTATATTACAAAAACCACGTTTGTAACACGCCTCATAACCGATTGATAATCAAGATAATATTAATTGCGATTTAAGAGCTTAGCTTTTGCACTCCAATTCATGACCTTTTGCAGTGCAAAAGCTTACCTTTTGAAAAGCAAAAGCTAAGCTTTAAATAGATGAATGAAGAAAATTTAGGACACTGTTGAACTTTTCTCATATAGCCGGAAAGGATTTTCGCGTTTTCAACGCCCCGGCTAAACAAAGAATATGCTTGTCTTTTGTCTTGTCAGGACAGGCAGGTTTTGATATGAATTCATTGCGTATGGGTTTTAGTTAGTCATCCCTCAAAAGCTCAACTTACAACCAACAGATGGTATTGGATCCCCCAGTTCGGGATAAGAAATAGTTCATAAAAAAGTTGGTAGTCTCATAAATACTTTGTATCTTTATAGGTGAAAATCAAATAGTTACAAAGATATTGATTATGACTACCGATTACAAGGTTATTGAATTATTCTGTATTATAGATTATTACTGTCCGCTAAACATCCCACATTTTTTATGAATTAGGGCTGACACTTCTCACGAGGTATCAGCCCTTTTTGTTATCTTTGCTTTTGTTTCCAAACTCAGATAACATGGGCAAAAGTACACATTTCTTCGGACAGCCGGTATATGGTCAGCTGATAAAATCTCTCGACCATGATAAAATAGTTGAAATAAGCCGTCGAAACGGCGGTGAGCGATATGTGAAGACCTTTGATGGCTTCACCCATCTTCTTACGATGCTGTATGCAGTCATCATGCGCTTCGACTCCCTGCGCGAGATAGAGGCGGCAATGACGGCTGAGGTGCGCAAGCTTCATCACATAGGCATTGACAGGGTTCCTAAGCGCAGTACCCTGTCAGATGCGAACGCCAGACGCTCGGAGAAATTCTTTGAGGACGTGTATCACGACCTTTACGAGTCCAATAAGGACAGACTTTCTTCGGACAGCCGACGCAATGGTACGGAGGAATGGGTAAAACGTCTGAGAATCATCGATTCCACCACGATAACCCTGTTCTCTAACGTCATCTTCAAGGGCGTGGGCCGTCATCCTAAGACGGGAAAGAAGAAGGGTGGCATAAAAGTGCATTCCGTCATTCATGCAAACGAGGGAGTTCACTGTGACGTGAAGTTCACCTCTGCCGCTACCAACGATTCCTTCATGCTCGCCCCCAGCCATTTCAAGCATGATGAAATCGTTGCCCTGGATCGTGCATATATTAACTATGAAAAGTTTGAGGAACTGACCGAGAGGAACGTCGTCTATGTCACCAAGATGAAGAAAAATCTCAAATGCGAGGTGTTGGCAGACTGCATGGATATGAACGAGGATGGGCTGATGGAATATCGTGAGCAGGTGGCGGTGTTCAGGAAGGGCGGTATCAACCATATAGCGCGTATCATCACCTATGTGGATATCAAGAAGG
>NZ_LR027820.1:767106-780302 GCF_900607215.1 Prevotella rectalis
AGACTGCATGGATATGAACGAGGATGGGCTGATGGAATATCGTGAGCAGGTGGTGGTGTTCAGGAAGGGCGGTATCAACCATATAGCGCGTATCATCACCTATGTGGATATCAAGAAGGGAAAGATGCCAAAGTTGGTGTCCTTGCTTACCAACGACTTTGACATGTCCATGGAGACTATCGTAGCCATCTACCGCAGGAGGTGGCAGATAGAGTCTCTTTTCAAGCAGATAAAACAGAACTTCCCGCTTAGATACTTCTATGGGGAGAGTGCCAACGCCATCAAGATACAGATTTGGGTTACACTCATTGCCAATCTATTACTGTCACTGCTGCAAAGCTCATTGCAGAGGCGGTGGAGTTTCTCAGGGCTGGCTACTATGGTGCGCATTGTACTTATGGAATACCTCAACATGAATAATTTCTTCAACATGCCGGATGCCGACATGAAACTCATGCTTGAAGCAGCGGCTGAATCGCCACCCGAGGTAACAGAAAATGAATAAGGGGGCTTGTCACTAACATGCTGTCATCCGAACTATTGTGTCTCAATGAGTTGGAATGAGGATTTCTATGTTTAGCGGACAGTAATAATTATAGATGAGTTTTGCAAACATTTTGAAGCTGAAAATGCGGGAAAACAGCTTCCGGGGGATAATGAGAATGGCAAAGTTGCCGAAACTGGCGATTCCTATACAGTTAAACCCGATAAAAGAATAAAATCGCAAGTCCCTATTGAATCTTTGTTCCAATGTGGAGTTGCGATTTTATTAGTCTGTAATATGCTTAGTCGATTACCACGGTTGTCCAACCATGTCTATCTTCAATTGTACCATACTGAATGCCACGTAAGGTTTCATAAAGTTTGGTTGACCACGGTCCCGGGTTTTCACCAAAATGATAAGTCTTACCGGTTTCCAAATCATCTAAGTGAGAAATTGGAGAGATGACAGCAGCCGTTCCGCAAGCTCCCGCCTCCTCAAAAGTAGCTAATTCTTCTTCCGGTATGGGGCGACGTTCCACCTTCATGCCCAAATCTTCAGCAATCTGCATCAAGCTCTTATTTGTGATGGATGGAAGAATTGAGGATGACAATGGAGTAATATAGGTATTATCTTTAATACCGAAGAAATTGGCAGCACCACATTCATCAACATATTTCTTTTCTTTCGAGTCAAGATAAAATTCTGACGCATAGCCTTTTTCGTGGGCAATCTTATTTGCTTTTAGCGATGCAGCGTAGTTACCACCCACCTTAAACGTTCCCGTGCCCAAAGGGGCAGCACGGTCGTAATCGCGCATAATAACATAAGGATTGGTAGAAAACCCACCTTTGAAATAAGGACCTACAGGGGTCACAAAAATCAGGAACATATACTCTTTAGAAGGATGTACTCCGACTTGTGCCGACGTCCCAATAAGCAAAGGACGAAGATAGAGCGTCGCTCCACTTTCATAGGTGGGAACATATTCCTGATTTAAACGAACAACCCTCTTTGCCATTTCCACAAAAAGCTCGGTAGGCACCTCCGGCATTACGATTCCGCGGCATGTGCGTTGCAAACGTGCCGCATTCTCTTCAACACAAAACAATCGTACTTTGCCATCCGGACAGCGATAGGCCTTCAGACCCTCAAAGGCTTCTTGTCCATAATGCAGACACGTTGCCGCCATATGAATTTTCAAATACTCGTCGGACGATACTTCTACTTCGCCCCACTTTCCGTTCCGATAGAAACAACGCACGTTATAATCAGTTGGTAAATAACCAAAAGACAAATTGGACCAATCTAAATTTTTCATTACATCTTACGTTTATAGGGTTTTATTTCATATATTTGCAAATATACAAATATAAATTCTACATTGCAACAAATATCGACGTAATTATCAAAAACAGTAGTTATGACCGGTTAAAATCATTCGGTTTCCAATAGTTTCTTAATCTCGGCATCGGTATGTCTAAGCTTGTCTTTGCAGAGTTTTATCAGTTCTTGGGCTTTTTTGAGTTCTTCTGCCATGGAGTCAATACTTAGTTCTCCATTTTCCATTCTTGTCACAATTGTTTCCAATTGTTTTACCGCCTCCTCGTAATTTATTTTTTTCATATCCGTAACATTATAAATTATATTAATATATTCCTCCTTAGTCCTCTATTTAACCACGGAGACTATTTTTCCATTTTCCAAGATAGTAGTCAGTTCCTCACCGGGCAGAACCGAAGATGCGTCGCGTAAGAGTCCATTCTTACCATAAGTAATACTGTAGCCTAATCGTAACATTCTATTGGGATTCATGGCATTAGCACGCTGAGTAAGAAGTTCTAAATGGTGCACCTGCTGCAAACGTTTTCTTTCAATGGCAGGCAGTAGTCTTGCGGTAGCCTTTTCTAAAATCATTGTTTCATCCGAAAGAGCCTTCGACATATCCTGTAGTAATTTTCTTAGTATCGCTTCCAACGTCATTTCATAACGAGTCTTTACCATAGAGAACAGAACCGGAATGTTTGTAGAGAGCCTTTGCAATTTTATTTCTTCTTGTTGAAGACGAATCTGAACCAATTTCCGTATATCGTCACGAGCATTTTCTATAAACGTCAGCACTCTGAGCAGATGATCAATTAGGAATGTAGCGGCTGCAGTGGGAGTTTTCACGCGTTTATAGGAAATCATATCCAATATGCTCTCATCGCGTTCATGCCCTATCCCCGTAATAATCGGTAAAGGAAAGTTGGCAACATTTTCTGCCAAATCCAAAGTATCAAAACCACTCAAATCAGCGGTCGCTCCGCCTCCCCGAATTATCACAACACAATCGAATTCATCGCAACGATCATTGATGCTGTTCAATGCAGAGATGATGCTTTTTCCAACCCCTTCTCCCTGCATGATGGCGGCAAATAATTCTGTATGAAAATCAAGAGCATACTCATTTTTTTTCAATTGATTGCAAAAGTCTCCATATCCTGCCGCCGTAGAGGAAGAAATAACAGCAATGCGTTGGGAAAATATTGGAAGGGTCAATTCCTTTTGAAGATCAAAAACACCTTCAGTTTTCAATTGGCGGATTATTTCTTGCCTTTTCCTCATCATGTCTCCCATAGTGTATTCCGGATTGATGTCGTCTATAATCCACGAAAAACCATATTGAGGATGAAACTGCGGATGAACCTGCAGTAAGAGATGCAACCCGGCTCGTATTTTTACGCCTGCTGTCCTCTCAAAGTAAGGAGCTATCAAACTCCATGAGCTTCGCCAACATTTGGCTGAAGCTCTGGCAACAGGTGTATTGGCACGGTCATCTTTCTGAATAAGCTCCAAATAAAGATGTCCTCTGTTCTCTCTTGCTTCAGAGACTTCTGCCGACACCCAATAAGAGCGAGACATAACCGTCTCTATGAGTTCGGAGACAAGGGAATTGAGTTCTAAAAGCGATAGAGGTTTGTTCATTATATTTCTGATTATCCGGCTACAGAAACCATGCGCCATTCATTATTTGTTACTTTTCACTATTGCAAAGATAGCAAGAATTATAGTAAAACATACTAAGCTTTTAGATGTTTTAAGAAACAGTGAGGAATAATTTCCACAAATTACATCAACATCGATTATTTTTTTGTACTTTTGCAAGAGTACATCATCAGCGTTAATGGATAATAAGAAAGCAACATTGGAGTTGGGTTCTAAGCCGATAGGGAATTTATTGGTTCAATATGCCCTACCTGCCATTATTGCGATGATGGCAGCATCGCTTTACAACATCATCGACCGTGTCTTCATTGGGCAGGTGGTGGGTCCGCTTGCAATCTCTGGATTAGCAATCACATTTCCATTCATAAATCTCGCGGCTGCATTCGGAGCGGCTGTCGGAATCGGTTCCTCGACCACCATCAGTGTAAAATTGGGACAACATGATTATGCCACAGCAGAGAATATCCTCGGAAATACTATTACTCTGAACTTGATTATCGGCAGTTCGTTTGGATTTTTCTGTCTCATTTTCTTAGAACCCATCCTACGATTTTTCGGTGCAAGCGATGCAACTCTCCCCTACGCCAAAGATTTTATGCAGATTATTCTTGCCGGAAACATTATTTCCCACATGTATTTCGGTATGAATGCTGTTTTACGCGCTGCCTCAAAGCCCAGACATGCCATGTCCGCAACGATTTTCACAGTTATCATGAACATCTTTCTCGATGTGGTGTTTATCTTTTGGTGGGGATGGGGTATCCGGGGAGCAGCCTTGGCAACCATTATCTCGCAAGCACTCGCACTCTGCTGGCAAATGAAACTATTTGCCAATAAGAAAGAGCTACTACATCTGAAGCGAGGAATATACAGACTCAAGGCAAACCTCGTGAAGAACATTATCTCCATCGGCATCTCGCCTTTTCTTATGAATGTCTGCGCCTGCGTCATAGTGATATTTATGAATAATCAACTTGTAAACTACGGAGGCGACATGGCTGTGGGAGCATACGGAATTGCCAACAGTATTGCTATTGTCTTCGTAATGGTGGTGATTGGATTAAATCAAGGTATGCAGCCTATCGCCGGCTATAACTACGGCGCACAACTATATGATAGAATGATGAGCGTGGTAAAGCTCTCCATATTTTCTGCCACTGTCATCATGACAATAGGCTGGTTGGGCGCAATGTTGGCACCCTATTATTGTGCTCGTATGTTTACAACCGATCCGGAACTCATTAAACAATCCATGAAAGCCATTCAAATCAATATGTTGATGTTTCCGATAATAGGTGGGCAAATGGTAATAACCAACTTTTTTCAATGTATTGGCAAAGTCAGGATAAGCATATTCCTGTCGTTGTCTCGCCAATTACTAATTTTACTACCTTTACTAACTATTCTCCCAAGATTTTTTGAGATTGATGGTGTATGGGCATCACTCCCAACAAGTGATTTCCTTGCCGCGGTAATAGCGGCAATCATCATGACGCGATACATTAAGAATTTCAAAAAAGAGATGAATAAACTTTGACCCTTCACCAATAAACGCTGAACAAATGGAAAACAAATTGATTATCAACGTAGGAAGACAACTTGGAAGCGGAGGATGCTGCATCGCGCGAATGCTCGCTGAAGAGTTTCATTGCCACTTTTATGACAAAGAGATACTGAACCTCGCAGCGCAAGAAAGTGGATTCTCTGAAAAATTCTTCGAACAGAACGACGAACATAAAGGATTTCTCAAATCGCATTTCCACATCAATCTTCCACTATTAGGCAGCAACAACTTCTATAAGAATGATTTTTCGCAAGAAAGTCTCTACCAAATTCAAAGTGATGCCATCCGCGATGCAGCAGAAAAATTTGGTAGATGCGTATTTGTAGGCAGAACAGCAGATTATGTTTTGCGCGACTACAAAGATGTTATCAATGTTTTCATTACGGCAAGTTTGGATTTTCGCATTAAAAATATCTGTGAGCGAAAACATTGTAACAAAGAAGAGGCACGCAAAATTATTGAACATTGTGAAAGCGAACGCGCAAAATACTACAATTATTACACGGGAAAGGCTTGGGGGCACTCCACTAATTACGACCTTTGTATTGATACAAGTATCTTGGGGTTGGAAGCTACGAAAGATTTTATCGCTGCTTTTATAAGAAGAAAAATGAAATAAATTATAAAATATATGAAACATTACTTCTATAATCTTTTCCTCATACTAACGGTCTCCATGATTCCGATTGGTGTACTTGCGCAAAAAAAACTTACTAATCCCTCAACAGAAGCACAAGGACAAACCATGGTTTTATGCATCGGAACCATACATGATCAGCACAAATCAAATCCTAATTATTCCTATAAAGACCTGTATAACATCATAAAAACATTTCATCCGGATGCCATCTGTGTGGAAATTCGCCTATCAGACTTTCGTAAAAAGCCTTATCTGAAAGAGATGACTTTGGGGGCTATCTATGGAATTAAAAATGGAGCGAACGTATATCCCATAGATTGGTGGTCACAGAATAATCCGAGAGCGGAACGAAGAGAATACATAAAATCAGATGATTACAAAATCAAACAACAAAGATTAGACTCTCTCTATCGGACGGATTCGTTGATTTGTGCTTTTGAGAAACGCTATGGGACTCTTGACAATCTATTCAAAGACAATGATAAAAGCTACTTGTTTATTAATGGAAAGGACTACAACACTTATGTTAGCAGAATATACGCCGGGCTTATAACCGTATTTGGCGACGGATGTCTGAACCTGTATTCAGAACAACGCAATGCGAAGATGATGAACCTGATTGAAGATGCTGTTCGTGCCAATCTTGGAAGACGAGTAATCATTCTCACGGGTGCCGAGCATAAATATTATTTCGACAAAGCATTGTCAAATAGAAAAGAAATTCATTTGGTTCAATTGGAAGATTTATTGCCATTGGAAAACAGCCCAATAGATGCTGACATCAACGAATATCTGGTCTCCGGGATTTCAGATTTGTACTATACAAATAAGGAGATAATGTATTGGACGGCTTTAACCCCAATTTTGCACGGACCAAATATGGACACAAATCCCTCAATTATCAAAGAGGAATCATTGCGTAAAGCCGAAAAAATATTGAAACAATGGGAAGAAAATACAAACAAATCTATCTTATTATCATTTAATTTAGCATGGTATTATTTTCTTTCAAAGCAATATAACGAAGGCATAGCAGTTTCAAGAAAGGTGAAAAAACATCTTTTCGAAGTACCGGATGAATTGAGAAAGTTTATCATTCCGACCTTTTGGCGCAATTTAGGATTTTGCTATGATGCGAAAGGACAGAGAAAGAAAGCAGTTCAATCGTATCGAACAGGAATACAATACTGCAAAGACAATGGAATAAACAAAGAAACGATAGAGTATATCTTCAAAAATTACGAGCAAGTTCCATTCCGTTTGTAAGTAGATATACAGAAGCTGAAATGAAAAAAATAGGAATCATATCGGATACACACGCCCACTGGGACGATAAGTACGCATTCTATTTCAAAGATTGCGATGAAATTTGGCATGCCGGCGACATTGGCTCCATTGAAGTTGCTGACAAGTTCGAAGCTATGACACCCATATTCCGAGCCGTTCACGGTAATTGTGATGGTCATGATCTTCGTGCGAGATATCCTAAAATATTACGATTCAAGTGCGAAAATGTAGATGTACTACTAAAACACATCGGTGGCTATCCCGGGAATTATGACAGTTCAGTGCAAAGTCTGCTGTATGCTTCGCCTCCAAATCTTTTTATTGACGGACATTCACACATATTAAAAGTGAAGTATGACAAAACGCTTAATCTTCTTCACATCAACCCCGGTGCTGCTGGTCTTCAGGGATGGCATAAAGACCGTACACTTATAAGACTGACCATTGAAGGCAATAAATTCAGTGATTGTGAAGTTATTACATTAAGTAAAAAGAACATTCTTCCATAAAGCACAGATGAAAAAAGTACATACATATTTATTTCAATTTATTGTGCTGACCGGTGTGTATTATGGTTTAGAACTCCTGTTCAATTGGAATGGTGAATATCATTGGCAAAATCTGATTACAGAAAGTGGCTTTTTTGGCATTATCATGATGTCGTTCAACATCTATTCCGACTACAGAAAGTGGCAAAAACTAAAGGAAAAGAATCTGGAATATTGGAAGACCTACGATAAAGTGGTTACAAACAAAGATAACATAAAAAACAATAAGAAAAAATGAAAACATACTTAGTAACCGGAGCTGCCGGTTTCATCGGTGCCAACTACATTAAATATCTTCTACACAAAAAGTATGTAGATAAGGATATAAAAGTAATCGTCCTCGACGCGCTAACCTATGCCGGCAATCTCGGCACAATAAAGGCTGACATAGATGAACAACGCTGTTACTTCGTAAAAGGCGACATCCGAGACCGAAAGCTCGTTGACAAAATCTTGGCAGAGAACAACATAGATTACATCGTGAATTTTGCAGCTGAAAGTCATGTGGATCGTTCTATCGAAGATCCACAATTGTTTCTTTCGGTGAATATACTTGGCACTCAAAACCTTATGGACGCTGCCCGAAGGGCTTGGGTTACGGGCAAAGACGAAGAAGGTTATCCCACATGGAAAAAAGGCAAACGCTATCACCAGGTATCAACTGACGAGGTGTATGGTTCGCTCGGAGCTGATGGTTACTTCACGGAGCTGACTCCGCTCTGCCCACACAGTCCTTACTCGGCAAGCAAAACAAGTGCCGATATGTTCGTCATGGCGTATCGGGACACCTACCACATGCCGGTCAGCATCACCCGTTGTTCCAACAACTACGGTCCTTACCACTTCCCTGAGAAGCTAATACCGCTGATTATCAACAACATTTTGTCGGGTAAGAAGCTACCAGTCTATGGCGAGGGACTTAATGTTCGCGACTGGCTCTATGTGGAAGACCATTGCAAAGCCATCGACATGGTGGTGCGAGAAGGTCGCGAAGGTGAAATCTACAACGTTGGAGGACACAACGAAATGAAGAACATCGACATCGTGAAACTCACCATCCAGACAATTCACGACATGATGGAAAAGGACAAAGAGCTGCGCAAGATGCTGAAAAAGCAGGAAAAGGACGCCAATGGCGACATCGACATCAGCTGGATCAACAACGATCTCATCACCCATGTTGCCGACCGGCTCGGACACGATGCCCGTTATGCCATCGACCCCTCCAAGATCAAGGAAGAATTGGGCTGGTATCCTGAGACGATGTTCGCCGATGGCATTGTAAAAACCATTAAGTGGAACCTCGAAAACCAACAATGGATAGCAGAGGTAACAAGTGGCGACTACCAGAAGTATTACGACATGATGTACGGGAACAGATAAAAGGTTCTGAGAGTGTTGCGGAGTTGGGGAAATTAAAGACGCTGACTTTTCCAACTCCGCAAACCACTCACAGTCCGAAAAAACATCGGTCAAATCTCATTGACCTTCCAATGTTCATTTAACTCCTAAGCCAAGATGCAAGAAGACCCCACCATCGGCAAGATTATCGACTTGCCAAAAATACTCGACCAACGTGGAAACCTCACCGTAGCCGAACAGATGAAGGACATTCCCTTCAACGTTTCGCGCGTCTATTGGGTGTACGACGTTCCTGGAGGTGAAAGTCGGGGCGGACATGCTCACAAACATTGCCGCGAGTTCATCATCGCCGTCAGCGGTTCGTTCTCCGTTACGCTGAACGACGGCAAACTACGGCACTCCTTTCTGCTCAACCATCCCTATCAAGGGCTGTTGGTGAATACCGACATTTGGCGCACGCTCGAAGACTTCTCGTCAGGTGCGGTGTGTCTCGTGCTTGCCGAAGACCCGTTCGACGAAGAAGATTACATCCGCGACTATGACGACTATCTGAACTATATGGCGACAGAGAACAAATGAAACGAAGCTTTCACACAAAAGTAGATGCATGGCTCATAGTGGTAATAGCATTGCCGGTATTATTCATCGGATATGAATTGATTATGGACTTCAGCTGGTTCTTGCTTCTGCCTTTCGCATTTATTATTGCCATATATGCCGTGACCCTTCCCTGTTATTACACTATCGAGAGCCAACATCTGAAGATAAGGGCAGGAATTATCATCAAAAAGGACATTGACATTCAACAGATTAGCAGAATAGCCGAATCGAATGACCCGATCAGTTCGCCCGCAATGTCGTTAAAAAGATTACGCATCGACTTCGGACAAGGCAACTACATACTGATTTCCCCACAGAACCGCAAAGCCTTCATAGAACTTTTGTGCAGTGTAAATCCCAATATCGAATGTTTGAAATAAGAAGATACAGGCCGGAGCAAGCCAACGAATGGAACGCATTCGTGAAGCAGTCGAAACAAGGAACATTTCTTTTCAATCGCAACTACATGGATTATCATTCCGACCGATTCAAAGATTTCTCCTTAATCATTTACAGAAAACAATATATTTATGCGCTTTTACCCGCAAACCGAGTCGGAAACACGCTTTTTTCACATCAAGGATTAACCTACGGAGGCTTGATAACGAATGAGAAAGCAACTACTGCAAATATATGCAAACTATTTCAAGCACTGAATATTTTTTTAGCAAAAGAAGGCATACACAACGTTATCTATAAAGCCATCCCTCACATTTATCATCGTCTTCCCGCTGAAGAAGATCTCTACGCACTAACTAATTTTTGCGAGGCAAACATCATCAACAGGCATATCTCTACCACAATTGACTTTAATCATCGGTTGAGGTTCACTGAAAGTAGAAAAAGTGGAATAAGAAAAGCTGTGAAAAATGGAATAAAAGTAAGAGAAAGCGAAGATCTCAAATCATTTTGGATGATCCTCAGCAACAATTTACAACAGAAATATGCGGCAAAGCCCGTACATTCATTGTTCGAGTTGAAACTCTTAAAAAATCGTTTTCCGGAGAATATAAAATTATTCATGGCTTACAATATCGACAATATGCCCATTGGTGGGATCTTATTGTACATCACTCCAAAAACTTTGCATACACAATACATATCAGCTTCTCCGGAAGGAAAAAGAAACGGTGCACTTGATTTGATTTTCAACCATCTTCTTAATACAGTCTATCAAGACCAGGAGGGCTATTTTGATTTTGGAAAGAGTTCCGAAGGTAATGGAAAAACGCTTAACGAGCAACTCATCTTTCAGAAAGAAGGATTTGGCAGCAGAGGCATTTGTTATGATGTGTACGAATGGAGTACACGGCATATCAATAGTATTGAAGATAAGAAGCAACCTTTATCGCATGATTGAATATCTATCTCTAAAAAAAGTTACAGAAATGCATTCGGATGAAATATTCGATGCCATACAAGAAGTTATTAGATCCGGTTGGTATCTTCAAGGAGAAGCCGTTGGAAATTTTGAAAAGAATTATGCTGATTATATTGGCACGAAGCATTGTGTTACTTGTGGAAACGGACTGGACGCACTCTCGCTTATTCTTCGAGCTTATAAGGAACTCGGCATTCTCCATGATGGCGATGAGATCATTGCGCCGGCGAACACATATATTGCCACCTTGCTGTCAATTTCCGAAAATAATTTGATCCCGATTCTTGTAGAACCGAATATTGATACGCTCGAAATAGACGACAGGCTCATAGATTTGGCCATCACGCCACGCACACGCGCCATCATGCTCGTCCACCTCTACGGCCGGTGCGCCTACACCCGACACATAGAGGCACTTCGCAAACATTACAATCTTCTGCTCATAGAAGATAATGCACAGGCACACGGCTGTACCTTCGCGGACAAGCGTACCGGATCGCTTGGCAATGCGGCTGCTCATAGTTTTTATCCGGGAAAGAATATCGGTGCATTGGGTGATGCAGGCGCCGTAACCACAAATGACAAGAGATTGGCAGACGTCATACGAATGTTGGGGAATTATGGTTCCGAACGAAAGTATGAATTTACCCATAAAGGAATGAATAGCAGAATGGACGAACTACAAGCCGCCATTCTGAATATAAAATTAAAATATATCGATAAAGAGAATGCACGAAGAAAAGAAATAGCGCATCGTTATCAAAACGAAATCAAAAATACTGCCATCACCATACCAAACCCATCAAATCGTGATAATGTCTATCATATCTTCCCCATTCTTTGCGAAACACGCAATAAACTACAAAGTTATCTGAACAAACACGGTGTACAGACCATGATTCATTACCCCATTCCTCCCCATAAACAAAAAGCCTATCGGGAATGGAATCAATTGTCTTTCCCCATCACCGAGCAGATTCATGAACAAGAACTGTCAATCCCATGTAATCAGACCATTACCGAAGAAGAAACGGACACAATTATCCGCCTCCTGAATTCATATTCATGAAATCCGGTTAGTTTGTCTTTATGTGATGCGCTGCTGAGTATCTGTTGTTTGACGTGTGCCAAAAAGACGGGAAAAAGATTCTGCATTCGCAAGCAAACAATACTGCTTTTTATTTGTAAGCCCGATACGTTTTTATAATTTTGACATTGGTATTTCACAATGACAATATCAACTTTTTTCAGAAGCGATATTGGCTTTTTCCAACAGACATACGAGCTTATAAAAAACGATGGTACTTTTTGTACAAAACGATAGTACTTTTTTGATAAAACGATAGTACTTTTTGGTAAAAACGATAGTACTTTTTTAATAAAACGATGGTACTTTTTTTGGAGGTCAGTCGTAAAACCCGGTTGCATCCCCTCTCATGCAAATAAATTCATGGATATTTGTTATCTTTGCATCATGAATGGCGAGCAATTGTTGCGTTGTGTCTTTCCGGAAATACTCGCAGATTATTTTGATGAGACAGCTATCCGGGAGATTATTTCCCGAATAGACTTCCGGTTGGATGAGCGCAACTTTATTTATGAACTGTTTCTTATCCCGAACCGGGGTAACGATACAAATAACTTTCCATAGTCTGCACCCAACCGGTCCTTATCGCCTCTATAAGAACTCGCTAACGAGAGGTTAAACACTTCCCGTATTGTACACGTTTGTACAGCTGACAGTACAGACGTGTATGGCGCATTGTACAAACGTGTACTGTATTCACGGTGTTATACTTCTGTGAGAGAATGGTAAGGGAAACGATAGCTGCCCCTTCAGTGTTTGATGAGTTTTTATCAACATTATATAGTTATCCCTCAAAAGCTCGACTTATAGCCAACAGATGGTATTGGATGATACCCTCTGTCCTCCGCGAGTCTTTTGATTTTCCCGCCATAGACCCTGCCGACCTGCTCCATTGCCTTGTCTGTCATATTCATTGCGGAAAGATAATGCACCGACAATGAGACCTTTTCACAGTCTTACAAGGGAGACTTTGTTGCCGAACTCGTATTTCTTGTGATCCTTCCCCTTGCTGGTGCACAACACGTCCGGCTCATGAGGGGAGTAGATTTTGTGAACGTCCATTCCCTCGCCGTTAACGAACTTCATGCAGACCTCAATACGTTCTTGGCAAGAGTTCTCAAGGCTTGGCGATGCGTCCGTTGTCCTTACAGTACAAGGGGGCAAAGGAACGCTCAAAGGTTTCCCAATTTATCAGATTGGCAAGTTTATACATTGGATGGGTGGGATTGAGCATGGATGCCAAGTCCCAAAACATTGA
>NZ_LR027820.1:780311-782224 GCF_900607215.1 Prevotella rectalis
ATGCGTCCGTTGTCCTTACAGTACAAGGGGGCAAAGGAACGCTCAAAGGTTTCCCAATTTATCAGATTGGCAAGTTTATACATTGGATGGGTGGGATTGAGCATGGATGCCAAGTCCCAAAACATTGATACCTGATGGGTGTTGGATGGAGATTTATACATTGTTGATTTGCAAGGTTTTACCATGCAAAGATACAAAAACTTGTAGATATATACAAATAATAGAAAGGTTATTTTATTGATAATCAATAGGTTATTTACTTTTCAAGGGACGACTATATAGATAAAATTAAATAGAAGCCTATTTTTATGATGGTAAGATATACAAATGCAATGAAATTTGTAATTTATATATTGGTGTAACGTTTTCTCGCCCAGCCAAAGGCTAACTTTGCAGAAAAATAAAAATATGACAATAAAAGAATTATTCAATCAAGTTACATTTGAGGAACTTTGTCCACAATTAAAGTCTTACGTGAAAACTTACGATGTCTTCGGCAATGACCTTGTCGAACATCTATACTTGTTCAGGGAAGCATACGACAGATTGAGACTTCTAAAACCAAGTGGACAATTAGACAGCTACATTGACAAGATGCAGCAAAATGGAGTTACGGTACACAAGGAAGTGGAGGTTATTTGCTATGATGATTCAGACAAAGGCAACATCGATCTTTCCTTCGATTTAGAGGGTAGTTGGGAATATAATTTATCCTTAGAACTCGTCTTGCCAAAAGATAAGACTATTTCGCTTGCTACTCTTGCCGCCTTATGTCTTTGGCAATTAACGTATGATAACTGGTCTGATTATCAAGAGGAAAGTCGCATCGAACGTGCCCTAAATCCACCCAAACCTTCCAACAAATATGAGGTTGCTTTGGAAAGTCTTGAAAGCAGTATATATAAGCGGCAAACTCCTGTCGCATTCCTCCCCAAAGATAAAGAAAGCAGAGTAAGACGTGAACATATTGTTCCAAGCGGGATGCCTTTTAGTAAGTTTTTTAACAAGCTGTATGGCAAAAAGATGAACCGTAGCAAGCGGAAACGCACATATAGGCAGGAAAAACGCAAGAAGTTTCTAAAAAGGATGGGAAATCGGCAAGCTGTAATCGATCTATTTACGATGACAGGTAGTTCATTCACAAAGGGAAGTTGCGAATACCTGCTTCATGTCAAAAATGGGGAAAGTATAAGGTTTCGCTCACCTCTTATAGAGCATGCCTTGGATTATCTCTATACCTCTATGGCCAATTATTGCGCCTTGCCACCTGTGGGCAAATTCAAGGAAGCCATTGCCTTCATTGTTTTCAAGCAAGGTCAAGTTGCAAATTCTTTGGAAATAGACAACTTCAAGAAGCATGTAGAAGAATTGTTGTCGTGTAGTGTTATCTATGGACAGGCTGAAGGCGATGTGCATGAAACCGAGGTTACGCTACTAATGTTTAATAGATAAAAATACAATGAAAATAAAGAAATCCACCGCCCGAATGATGATAAATCAGCAAGCAAAATGGCGTAAGCAGGCTGAGAAACCTGCCAAGTGGAATGAGGGATATGCTGGTGTTACTTACGAAGATATCTGTAATCTAAATAACCACTTGGCAAGTATCATAGCCCGTCATCTCCATGCTTTTCTTAAAGCAGTAAAGGGACCGTATGGAGGAGTTCCCGGTGTTTTGGCTAATGGTGACTCGGATGAAGCCTATAAACGCTGGTTACAGATTATTCGCGATATGATATTATTACTGTCCGCTAAACATCCCACATTTTTTATGAATTAGGGCTGACACTTCTCACGAGGTATCAGCCCTTTTTGTTATCTTTGCTTTTGTTTCCAAACTCAGATAACATGGGCAAAAGTACACATTTCTTCGGACAGCCGGTATATGGTCAGCTGATAAAATCTCTCGACCA
>NZ_LR027820.1:782235-782992 GCF_900607215.1 Prevotella rectalis
AAATAAGCCGTCGGAACGGCGGTGAGCGGTATGTGAAGACCTTTGATGGCTTCACCCATCTTCTTACGATGCTGTATGCAGTCATCATGCGCTTCGACTCCCTGCGCGAGATAGAGGCGGCAATGACGGCTGAGGTGCGCAAGCTTCATCACATAGGCATTGACAGGGTTCCTAAGCGCAGTACCCTGTCAGACGCGAACGCCAGACGCTCGGAGAAATTCTTTGAGGACGTGTATCACGACCTTTACGAGTCCAATAAGGACAAACTTTCTTCGGACAGCCGACGCAATGGTACGGAGGAATGGGTAAAACGTCTGAGAATCATCGATTCCACCACGATAACCCTGTTCTCTAACGTCATCTTCAAGGGCGTGGGCCGTCATCCTAAGACGGGAAAGAAGAAGGGTGGCATAAAAGTGCATTCCGTCATTCATGCAAACGAGGGAGTTCACTGTGACGTGAAGTTCACCTCTGCCGCTACCAACGATTCCTTCATGCTCGCCCCCAGCCATTTCAAGCATGATGAAATCGTTGCCCTGGATCGTGCATATATTAACTATGAAAAGTTTGAGGAACTGACCGAGAGGAACGTCGTCTATGTCACCAAGATGAAGAAAAATCTCAAATACGAGGTGTTGGCAGACTGCATGGATATGAACGAGGATGGGCTGATGGAATATCGTGAGCAGGTGGTGGTGTTCAGGAAGGGCGGTATCAACCATATAGCGCGTATCATCACCTATGTGGATATCAAGAA
>NZ_LR027820.1:783003-799475 GCF_900607215.1 Prevotella rectalis
AGACTGCATGGATATGAACGAGGATGGGCTGATGGAATATCGTGAGCAGGTGGTGGTGTTCAGGAAGGGCGGTATCAACCATATAGCGCGTATCATCACCTATGTGGATATCAAGAAAGGAAAGATGCCAAAGTTGGTGTCCTTGCTTACCAACGACTTTGACATGTCCATGGAGACTATCGTAGCCATCTACCGCAGGAGGTGGCAGATAGAGACTCTTTTCAAGCAGATAAAACAGAACTTCCCGCTTAGATACTTCTATGGGGAGAGTGCCAACGCCATCAAGATACAGATTTGGGTTACACTCATTGCCAATCTATTACTGTCACTGCTGCAAAGCTCATTGCAGAGGCGGTGGAGTTTCTCAGGGCTGGCTACTATGGTGCGCATTGTACTTATGGAATACCTCAACATGAATAATTTCTTCAACATGCCGGATGCCGACATGAAACTCATGCTTGAAGCAGCGGCTGAATCGCCACCCGAGGTAACAGAAAATGAATAAGGGGGCTTGTCACTAACATGCTGTCATCCGAACTATTGTGTCTCAATGAGTTGGAATGAGGATTTCTATGTTTAGCGGACAGTAATAATTTGGAAGTAGCAAGGTACTTGTTGCGCGTTGCTTTCTTCCGAGTCATTATCCAGCCTTACACCCTGTTCATAGGAAAAACAGTGAGGCACTCTATTGTGCATTACAAGATTCGGGATGGAACAAATTCTATGAAGACGGAGTATCGCTTATGCCTTTACGATTGGCAGAAGAACTGGATAAAGAATCTTTTGAGTCTTACATTGGTATGGATTGCCCACCACCCAACTGGAATGAAGGACTTGACCGAGAACTGACCAAAGACCTGCACCTCATTCATCAGTTTAATCATTTGTTTGAATACACCAATTTTGCCCTGACAGATTTTATCTATTGCCGTGATTTTGAACCGCAAATAGAGATTATGTTAGGATAAAACTTTGCGGTTTGGCACAGCAGCGTAGATTACAACTCAATAAATCGTGGCGCATGGTACAGCTGATACTGATTATCCAAAACAGATCCATTTGAAAAGATGGTCGCTCCCATCTGTGCCATGCCATACGACTCGTGGGCATGTCCGAACAGGTGATATTGTGGTTTTACTTCCACCACTTGGTTACGTAGAGATAGATTGCCCCAATGCCTACCGCTTGATTTATCTAATATCATCAAGGGGGGCTCATGCGTGATAAGTATATCTACATCTGTGGGGATGAGACTTTCTTGATGGTTATAACCTAAGCCAAAGAATTTCACATCGTCAATCTCACAACCTCTGTCTTGCAGAAAATAAACGTTACGGGGCAAATCTTCGATATTCTCGGCATCCCACAAGCAAAGGTCGTGATTGCCCGTAACAAAAAGTTTATTGGGATAAGGAAGTTCGATAAACCAATTCAAGAAATCGAGTACTTCCTGTTCTGTGCCCATGTCCGTAAAGTCGCCGCAATGCACCAAGACGTCAGCTGTGGGCAAATCTGCCAGCAACTGATGTCGGTTGTGGGTATCAGAGATTTGGAGGATTGTCATTTCTACGGTCTTAAGAATGAGTGGTACCATATACTGGCTCTATATCGAAGCCCGCAATATACTCCACATGAGGATTACCGAAGTTATGGCTTATCTGCCATTTAACTTCTACAGAGTCTGGAAGTTGGTCAAAGAAGGAAGCTAATGCGTCCATATCTTCTTTTGCATTGTCTATTTCGTTGCTTTGTAACTCCAGACCAAGCATTAGGATGTGGATATTCTTATGGGGTATGGCATCAATGGACTCCTTTATCGCACCCGCTTTCCCAGTTGCAATAAATGTTGCAGTACGCATGCAGATTTTAAAATCGCCGAAGTCCATACTGATTAGTCCTATAGTCTCAATGAAATGCTTGAAGAACAGCAGATAATGCAGTATGTTCTCTTGTAAGGTACAATAACGAGTGGTAAGAATATTGTAGAATTCCCATCTCTTCTTAAACATCTTGTACTGATGGCTTGCATGCAGGTCAAGAATAAAGATATGTTTAACCATATCTTCATATTGTCTGATAAAGGCATCAATCTCAGCGGCATATACTTCCGCATCATCGGTAAAGACGAAAATTGCAATGCAAGTTTTAGAGCGCAGGTCATCAACGCTCCAATGGGTTATGTCTTTATAAGGCTGGTCTATGCTACTTAAAATTCCGGTGGCCTTGTCACCAAAGCAGTGATAGGCAGAGAAACTCTCTGTGAGACTCTCAAAGTTAAATTGTTGGAGTGATTTTTCCATATCTTTATTTGTAAAGTTCAGCCATCTCTTCTATGCGCTGCTTCATAAGCTGACGAAGGCTGTTGGGGTGAATAACTTCCACATCAGGACCATGTGATAACAGTTCCTGAATAAAGTCGTAGGTAGGTTTGAGATAGTATTCAAATACGGTGCAGTCTTCTGTACTCTCAATCTCCCATTGCGAAGAATGCAATGGAAGCGAACGGAAATACTTTGCCTGGTTGTTATAGACATTGATTTCTATGCGCTCCACCTTTTCCTCTTTCCCTATCACAATACCGTATGCGGTCGCATACATTTCCTCCGCATCAAAGTCCTTGGGCATTTTGAACTTTTGATTGGAAACATGTAAATCCTGTATGCGATCGAGAGCGTATGTGCGCAGTTCCTCATGGGCAGACGGTCGGGCTGTGAGATACCATCGCTGCTTGAACACCTTTACGAAATAAGGCTCAAGGGTAATAACCTGTGCTTCCTCTTTCCAAAAGCTCTGATAATTGATGGTGAGGCATTTCCCTTCGCGCATGGCTTGGATAATCTCTGTGAGATATTCATAGCCAGAGGGAATATGCTCACAGAGAATACGGGCACGCAGGTCTTTGCCTTGCAGGAGCATATTACCCACGGCAAAACTATTGAGCAACCACTCCTGTATTGCAGGGCGGTTTATTTCATTTCGCGACTTGATGAAATAACGTTTGTTCTGCTTGTCATACTCTATATCAATGCCAAACTGCAAGCCTATTTGGTTTCGGTGTTCCCACCATGTCTTGCGGACAATGTCTTTGTCATCATATAGATAACAGTCCCTCCACTGCTCGTTGAGTTCTTCCAACGAAAGTCCATGCCTAGCCTTTGCGAGCGCATCGACTTCCCAGATGTATCTTGCTATCAGATTTGCTGCCATGAAAAACAATTATTGCAGTCCTTGTATCTTGTTGAAGTTTGTGGCAATGTCGTCAAGAATGGCATTGTAGTGATTCCATCTTTCTACATCATTAAGACCATGCCCCGCAACGGTTATTGCGCCAGGGTGATGGGTCTTATACGCTAATGGAACTTCTTCCAATTCCAGTTTAACCACGTCATCCATAGAGATACTACCAACAGATGAAGTGGACTGGATATGAAAGTTCTCATGGATATACCTATCATACGGCTCGCCAAACCCTGTGAGGAATATAACAACATCAGGCTTGAGCAATTCTATCTCTTGTGGAATGACATGGAAATAGTCTAACTCGCATTGATGAATTTTCGGATCATCCACCTTGCGGCTTCTTCCTTCCATTATTGAGAGTTTTGAGATTTCATTCCACAGGAAAGCGGGTCTCTTTCTTGGATATGCCTTCTTTAAACGTTCATTTATCCCATCCATCAAACCATTGAAACCGGTGCGAAAGAATGGGCTTTTCGATAGTTTGCTATTACCGTCAGTTAGGAAAAATGTATCACGATAGTTTTCTGAATAGAAAACCTCATAGGCTTCTACCAAATCATCCGAACCGAGTTTAGCCCCATCCTTAAGTTTAGGCCACCCCCATTCGTGAACTTCCTTGCCGAATACCATAACTTTCAGATCGGCTTGTGTGTACCATGTTTCATCTCCTACGGACACTTTGCCTTCTTTTTCCCGATTAAGTCCTAAAAGGAATGGTGGCTGTACTTTGTCTATTAGTCCGTCACTCTTCAAATGTGCAATCAACTCATTAAAATGTGGTTGATACATATTGCTTAGTTGCTCATTTAACCTCATAATATAGTTATTTTAGGTTTAACATTACAAATATAGGTAATTATTTGTTACCAACCTTTATTTTGCTTGATTATTTCCCCAGTAAATACTTAAAGGGTCATCACTCAATCCATAATTCTCCATTTCGTCTTTATTCTCCGTCATCGCCAGTAAGCTCATTGCTGCAAAATAGGCATTGGTACGAGAAGGATATATCATGAATGGTTGACGGTTGGCTGCATCTTTCAATGGGGTACCCAGTGTGATGCTCCACGAATAATTCCAGATATAAGTCTCTTCTTCGCAATCTTCATATTCGATAAGTCTTCCGTTCTTCTCACGCTTCCAACGGCATATATAGAGGTAATCTTCCAAAGATTCAAGATAACTATTGGGGTACGGACAATGTTTAGGAATCTTTGTACATAAGATTTTATACATCTTATAAAGCCTTCTGAAATACTCCTTATTGAAAGCCCTATCCTCCTCTTCAACTAAAATGGCTTTCCTTACTTCCGTCCAATTGCTGCTTCGCAGATAGTAGAACACAGTTGGATGTACGGTTTCCATTCTCTTTATATCAATGGTTGGAACAATTTTGCCCATGTTCAACCTTACGTTTTCTTCAAGCTGCGTCTTCTTTGGCAAGTCTGTCCAGCCGTCCATAGCAAGATAGCGCAGCGGGAGGTATTTTTCCGTAACCAGTCGCAAAGAAGGATTCTCGGATATATCAAGAGCTACGAGTCGGTGCATACCACGAATATTCAATCTTTTCGTTTTCGTATTCCTGATATTCAAGTATTTCAGACCGCAAAGCCCTTTTGGACTGATGCTTGCCCATTGGTTCGTGCAGTGCAGATACTCCAATCCCTTGCATGCTTCGAGGTTCATTTTTGTAACGGAGAAAGCAGTCTCTATTTCAATCCCCGTGATGACATTCTCCTCGTCTGAACTTATTGCAATCTCATGTTTGCCGAACTTGCTGTATTGATGATCCAGTTGGTTCCAACCATTCACTTTCCATTTGATGACTTCCGTATTGGCATTGTGCCCGTTATCCCACACGATAGTAAGTGTAGCGTTCATCAGCACTTTTAATCGTAACGAAAATTTCCCACTACAATTCATTGTAATAGTTATTTTGTCGTTCCCTTCGGGATTCATGCGTTTTTTCAAGTTGCGATAGGAAATTTCCAGACGATGTGGAAGCAAAGATTTGGCTTCATCTTCCTTTCTATAGTTTCTTTCCCACGAAGTAGGACTAAGCACTTTCCAATCAAGTACCTTGCGATACCATTCCATGGCTTTTCCATAGTCTCCCATCTTCTCACAGACTCGCCCAGCCTTATAGCCTGCCTCCATCGTAAATCGCTCGTAACAATAGTTATACCAGCTAAGAGCCTGTGCAAGATTAGGAGCTGTACCCAGCCCATATTCATATAACTCTGCAAGCAAGAGGGCTGCTTTTAGATCACCAGGGCTTATAACTGGTTGTGTCATATCTATATGAATAAGGAGAGAATCTTAAAAGCCTCTTTATGCTTTCCACTCCTTATATATTGAGAAGCACGGAGAGTTGCTATATTCAAATCTTTTTTAGTGAAAATACGATAGTGCGCAATTTCATCAAGCAAGGGACTGTTGTATATACTAAGATAGTGGTAGAACATAGTACTAATATACAACTGCTTGCTCAAAGTCTCTGATTCCTGCTTATAGTTAAGTGTGCCACGGTCTGGGCGAATTTTACCAGAATAATCCGTATCTATCAGATTCTTGAACCACCCATAATTCATCATCTTCTGAAAACTCTTCCCCTTGAACTTGCCGCAGACAACATTGGGAAGGCTCTCTTGTATAGTTATGTCTAATAATATATCTGACGCTCTATCAAAACCAAGTTGAATAAGTTCCTCCATAGCCTTGTATATCTTCTCCTTATCGGTCATACTACACTCCGGCTTCATGCAATGCTGCCTTATTGAATGACCAAGGCGATTGGTTTGATTACTTTTCGCAAAATACGAGCATGATAAATCGTCTTTCTCACCCATAACATTCATAGCATGATCCTTGTACTTCGCTAATGCGTCATCTAAATCAGCAATGTCTTCATAAGGAGTGCATAATATCCTTTTCATTAATTTCGTATCTACCATCTTTCCTATGTTTTTTGCAAAGATAGTCGTCAGGTGGGCAAAATTGTGTAACACTTAAATAGGGAGTTTATTCTTTTCTTTAATTCTTGCATATTTGAATCAGAAATGTCTATAATGCTCTTTCAAAATTTCCTCCAAATCTGAAGCCTTATAGAGTATCTTCCCTGCGAACTGTGTGTAGGGAATAATCCCCCTGTCGCGATAGTCCTGCAAGGTGCGCTTGCTGATGTTGAGCAACCTGCACACGTCACCGTTGTGCAACCAATTGGTGTGCCTGCTCTGTTCACCTAAAGCCTTGTGGCAGGTCTCGGCAAGGCTGAGTATCTCATTCCTCAACTTTGCCCAATTTGAATCCGTAATAATAAAATATCGGCGTAATGGACATTTGGTAGGCTGAAAAGCTCCAGATGTCCTTTATTTATTACCTTTGTGCCATTTGAAAACCTATGAATAAAAAACATGTGTATTCTGTGGCAGCTCAAATGTTAAAAAGAACGGTCATCGTCGGGGGCTGCAAATGTATTTTTGCGGTGATTGCAAGAAGCAATTTCAAGGCGGTCGCCGCATTGACAGTACAACATTATGGCAAAGCTATCTGACAGAGAAACGAACCGTCAAAGAACTATCAGTTATGCATAAATGTTCGGAGAGAACAATACGCAGGAAACTGAAGTTGGTAGCAGAGAGTTTTACCCCTTCCTTTCCTAAGGAAGCAACTGTCATAATTGATACAACATATTTCTCCAGAACATTTGGTGTAATGTTATTCCAAGATGCAACTTCGAGAAAGCTCCTTTATCGCAAATTTGTTAAAAATGAAACCAACAAGGAGTATCTCTCAGGACTTGAAGATATAAAAGATAGAGGAACAAAGATAGTGGCGGTAGTCTGTGATGGACACACAGGGCTTTTACAGGCTATAACCTCCTGCCCGGTACAAATGTGCCAGTTTCATCAATTGCAAATCATCAGAAGGCTTCTGACAAATAGCCCTCATTTGCCTGCAAGCATAGAGTTGCTGGCATTGGCAAGGAAGATGTTTACCATCGGAAAGGAGCAGTTCTTAATGGAATTTGGTAAATGGTGTGTCCGGTGGGAGGATTTTCTGAATGAAAGAACGACTCTTATTTCAGGCAAGACTACTTATACACACAGACGACTTAGGACTGCCAAGAGGTCTTTAAGAACACATCTCAAGTGGCTCTTTACATATGAAGAACATACGGAGGTAAACATACCGAATACAACCAATATGTTGGAAGGCTACAACTCACAACTTAAAAGAGCTTTACTGAACCATAACGGATTAAGCGATACCAACAAAAAGAAGTTTATTGATGGATTTCTGAATATAACAAAGTAGGCTAGAAATTGTCAGCCTACCATTTGTCCATTACAAACATCTGGAGCTTTTTCAGCCTACCAAATGTCCATTACGCCCATATTTGGAAGGTCGTTGAAAACGAGCCTCCCTATATGGGAGAAATTCAATAATGTCCTAATTATTCTTCATACATCCATCCAATGCTTACCTTTCACTTTCCAAAAGCTTATCTTTTACACTGCAAAAGGTCATGAATCGGGATGCAAAAGCTAAGCTTTTAAATCGCAATTAGTATCATACTGATTATCAATAGATTACGAATTGTTTCTTCGGGGTGGTTTTTGTAATATAATTTTTCAGTGTTTTGATAAAAGGACTAATATGTGTTAATTAAAATATAGCACTTTTGCAACATTCTATAAATCAATTATATTTGCTACGCGAGTTCGGGATAAGAAAAATTCTTAAAAAGTTGGTAATAGGCTGACCATATACATTCACGGCATCGATCAATACATAATTTCATCATGAACTTGTGTTCTGCTCTTACAGCCTATTGTTTCTTTGACAATAAGCCGGAGGCACTGCCGGTACACGTAGAGAAATCAAGGCAATTGGAACTTTTCTAAAGATTTTCTTATCCCGAACTCGCGTACTTTTTGGTAAAAACGATAGTACTTTTTTTGGAGGTCAGTCGTAAAACCCGGTTGCATCCCCTCTCATGCAAATAAATTCATGGATATTTGTTATCTTTGCATCATGAATGGCGAGCAATTGTTGCGTTGTGTCTTTCCGGAAATACTCGCAGATTATTTTGATGAGACAGCTATCCGGGAGATCATTTCCCGGATAGACTTCCGGTTGGATGAGCGCAACTTTATTTATGAACTTTTTCTTATCCCGAACCGGGGTCGTTTATGCCGGTTTTTGTATCTTTGCATGGTAAAAATCTTGCAAATCAACAATACATAATTCTCCATCCAATGTACAAACTTACCAATCTGATAAACCGGATGAGCACAGAGGGAAATTATTGGAAAATTATTTTCTTCGCACATAATCTACGAAAACGTATGGCGGATTGTTTTCTGTTTCAGGGTGCTCTTCTTGCTTTTCTATCTCCCATGATCCATCATTATATTCAGGAAAGAATACGTCGGCATGATCCGGAATGGCATTAATTTCGGTTAAATAGAGTCGGTCTGCGATTGCCAGCCCTTCTTTATACACACTTGCGCCTCCTATAATAAAAGCTTGTTCACCATTATTTATATGCTTTAAAGCCTCATCGAGCGATTCATATACATCACAACCGGGAAAATTTTTCCGACTTCTGCTAAGCACTATGTTTCGTCTATGGGGCAACGCTCCCTTTGGAAGCGATTCAAAAGTACGACGTCCCATGATTACGGTGTTTCCCGTTGTGAGTTGCTTAAATCTACGCAAGTCTTCTCTGATAAAGTAAACCATATCGTTGTGGTAGCCTATGGCGCGATTCTTCGCTACGGCAGCTATAATGTTTATTTGCATTGCAGGATTTTTGATTAGAAAAAATAATTGAAAAAAGTTTTTATACGGAAACTTCTGCTGAGATATGGGGATAGGGGTGATAATCCGTCAATTCAAAGTCCTCATATTTGAAGTCAAATATGCTTTTTACATCGGGGTTGATGCGCATTTTGGGAAGTGGTCGGGGTTGGCGCATCAGTTGCAGTTTTGCCTGTTCCAAATGGTTCAGATACAGATGTGTGTCGCCCGTCGTATGGATAAACTCGCCTGCTTTCAGTCCCGTTACCTGAGCCATCATCGCCAACAATAAGGCATAAGACGCGATATTAAATGGAATTCCCAAAAAGGTGTCTGCTGAACGTTGATAAAGTTGAAGCGAGAGTCTTCCGTTTGCGACATAAAATTGAAAAAGACAATGGCACGGAGGGAGTGCCATCCGATCAACTTCAGCCGGATTCCAAGCCGTAACGAGCATTCGTCTTGAACTTGGATTGTGCCTGATGGCATACTCCACATTTTTAATTTGGTCTATCGTTCCACCTTTATCATCCGACCATGAACGCCACTGATGCCCATAAACCGGTCCCAAGTCACCATTTTCGTCAGCCCATTCGTTCCAAATTTTTACTCCATGTTCTTGCAAATATCTAACATTGGTATCACCTCTCAAGAACCAAAGCAGTTCATATATGATACTTTTTAGGTGCAATTTCTTGGTTGTCAGCAGTGGAAAGCCTTCGTTTAGGTCGAAACGCATCTGATTACCAAAGACCGAGAGCGTCCCCGTTCCGGTGCGATCGTCTTTCTGAACACCTTCGGTCATGATGCGATTGAGAAGATTTAAATATTGTTTCATGATTTATATTGAGAATTAAAGAGAAATGTCAATTATGTTGGGCTCATCCGGGATATGACCGCTCTTAATGCGCCATTCATGCGGATAAAGGTTATTGGCACGATTGCCAAGATTTTTGGCAAAGCCGATGGCATGACCTTTATAAGTAAGAGTTACAATCCCCCGTACCACATCTTGCGGAAGCACAATGGCTTCGCGCCGAAGGTAGCTGACAGCGGTAGTATAATCCACGTCCACAACGGGAAACATATTCTTATCTGTGGCGATGGATAGCGCACTACTGTGATCGGGTATTATCATATTCCCTTTTTCTACACCATCTTTCGCACCACATGAAAGTACTTTCAACTTCTTCTTCGCATAAGGTATCAAGTCTTCTGCTGAAATCGCCCATCGGTGATCTTTTCTTTCGCACTCACCTTTCTTTCTTATCACAGCCATAAACAGCCCCTCTCCCTTTGAAATACCGGGAATAAACCTATAAATGGGGAAATCATGTGTGCCGGTTGCTTGTGGGTCAAGGAGCGACCCGGTAACTTCCCAATCACTTTCCACCGGAATGTCAATGAGACGTGCATCGTATTCATTGAGAATCCAAGCGATATTTTCTTCATTTTCGTGCGCGTTGAAAGTACAGGTGGAAAACACGAGTATGCCTCCGGGTGTCAGGTTATCCCATATATCCGCTATGATTTCACGCTGAAGTCTCGCACAATGTTCCACATTTCTCAAGTTCCATTCTTCAACAGCTTTCGGATCTTTACGAAACATCCCCTCGCCGGAACATGGAACATCAGCGAGGATTACATCGAAAGTCAGTTTTGTTTTTTTGTAATCTCGCGGATAGTTGTTAGTCACCACTACATCCGGATGGCCAAACTTCTGTATATTCTCTGCGAGTATTTGCGCGCGTTTGCCCAACGGTTCGTTGGAGAACAACACACTGCCTTCCGGAATTACCGCACGGGCACAAGTGGATTTTCCACCGGGTGCAGCACAAAGATCGAGCATGGTAACAGGATGCTTGACAAGATGTCTAAGTACATGGGCAAGAAACATGGATGAGGCTTCTTGTACGTAATAAGTCCCCGCATGAAACATCGGATCGAATGTGAAGTTGGGGCGTTTGTCCAAATAAAATCCTTCCTTGCACCACGGAATTTGTTGCGGGTCATATGAAGCCGATACACGTTCATTTGCTCCAAGCTTAAAGGGGTTGAGTCGAATACTTACCGGAGCTTCTTGTTCCAAACTTTGCAGAAAGAGTTGGTAACGAGTGTCGCCGAACAATCTTCGGGTGTAGTTTTCAAAATCCTTAGGTAGGTTCATCTTATTCGTACTGGTTTATGACCGCAAGGCAATTTACTCTATATCAAAATAAACACTTTCATCATCATCCAACGTCTCTTTCTTTCGAGGTTTGGGCGAAGTTTTCAATTTGCCATTCTCATCAAACATACCGTATGTGGTTCGTAACACTTTGAATTCGGTACGACGATTGAGTTGGTTGGCAACTTCCTGTTTATCTTTATCAAGCTTCTTGATAAATTCTTCGGTCAGCACATCGTTTTCTTTCAACCATAGATACTTCTCTGTGGTCTTGCGACGGACAACTCTTGGCTTATCTTCACCATATCCGACAGGCGACAATCGGTCTTTGGCAATGCCGTGTTCCGTCAAATAAGCCACAACTGCATCGGCGCGTCGCTGTGAGAGTAGCTTGTTGTATTCATCAGAACCTTTGTAATCGGTATGGGCTGACAACTCAATGGTGACGTTTGGATTCTCATTGAGCAGGTTAATAAGAGTATTCAGAGCTACTTTTGACTCCGGACGCAGCGTTGCCTTATCGAAATCGTAAAATATATTATCAATGAGCACCGGTACTTTTATGTTTGCCAATGGAAATTGTAACACATATTCTTTTGATTCCTCAACCGGTTCTACTTTCAACTCTTCCTTATGATTGAGAAAGCCTTGACATGTGGCAAGGATGATATAATTCACTCCGGGACGAATTTCCTGTTCAAACGAGCCATCTCCCTTTACGGAGAGTTTAATATTTGTACCATCATCGCCCACCATAAATACTTGAGCTGCAGGTAATTCGTAACCATCCATCTCATATACCCAACCCTTAACAGTTTGTATCACTTCCGGAAGTTCAAAACTATAAATATGATCCCAGCCACGGGCATCGCCTCGATTAGAAGAGAAAAAACCACGATTATGCAAACCTTCAAAAGTCATCCCAAAGTCGTCACCTTGCGAGTTTAGAGGGTATCCCGGATGTTCAAGATGGTAACGATGGTCTGTTCCCACTTTGGCAATGAATATATCCAACCCACCTAATCCTCCGTGCCCATTGGATGAGAAATATAAATCTCCATTGGGACGAAAAGTGGGAAACATCTCATCACTGGGAGTGTTGATAGGTTCGCCCAAGTTCTCCACTCCCCCCGTAGTGCCGCCCATCAAACGTACTCTCCAAATATCCAATCCACCTTTTCCTCCGGGCATATCACTAACAAAATAGAGCCATTTTCCATCCGGCGAGAGAGCCGGATGAGCAAAACTTGATAACGTGTCGCGACTGATTTCCAGCTTTGTGGCTTTCCCCCAAGTGGCATCCGACCTACTACTAACGGCAATTTGAGCATAACGAGGATAAGTCGCATCTGTGAGGCACTGGGTAATGTACATCTCCCTACCATCTACGGAAAAAGCAGGCGTCCCCTCATCGGCTTCAGTGTTCAGCCCGCTCTCAATAGATTGCGGTTGCGTCCATTTTCCTTTATCGTCTTTCTCGCTGAAGAAAATATCGCCCGGTTTAACACCTGTAATCCCACTTAGCTCATCACCCTGCGCGGTATTACGCGTTGATGTGAAATAAAGTTTTTCATGCTGGTCGCCATAGAACATGGGAGAATAGTCTTGCCGACGCGAATTGAAGATAGTCATCTTTTTCACTTGATAATAAGAGCCATGTTCCTTGACGCTCGGTGCTGCATTGGCAGCATTTTTCCCAATGGCAGCTTTCGCGTTATCCGGCATAGAATCCAATACTAGTTGATATTCTTTCGCCGCATCAGCATAAGAACCGGTTTTCATTAGATTCTCCGCCAATTTCAAATGCGTGTCCGGATTGTCTTGCTTATACCTTGTAACATTCCTATAAGCCGCAATCGCTCGTTGCGAGGAACTTATTCTATCGTAACAATATGCCATTTTCTTTGCTAATTGTCCGCGTTGTTCCCTGTCTTTTGCGGGCGTGCGCTGATAAGCACGCTTAAATTGACTTGCTGCATCATAATACTCGCCCACAGAAAGGAATTTCTCTCCTTTCTTGATGTTACGGTCTATGCCACAACCACAGATGAAAACAACAATAAGAAATAAACATACTGTTCCCATAGTCTGCTTGATGGTTATGCCATGGAATGCCGTATGAATGTATGTTGATATAGGTTGGCTCATACTTTTATTAACGCAAGCAAAACTTGAATATTGCAACAACTATCATGCGATACATAGAGTTCTGAAGATTTATACTCCTATTTTTCGGTTGGAATTGTCTGACAGAACATCATTCACAATATTTGTGATCTGTTCTTTTAACTCATTGATGAACCGTCCCGCATCATATTTCCTATGTTCTATGTCGCGTAGTTTCTTTTCCCAAATACCGGTTAGTTCGGCAGAGGTAAGCAATTTCTCATGAATGGTATCTATGAGTGCAATTCCCGTTGCTGTTGCCTCCAGGTTTTTCTTCTGCCGCCGAATGTAATGACGCTTAAAGAGAGTCTCAATGATTCCGGCTCGCGAGGAAGGACGCCCAATTCCATTTTCTTTTAACGCCATGCGCAATGCTTCGTCTTCCACCGTTTGTCCTGCTGTTTCCATTGCCCTAAGCAATGAAGCCTCTGTGTAATGTCTCGGCGGTTGGGTTTTCTTTTCCGTCAATGTAGGTTTGTGGGTACCTGTCTCGCCTTTTATGAAAGTAGGTAATATCACTTCACCCTTTTCTCCTCGCTTCTTATCGGGGAGAGCATTTTGTTCAGCTATCAATGGCATCGTACCTGTCTCGCCATTGGATGGTTTCTCATCCTCGTCTCCATTTATTCCATACACAACACGCCAACCGTAATCCAGAATTTCCTTTCCGGTAGCTTTGAATTCTATTTTATCAACCTCTCCCAAAACAGTCGTTGTGGAAAACCTACAATCGGGATAAAACACCGAGATAAAACGGCGGACAATGAGGTCGAACACGTTTCGCTCGGCATCGGTTAATCCCTTTGGCACAACACCCGTAGGAATGATGGCATGGTGATCGGTTACTTTTGAAGAATCGAACACTCGCTTCGACTTTGAAAGCTGTTTCTCTGCAAGTTTTTTCACGAGTTCGCCATAAGGCTTCGCACCGGCAAATGTGATTTGATAGATTCCATTCATTATCTGCGGACATTGATTGTACACGTCATCAGTAAGGAATTGAGTATCAACGCGCGGATAAGTGGTGAATTTTCGTTCGTATAAACTTTGGATAGTGTTGAGCGTCATCTCGGCAGAATACCCGAATTTGCGATTACAATCCACCTGAAGTGAAGTCAAATCGTATAGTTGTTTCGGCTGTTCCGTTCCTTTCTTTTTCATCACGCTCATAATGACAAAGGGCTTTCCGTCTATTTTTGAAAAGGCTTCAAAACCTTTATCTTTCGTTGTAAACCTCCCTTTTGTCGCCGTAAATTGTGTATTGCGGTATATAGTTGCCAACACCCAATAAGGTTCCGGTTTGAAATTATCAATCTCCTTCTGTCGTTTTACAATCAGTGCCAAGGTAGGAGTTTGTACGCGTCCGATTGAAAGTACTTGGGCATTTCGTCCAAAGCCATTATTTCCATATTTCAATGTGTACAAGCGAGTGGCATTCATTCCTAAAAGCCAATCACCGATGGCGCGCGAAAGTCCGGCAAGATAAAGAAGTTCATAGTATTTTTGGTCTTTCAGGTTTGCAAATCCTTGTTTTATTGCTTCATCTGTCATGGAAGATATCCATAAACGCTTAACCGGACAGTTCACTTTCGCTTTCTGCATGACCCATCGCTGTATCAGCTCACCTTCCTGACCGGCATCACCACAATTAATAATTTCATCCGCGTTTCGATATAGTTTCTCTATAACAGCAAACTGCCTTTTCACTCCTTCATCCTCAATCAGTTTTATTCCAAACCGATGAGGAATCATGGGAAGCGCGGCAAGACTCCAATATTTCCAATTCGGAAAGTAATCATTGGGTTCTTTCAGCTCACAAAGATGTCCGAAGGTCCAAGTTACTTGATAGCCATTGCCTTCCATATAGCCTTCCTTTGAGCTTACGGCTCCCAAGATTCTCGCGATGTCTCGTGCCACACTCGGTTTTTCCGCAATGCAAACTTTCATTTCTATTTCTTGTTATGATTGGATAGGTCTTGCAAAGTTAGCGATTTTTTCTCTTTTTCGCAAACGGATGTTTCTATTTCCATATCTTTACGCGATTTAGATTTTATCACCAGCCACACCCCGATAAACACCAAAATGACGGCAGACCCTTGATAAAGCGTAAAGACAGCAATGCCCGTAAAAACAGAAACCAAGACCGCAACAATAGGTTGAACGTAATTGTAAACGCCTACTATCGTTGGACGAAGACAGTGTTGTCCCAACATCATCAACAGATAGCTGACGAAAGTCCCAAAGAAAACAATATAAAACGTCTCCATCCACGTCTTACTCGAGATAAGTGCAAAATCGTGAGCCAACAAATCATCCATTGCGAAAGGCAGCACATAAAGTGAAGCCCAAAGAAACATCCAACGATTTATCGTGAATACCGAATAACGTTTGATTAATCTATTAAATAAGGAGAGATAGAGTGCAAAACTCAGTTGAGCCCCTAACACCATAAGATCGCCACGCACATCACCCACCTTGGCATCAATGGCATTCATGCTCGTCAAAATCAGGATTACGGCTCCCGTGCAACCCATTATAACCCCTCCGGCTTTTTTCCATGTAATGGGCTCACGCAAGATGAAAAAAGCCAAAATCATGGCAAAAATCGGCATACTCGTTGTTATGACGCTGGCATTGATGGGAGATGTATAACTCAAGCCTATCGTAAAAAGACATTGATTGCAGGTTACGCCAAACAGTGCCGCAGCGGCGAAAAGAAAAATATCTTTTATTGGAACTCGCTCATACTTAACAAACAACAAACTTATCCAAAATAACATCGCGGCTCCGGATACCCGAAATGCCACCATCTCCAAACCACTGATACCATTTGTCATGGCATCTTTACCTATGGGGGACATCAAGCCCCAAATCACTTCGGCACCCAGCATCGACAAGTGAGCCTTTAATATAGCATTCATAACCTTTTGCTTTTCTTCTTTCAACTTTTGCCTGCAAAGGTACATAAATATACGCGAGTTCGGGATAAGAAAAGCACTTAAAAAGTTGGTAATCTCGCTTATTATTTGTACCTTTATAGGTGAAAATCAACAAGTTACAAATAAAGACTAAGCGATGATTACCAAAGACAAAG
>NZ_LR027820.1:799888-815118 GCF_900607215.1 Prevotella rectalis
AATATACGCGAGTTCGGGATAAGAAAAGCACTTAAAAAGTTGGTAATCTCGCTTATTATTTGTACCTTTATAGGTGAAAATCAACAAGTTACAAATAAAGACTAAGCGATGATTACCAAAGACAAAGTTACTGAAATATTCTGTATTATAGATGAATTTAACAGAAATTTGAATTCTGAACTCGAAAATAACCTTTTTCTACCTACTAATAACGGTAAAGGAAAAGGTTATAGAAACCGTAAAGGTCGTCTTTCTGAAAGCGAGATTATGACAATTCTTGTATGCTATCATTTCGGTACATACCGTAACTTCAAGGAGTATTACCTCAATTGCATTCGTGGACAACTCCAGCAGGAGTTTCCCGATGCTGTATCCTACAATCGTTTCGTGGAACTAATGCCACGTGTTTTCTTCAGGATGATGATGTTTATGAAGCTTTATGCCTTTGGCAAATGTACGGGAATAACATTTGTCGACAGTACCATGATACCTGTATGTCATAATGTAAGGCGTTATTTCAATAAGGTATTTGCAGGTTTCGCGAAGAATGGGAAAGGTACTATGGGTTGGTGTCACGGCTTCAAACTGCATCTGCTCTGTAATGACTCTGGCGAAGTTATAACCTTCTGTCTTACAGGGGCAAATGTTGATGACAGGGATGAACGTGTGTGGAGCGTATTTACAAAAGTATTGTATGGAAAAGTGTTCGCTGACAGAGGATATATCAAAAAGGAACTCTTTGAAACCTTGTTCGACCAAGGCATACATCTCGTACATGGTCTAAAAGCGAACATGAAGAACAAACTTATGCCTATGTGGGACAAAATCATGCTTAGAAAGAGATACATCATCGAATGTATCAACGAGTTGCTAAAGAACAAGGCTAATCTTGTACATTCACGGCACCGATCAATACATAATTTCATCATGAACTTATGTTCTGCTCTTACAGCCTATTGTTTCTTTGACAATAAGCCGGAGGCACTGCCAGTACACGTGGAGAAATCAAGGCAATTGGAACTTTTCTAAAGATTTTCTTATCCCGAACTCGCGTATAAATATAATGAGGTAGCTCTATGGGAAGTAAAAGGATTTAACTCTTGGGAGGGCGGCTGTCCGGCAAAATGACAATCTTTGCTCATGGTCATATTTTTTTCAAATACAAAGATAACCAAAAGGGCTGATACCTCGAGAGAAGTGTCAGCCCTAATTTTGAAAATTAATAAAAGTTTTACCAGACAGCAATAGTAATAAATAAAGAGCATCCGGAGCTTTTCAGCCTACCAAATGTCCATTACGCCTAATATTACTTATTAAACAAAAATAATCACTCGATTGTTTTCTTGCATTTTGATGATTGATTTTGTATCCTTACATTGATGCGTGGAGACAAACGTCTCTATGGCAGGAAAACTTTGCCCATCTTCGGGCCGGAATAATAACCAATGACAAGGAAACCTATCAAAATGAGGAATGGCAGTGATGAGAGAAAGAATCGGATAACGCCCGATTCGAGGAATGTTTGCCGAATAGGGGTGCACGGCAAACAAGGGCTCATGTGCGATGGGGACAATGGGGCAGACTTATTCCAAGACGATTTTCAGTCCTGCCGTGTCTTCTTCCATGTGATAAGGGGCTGATAGTTCACCGAGACCAATCATGGCATTGATGAGGGCAAGGCGTTTGAAATGAGGCAAATCGGCAAGCGTAATTCGTGCTTCGCGAAGTTTTCCGTTGTCAATCAGACTTTTCCTGCGTGTTCCAGGCAAGAGAGGAGTGTCGGGTGTGAGCCATTCCTTGCCATCGAAGAAGGCGATGTTCGTGTATGATGTGTCGGTGATGTTTCCACGTCTGACGATGACGATGTCATCGCATGTTCCGCGTTGTTCCCTGAGTTGGTTGAGCAATGTTCTGTCTGCGCACTTGTAGGGATAGACAATGTTCTTGTCGGCAACGATACGCAGCGATTGCACCTGTCGCATGACGTATGGTTCTGCCGTGAGGTTATAGATGGCGTTGCCATCATATTCGAAGCGCAGTTTTGCAAGTTTCGTTTTAGGATTGATGGCGCGGTGGAAGTCGCTCTCTCGCAGTGGGCGTGCTCCCTTGAAGAATTGTTGTCGGGTGAGGTTTGCACGACGCAGGTGATAGTCGAGATTGTTCACCGTCCCACTGTCCACCCTGATGGTCTCAATAAATCGGCACATATATCTTCTCCAAAACTTCGTTGTATTCCGCTTCCTCATCGCTTCGCGCGGTAATGCCTCCTCCCGCCTTGTAGTAGATCTGTTCGCCCTCTTTGTCAATAAAGCGTATCATGACCGCACTGTCCATCCTCCCATCCTCCCAGATGCCCATGACACCGGTGTAGAACCCGCGCTCGTAGTCCTCTGCCTCTTTGATGATTTGTGTGGTCTTGAGCTTTGGCGCGCCGGTGATGGAGCCTGCCGGCAACAGTTGGAAAAGCATGTCGCCCGGTCGTTGGACATATTGTGGCAGGAGCTGTCCGGAGATTTCCGAACTGGTTTGCAGAATTTTCCCCTTGTTGGTCGTCAGTCGGTCGATATATCGATAGCGTTCCACCGTTACGTGTTCTGCCACCTTACTGAGGTCGTTGCGGATGAGATCGACAATGGTGGCGTGTTCCGCCGCTTCTTTCGGACTGCTGAGCAGTGTTTCCCGCGCATTGGGTTGTAAAGCATCGATGGTGCCCTTCATGGGATAGGAACTGATTTTGCCATTGCTCACCCTAACGAAGATTTCGGGCGAGAAGCACACGAAGTTGTCACGCATCCAACAGCGGTACATCGCCTTGGAACGCAGGAAGATGTCGCGCAGGGCAAGGTTGGTTCTCACCGGCACACGACAGGTGAGGTTGGCAAGATAGCTGTTACCATCACGCTCGTTTCCGATGACATGTCGGATGGCGTGCCGATAGCGTTCCCGGCTGGGTGGCGCAAACTCCCATTCCACATCGGCGTTCCCTGCTACGGCATCGGGTGGAATATTGTTCCGATGAGGGAAGTCAAAGAGCAGTTCCGAGCTGTCAATGTTGTCCACCTCCTCCACGAACGTCTGTCGGCAGTCGTAGCTGGCGATGAAGACAAAAGGCTTGCCATCTTTGGCAAGATGGTTCATTCGCTTGATGGCTGTTTCTTGTTGATAGCTGTTCATGGGCTTATGGCGTGGGTGGAACTGGAGCGTCCCTCTCTTATTAGACCACAAAATTACGTATTTTTTTTCGTTTCTCGGTATTCTTCCCTCGCATTAAACATCTTTTAAACATGAGAAGACATTTCAATCAATCGTTTTTTGCTAACTTTGGCGATAAAGACAGTTGGGAAAGTCCCGACTCGGAAATATTTAAAACAGTGAATTATGAAAGAACACGTTCTATCATCCGCCATCATCGCTCTCGGCATTGTCGTGTTAGGGTTCTGTATGAAGGCAGGAATCGACAACTTTGCCAACAAAGACCGCAAGGTGAGCGTAAAGGGATTGGCAGAGAAAGAAGTGGCTGCCGACAAGGTTACGTGGCCCATTCTCTCAAAGGAATTGGGCAATAATCTGCCGGAACTCTATGCCGGCATTGGGCGAACGCAAGAGAAAATCCGCCGTTTCCTGCTTGCAAATGGCATCAAACCGGAGGAAATCGAGGTGAACGCTCCCGTGGTGATCGACCTGAATGCCGAGCAATACAGCGACAACAATAAGGGTTATCGCTACAACATCACGAGCATCATCACCGTTACGAGCCGACAGGTGAACCGTGTGCGAAGCATCATTGCCCGACAGGGAGAGCTTCTGAAACAAGGCGTTGCCATCGTAGATGGTGGCTATGCCAACCCCATCAAGTATGAGTTTACGAAGTTCACCGAGATGAAACCCAAGATGATGCGACAGGCAATAGAGAATGCTGAAGCCACCGCCAAGCAATTCGCTGCCAACAGCCATAGCGCGCTGAACAAAATTGTGAGTGCCGATCAAGGACAGTTCTCCATCGACGACCGCGACTCCAACACGCCTTATATTAAAAAGGTGCGCGTGGTAACCACCGTTACCTATTCCCTGAAGGATTAATCGGGCTACAACCCCGTTTCCGATGTCGAAGCATCAGGGGTGGAAATACTCAATAATAGGTATAGGAAACGTAAAAAATAGCAACGAAGTGTGAATAATTATAAAAAATAGTAATTTTCCTTCCCTATTATTTGGCGTTACCCCTTTAAACGCTTATCTTTGTAACAGTTTTTTTAGTGGTTAATTTAGTTTTAGTATTGGAACCTTGGGTGATGTGAATCAGTCAAGGCTTTTTTTTGCTCCTCGTTTTGTTAAATAGATGTTCAAAAATAATTTCCACACTATTTTCGTTTGTTTGTCTGTCAGGCTTTGCACTGATGTTACCGAGGTGAGAACCGGGCATGGAATTAGGTTTCGGGATTGGTTTCCCGTGCTCGTTTCCGCTCGTCAATGAGTTGGAAATCTTTCTTTTGCAGCACGAAGTCGGTACCGAGATATTTCTCCTTGACCACCTTATTAGCAGCCAGTTCTTCCGGGGTTCCCTTGAAAAGAATTCGCCCCTCGAAAAGCAGATAGGCGCGGTCGGTAATGTTGAGAGTTTCATGCACGTTATGATCGGTGATGAGAATGCCTATGTTTCGGAATTTCAATCGCCAAACGATGTGCTGAATGTCCTCCACGGCAATGGGGTCAACTCCGGCGAACGGTTCGTCGAGCATGATGAATTTCGGATTGATGGCGAGGCATCGGGCTATCTCACAGCGTCTCCGTTCACCTCCGGAGAGTCGGTCGCCGAGATTCTTGCGCACCTTCTCCAACCGAAACTCGCGAATGAGACTCTCCATCTTTTCCAGCCGTTCCGCCTTGGAGAGTTTTGTCATCTCTAACACGCTCATGATGTTGTCCTCCACGCTCATCTTCCGGAACACGCTCGCTTCCTGTGGCAGATAGCCGATGCCTGCTTTGGCGCGTTTGTACACGGGATAGCGAGTGATTTCCTCGTCATCGATGAAGACGTGCCCCTCGTTGGGCACAATCAGCCCGGTAGTCATATAGAACGAGGTAGTTTTGCCGGCTCCGTTGGGTCCCAAGAGTCCCACTATTTCGCCTTGTCTCACGTTGATGCTCACACCGTCGGCAACGGTGCGTTTGCCATATCGTTTCACTAATCCTTCTGTGCGCAGTATGCTGCGCTGATCGCTCTCCGGGCGAACAACAATGTTTTCCGTTTCTGTCATCATCAGTTTTTTACGATTGTAGTTCCAAATTGCAAAAGTAGTAAAATAAACGCTAATAACATTGAGATAACCTAAAACTTATTGAATATAATGCAGTTTTTTGATGGAATTTGGTTACTTTTGCATCTGTAAACAGAAAGAAGTGAAATCATGCTTATCTACAAACTGCTGACCGCATTCGGCAACTACCTGCAGCTCATGAGGCGCACTTTCAGCCGGCCGGAGCGTATGCGCATGTTCTTCAAGCAATATGTCAAGGAGATGTCGCAATTGGGGGTGGACTCCATCGGCATCGTGCTGCTCATCTCGTTCTTTATCGGGGCAGTGATCTGCATCCAGATAAAGCTCAACGTGCAAAGTCCGTGGATGCCTCGATGGGTATCGGGCTATGTAACGCGCGAAATCATGCTGTTGGAATTTTCGTCGAGCATCATGTGCTTGATTCTCGCCGGAAAGGTGGGGTCGAACATCGCCTCGGAATTGGGCACGATGCGAGTAACGCAACAGATTGACGCGCTCGAAATCATGGGGGTGAATTCCGCAGGCTACCTTATCCTTCCGAAGATTGCCGGACTCATCACCATCATGCCCTTCCTCGTTATCTTCTCGGCGGCAACAGGTGTGGTGGGAGCCTACGCCACGGCTTACCTCGGGCACATCATCACGCCCAACGACCTCACATCGGGCATACAGCACTCGTTCAACCCATGGTTCATGTATATGAGCATCATCAAAGGCGTATTCTTCGCTTTCATCATTGCCAGCGTCGCATCATATTTCGGTTACAACGTGAAAGGCGGTTCGGTGGATGTGGGTAAATCATCCACTGATGCAGTGGTCAATTCCAGTGTGCTCATCTTGTTCAGCGATGTTTTCCTCACCCAGATATTAAGTTAAGATGATAGAAGTAAAACACCTATATAAATCGTTTGGCGAGAAAGAAGTTCTCCACGACATCAGCACCATCTTCGAAGATGGGAAAACCAACCTCATCATCGGACAGAGTGGAGCCGGCAAGACCGTTCTGATGCAGAACCTCGTGGGACTGCTCAACCCTACACGTGGAGAGGTGCTCTACGACAATCGCAACTTCGTGAACATGAGTAAGAAAGAAAAGATACGCATGCGTCGCGAAATGGGAATGATATTTCAAGGATCGGCACTTTTTGACTCCCTCACCGTGCTGGAAAACGTATCGTTCCCATTGGATATGTTCTCGAACATGAACTTGCGCGAACGTCGCCGACAGGCAATGGAAACCCTCGAAAGGGTGAACCTCAAAGGAGCGGAACAGAAATACCCCGGAGAATTGTCGGGGGGAATGCAAAAACGCGTGGCAATCGCTCGCGCGGTGGTGATGAACCCAAAGTATCTTTTCTGCGATGAACCCAACTCGGGATTAGACCCTAAGACATCGCTCGTTATCGATGAACTGCTCTCGGAAATAACGAAAGACTTTCACATCACCACCATCATTAACACGCACGACATGAACTCAGTGATGGGCATTGGCGAAAACATCATCTTCATCGCTGAGGGCAGAAAAGAATGGCAGGGAAACAAAGAAACGGTTATCTCTTCGCACAACAAGAAACTCAACGACCTCGTTTTCGCATCCGATCTATTTAAAAAGGTGAAAGAAGTGGAAATGGAAGACTATTAAATACAAAACAACTCCCTTTTTTTATTAGCTTGAAAATCTTGGCTGCTTAGAAATAATACAGCTTCATGTATTCTTGGAAATTCGAAATTCACAGAAATAATAAAGTTTCCACAGACACGATAACTTTTATAAGCACCATGATTTCAATTCCACCAACTTTTCCCCCCCCCAAGTGAGAATAATCATCCGTTAATCCTTCCTTTTCCCGTCCACAGCCCACCTTGACCGCAATATCTCAAAAAGCATTTCACGGTAAAATCACACGACAAAAACAGAGGCGGACACGTCATTCATAACCCACTGATAATCAGAACTATATTAATTGCAATTCAAAAGCTTAGCTTTTGTACTCTAATTCATGACCTTTTGCACTGCAAAAGCTTAGCTTTTGGAAAGCAAAAGGTAAGCTTTTCACCTGTGGAATAAAAACATTGCACTGAGAAACCAAAACACAGCAAAACATAAAAAAGACATAATCGCACCACACCTATTTTATTCAACCCCCAGACATCATTCCTTGCGCGCGAAATGTGAATGAAAGGTTACATCCCCCTCCACCCACCTGCCCACCATCGAAAAAAAAGGGCACGACGTTTGTTTTTCCGACAGAATTGTTTATCTTTGCAAAGTTATTGTGGGGCGTGGACGCTCAAGCGAACCTCGCAAAACAGGCAATCAGCCTGACAATCGTACCATGCGGAACAAATAAGAACCATATAATATATAAAAAAGAATTGTAACTGCCGGTGAACTCGTCCCGAGAGGTCTTGGGACATGACATGGGCACTATCTCAAAAAATAATGGAAGAATTCGAACTCATTGCCAAGACCTTCATGGGATTGGAACCGGTCTTGGCGCAAGAGCTCACCCAACTGGGTGCCAACAACGTAGAAATCGGGCGCAGAATGGTGTCGTTTACAGGCGACAAAGAACTCATGTATCGCGCTAACTTCCAGTTGCACACCGCCATTCGAATACTCAAACCCATCGCCCATTTCAAGGCACAAAGCGCGGAGGATATGTATAATGAGGTGAAGAAGCTGGATTGGAGCAAATACATTCTCAAGGGAAAGACCTTCTCGGTGGACTCGGTAGTCTATTCTGAAGAGTTCAAAAACTCGCGCTTCGTTACTTACAAGGTGAAAGATGCCATTGTCGATCAGTTCCGCGAGCGCACCGGGGAACGTCCCAATATCTCCGTGAGCAACCCCGACATACGGCTCAACATCCATATCGCCGAAGACAAGGCAACACTATCACTCGATTCTAGTGGCGAATCGCTCCATCGCAGAGGCTACAGGCAAGAGAGCGTGGAGGCACCACTCAACGAAGTGCTTGCCGCAGGCATGATACTCATGACGGGATGGAAAGGCGAAACCGACTTCATCGACCCGATGTGCGGCTCGGGAACACTACCCATCGAGGCAGCTCTCATTGCACGCAACATCTCGCCCGGCGTCTTCAGAAAGGAATATGCTTTCGAAAAATGGACCGATTTCGACTCCGAACTCTTCGATGCCATCTACAACGACGACTCGCAAGAACGCGAGTTCAACCACCATATCTATGGATATGACTGCGACATAAAAGCAGTGAACACGGCAAGACGCAACGTGGCAGCAGCAGGACTGACTCGAGCGATCACTATAGAGCAGAAAGACTTTAAGAACTTCACACAACCGCAGGAAAAGAGCATCATCGTCATGAATCCTCCCTACGGCGAACGCATCTCCACCCCCAACCTCTTGGGTACCTACCGCATGATTGGCGAGCGACTCAAACATCAGTTTAAGGACAACGAGGCATGGATATTGTCCTATCGAGAGGAATGTTTCCGAGAAATAGGACTGAAGCCAAGCATCAAAATTCCCGTTTATAACGGATCGCTGGAATGTGAGTTCAGAAGATATCAGATGTTCGACGGCAAGTTCAACGAGTTCCGTGCAGAAGGAGGCATCGTGAAAACAGAAGAAGAAAAGAAGGAAATGGCACAAAAACATCGTTTCAAGAAGAACCGGGAGTTCAAGAAACGGCTCGACGAAACGCAGGAAAACGAGGAGGGAGACATTCGTTCCTTCACTTTCCACAGTCTCGAACATAAACTCTATACTGACATCGACAACAACCACCGCGGACGACACGCCGACCGAAAAGAAGGCAAACGAGGCGGCAACCGACAACGGTTCAACGATGATGACACCTTCGAAGAGAGTCGAAATTTCAAAGGCGGAAGAAAATACGACAACGACCGCAAATTTGGAGGAAAGAAATATGAAAAAAGAGGGAAGATCGGAGGCTTCCGCAAGAAAGGAAACTATACAGATGAAGATTAAAACATTCGTGGGTCTCGTGGCATGGATTGCTCTCGCGGGACTGCTAAGTCCACAAATGACAATGGCACAGAAAACGTTTACGCTCGAAGACCTCAACTTCGGCGGAAAGAATTATCACAAAATGCGCCCCGAAAACCGATACACGGAGTGGTGGGGCAATCAACTGATACGTAACGAGGCAGAATATTGCGCCCTCGTGAACGTGAAAAACGGTAAGGAACAACGGCTTTTCAACCTCGACGACATCAACCATTGGGCGGGTCTGCAAACTTCCGAAGAGAAAGTTAGACACCTTTATTCCGCGTTTTTCCCTTATTCCGGAAAACCTTACGTAATGGTGAAGAACGGACGCGAGGATCTGTTGGTGGATTTCAAGGCAAAAAAACTCGTAAAGCGATCCACACGTGTACAAAACACGCAGGCAAGGGAATGGAACAAAATCTCCGGAGCAACGGCATACGTTCTCCACCATCAACTCTTCGTGGCGGATAGAGAAGGCAATGCCACCCAACTAACCCGCGACGGCTCGCGCGACATCGTTTACGGACAGGCAGTTCATCGCGATGAGTTCGGCATCAGTGGCGGTTTGTTCTGGAGTCCGTCGGGAACAAAGCTCGCCTTCTACCGAATGGACCAGAGCATGGTAACCGACTTCCCGCTTGTCACGATACAGGAGGTGGACTGGAAACCCAAAGAGGGTGAGTCGCGCATGGCAACCCCCGAACCCACCAAATATCCCATGGCAGGCGAAACCTCCCACAAGGTAACGGTGGGCGTGTACGACACGAACACACAACGCACCGTTTATCTGGATGCAGGCGATCCCACCGACCGCTATTTCACCAACATCGCTTGGAGTCCGGACAGCAAAACCATCTATATGTTTGAGCTGAACCGCGACCAAAACGACTGCTATTTGGTGTCATACGACGCAGAGACAGGACGAAAAATCGCCCAAATCTATCACGAAACCGATGAGAAATACGTGGAACCGCTCCATCCCATCCGCTTTTTACCGTGGGACTCCAATCGATTCATCATGCAATCGCAGAAGGACGGATACAACCACATCTATCTGTGCACCCGAGATGGAAAGGAAATCCGACAGCTGACAAGTGGCAAATGGGTAGTTATGGAAGTGCTTGGTTTCAACAATGGAGAGAAAAGCGTTATCTACGCCTCCAACGAGTGTTCCCCCATACAGCGCAATCTGTGGAGCGTCAGCATCGCCAACGGAAAGCGCACGTTACTTGACAACGGCAAGGGATGGCACTTCGGTGAACTGAGCAAAGATGGAAACGCACTCGTCGATACCTATTCCGAACCTGACGTGCCACGCAACATCGACCTCATCGGCGTTTCAGCCAAACCGTCACGCCACAATTGGCTGACGGCGGCAGACCCATGGAAGGGCTACAACGTGCCCGAATATAGCAACGGCACATTGAAAGCTGCCGATGGAACTACCGACCTGTATTGGCGCATGGTGAAACCAGTCGGCTTCGACCCTACAAAGAAATACCCCACGGTGATTTATGTCTATGGCGGTCCGCACGCTCACAACGTGGACGCAAGCTGGCACTATGGCTCTCGCTCTTGGGAAACTTACATGGCACAGAAGGGGTACGTACTGTTCATACTCGATAATCGGGGCAGCGAGAACCGGGGTAGGACATTCGAACAAGCCACATTCCGACATCTCGGACAAGAAGAAATGAAAGACCAAATGGAAGGGGTGAAGTACTTGAAATCACTCCCATACGTAGATGCCGACAGAATCGGCGTACATGGCTGGTCGTTTGGTGGGTTCATGACTATCTCGCTCATTACGAACTATCCCGAAACGTTCAAAGTGGCAGTGGCAGGCGGACCGGTAATCGATTGGAAATGGTACGAGGCAATGTACGGCGAACGCTACATGGACACACCACAGACCAACCCTGAGGGATACGCCATGACTTCTCTTTTGAACAAGGCAAAAGACTTGAAGGGCAAACTACAAATCATTCAGGGACTGAACGATCCCGTGGTGCTTCCACAGCATTGTCTCACGTTCTTGAAAGCCTGCATCGGAGCGGGAACTCAGCCCGACTTCTTCGTCTATCCGGGCGAACCACATAATATGCGCGGACACCAGAGTGTGCATCTGCACGAACGAATCACGCAATATTTCGAAGATTATCTGAAAAAATAGGAGAATTCTCCAACCATTCTCGGAAAGGCAGAGAAAAGAAGCCTGACCATCGACAGAGAAAAAGGTAGGGATGAGACTTATCCACACATTATAATAATAGAAGGCAAACAACATATTAATAGAAAACAAACAACCCGCGGAAGCCACTTTCCCGGCTATGGCAGGAATGAAACGGAGACAGAGAACATGAAAATATTACTTTTGGGAAGTGGAGGCAGAGAACACGCCTTGGCATGGAAAATCGCACAGAGCAAGAAATGCGACAAACTCTACATCGCACCGGGAAATCCTGGAACGACAGAGTGTGGCGAAAACATTGCCATCGGAGTCAGTGAGTTCGATAAACTCAAGGAGTTCGCAGCAGAAAATCACGTGGATATGCTTGTTGTAGGTCCGGAAGATCCACTGGTGAATGGCATCGCCGATGTATTCCATGCCGATCCGCGCACCAAACACATCGCCGTCATCGGTCCATCGCGAGCCGGAGCAGTGCTTGAGGGCAGCAAAGACTTCGCAAAGGCTTTCATGTCCCGACACCATATTCCCACGGCGGCTTACCGCACCTTCGACGCAACGAACTTGAACGAGGGCATGAAGTTCTTGGAAACACTTCGACCGCCTTATGTGCTGAAAGCCGACGGACTGGCAGCAGGCAAGGGTGTGCTCATCGTGCCAACCCTCGACGAAGCGAAAGCAGAGCTGCGCGAAATGCTCGGCGGTATGTTCGGCAACGCATCCGCAAAAGTAGTAATAGAAGAGTTCCTTTCCGGCATAGAGTGTTCGGTTTTCGTGCTCACCGATGGCGAACATTATAAAATCTTGCCGGAAGCCAAAGATTATAAACGCATTGGCGAACACGACACCGGACTCAACACCGGAGGAATGGGCAGTGTCAGTCCCGTACCTTTTGCCAATGCGGAATGGATGCGTAAGGTGGAGGAACAAATCATTCTCCCAACCATTTCCGGACTGAAATCTGAAGGGATTGATTACAAGGGATTTATATTCTTTGGTTTAATTAATGTTGAAGACAACCCGATGGTAATAGAATACAATTGCAGGATGGGCGATCCGGAGACAGAGACGGTGATGTTGCGACTGAAAAGCGACCTCGTAGAGCTCTTTGAGGGGGTGGCAGCAGGCGATTTAGACCGTCGTGAAGTAGTTTTCGATGAGCGTGCCGCCGTCTGCGTGATGCTGGTAAGTGGAGGTTATCCGCGCCAATATGCCAAAGGTTGCCCCATAACGGGCATTGAAGCGGTGGACGGCTCGGTGGTATTCCACAGTGGCACCACGATGAAAGAAGGAACACTGCTGACCAACGGCGGACGCGTCATCGCCGTTTCCTCATACGGATCCAACAAGGAAGAAGCCTTGCGAAAGAGTTTTACCGAAGCCGAAAAGATAGTTTATAAAGACAAATATTTCAGACGGGATATAGGCGCCGACTTATAGTCATCTACCTTCCGCGTCATGTATAAGAAACGCCTTCAGAACAAGATTTCAGAGAGCCGCTGGTCGCTGCCCATATTGGTGTTGCCGACCGTGGCAGTGTGGGTGCTGAGCTGTCTGTCCGACTTCTCGGTGCTTCCATCACTGCTTTGCGTTCTGTTCTCCACCTACTTGATGCTGGAACTCAACAATGCGAATGCCCTTCTGCGCATCTACAGTAGGGTTGTCTCGTGCTCGTTCCTGCTCTTCGCCACACAGTTTTTACCCCAACTCTCACAGCTTACCCCTGCCATTGTGGTGCTCTGCATGATAGGCTTTCTCACCTGTATTTTCCGAGTGTATCAAGATCCGAAGGGGACGGGGTGGATTTTTTACGCGTTCCTCTGCATAGGACTCAGCAGTATCCTTTGGCCACACATCCTTTATTTCCTGCCCATCCTGTGGATGGTGCTCTCCATCGACATTTTGGCACTCAGTCCCAAGACATTCACGGCATCGCTCTTGGGTATTCTCTTTCCCAATCTTCTCTATTCAGGTTGTCTCATTGGCACAGACCATCTTGACTTCCTCATCGCGCATTATGTGGGGTTGCAGCATTTTTCGCCCATTCTCAACTTCAATCAACTGTCTGGTCCACAGATTGTCAATGCACTATGGATAATCTTGTGCGCACTCATCGGTACTGTGCACTACATCCGTCAGAAGCGCAAGGATAGCATCCGAACCCGGCTGCTCTATCGTTCCCTCATGACCCTGACATGGTCGGCGGTTGCCTTTCTATGTCTGCAACCTCATCATTACAACGAGTTGATGGGCATTATCATCGTGGCGACATCGCCTCTCATCGGTCATTTCCTTGCCCTTACTTACACCAAGTGGACCAACCTTGCTTTCAAGTTCCTTGTCGTGGGCACCCTTATCCTCACTATTTACAATTTTATTTACTATTTATGGCTGCACTCTCTGAAATTCTTTTAGATTATGGCTATTGGGGAATGTTTCTCTCGGCTTTTCTCGCCGGCAGCTTCTTTCCCTTCAGCAGCGAGGCAGTCATGTTAGGCTTGTTGGCAGGCGGGCTGCAGCCCATGCAACTCGTTGTCTATGGAAGCGTGGGAAACATCCTCGGTTCGATGTTCAATTATGGAGTGGGAAGAATGGGAAAGTTAGAATGGATAGAGCGTTACCTGCACGTAAAGAAAGAATCGCTCGACAAGGCGCACCGATTTATGGAAGGCAGAGGCTCGTGGATGGGATTCTTTGCCTTTCTGCCCATCATCGGAAGTGCGATCACCATCGTCTTGGGACTTACCCGTGCCAATCTTCCCATCAGCATCGTCAGCATCTCGGTTGGCAAAGTGCTTCGCTACGCAGCATTGATTTGGGGTGTCAGTCTGGCGTTTTAATTCTAAGCAGGCGTTCAAAATTGCCCCAAGTTTCGCTTTGGCTTCCAAGTGAACGATGATGAATTATGGACGGTCTATCAATAACAGAAGCAGACGATCAAAGAACTATTCTGGCTCAGTAGAAATTTCCTGGGGAATAAAATGTATTAGGAAGGATCAAAAACTCAGAAATGGCGGCAGGAGAAACGATTGATATGAGCAAGCGATTTGGGAATGGTAGTTTATTAAACCCAAATCGGTCATTAGAAAAAGTTTCTTGTCATTTTCTAATGACCGCCATTAGAAAAACAGCATTGTATATGCTTGATCCATAAATATTTACTAACTTTACCACGAAAAAAGTATATACTCCAATGCGCGACTGTGACATAAAGTTCGTAAATAAGGAAATAACACCTTTTGGTGGTCTTTCCCTGTTCTTCAAAATGCTTGAGAAATGGGTATAAGTGACAAAAAGAGACCTAAAATGGGTCTCTTTTGCTCTTATATGACAAAAAGAGACCTAAAACCTCTTATATCCCTTTATCTACAAGGCGAATGAGCCTTTAAAAAGTCTTGAATAATGACTTTTCTCCTTTCTTTGCTAATGCCCTTATGTAGGTTTAATTTTGCTTTCAAAGTAGAGTTGAGTGCTTCCAATTCATTGTTTGTATTCGGCATTTGCAACTCAGGGAAGTCATAGAATGTCCACAACCACGACATATTCCTCTTTAACCCAAATCGGTCATTAGGATTTCTCTGTGTCGTACGGCAAAGAGAAATCCTAATGACCGATTTGGGATAAATATTTGGTAGTGTCCTTAAAAGTGTGTAATTCATCTTTCCTTTCTCTGTACTTCCACTGTTATTTTATTCTTTTCTTTCCAGTTCTTGAATTGATATATTCTCCTTTCATATGTCGTCTTTGTTTCCTCCATCGCCACGGC
>NZ_LR027820.1:815129-816017 GCF_900607215.1 Prevotella rectalis
TGCGTTCGGCCTTGTACTTTCATAGTGCAGGATATTTCCTTTCCCATTTCTCGACAAAGGTAATGAATTGTTCGTATCCCTGCAAGGAATTCATCTCGTTGTTGTCCAATTGGAACACCTCACTGAGCTGCTGAGCCATTACCGGTTTGTCTTTATGTGATGCGCCGCTGAGTATCTGTCGCTTAACGTGTGCCACGCAGAACTGGTGTGCGGCACAGGGAAAGGCTGCACAGACGGAATTCTCTATTCCTTGCAATGCATCGGAAACGACTAAGTCTATCTGTTCGACGCCTCTTTGCTTCAAGGCCTCAAGCTCGTCTTTCCAGCAAAGAGCCCCTTCTGTGGGATGATTGACAACCGTGAGCACCTCCCTGCTGCCGTCTTCTAATACCCCCAGAATGGTATAGTAGGCTTCCTTGGACACCTGTCTGTCCCTACGGGTGGAAATAAAGGTGGCGTCGATATAGACGGCTAAGTAGTGGGAGGAAAGGCTACGGCAAAGCCACCGTTCGACGTCCTCACGGCAGCTGCCGGCAAGATGCGATACCTGCTGCTTGCTGTAGGAACGACCATAGACGCAATTTGAAATCTCGCCTATCTGCTCCGTGGTAAGACCTTTGGTGTAGAGGAGATTGAACAATTTGGCACGTTCCTCGCTTTCGCTGCGTATCAACCCTAAGAGAATGGGATAGAAGTTTCCGCTACGACTGCGCGGAATACGGAGCGAGAACTCAAAGCCGTGACTGTACCAACGACGAGAACGGAAACCATTGCATTGCTCATGGGCATTTTCGCTGACGAACAACTCTCGTTCATGATACATCAGGGAGTTCATGATTAATGACTGAAGGGTAACAAAACCCTCGCTGCTGCTTGTGTAATTCGAAA
>NZ_LR027820.1:816028-837625 GCF_900607215.1 Prevotella rectalis
AGAGGTATCGTATGGCTCATAAAGAAACGAATTTGACAGACAATGAGATATTGCGCCAGAAGATAGTGAACCTCCAACACGCATTGTCTTTGGAGAAGATGCGCAGCCGTGCCTATGAGAAACTCATAGAGATAGCCGAATCCGAGGAGGGTATCAGCATCTTAAAAAAAGATGGTGCCAAACAGTAACGGCGCTGCGTGAGGAGTTTCCCGGTGTATCCGTGGAATTCCTCTGTGGGCTGTTTGGCAAGAAACGCCAGTGGTATTACGCAAGCAGCAAGCTTGTGATTTCTGAGCGGCAAAGGCGTAAACTGATAGTTGACAATGTACTCTACTATCGTGCCTGCTGTCCCGGGATAGGCGGTGTGAAACTGCACGTCCTCCTCAAGTCGGAGCTAGGTGAAGATGTTACTCATGGTCGCGACTCCTTCTTAAAACTACTTGCTTCAGAAGGACTTATGCTTCCCAAGAACAAGCGAAGACGTACAACGGACTCCAATCATCCTTATAGGAAGTATCCTAATCTTGTACAAGGTGTTACGGCAATGTATGCTAACCACATTTGGGCAGCCGACATAACCTACGTTTGGATTTACGGCAACGTCCTGTACCTCCATCTCATTACGGATGTTTACTCACATGCTGTCATAGGCTGGTGTTTATCCGAAACCATGGAGGCTATAAATACGAAGGAGGCATTGCTAATGGCAGTTAAGGCAGCCGGAGGAGGCAACCTCTGCGGAACGATACACCACTCTGACAGAGGTTCGCAATACGCCTGCCACCTATATGTTGAAACTCTTATGTGCCACCATATCAGGGTTAGTATGACAGAACGGTACAATCCTACGGACAATCCTGTGGCGGAAAGGACGAATGGAACCTTTAAGGTTGAGTGGATTTACCAGCAGGAGATGTACCGAGATTATGACCAGGCCAATATGGAAATCTCCAAGGCAATAGCCTTCTACAACAACAGACGACCGCATATGAGCATAGGAATGAAATGTCCGATGGATGTCTATAGAGGCGAACAGCCCGGGAGAAATCTTTGGAAAAAGAGATAAATGCTTGCAAAAAAGAAAAATATAACGTATCTTTGGAACGCCGAAAATATGGCGAACGACGGTCTTATGCCATCTTCACCAAAGGTCCCAGGGGGCATCGAGCCCCCTAAGACCTTGCCGAAAATATGACGGAACTTAGGTGTTGTCCATCTTCTTTTATACAAGTGCACTGACTTCAAATTTAACCTATATAATGTTAATGTCAAGTCATTCAGTAAACAGGAAAATATTTGACAAGTAAAACAGAAATAAATCGTCAGATCTGACAAGTGAATTCAGGAAAAGACAATTCATGACCTTTTACATTGCAAAAGCTTACCTTTTGAAAAGCAAAAGCTAAGATTTAAATAGATGAATGAAGAAAATTTAGGACACTGTTGAACTTTTCTCATATAGCCGGGAAGGATTTTCGCGTTTTTAACGCCCCGGCTAAACAAAGAATATGCTTATCTTTTGTCTTGTCCGGACAGGCAGGTTTTGATATGAATTCATTGCGTATGGGTTTTAGTTAGTAAATTGCCGAATAACAAACATATATAATTGAATATTCCTAATGGCGGTCATTAGGAAAAAGAACTAAAGTAGTTTCTAATGACCGATTTAAGCAAAAGCACAGTTTTTATACAAGAGTTTTTTATCATTACCAATCATTTTTGAATAGTTCGAAAACAATTTGTAAATCAAAAAAAATCCGTCTAATTTTTGTTATAGACGGATTTTTTCTTTGTGCGATATCGGTGCTACTATCTTGTTCTTAGCTGTTTCTTGGCCGTTTGCTCATACAAAACAGCTTTATTTGTTTTGGCTTTACCAAAAGATTTTTTTCCTAATCTGCCGGTTGCAGCTCGCGTCTTGGAGAACATCCCTTTGGCATTTGTTGCCTGACGTTCTAGGTCTATATATATTACATCTTCCGTGTTTGTACTAATGGCAACACCGAAGAAAGTGTCATAACCTCTCTCATTTTCGTATCCCAAGTGGAAACCCTCAGTTTGTGAGTTGGCATCCAAAACGAAAATAGTACCCGATTTGTATTTAATGTAAATATCTCCATTCATAGCTACATACCACGAAAAATCCAAAGTTTGCGTATTTCCATCAGCATCGGTATCAACCTCTACTCCGTTTCCACTCAAAGAATTGGATGTCGCATTATATTGAAAGAACTTCATGTTCGCCATATAGGTTTCTTGTATTCTCTGCTTGGAATTGTCTGAAGTATATTCGTAAACCATAGTACCTTGCCATTCACCACAAAGCATTTGAACCTCGTCAAGTAAATTTTGATCAGCGGTTGGGACTTCATTGTCATAATTGCTATCCCATCCATAATTCCCATTGTTATACGCATCCCAATAAGGAGTTGGACTAAAACCTATCGAAGTCATGAACGCAACGAACTCGGCGTCTGTTGCCATCGGGTAATTACAATAGAACCAGTTATAGGCATGATAATAATCAGTTCCCTTTGGGAAATCGTACCGGAAGCCATCGACGGCTTCATCAACAAGACTGAGATAATATTCATTATCATCATTACAACTTGTGAACATGAATGGGGTGGCAACCAGTACCAATGCAAATAAAAACATACTAAGTTTTTTCATATCTCTTATATTTTAAATTATTCCTTTTCTACTTTTTAATGGCAAAACTAAACATTTTACATCCATTTTTTAATATAAAATCTCTATTTACTTATAGGGAAATCCCTATTTTATGCAAATCCCCATATTAAATGGAAACTTACAAATAAATTTTTAATACTTTTAATACATACTTCAAATGAAATAAAAATAAAAGTTGTATTTTTGCAAATAATACATATAATCGTTTAATCAAAATTAAAGAAGATGAAAACAGTTTATGATTTCACTGTCAAAGACAGAAAAGGCGGTGATTTTTCACTAAAAGAGTATGCTAACGAGGTCTTGCTCATCGTAAACACAGCTACAAAGTGTGGTTTTACTCCAACATACGAAGAACTGGAAGCTACTTATAAAAAGTATCATGCAAAAGGATTTGAAATTCTTGATTTTCCTTGCAACCAATTTGGACAGCAGGCTCCCGGTACAGACGAAAGCATTCATGAGTTTTGCAAACTAACATATGGTACGGAGTTTCCACGCTTTAAGAAAATTAAGGTGAATGGTGAAGAGGCAGAACCGCTCTACAAGTTTTTGAAGGAGCAGAAAGGTTTTGCCGGTTGGGATGAAAGCCATCCTATCTATCCGGTATTGCATAAAATTCTTTCAGAAGCAGATCCAAACTACAAGGAAAGCCACGAAATAAAATGGAATTTCACCAAGTTCTTAATTAATAAAAAAGGACAGGTTGTAGCACGTTTCGAACCTACTGAAAAAATAGAGCATATCGAAGCGGAAATAGAAAAGCTTTTGGCAGAGTAATATTATTTGGTAATATAGCTGTCTATTGTAATATAGACTCTAACTGAAAAAAAGGAAAGTTCACAGGTTTCTTTGTGTATCTTTCCTTTTTTTAGAGCAATCCAAGATGGTTTTTGCCCCCTGTTTTTGCGGTTTAGTAAGCCATAAACCAATAAAGGTTATTAGCCCATTAAGCATAAGTAATTCATAACCAAACTTGTAATCCCATATCCGCAAGAAAAGATTGTCGAGGAGGAAGCACAAAATCGGACTTGCGATGGCTATATAAGGAACTATCTTGTCGTTTACGTTTTCATGGGTAAGCATTCCATATGCAAATAATCCAAGCAAAGGTCCATAAGTATAAGAACACAATATATAGATGGCATCTATAAGGCTTGTTGAGTTTATAGACCTAAATAACAAAATGAAGAGAATAAAAATAATGGCAATCATTATGTGCGACTTTTTTCTCAAAGTTTCATTGCCTGCTTGTTCCTTAATATCAACACAATAGCTGGTAGTTAAAGCAGTTAAAGCAGAATCGGCACTGGAGAAACACGCTGCAACGACACCAATTGTAAAAAGCACGACAACCCATTTCCCCAGCATTGCTCCTGCCACCGGAATCAGCATCAACTCATCCGGATTTTTAGGTATCGGCTGTCCCATCCGTACTAAATAATGCATAAGCAGAACCCCTAAACCAAGAAAAAGAAGATTGGCAGGAAGAAAAGCCAATCCATAGGTACACATATTCTTTTGTGCTTCAGATAGGTTTTTGCATGTCATATTCTTCTGCATCATGTCCTGATCTAATCCGGTCATTACAATTACTATAAAGATACCGCTAAAGAATTGTTTCCAAAAATTTTGTCTCGTCACCCAATCATCGAATACAAATATTTTTGAATATTCATCCGCCATTATCATTTTCAGGGTTTCTGAAACACTCATATCCAAAGCATCAATCACCTTATACATAATTAAAAGAAGCGCAACAAACATACAGAATGTTTGGAAAGTGTCGGTAAAAACCAATGTCTTCATACCACTTTTACGAGTATAAAGCCATATCGAGATGACCAAAACGATGACAGTAACAAAAAAAGGAATGTGAAGGGCATCAAAAACGAATCGCTGAAGTATCATGCAGACAACATAAAATCGCACTGCGGCTCCTGTCATTTTAGATATTAGAAAGAATGACGCACCGGTCTTGTAACTCCGCTTTCCCATCCTCTTCTTTAGGTAGGAATAAATAGTGATGAGATTCATTTTATAGCACAACGGCAATAAGACAAAAGCTACAATAACATACCCAACTATAAATCCCATACAAGTCTGGGCATAGGTCATATTTTGATTAATTACCATTCCGGGAACACTTACAAAAGTAACACCGGATATGCTGGCACCAATCATTCCAAAGGAGACCAAATACCAAGGCGACTTACGGTTTGCTCTAAAGAAGACTTCATTATTACTTCTCTTTGAAGCAAACTTGCTCAATAAAAGAAGAATGGAGAAATAAGCAAGTATGGTTGCTATTATCATCATTGGTTTTTCTCAAACTTTATTCCAGATTGAAGTGCAGCTCCAATCGCGGTACAAAATTCCGAGTATTTGGGAATTACGAAATTCACTCCGTAAAGCTTTTCCATCAAAGGGAACAGAATTTTACATTGTGGAAGCAGAGTAAGATTTCCAATCATTACAAAATCCTTTATACCACTATTAAGCGCGCTCAAGATAGTTGCCGACCCAATGGATTGAAGCACAAGGCAGATTAAGCCCAAAGCAATATCTTCTCTGCTCGTGTTTCCTTGCGCATTTGCGAAAAGGGAAGCAGTCGCGTCCATCGGCAACCCCGGTAGAGGATTTGCGGAAATATCACCAATCTGTAAGTTAATATTCGAGATATCCCCTTTTATCGCTAAATCAGAAATATGTTTGATATCATCTGTGTTCAACAACAAACGCGACAGTCCGTTCAAAGTTCCTCCACCAATACCTATTCCTCCTATATGATTAATTTTATCTCCGTCACACTGCACAAGAGAGGTTCCTGTTCCCATCGATACTACAATCATCCGATCCAGCCGCGACTCAAAGCGTGCTCCCAAACCATCGGCGAGAAACTCATCGGCTTTCTCTGTGGGCAAACCATAAACGGGCTTATTGATATAAGCAGAACCTACACCGGTTATCATAACTTTCTCAACATCAAACAATTCTATCTGGTTGTCATAAAGATATTTCCCAAATGCACCATATAGAGAAGTTACCGGGTCTGTTGCCGTTATTCGTAGCGGTTTTACTATTTTACCATCCGACAAGCCTACAATTTTAGTTGTTGAAATACCAACATCTATACCAATAGCAATCTTCATAATTAATATTAATTTATAGCGCAAATTTACATAAAAATCGCGATATATAAGTCAGTAGGAATAAAAAAGGAAAATAAATCCCTGAATTCCCTTCCCTTTTTACGGAAAAGTGTCAAGACCAACATAAATTCTTTGTCCTAAATGCGTGCTCTAAATCACAATTTGTATTATCTTTGGCAAAAAAATAATAATGTTCAAATGCAGGGCTTATGAGAATCGTATGGACCTTGACGTACACAAAGATAGCATTTATCTTTGTACTTTAAGCAGCACGAGCGAAATTATTGAGAAATTTTTGGCGTATTGACTCTACGACGCCATCGCAAAAACGTTTTTTAGAAAAAAATAGTAAAAACATTTCCGTATTTATCTGAAAATGAGTATCTTTGCAGTCCGTTAGAAAAGGTTATGGAAAATATATAATATTAAAGCATATATAAACAATGACAAAAGCAGATATCATCACAGAGATTGCAGCATCAACGGGCATCGCGAAGAAGGACGTGTCGGCAGTTGTAGAATCTTTTATGGACGCTATCAAAAACAGTTTGTTAGATAGGAAAGAGAATGTGTACCTTCGTGGTTTTGGAAGTTTTATCGTGAAGCATCGTGCAGAGAAAACGGCTCGTAATATCTCAAAAAACACGACGATTACGATCCCGGCACATAACTTCCCAAGTTTTAAACCTGCCAGAACTTTTATCGAAGACATGAAGAAATAATCAACAAAGTATAAAATAACATTTTAAAATTAAGAATTATGCCAAACGGAAAGAAAAAAAAGGGACATAAGATGGCTACGCACAAGCGTAAGAAGAGATTAAGAAAGAACAGACACAAGAGCAAGTAAGCCCCAGGGCAGAAAGCACTTAAGCTCTTTCAAACATAACGGGGCATGTCATCGCAAAGGACTCCTTTCCCTGGGAGTGCGACGACAAGTCTCGTTTTTACATATAAGTAAAGACTACTTATAATAAACAGAAGAAAATGACAAGCGAAGTTATTATTGATGCCCAACCGAAAGAGATTTCCATAGCACTACTTGAGGATAAGCGTTTGGTGGAATATCAGCGCGAACCGAGAGAAGCAAATTTTTCGGTGGGAAACATCTACGTGGCTAAAGTTAAAAAACTTATGCCGGGCTTAAATGCTTGCTTTGTAGATGTAGGTTATGAACGCGATGCATTTCTTCATTATCTTGATTTAGGAAGCCAATTCGATTCTTTTGCGAAGTACCTCAAACAGGTGCAAAGCGACCGTAAAAAACTTTACCCCATACAGAAAGCCAGTCATCTACCCGACTTAAAAAAAGATGGTAGCATACAAAATACATTGCAAGTCGGACAAGAGGTGATGGTACAAATAGTTAAAGAACCCATATCCACCAAAGGACCTCGCCTTACGGGAGAAATATCTTTTGCAGGGAGATACTTGGTGCTTATTCCATTCGGGGATAAAGTTAATGTTTCATCGAAAATTAAAAGCGGAGAAGAGAGAGCAAGGCTAAAGCAACTCATTCAAAGCATACGCCCAAAAAACTTTGGAGTTATCGTTAGAACAGTGGCACAGGGAAAACGCGTAGCGGAACTTGATGCCGAAATGAAAATTCTTCTAACCAGATGGAATGAAGCCATCACCAAAGTTCAAAAGACGCAAGAGCGTCCTCAACTCATTTTCGAGGAAACGGGACGTGCAGTAGCCATGCTTCGAGACCTTTTCAACGCTACCTATGAAAATATTTATGTTAACGATGAAGAAATTTGCACAGCTGTAAAACACTATGTTTCTCTCATAGCCCCTGAAAAGGCAAACATAGTAAAAAAATACACCGGCAAATTACCGATTTTCGACAATTTCGATGTAACAAGACAAATCAAATCGAGTTTCGGAAAAACTATTAACTATGGACATGGGTGCTATTTGATTATAGAGCATACGGAAGCCATGCATGTCGTTGACGTTAATAGTGGCAATCGCGCAAAAGAGAAAGGACAAGAACAAAACGCGCTTGACACCAATTTGGGGGCAGCTGACGAATTAGCCAGACAACTCAGACTAAGAGATATGGGTGGCATCATCGTAGTGGATTTTATCGATATGAATCTTGCTGAAGATCGTCAGCTGCTATATGAACGCATGTGTAAGGCGATGCAAAAAGACCGTTCCCGCCACAACATATTGCCACTAAGCAAATTTGGTCTCATGCAAATAACTCGGCAGCGCGTGCGTCCGGTGATGGATGTGGATGTGGACGAGAATTGTCCTACATGCTTTGGCACCGGAAAAATAAGGTCAAGTATTCTTTTTACGGATCAACTGGAACGTAAAATTGACAGACTTGTCAATAAGATTGGTATCAAGAAATTCTATTTGCATGTACATCCGTATGTTGCAGCGTATATTAATCAAGGAGTAATTTCCCTAAAACGCAAATGGCAAATGAAATATGGATTTGGCGTGCGTATCATTCCTTCACAGAAATTGGGCTTTTTACAATACGAATTCTTCGATGAGAAGCAACAATTTTTAGACATGAAGGAAATCAATGACAAATCATAAGATAATACTTATCGTCATCAAAAGATAATGAAGGAGTCTATGTGGTTAATCAGAGTAGGAAGTAAACAAAGTGGTTTACTTCCTACTTTTTTCTCGGCGATATGGGAAAAATTCAATAATGTCCTATATTTTCTTCATTCGTCTATCCAAAGCTTAGCTTTCGCTCCGTAAAAGCTTACCTTTTGCAATGCAGAAGGTCATGAATTGGAGTACAAAAGCTTACCTTTTAAATCACAATTATTATCATTCTGATTATCAATAGATTATGAAACGTATCAATGATACGGTTTTTGTAATATAATTTCGTGGAGATGGGTGGAATTATTCACGTAAAAACTGTCTTTTTTGATAGGATTACATTACTCTATCGAAAATGAACATTCGCGGCTCACTTTTTCCTTGACAACTTTGCAAATCGCAAAAGAAATAGTATCTTTGCCTTCAATTTAAAATAACACCAATGAAAATAATAGGAATCATACCCGCACGCTTTGCCTCAACCCGCTTTCCGGGTAAACCACTGGCTAAGTTGGGAGGAAAATTCGTAATCGAAAGAGTGGTGGAGCAAGTAAATAAAGTGCTCGACAATGTATATGTAGCAACAGACGATCAGCGCATTTTCGATGCAACAAAACGCTTTGGAGCTAATGTCGTCATGACCCGTTCAGACCATCAGAGCGGAACGGACAGAATAGCCGAAGCACTCAAGAAGGTCGATGAAGATTATGACGTAGTCATCAACATACAGGGCGATGAACCATTCATTCAACCCTCACAAATAAAAGCTCTCATTGCATGTTTTGAAGATGCCGACACACAAATAGCAACACTCGGCAAACGATTTGATACATTGGAGGCGGCAAAGAACCCAAACTCGCCGAAAATCATCTTGGACAATCAATCCTTTGCGATGTATTTCACGAGAGCGTTAGCACCTTACATACGAAACAAAGAGGAAAAAGAGTGGCTTGAGCACTATCCATTCTTAAAGCATATCGGACTTTACGGTTATCGCGTTCCGGTACTCGAGGAAATTACTCGGTTGCAACAATCCTCGTTGGAGCTTGCTGAAGGATTGGAACAACTAAGATGGTTGCAAAACGGATACAGAATCAAGGTTGGATTCACCGATGAGGAAACGGTGGGAATCGACACACCGGACGACTTGAAGCGTGCCGAGGCTTTCTTGAAAAAACAGCTCTTAAACGGCTAAAGTGGGAAAAGCGTCGGGAATTCTTCCGCTCTCGACGCTTTTTGATCGAATATTACTCGGAGTATTTACATCACGCCGTCCTCACGCAGCTTTTTCTGCCACTTCCACGCACTGGCAAGCACGTCGTCAAGTGGCGTGTCGGCTTTCCAACCCAACACTTGGTTGGCTTTCGTGCAATCGCCCCAAATCTTTTCAATGTCGCCTTCTCTTCGGGGGCCGAACTTCCAGTTCAGCTTTATGCCCGTAGCTTTCTCGAAGGTTTTCACTATTTCAAGCGTTGAATTGCCGCTTCCAGTTCCAATGTTGAAGTATTCCACCGGCTTTGTTTTCTTATCCAACACTCTTGCCATGGCTGCTACATGAGCTTTGGCAAGATCTACCACATAGATATAGTCGCGGATACAGGTTCCATCCTCTGTTTCATAATCATTGCCGAAAATGGTAAGTTGTTCCCGAATGCCCATGGCAGTTTGCGTAACGTAAGGTATCAGGTTGTTGGGCACGCCGTTAGGGAGTTCGCCTATCAACGCCGATGGATGTGCTCCGATAGGATTAAAATAACGTAATATAACACTTTTAATCTTTGCGCCACTATGAATATAATCAAATATAATCTGCTCATTTATTTCTTTGGTATTACCATAAGGCGAAGTGGCTTTTTGGTGTGGCGCCTCTTCGGTAACCGGGAGATTCTTAGGTTCAGGTTGCCCATAAACGGTGCAGGAACTGGAGAAGATAATGCCTTTTACGTCGTATTTCGGCATCAATTCTAAAAGATTCAGCAATGAAACGATGTTGTTACGATAGTACATCAATGGTTTTTGCACGCTTTCTCCCACGGCTTTTGATGCCGCGAAATGTATGATACCTTGAATATCGGGATATTTTCGGAATATTTGTTCCGTGGCATTTTTATCCTCAAGGTTCACCTTTTCGAAATCCGGACGTTTGCCGGTTATTTTCTCTATTCCATCGAGGACTTCAATTTTTGAGTTGGAAAGATTGTCAGCTATGACAACATCATACCCTGCTTCCAACAATTCCACCGTTGTGTGAGAGCCTATAAAGCCAGTACCCCCGGTAACTAAAATAGTTTGTTTCATTGTATTGTTCATTATTAACGCGATTGCGCAAATTGAGTTGGTGATATTTTTAATTGAATCCGACAAGTCGTCCGATTCTTTGCAAAGGTAATAATAAAAAAGTGGCTATTCCGATAAAATAAGATGAAAATAACAAAAAAACAAATTTATATTGCGCCATTGTATGAAAACTTTTATTAACTTTGCTCGGTAATCTATTCAAGAAACATTAAGCTATGACTGTAAAAGTGAAAACACAACAGCAAATTGAGCGTTTCCTCAGGAAACTCACTCAAAAGTTTCCAAGTACTGATGACTCTTGCCTCATGACAGATCTGCATCTTCGAGTATCTCCCGACAATGGAGATTTGATGGCGTTCGATGATGACGGAGTGGAAATAACTCGATGTGTAATTGATGAATGGATAGAAAATAAAGATACCGACTTCGAGGACAAGGTCGTCATGCTTCTACGCCAAGAACTTATGAGGCTGAAAGCTGACATAGACAATCTTGGGATTATAAAACCTTATGGTTTCGTGCTTGAGGATGAAGAAGGAGAAACCATTGCAGAATTATACTTGGCGGATGATGATACCATAATCATCGGGGGCGACTTAATGCCGGGATTGGATGAAGAGTTGAACGAATTTATGAACAACTTAATAAAGGAATAGAAGTAAGACACGGATGAACATCGGAAAGATTAGCTTTTTTCTCTGTTTTTTAATTCTCTGTCGCACAACATTATCTGCACAGCGGCATCAGGTTTTTAGCCCAGATATCCGTTCATTGCAGGTAGTGGCAAATGGGGATTGGCAATCTATGCCGGTTTTGGAATTGGGAAATGGATTTTTGTCGGTCGATTTCGATGATTTAACGCACGAATATCACAGATACACATATAAAGTGGAGCATTGCGAAGCCAACTGGAGACCTTCCTCACAACTCTTCGAAAGCGACTACATAGAAGGGTTTGCAAATGATAATATCATCGACGATATAAAAGAATCTACGCTGACCAATACTATTTACACACATTATCGGGTAACGATACCCAACAAGAGTTGTCGCCCTCTGATATCGGGTAATTATGTCTTAAAGGTGTTTGATGATTATCATCGGGAAGTTCTCCGGGCTTATTTTATGATTGTTGAGCCTGCAGAAAGGTGCATGAAGGTAGGATTGACCGTTACGACAAATACCGATTTGACGATAAATCAAAAACATCAGCAAGTGGAGATGGAACTAAAATACGGCAACTATAAGGTAACCAATCCGAACATGCAAATTCAAACCGTTATCTTACAAAATAAACGATGGGAAACAGCACGATGGAATAGTAAACCACAATATGTCATGAGCGACGGATTAAAGTGGAATCATAATCAAGATTTCATTTTCGAAGCAGGTAACGAATATAGAAAATTCGAGATTTTATCTACCGACGTATCCACAATGGGAATAGAGCGAATAAGCTGGGATGGAGAAAGTTTCCATGCTTATCCTTTTATTTCCACCCCACGACAAAACTATGTTTATGATGAGGATGCAAACGGAGCGTTTCTCATTCGCAACTCCGACAACATAGCGGTTCAAACGGAAAGTGATTACATGATTGTGCATTTTACGTTAGATTGTCGGGAGCGAGTCAATGGGAACATCTATGTAAACGGAGATTGGACACACGGAGCATTCACGGATGACTACAAACTCGTTTACAATGATTCGACACGAATGTACGAATTATCTTTTCCGCTAAAATTGGGCTATTACAGTTATCAATATCTATTGATGAACGTTAATGGAGAAATAAGTGTTCTGCCATCAGAGGGATGTTTCTACCAAACAGAGAACTCTTATCAAGTACTGATTTATTACCGTGAAGAGGGCGGACGAACCGACAAACTCGTAAGCTATAGAACGGTTCAGTTCAAGGGAAGAGAAGCAAATCGCTCAATATATTAAATATTCTGTTCAACTAAATGGCACGCTCCCCATTTATATTTGTATCTTTGTAAATGATTTAAAGATATTATAAAAATGTATAGATTTTATTTCGCTTTTATGGCAATCTTTTTTTTAGGCACAGACAGCTTCGCACAAAACAAAGAAATAACCATCAAACTGGTGGAAACAAGCGACGTACATGGAGCTTTCTTCCCATACGACTTCATCAAACGCAAGAACACACAAGGGTCATTGGCTCGTGTATCAACCTATCTGAATGGTCTGCGTAAACAATGGAAAGAAGACAACATATATTTATTGGATAATGGGGACATTCTTCAGGGACAACCGGTTGTTTATTATTACAACTATATCAAAACGGAAGAAGAGAACATAGCAGCAAGTGTCATGAATTATATGAATTATGACGTTGCAACAATAGGTAATCATGATGTGGAAACGGGGCATGCCGTCTATGATAAATGGATAAGAGAATTGAAATGCCCTGTTGTCGGAGCAAATGTAATTGACACGAAAACCAAACAATCCTACTTAATGCCGTATTATATTATAAAGAAAGAAAATGGGATAAAGGTCGCGGTGATAGGATTGCTAACACCTGCCATTCCAAACTGGTTGGAAGAACGACTATGGCATGGGCTTCATTTCGAGGATATGGTAAGCTCGGCAAGGAAAACGATGGAAACAGTCAAAGCAAAAGAAAGTCCTGACATCATTGTGGGCTTATTCCATTCCGGATGGGATGGAGGAATACAAGCCCCCGACTACTTAGAAGATGCCTCAAAAATCGTGGCAGAACAAGTGCCCGGATTTGATGTCGTTTTCTTTGGTCATGACCACACGCCAAGGAATATGGCAATTACTAACCGCGATGGAAAGAAGGTGATTTGCCTTGATCCGGCAAATAACGCCAAGAAAGTGGCAGTGGCTACTATCACATTGAGGGCTTCAGGTGAGAAAACAAAGGGAAACAAGAACTATAAGGTGATAAAAAAAGAGGGAGAAATCGTTGATGTTTCCGACATACCGGTAGATGAACAATTCATCAACTATTTTCAATCCAATATCAACGACGTGAAAGCATGGACGGAAAGAGAAATAGGAACATTTACGCATACCATCTATTCAAAAGATTGCTATTTCGGTAGTTCCGCTTTCAACGATTTAATTTTAAGCCTAGAACTGAAGATAACAAATGCAGACATAGCCTTCAACGCGCCTTTGCAATTCAACTCATCCATCAAAGCCGGCCCCATCACGGTGGGAGATATGTTTCAGCTTTACAAATATGAAAACCAACTTTACGTCATGCGACTGACCGGAGAAGAGATAAGGAAGCATTTGGAAATGAGTTATTCGCTTTGGGTAAATACCATGAAATCTCCTGACGATCATTTACTCTTGCTGGCTGACACAAAATCTGACGCGCAGCGATTGGGATTCAAGAATTTCTCATTTAACTTTGATTCGGCGGCAGGAATCGATTATGAGGTGGATGTTACAAAGCCTTCCGGAGAAAAAGTCAAGATACTGAGAATGAGCAACGGACAGCCCTTCGACGAAAAAAAATCGTATAAGGTTGCCGTGAACAGCTATAGAGGAAATGGGGGCGGAGAACTTCTGACAAAGGGAGCAGGGATTCCTCAAGACTCATTGAAGGGAAGGATAATTTGGAGAAGTGAATTGGATCAACGCTACTATCTCATCAAGGAAATAGAAAAAGCCAAGATAATGAATCCAAAGCCACTGAATAATTGGAAGTTTGTTCCCACCAAATGGACGAAAGCAGCTGCGGAAAGAGACAAGGAATTGCTGTTTGGGGAATAAACTCCATCGAAAATAATTCTATTGGGGATATGAAGTATTATTGGTTTGTTTTCTGTAAATCGGATATCGTATTGAAAAAAGACGATAAAGGATATACTATTCCTCTATCCGAAGAAGCACCGGTATCACTGCACAGATGGTCTAAAATCATGGATGTTGCAGAGACCTCATCGGGCGTCAAAGTAAAAGCTGTAAATATAGATACACCCATAACCGGCAACCCTAAGCTGGAAATGTGTGGATTGAGGTCGAGCTATTACAAATTATCTCGCGAATTATACTTGATAGCCGGCAAATGTCATGAGCTGCTTTATTGGAATCAAAATACAAAATTCTGTGGTGCTTGTGGCGCTCCCATGAAATTCAATTCTAACATCTCCAAACTCTGTACAAACTGTGGAAAAGAAATTTGGCCACAGATATCAACGGCAGTTATAGTCTTGATACGGCGAAACGATGAAGTATTACTCGTTCATGCGAAAAATTTCAAAACAGACTTTTATGGACTTGTTGCCGGCTTCGTTGAAACGGGTGAAACATTGGAAGAAGCTGTTCATCGTGAGGTAATGGAAGAAACGGGACTCAGCATAAAGAACTTGACCTATTTCTGCTCGCAACCGTGGCCTTATCCGTGTGGCATGATGGTAGGATTTAATGCCGACTACGATGCAGGGGAAATAAAAATACAGAAAAGCGAATTATCAAAAGGTGGATGGTTTAAGAAAGATAACCTCCCCAATCTTCCGGAAAAACTTTCTATTGCTCGAAAGTTAATTGACAATTGGTTAGAAGGATAACTGCACCATATCCCCAAATCGGTAATTAGCCGTCCCTTGAAAATTTCTATTGTAAATGTACAAGGAAAACGGATTTGAAATGATCGCGAAATATTAGCTCCAAAACTCTCTTTCGCCTGTATCCACCATATTTCCTTTACATTGTGGACAAGTATGTCCATCCCATTTTTTCATATCGTCAGATCCGCATTTCAAGCAAATCCTTCCGGTAAGAGAGCGAAAGGAAGGGGCGGCATCGCCGATAACTCCCCCTACGACCAAAGGAACAAGATTGTGGCAACCATTGCAAACCACCGCCTCAATGCTTTGTCCCATGAATCCTTTACCCTCATAGACGCAAGCCTCGTAGCCACAAGATAGGCATTTATATTTCTTTATCCAACTCATGCTTTTTTAATTATTTTTAGCAAGCAATTTATTGTATAGCTTTTCATATTGCCGTGCTACTTTTATATGGTCGTGATGTTTCTTAACATAGGCGATACTATCGATTTGGAGCGAGACTATCTCCTCATGAGAATAGGATAAAAGCCGTTCCAAAGCCGCTCGACAACTTTCATAATCTGGTTCTACATTGATGATTGGATGGAGTATCTTCTCATGGATAATCTCATAGTTTTCCGGCTCTCCCCCACCGACACATATTATACCTCTACTCATTGCCTCAAGCGGATTCATTGATGGCGTATAACTGTAAAGCTGATCCATTATGGCATCGCAGCCTTGCATCAAGCCAACGTATTCATTGAAAGGGACACCATTCGCCAGTTTAAGTTCCAACTTGTCAGGATATTGTTTCTGAATATCTTGTGCAGCCTTCAGCATGATATCCGTCCCCTTATATTCCGACCGATGCCTACTGATGCCGATAAAGATTTTCAACTTATCGTTTGCCCGATGAGGGGTAAAGGGCTTATCCGCCGTGTAAATGGGAAATGGGATAAAAGTGGTTTTCCGGGGAAACAGTGGATGATAGCAAACCCAATATTCGTAAAGTCCCGCTACGACTTGATCGCAATCCTCTGCGATAAATTTATTGAGGTTTTCTTTCTCGGTTCCCATCCAATCCTTCCGTTCTTTCACGGCATCGTAGTTAGTGCGCAATCGCTTTCCGATGTTGAAATCGCTGTAACGTAATGGCATAGAACCGGAACAAGTGCTAACCCAATAATAATCCATCCCAAAAGCAGCAAGTACAACGCATTTGTTGTGTTTGCGCAGATACTTATAAATCAGAAATATGTGTTTGGCTTTCAATTCAAAAAACATTGGGTTAATGAGTTGCACAATATCGTAATTCCGAAATCGGGGAAGCAGTTTTAACAACTTGGCAATTAATAAGACGCCACCCAATTTGCCCTCTTTTCTTGAAACATCGATGTCCCGAGGATAGTCCTTCCAAAAGTCCCCATTCGACACGACCATTACTTCATGTCCTAACGTGCGAAGCCCCTCGGCCAATGTCCAATGCACATTGCTAAACTCACCCAGTAAGAGTATTCTCATGACTTCCCCTTCAATAAAATCATCAGCACATCCCTTCCCAACTTGTTGTTTGCCAATTTCCGGAAGATTTTATATTTCCGCGTATAGTCCTTATCAGGTAATGGGAACAGACCGAGCCTTGACAGTTTATCAATCGCCTCGTTTAAGCATTCCTTATCATGAGTAAGAACGATGATGTTATAAATATAATCCATTGTCAATTGTATCACCCTGCGCTGGAGAGCAAGCCTATCGCCACTTGTGAGCAATTCGGAATGAAGATAGAGTTCCCTGATTATCTTTTCTTGGTCTGCCAGTCGTTTTCTTATCCATGTTTCATCTCTCCTATGCATGATGGAATCCGTTCGGATACGATAAAAATAAGCATTGGCATTCGTATCGAAAACCGTTTCGGCACGCAAGAACAGTTTGGGCGTGAACTCCTCATCTTCATGGGTCAGGTTCTTCGTAAACCTCAAACTCAAAAGCAAAGACTTACGGAAAATATACCCACACACCGATGCTCTCAGATTGTTATGACGCATGTACTCTGCGCCTGATACAGGATCGGAATACGAGAATGGAGATTTCTCATTGGCAGTACTTGTTGAGTTGAAAAGCACCATATCCGGACTATTGAAGCGGACAAGGTCGAGACAATTCTCATATTGGCTAATGACAAGGAAATCGTCAGCATCCACGAATTGTATAAACTCCCCTTTCGAAATATCAATGCCTTGATTGCGAGCCATGCTTAATCCCTGAGAATTTTGACGAATGTAGAGAATATCGTTTCTTACATCTCTCAAAGCCTCCAATGGTGATTCATCCGAGCCGTCATCCACGATAATAATCTCGCGTTCATCCCGAGTAAGGGTCAAACTTAAAATGCTTTGAAGACATTCTTGCAGCATCTCAAGTGGCTCATTGTGATAAGTGATGATAAAACTTATTAATGGTTTTTTGATATTCTGTGTATAAACCGATTTAGTCTGCATAAATTCTTTATTCCGATTAAATGAAGCAATTTTAATTTTAGGGTATCGTGATAGGGTAATATAGGGATAATGGGGGCTGAATTGGTGGCTTCAAACACATCAAGTTGAATGTTCAATATATGTGCATAGTAAGTCGCGTCAGTTTTGTTTCCATCCCGAAGATATTGCAGATGTGCCTGCAAAAGGTTATTCAGATCTCTTCCCTTGGCTGTTCCTGTGATACCGTTTGGATTGTAACAATAATAATAGGTTCCAAGCGATGTTGTTGCCACTACTTTGCAACGCTTCAAAAGAAGCGGAAGGGTGAAAACATCTTCAAAGTTTTTGCCTATTGGAAATCTGACTTCAGAAAATAGCTCTCTCTTGTATATTTTATTACAAGCATAAGTATGACAGTAAGCCTTGCTTTCGAGCCAATACACGTCCATGTCTCGATATTCCCTATCCTTTAGCATGAGGTAGGTAGAATGTGGTGAACCGTAACGTTCTTTCACCGAATATTCCAAGAAATCATATTCGGGATGTTTCTCTAAGACAAGCATCAGACGTTCATACAAGTTCTCATCTATGAAATCATCCGAGTCGATAAACGTAACATATTCTCCCTTCGCAAGCTCCAGCCCCACATTCCTCGCAGCCGACAGACCTTGATTGGATTGACTGATAAGAGAAAACCTATCGTCTGATTTCATGAATTGTTTGGCTATCTCTCTCGAATTATCTTTTGACCCATCATCTATCAATATCACTTCATAGTTTTGAAATGATTGCCTTAAAACGCTTTCCAAACATCTTTCCAGCGTTTCTTCAACATTGAATATGGGTATAATAATACTTAGTCTCATGAAATATCTCAGATGCAAAAATAATAAAAACATTTTACTTACGTTAGATTAAAAATGAAAAAAACGGAAAGCTACAATCACATTCTTCGTTACACCGGGCTCTTCGGAGGTGTTCAGGGTTTGAACATTCTCGTAGGAATAGTACGTAACAAGTTAGTAGCCATGATATTGGGACCCAATGGAGTTGGTTTGATATCGCTTTTTAACTCCACCATAAAATTGGTAAGCGATTCTACCAACTTCGGAATATCCATCAGCGCAATCAAAAACATTTCCGAAGACTTGGATTCGGGCAACAAGGAATTGCTCGAAGAGCACATCAAACTGGTACGCAGCTTGAGTTTTGCAGCCGGAATTATGGGAATGATAATTTGCGTTTTGCTCAGTCCTTTTCTAAGCAAGTTTACTTTTTCTTGGGACGGTCATACCTTCCATTTCATATTGCTTTCACCCATCGTGGCTCTATTGGCAATCACCGGAGGAGAGTTAGCCATATTAAAAGGCTTGAGAGAACTAAAATCATTGGCAGTGATTTCCGTTTATAACGTTCTTGGCGCGCTAACCACCACAGTTCCTCTATATTATTTTTTTCACGAGGTCGCCATTGTTCCTTCATTGGTATTGATTGCTTTCATACAGTTGGTTCTAACCATAGGCTATTCCTACCGACTCTATCCCTTAAAGTTACATCTTAAATGGGGATTTATGCGCAAAGGATTTAACATTATCCGGTTAGGACTGGCATTCGTGCTTGCAGGCATCTTCGGATCCGGAGCAGATTTCTTAATTCGCAGTTATATTAATAATGTAGCGAACATTGAAACTGTAGGATTATACAATGCCGGCTACATGATGTCAATGACGTATGTGGGATTAATATTTGCTTCTTTGGAAACAGATTTTTTCCCCAGACTATCTGGTGCGGTAAAGCACACTTTCACTTTTAACAGGATAGTCAGCAGACAAATTGAAGTAACCTTGTTGCTCATCTCGCCACTCTTGGTAGTTTTCTCGCTCTGCCTACCCATACTAATACCACTGTTATATTCGGGCAAGTTCATTCCGACATTGGGAATGGCTCAAGCCATCGTAATTGCTATGTACTTTCGCGCTCTGAAACTTCCCATCCAATACATACCACTGGCAAAAGGCGACTCTATATCTTATCTTCTCTTGGAAACCATATACGATGTTTTGATTGTCGCTTTGGTCATCTTATTCTTCAATCATTATGGATTAGCGGGAACCGGTTGGGGAATTACCGCTGCCGGCATTGTCGATTTCATTATTGTACTCATCTATGCCCGAATAAAATACAAATACAAGCCCGGCAATAACATTCTATTGTATTCGATGGTGCAAATCCCTATCGGCATCTTGGTGTTTTTCTGCACCAAACTGCAAAATGTCATTTTATATTGGGGGGTGGGAATTATGTTAGCACTCATAAGTGGAGCGACAACGATAAGCATCTTGAAAACCAAGACAAGTTTATGGAATTCTTTAACAACAAGAATAAAATCCTATATGAAACATTATGGTGAAAATTAGTGTACTCATAGCAGTTTATAATACCGGGAAATACTTAAGCACATGCCTTAACTCTTTGCTTGGGCAAACATTAAAACAGATTGAAATCATCTGCATAGATGACGCATCTACAGATGATTCCGTTCGAATATTAAAAGATTATGCGGAAAAAGACGAACGCATCAAACTAATTTGCCTATCCGAAAATCAAGGAATAGCTCACGCACGAAACGAAGGTTTGAAAAGGGCAAATGGTGAAATCATCTGTTTCGTGGATAGTGACGACTGGTTAGCAGAGAATGCGCTGGAAAAGATTTGGCGGATATATGAAAAACATCCCTCCACCGATTCTGTTCTCTTCAATGCAATCTACTACTACAACGAAGAACGGCAAGAACAATTCCCTATGGAAACATTCGAGGTGATGAGCGGATATGACGCTTTCGTGGCAAGCCTAACATGGGAAATTCATGGTATTTATGCCGTGCGCAGGGAGATACATCTAAAATATCCATACGACGAAACGTGTAGAACATACAGCGACGAGAATATAACAAGGCTACATTATTTGGCATCTCGAGAAGTAAGATTATCCGATGGGAAATACTATTATCGACAGCATGCTTCATCGGTAACACATTGTATAAATGGAAAGAGATTCGACTACCTGAGAGCAAATGAAAGCATGAAACGACAACTTTTACAATTAAATGTTTCAGAAGACATTATCAACCTATACGAAAACGTTAGATGGAGAATTTTGATTGGAACCTACATGTTCTATTTTGTGCATCGAAACGAACTGCCAAAGCAATCTGCTGCCGAAGGACTAAAACTCATTCACAAAACATGGCACAACATTGAGCAAAAACGATTAGATAAACGGCTCACTCGAAAATTCGGTTATATGCCTTTAAGACTTTCATGGTGGGTTTTCAGATTGCAGGAAGAAATATATTTCACGTTAAGAGGATGGATGGGAAAAAACACACACTAATGTTCATATTTCGCCAAAATGCAGATTAATCCAAATTGGTCATTAAGAAATAAATACAATAAGTTTTTCATATGTCTTATACGGATTTAGCTTGTCACAATTCTGACTATAAAAAAAGTAAGAAATTATGACAAAACGTAAAACCCCGCGCGAATTTTCGTATTCGTTCAAGCTGCAAGTGTTAATCGATTATTATTCTAGCGGTGCTTCTCAAGCGTCCATATTGCGTAAGTGGAATGTGTCTAGTGGTTCAATGTTCCAATGGCTGAAACGTTGGCCCGTTGATTCAAAATCGTTATCTTTGCCCTCGGAAGTAATCCAGAGGTATCGTATGGCTCATAAAGAAACGAATTTGACAGACAATGAGATATTGCGCCAGAAGATAGTGAACCTCCAACACGCATTGTCTTTGGAGAAGATGCGCAGCCGTGCCTATGAGAAACTCAT